>NZ_JBITKL010000009.1:0-38966 GCF_044460945.1 Micromonospora sp. NPDC049903
CTCGGTCGACGCCGACCTGTTCCTGCGCACCCCGGCCGACGTGGCCGCCGGTGAGTACACCTCGACGTTGACCCTGTCCCTGTTCGAGTGATCCACCGAGGGCGGGGCCGCCTGTCCACGGCGACCCCGCCCTCGTTCCCCGTCGCGCCGCCCCGGACCGGCGCGTCAGGCCGCGATGGCGATCGCGAAGACGTGCATGGTCGGCACGTTGGCCGCCGGGCGGGGGCTGATGTTGGGCAGCTCGACCCGGGCGACCGCCTTGTTCTGCAACGTCACACCGACGAAGTAGACGCAGGCGGCCGTGTTCTGCCGCTGGTTGTTGGGCCGGTTCTGGTACGCCGTGACCACGGCCGCGGTGGCTCCGCTGTGCGGCCCGCCGTACCAGTCCGGAGTGCTCAGCGTGAAGGTCTGACGGGTGCCGTCGGCGTACACCACCGTGCCGGTGCCGGACACCGCACCGTACGTGCCGGTGGCGAGGAAGCCGAGCGTACGACCGGTGCCGGTGACGCTGATCGCCTGCCCGGAGGCGATGGCGTTGTCCGCACCGCCCGGCGCGACGTTGGGCCAGCGGAAGGTCACCCCGTTGCGGCTCAGCGTGGCGCCGGGGGTGACGCCGGCCGCGGCCAGGGCCTGCGCGGAGAGCGAGGCGCCGTTGCCGTCGAAGTTGCCGACTCCGGTGTTGGTGTCGTTGGTGGTGCTGACGTTGGTGAAGCTCTGCTCCAGCGTCGGGACGGCGACGCCCTGCCCGGTGGCCCGGTAGGTGCGGCCGGCCTGCACGGTCACCTCGACCAGGTCGGACTCGATCCGCGTGGTGCGCGCGGGCGTCCCGTCGGCGACGTCCACCACCGTGTACGTGTTGGCGAAGAGCCGGCCGCGCAGCCGTACCGTGCCCGCGCGGTCCGGCCGGACCAGGATCTCGCCGGCCTGGCCGTTGCTCCACGTGATGCCGACGGTGTGTCCGCCCCGGGCGCGCAGCCCGGAGACCCGCCCGTTCGGCCAAGCGGTCGGCAGGGCCGGCAGCACGTGCAGTTCACCGGCGTGGCTCTGGAGCAGCATCTCGGCGACACCGGCGGTGGCACCGAAGTTGCCGTCGATCTGGAACGGCGGGTGCAGGTCGAACATGTTCGGCGCGAGCCGGGCCGGGGTGGCGAGGAAGCGGATCAGGTCGTGGGCACGGTTACCCTCCTCCATCCGGGCCCAGAAGTTGATCTTCCACGCGAGTGACCAGCCGGTGCCGTCGTCGCCCCGGATCTCCAGGGTGCGCCGGGCCGCCGCGAACAGTTGCGGGGTGCCGCGCCGGGTGATCTGGTTGCTCGGCGCGAGCCCGTACAGGTGTGAGATGTGCCGGTGGGTCCGCTCAGTCTCCACCCAGTCGTAGAGCCACTCCATGATGTTGCCCCGGGAGCCGACCCGGTTCGGGGCCAGCCGGTCCCGGGTCGCGCGGACCTGGGCCCGGAACGTGGCGTCCACGCCGAGGATCTCGCTGGCCCGGGCGCAGCCGTCGAAGAGGTCCCGCAGGATCTGGTTGTCCATGGTCGGACCGGCACACACGCTGGCGTCCGCGTGGTGGCCGATCTCCGGCGAGTTCGACGGGTTGGTGACCAGGTAGCCGAGGGTCGGCTCGGTCACCAACGTGTCGAGGAAGAACTGCGCGGCACCCTTCATCGCCGGATAGTTCGCCCGCAGGAACTCGACGTCGCCGTTGAACAGGTAGTGGTCCCAGATCAGGGTGGCCAGCCACGCGCCGCCGGTCTGCCACATGCCCCAGAACGCGCCGTCCACCACCGAGGTGGCCCGCCAGGCGTCGGTGTTGTGGTGGGTGACCCACCCGCCGGCGCCGTACTGCACCTGCGCGGTGCGGGCGCCACTGACCGCCAGGTCGCGGACCATGTCGAAGACCGGCGCGTGGCACTCCGCCAGGTTCGTGGTGTTGGCCGGCCAGTAGTTCATCGGCAGGTTGGCGTTGATCGTGTACTTGGAGTCCCACGCCGGGGTCAGCGAGTCGTTCCAGATGCCCTGGAGGTTGGCCGGCTGGGTGCCCGGCCGGGACGATGAGATCAGCAGGTACCGACCGTACTGGAACAGCAGCGCGGAGAACTGCGGGTCGTTGACGCTGTTGTGCTGCGCGATCCGTACGTCGGTCGGCTGGTCGGCGGCGGCGGTGCGGCCGAGGTCCAGGCTGACCCGGCTGAACAGTGCCTGGTAGTCGGCCACATGCCGGCTGCGGAGCTGGTCGTAGCTGCTGGCCCGGGCGGCGGTCAGGTGTCGGCGCGCGATGCCCTGGTAGTCGCCGCCGACGTTGCGGTAGGTGACGTAGCTGGAGCCGATCGAGATCAGCAGGGTCACGCTGGTGGCGTTGGTGACCCGCAGCGTGCCGCCGGAACTCGTCACGGTGCCGCCGCTGACGGTGGCGTTGGCCAGGGCGAGGAACCGCAACGCGCCGGTGACGCCCTCCTGGTTGCCGGAGACCCCGTCGAGGGCGATCGTGGTGCCGTCGGGGCTTGTGAGCGTCGTCCGCTGCGGGCTGTCGAAGGTGGCGGTGAAGGAGATCGACCCGCTCCGGTCGGCGGTCAGGCGCATCGCGATGACCTGGTCCGGCGCGCTGGCGAAGACCTCGCGCTGGTAGCGGATGCCGTTCATCACGTAGCTGACCGAGCTGGTCGCGGTGGTCAGGTCGAGCTGCCGCTCGTACTGCGACGCTCCGCCGGAGGTGGGGAAGGTCAGCCGCAGGTTGCCGACGAGCTGGTACGCCAACTGTCCGACCGGGTTGCCGAGCATGTTCTGGTTGATGAGGTTCTGGGCCTGCGTCCACTGGTTGGCGAAGACCAGCCGTCGGATCTCGGCCAGTGCCGCCAGTCCCCGGGTGTTGCTCGGGTCGTGGGGGCCGCCGGCCCAGACGGTGTCCTCGTTGAGTTGCAGCCGTTCGGCGTCGACGTTGCCGAATACCATGGCACCGAGTCGGCCGTTGCCGATCGGGAGCGCGCGCAGCCAGTCGGTCCCGGCGGACTCGTCGTACCACAGTGCCAGGTCCCCGGCGGCGAGCACCTGGGCTGGTGGGGCGGAGTCCGCGCGGGCCAGGGCGGTCCACGGCAGCGGCAGCAGGGCGCCGCCCGCGCCGGCCGCGCCGATCTTGAGAGCCTGCCGTCGGGTCAGGTCTGACATCGATCCTCCAACCGGTGGCCCGAAGGCCACGCCGGTGCGCGGGAACAGGGTGAAAGCCGATGTGCCGGATCTGCTCGGTGACGTCGGGCGGGCGTGTCGGGCGAAACCCGAGGGCCACGGAGACAGCCAGACATCTGATGTGTTTCGCGAAGGTTACCCGGCGGCGACAAAATAGGCAACGGTCGATGACGACCTGTCGCGCCCGCCGCCAATTCCCGGTGGACCACGTCTAAATGCAGGCACAACGAGGCGATCAGGCAGCTCGTCGGGGCTCTGCGCAGGACCGGGACAGTCAGCGCACACAGGCGATGGCGTCCACCCATCCGCGCCCGCCCGGAACCAGATACGTCACATGTATGGCCGGGCGGCGGGTCGGCGGCGAGGAGACCCGGATCAACGCCGGGCGGTCGAACCATCCCAGTGCGCCGCACCCGGACGGACATCGCCGAGCCGCGCCAGGGCCGCGCTGCGGTCCACGGCGGACTCGGCGAGGGCGAGCCGCCGCACGTGCTCGGCGACCCGGTCGGGGAACCGGTAGCGACTGCCACACCGGACGACCAACCGACGGTCGCGCAACTCCCCCAGACCTCGCCGGACCTGCACGAGGGTCAGGTTGCACAGCGCCGCCGCCGCGTCGGCGTCGAAGTCCGGGCCCGGATGCAGGCCGAGGTACCGGACCAGCCGCTGCCCACTGGCCGGCAGATCGCGGTAGGCCAGGTCGAAGGCGGCGAGCAGGCACGCCGCCGGATCGACGCCGACCGACCCACCCACCAGGTCGAGGCTGGAGACGGGCACGGTGGTCCCTCCGCTCCGCTGGTCGACAGCCGACTCCGGCCCGCCGGCCTCGTCGATCACCGTGGTCAGCAGACGCTCCATCCGATCGGCGCGGTCCACCACCTCGGCGGTGTCGGACGGACGGGCCGGGCTTGCCGACGGGTGCCGGTCGGTGCGGGCGCCGACGGACGCGGTGGTGGCAGGTAGTCGCATGACAGGCCTCCCTTCCTCAGACATCAGGTGGCGTGGCGGCGGACGCCCGCCGTCCCGCGCGCGGACCCGGTGGGCGTCGCGGGACCGGCTCGGCCGGCCGGGACGGTGGACGCCGAGCACCCGGGTGAGCACGTCGCGAGTGAGCGGAAGCCTGCACTCCTGACGGCAAAAGGTAGTCTGTGAGCGATAACATAGCAAGGTGTAGATGTTCTTGAGATGAGGTCGACGCACGTCACCGGGCCAGCCAGCCACCGTCGACCGGGATGACGGCGCCGTGCACGTACGCAGCCGCGTCGGAGGCCAGGAAGACGGTGACTCCGGCGAGGTCGTCGGGGCGCCCCCACCGCCCGGCCGGGATCCGCTCCAGGATCGCCCGGTTGCGTTCCGGCTGGTCCCGCAGCGCCCGGGTGTTGTCCGTGCCGATGTAGCCCGGCGCGATCGCGTTGACGTTGACCCCGTGCGGCGCCCACTCGTTGGCCAGCGCGCGGGTCAGTCCGGCGATCCCCGACTTCGCGGCGGCGTAGCCGGGCACGGTCACGCCGCCCTGGAAACTGAGCATCGACGCGGTGAATATGATCTTGCCGCTGCCGCGCCGGATCATGTCCCGGCCCACCTCGCGGGCGAGGACGAAGGGCGCCGACAGGTCGACCTCCAGCACGTGGTCCCAGTCCACGTCGGAATGCTCGGCAGCCGGCGCACGACGGATCGTGCCGGCGTTGTTGACCAGGATGTCGACGGGCCGGTCGTACGAGACGAGCCAGTCGCCGAGCGCCCGGACGGCGGCCCGGTCGGAGAGGTCCGCCCGGTACGGCACGAACCCGCGCCCGTGCGCCGCCACCCGGTCGGCCACCTCACTGCCGGTCTCCTCCAGCGACGCGCTCACCCCGATCACATCGGCGCCGGCCGCCGCCAGTGCCTCCGCCATCGCCAGCCCGATGCCGCGTCGCGCGCCGGTCACCACGGCCAACCGGCCGCTCAGGTCGAACAGGTTCACGCGTCTCCTCCACAGTCCACGAGTACCTTGACGTCACCACCAGCGGCGAGCGCCTCGAAGGCCCGCGCCACGTCGGCCAGCGGCACGATCCGCGAGACGAGCCGGTCGGCGGGCACCTGACCGGTGTGTACCAGGCGGACCGCCTCGGCGTAGTCCGTGCGGTCGTAGACCCGTACCCCGATCACCTCCAGCTCGCGCCAGAAGATCCGGTGCAGGTCCACCTCGCGGGGAGTGGGGTGGATGGCGACCACGACGAGCCGTCCCCGGACCGCGAGCAGGTCGGTCGCGGTGCGGACGCCGGTGGCCGAGCCCGAGACCTCGAACACGACGTCGACGCCGGCCCCGGCGGTCGCCTCCTGGACGTACCGCGCGACGTCGACCGTCGCCGGGTCGACGGCGGTGAGGCCGAGGTCGGTGGCGAGTTCCCGGCGGCGCGGGTCGAGTTCGAGCACGGTCACCGCGGCACCGGTGGCCTGGGCGACCGTGGCGATGAGCAGGCCGACCGGTCCGGCGCCGATGACGACCGCGTGTTCACCGGCGACGAGCCGGGAGCGGCGCACGTCGTGCACCGCCACCGCGGTCGGCTCGACGAGCGCGGCGTGGACCAGGGACAGGTCCGCCGGCAGCGGCACCAGGAGCCGCGCGGGTACGGTCCACGACCGTTGCATCGCGCCGGGCGAGTCGATGCCGACGAAGTCGAGCCGGTGGCAGACGTGCGTGTGTCCGGCACGGCAGGCCGCACACTCTCCGCACCAGTCCAGCGGCATCACGGTGACCGGGTCCCCCACCCGGAATCCCTCGACGCCCGCGCCGACCTCGGCCACCCGGCCCGACATCTCGTGCCCGATCACCGCCGGTACGCGCACCCGCTGGTCCATCGCCCCGTGCGCGATGTGCAGGTCCGTGCCGCAGATCCCGGTGTACGCGACGTCGAGGCGTACCTGGCCGGGGCCGGGCGGCACCACGGCGGTCTCCTCGACGACGAAGGTCTGCTCGCCGACGTACTGCGCACTGCGGTTCACGCCGCCTCCTGAAGGTCTTCCCGGTGGGCTGTCGTTCTCCCGCCGGCCGCTCGGCCCGACCGACCGAGCACCGACGCCAGCGGTTCCCCGCTGAGACGCCGAGGGTGCCGCGAGGGCACCAAACGTCCGATGTATCTATAGTGGTGAGGGCTGCCGGTGCCTGCCGCAGGCGGTGGTGGGCCCATGTCGACGCCGCATGGCGGGCCGGTCCGAAGGGGGCGTGGATGGCACTGACCGACGACGCGATCGCCAGGATCCGCAGCATGATCCAGAGTGGTGAGCTGCCGCCGGGCGCACGGCTGCCACCGGAGCCGCAGCTGGCCGCGCAGATGGGGCTGTCGCGCAGCGGGGTCCGGGAGGCGGTGAAGGTACTCGAGTCGGCCCGGGTGCTCGACGTGCGTCGCGGCGACGGCACGTACGTCACCAGCCTCGCCCCGCGCCTGCTGCTGGAGGGCCTCGGCGTCGCGGTGGAACTCCTGCGCGACGACACGTTGCTGGAGGTGATGGAGGTCCGCCGGATGCTGGAGCCGGTGGCGACCGGCCTGGCGGCGCTGCGGATGACCGACACCGACCTCGACGAGCTCGCCCGGATCCTGGAGGACATGCGGGCCGCCGCCGACGACGCCGAGAAGCTGATCCAGTTCGACACCGCCTTCCACCACACCGTCATCGCGACCACCGGGAACGAGACCCTCACGTCGCTGCTGGCCGGACTCTCCAGTCGGACGCTGCGGGCGCGGGTGTGGCGCGGGTTGATCGAGGGCAACGCCGCCCACAAGACGATCGACGAGCACCACGCGATCTATCTCGCGCTGCGGTCGCGTGACCAACTGCTCGCGCAGGCCAGCGCGCTGATGCACGTGAACACCTCCGAGGCGTGGCTGCGTACGGTGCTCGCCGCCAAGGCGGCGGACGCGTGATCCCGGCACGACCGGGTCACCCGGCCGTGCCGGCGGGTTCGGACCGCCAGGTCAGTCCGTAGGTCCGCACGGCGGTGCCGGCGAAGACGTCCTGCCGGTCCCGCGCCGACAGCGGCGGCAACGCGGCCTCCAACGCCCGGCGAACCCCCGGGTAGTCCGACCTGAGCAGACACACCGGCCAGTCCGAGCCAAACATCAGACGATCCGCACCGAACTCGGCGATCGCCACCGCGACGAACGGGCTCAGGTCGGCCGGTGACCAGTCCGGTCGGGCCTCGGTGACCAGCCCGGACAGCTTGGCGGTGACGTTCGGGTTGGCGGCCAGCGCGGCGAACGGGTCACGCCAGGCCCGCAGACCCGCCGCTCCCGCGTCGATCCGGGGCTTGCCGAGGTGGTCGAGGACGAACCGGAGCTGCGGCACCGCCCGTGCCGCCCGGACCGCCGCCGGCAACTGGTCGGCCCGGATCACCAGGTCGAACGCGAGCCCGGCATCGGCCACCTCGGCGAGCCCCCGCCGCACCTCGGGCCGGTCGAGGTAGTCGGGGTCGGCCTCCCCCTGCACCTGCGGGCGTACCCCGACCAGCAGCTCACCGCCGCGCAGCCGCCGGTAGCCCGCGACGGTTGCGGAGACGTCGCCGGCCGCGATGTCGATCCAGGCCACCACACCGAGGATCGGCGGCGTGTCGGCGGCGTGGCCGAGGAACTCGGCCGCCTCGTCGGGGTGGCAGCGACCACCCTCCACGAGCACGGTGCCGTCCACGCCGGTCGCGGTCAGCTCGCGGGTGAGGTCCGTCGGGGTGAACGGGCGACGGATGGTCGCCAGCGCGGGGTCGTCCAGCCAGTGGTAGCCGTGGTCCGGCTGCCACAGGTGGTGGTGCGCGTCGATGATCATGCGGCCGGGGCTCCCGCCACCACCGGCGCGGTGGTCCACTCCGGGCCATCGGGGAACCGGTAGTCGGTCAGCGCGGCCGGGACGATCTGGGCGCTCATGCCCGGTACGCGGGGCGCGAGATAGCGTCCACGGTGCACGCGTACCGGGTCGGCGAAGTGCTCGTGCAGGTGGTCGACGTACTCGATGGCCCGGTCGTCGGTGGTGCCGCTGAGCGCCACGAAGTCGAACATGGCCAGGTGTTGCACCAGTTCGCACAACCCCACGCCACCTGCGTGCGGGCAGACCGGCACCCCGAACTTCGCGGCGAGCAGCAGGATCGCCAGGTTCTCGTTGACCCCGGCGACGCGGCAGGCGTCGATCTGCACCACGTCGACGGCATCGGCCTGGAGGAGTTGCTTGAACATCACCGCGTTGTGCACGTGCTCACCGGTGGCCACCTTGACCGGGGCGAGGGCCTTGCGCACGGCGGCGTGCCCGAGCACGTCGTCCGGGGAGGTCGGCTCCTCGATCCAGTACGGGTCGAAAGGTGCCAGCTCCCGCATCCACCCGATGGCCTCGGGCACCCCCCAGATCTGGTTGGCGTCGACCGCGATGCGGACGTCCGGTCCGACCGCGCGGCGGGCGATGCCCATCCGGCGTACGTCGTCGGCCAGGTTCCCGCCGACCTTGAGCTTGATCAGCCGGTACCCGTCGTCGACCGCCTCCCGGCAGAGCCGGGCGAGCTTCTCGTCGTCGTAGCCCAGCCAGCCCGGGGTGGTGGTGTAGGCGGGGTAGCCCTCGGCCAGCAGACGCTGCTCCCGCGAGGCCCGCCCACCCTCGGCGGCCCGCAGCAGGTCCAGCGCCTCGTCCTCGGTCAGCGCGTCGCGCAGATAGCGGAAGTCGACCTGCGCGACGATCTGCTCCGGGGTGAGGTCGGCGAGCAGCTTCCACAGCGGCTTGCCCGCCCGGCGGGCGGCGAGATCCCACACCGCGTTGACCAGCCCGCCGGCCGCCATGTGCACCACCCCCTTCTCCGGGCCGAGCCACCGGATCTGGCTGTCGCCGACGAGCCGACGAGCCAGGGCGCCGGGGTCCGCGAGCACCTCGTCGACCGGCTGACCGACCACCATCGAGGCGAGCGACTGGACGGCCGCCACCTGGATCTCGGTGCCGCGCCCCACCGTGAAGACCAGCCCGTGCCCCTCCGCGCCGGTCGATGTCCGCAGGATCAGGTACGCGGCGGAGTAGTCCGGGAAGGGGTTCATGGCGTCCGACCCGTCGCGGTGCCGGGACGTGGGGAACCGTACGTCGATGGTCTCTACGGACGAGATGCGCTCACTCACCGAAACTCCTGAGGGTCGAACGGCTGGCCGGGTCGGGCCCGGACTCGGGGTCTGTGGTGCGGCGGACCGCCGGCCTCATGTCTGCGCCTTGCCTCCGGTGATGCGGGAGACCACCAGGGCCACCAGGATGACGGTGCCGTTGAGGAAGTTCGTCCACTGTGCGGGGACCCCGGCCAGCGTCAGCACGTTGATGATCATGAAAAGCAGCAGGACGCCGGTGAAGGCGCCGAAGACGCTTCCCTTGCCTCCGTTGAGACTGACGCCGCCGATCACCGCCGCCGCGAAGACCTGGAAGATCGCACCGCTGCCCTGCGCCGCCGGGACCGCCGCCAGGCGGCCGCTGATCAGCAGACCGGCGAGCGCGGCGAGCACACTGGCCACGATGAGGGCGACCCACAGCACCCGGTCGGTGCGGATGCCCGCCGCCCGGGCGGCGTCGGCGTTGCCGCCGATGGCATAGAGCGCCCGGCCGGCTCGGGTGTAGCCGAGGACCACGATGCCGACGGCGACCAGCAGCAGCGACACCCAGATCGAGGCCGGCACGCCGACCCACGTCGCGGAACCCAGATAGGTCATCGACTCCGGCAGCGCGAAGAAGGTCTGGCCGCCCGAGATGCCGGTGAGCAGGCCGCGCAGGACGATCAGCATGCCCAGCGTGACGATGAAGCCGTTGAGACCGAAGCGGACGATGAGCAGCCCGTTGAAGGCCCCGACGAGCGCGCCGACGAGCAGGACCACCGGAACCGCCCAGGCGTCCGGCACCACGTCGAGCCCGAGACCCCGGGTGAGGGCGGGGTCGATGACCAGCCACGCGGCGATGCCGGGCGCCAGGCCGAAGGTGGACTCCAGCGACAGGTCCATCTTGCCGGTGATCAGCACGATGGTCTGGGCGAGCACCACGATGGCGATCTCCGACATGCTCTGCAGCACGTTGATGATGTTGTCGCTGCTGAGGAAGACCGGGTTGACGATCGACCCGACGATGGCGACCGCGATGATCGCCGGCACCAGCGCCAGGTCACGTAACCGGGCGACGGCCAGACTCCGCGACGCGGACCGGGACGGTGGTGGTGCGGCCGCCGGCGGTGTGGTGGGAGTGAGCGTCTCAGACATGGTGGAGATCCACCCCTTCCATGGCGGCTACCAGATCGTTGTCGCGCCAGCCGTGCGCCATCTCGCCGACCACCCGACCCTGGAACATCACCAGCACCCGGTCGCAGATCCGCAGGTCGTCGAGTTCGTCCGAGACCACCAGCACCGTGGTGCCGCGTCGGCGGACCTCGTCGACGACACCGAGCAGCGTCTGCTTGGACCGCACGTCGACACCGGCGGTCGGGGTGATGAGCACCAGCAACTTCGGCGCGCTGGCCAACGCCCGCCCCATCACCACCTTCTGCTGGTTGCCGCCGGACAGGTCGGAGACCGGCACCTGCGGCCCGGACGCCTTGATCGCCAGGTCGGCGATGGTGTCGCGAGCCAGCGCGTCACGCCTGGCCGGCGAGATGAGGCCGCGTCGCGCGACCCGGTCCGGCACGGTCATCGTGACGTTCTCCGCGATGGACAGCAGCGGCACCAATCCCTCCCGGTGCCGGTCCTGCGGCACCAGCCCGACCCCGGCGTCGAGGGCGTCCGGCACGCTGCCCGGCCGCAGTGTGCGACCGTCCACCACGACCGTTCCCCGGGCCGGGCGGGCCAGGCCGACGATCGCCTCGGCGACCTCGACCTTCCCGCTGCCGCCGCCGCCCGCGATGCCGACCACCTCGCCCGCCCGGGCCTCGAGCGACAGTCGCGCACCGGAGGCGGTGGTCAGATCACGCACCGAGAGCAGCAGCGGCGCGTCGGCCGCGAGCGGGCGGTGATCCGCCTCGGGCATCGTGACGTCCTCACCGGTCATCGCGGCGACCAGCTCCGGCCGACTGAGCTGCGCCACCGGGGCCGTCAGGATGTGCCGCGCGTCGCGGAAGACCGTCACCTGGTCGCAGATCTCGTAGATCTCCTGTAGGTGGTGGCTGATGAACAGGAATGTCACGCCCTGGGCCCGCAGGTCCCGGATCCGGGCGAACAGACGGTTGATGCCCGCGCCGTCGAGCTGGGCGGTCGGTTCGTCGAGGATGATGAACCGGGCACCGAAGGAGAGCGCCCGGGCGATCTCCACGAACTGCCGCTGCTCGACCGAGAGCGACGCGGCGGGCTGACGTACGTCAACCTCGACCGACCACGTCGCGAGCAGTTCCTCGGCCTGCCGGCGCAGCCTCGACCACTGGATCAGACCGGCCGCGCCCCGGGCGTGTCGGTGAAGGAACAGGTTCTCCGCCACGGTGAGGGTGCCGATGATGGTGGACTTCTGGTAGACGCAGGCCACCCGCTTCCGCCACGCGTCGCGGTCACCCAACGGCGGGGCCGGCCGACCGTCGAACGCCACCGCGCCGCCGTCGGCGGCCTGTAGTCCGGTGAGGATGCCGACCAGCGTCGACTTGCCGGCGCCGTTGCGTCCGACCAGAGCGTGCGTCTCGCCGGGCCGGACCACGATGCCCGCGTCGAGCAGGGCCACCGTCGATCCGAACCGCTTGGTGATGTCCACCGCCTCGACGACGGGCCGGGCGTCGCCGGCCGGCCCGTCGGCCGCGCGGTGCGGGGCGGTACTCATGCGTTGTTGCCCCACAGGGAGGCGTCGTCGAACTTGAGCGTCGGCTCACCCGCGATCGGCGCACCGTCCGCCGTCACCAGCGGCGCCGGGAGCTGGTCTTCCAGCAGGCCCTCGCGTACCTGGATGATGGTGCTGCCGTGGTCGGTCGGGCCGGGCTGGAACGTCTTGCCGTCCATCGCCGCCTTCACGTACTCCAGCCCGTACTTGGCGTACAGGTCGGCGGGCTGGCTGACGGTGGCGTCGATCAGACCCTCGCCGATGTTCTTGAGCTCCTCCGGGATGCCGTCGTTGGAGACCACGAAGACGTGCTTCGGGTCGCTCGGCGGCACCTGGAGACCGCGCTGCTTGAGGATCTGCAACGTGCCGGACAGGGCGAACGAGGACTGCATGTAGATGCCCTTGACGTCCGGGTCCGAGGCGAAGCGGGTCTGCAGCTTCGACGCCGCCACGTCGGCCTTCCAGTCGGTGGCCTCGCCGAAGACGGTGATGCCGGGGAAGTCCGTGCGCATGCACTCGTTGAACGCCTCGGTGCGGTCCCGGCCGTTGATCGAGTCCAGGCCGCCCTGGAGCATCACGACCTTGCCCGTGCCGCCGAGCTTGGCGCCGAGGAACTGGCAGGCCTTGATGCCGTACGCGCGGTTGTCGGCGCGGACGACCATGAACACCTTGCCGGTGTCCGGTCGGGTGTCGATGGTGACCACCGGGATGTCCCGACTCTCCAACTGCGTCAGGGTGGGCGCGATGGCGGCGGTGTCCTGCGGTGCCATCACCACACCCTTGACCCCCTGGCTCATGAAGGCCTGGGTGTTCGAGATCAGGTTGGCGATGTCGTTCTGCGAGTTGGTGGTCTTGATCTCGACGCCCAGTTCGTCGGCGAACTGCGGCACGTACCTGATGTAGGAGTTCCAGAAGTCGGTGTCCGAACGCGGGTAGTCGACGCCGACGAGCTGCGCCGAACCACCCGAGCCGGTGCCGTCGTCGCCGCACCCGGCCACGAGAGTGGCCGAGGCAGCGAGCAGCACGGTCAACCCCCCGCTCAGCAGAGCCCTACGTTCCATGGTGTGTCCTCCGTATCGGGATGCCGTCGACGGCAGAGACGCCGCGACCGCCGGGGCGCGGCGACGGACGTCCGACGGAACAGGTGCGATCAGGCTGCGGTGACGTCCACAGGAGACAGGTGCGATCGTCGCCGCAGGTGTTTCAGGGCGAGCCGGAGGCGATGCCACCGCCGCTGTCCGGCATCGGGCCGTCGGTGGCGTTCGTGATCCGCTGGCGGGTGGCCGGGGTGAGCCGGGGACGGGACATGGGGATCCCTCCAAAACACGGACGGCGTGAGGGTGGTGTCGCTGGCACGACTTAGACATCAGACGTTATTCGTTTCGGGCGCACAGCGTCAACGCCTAGATCTCCCACGAAGGCCGATTTCTCCGCAGGAAACGCGGGCGGCATGCCACATGGAAGGTCGCGATACATCACATCAATACAGCAGCGCTGCGTACGCTCGCCCCCGGGCCGCCGAATCGGCGGGCCGGACCGATGTTGGCGATCACACCACGGTGATCGATCGGTGCCTCGTCAGCACATCGACAACTCTGCGAACGTTAACATCGACATCCCTCGTGTTGCTAGCGTGTTTCGCGACCGGCCACGGCACGCCCGAGAAGCCCGGCGACCGAGGGCGCCGTCGCCGTCGCGTCACCGCCGCCCGGGCAGCGGCCGACTGAAAATATCGATCAATCTCATCGTGTTGCTGGCGCTCTCGGCGCGACTCCATACTTTGGCTTGCGCGCGAGCCGCGAATCGGCACGAAAGTGTCATCGTCACGGCGAGGTGAGCGGATCCCCTCCGCAGGGCAGCACCTCCCGATCGCGACGCCCGGTCCCCGTCCCCCGGTCGATGTCGGCTGACCCGACGTCCACCGTGCCCGGGTTCCGGCGTCGACCCCTATCACCGGAGGTGAACATGACCCGAACGAGAGCCGGGCTGCTGGCATCCCTGGCCACCGCGTTACTTCTCGCCGTGGCGGGCGTGGCCCTGTCCCCGTCACCGGCCGTCGCCGCGTCGCTGGTCGAGGTGACCAGCTTCGGCAACAACCCGGGCAACATGCGCATGCACATCTACGCGCCGGACAACCGGCCGACCAATCCGCCGATCGTGGTCGCCATGCACGGCTGTGGCGGCTCCGGCACCGGCTTCTATTCCAGCAGCGAGTTCGCCCGGCTCGCCGACCAGTACGGCTTCCTGGTCATCTATCCCACCGCGACCCAGCAGGCCGGTTTCGGCAACTGCTTCGACGTGTGGTCGGCCGCCTCGAAGCGCCGCGACGGCGGCAGCGACCCGGTCTCCATCATGTCGATGGTCGGCTACGCCCAGCGCCAGTACGGCGGCGACCCGCAGCGGGTCTACGCCACCGGCAGCTCCTCCGGCGGCATGGCCACCCAGGCCCTGCTCGCCCTCTACCCGGACGTGTTCAAGGCCGGTGCGGCCTTCATGGGCGTGCCGTTCAACTGCTTCGCCAACGCCGCCGACTTCCCGCCGACCAACAGCCAGTGCGTCAACGGCCGGATGGACCGCACCCCGCAGCAGTGGGGCGACGCGGTGCGGCAGGCGTACCCCGGCTACAGCGGTCCGCGTCCCCGCATCCAGCTCTGGCACGGGACCAACGACACGCTCATCCCGTTCCAGCTCCTACAGGAGGCGGTCGAGCAGTGGACCAACGTCTTCGGGTTGAGCCAGACGCCGACGTCCTCGGACACCCCGCAGGCCAACTGGAACCGACGCCGGTTCGCCAACTCCTCCGGCACCGTCCAGGTCGAGGCGTACAGCATCCAGGGCGCCGGGCACACCCTGCCGTCGACGGGCATGGCCCGGGTCGCCATCGACTTCTTCGGCCTGAGCTCCACCCCGCCACCCACCACTCCCCCGCCCACCACGCCGCCCCCGACCACGCCGCCGCCCACCACTCCACCGCCCACGACCCCGCCACCCACCACTCCGCCGCCGGGCGCCACGACCTGCCGCGTGCAGTACTCGGCCGACTCGTGGAACAACGGTCTCGTCGCCACGCTGACCGTCACCAACAACACCCCCAACCCGGTCAACGGCTGGACGTTGCAGTGGACCTGGCCGAACGGCCAGCAGGTCACCAGCGCGTGGAACGCCACGGTGACCCAGAGCGGCAGCCAGGCGACCGCGCGCAACGTCGCCTGGAACGCCACGATCCCCGGCAACCAGAGCGTCAGCTTCGGTTTCCAGGCCACCCACAGCGGCACCAACAACCCACCCACCGGCTTCACCCTCAACGGGCTCGGCTGCCAGTGAGCGACTTCGGTCGACGACCCCGCTCACGCCACGGCACGGGCGCGGTGACGTCGACCGGTGGTGGCACCCGGATCTGATCGACACCCGACGGCGACCCGGCCCCGAGTACGCGGCCCGGTGCCGCGGGCGCGCCACCCGCGCCCGTGGCACCGGGCCCGCTCGTTGTGCTCGTGCTCACCCGCATCACGCCCAGCGCTCGAGCGGACGCCGCCCGAACAGGCGACCGTCGCGTATTTACCGCCGTCACTTGAGCGTGTTATCGATAACATGCTAACTTCCGGTCGAGGGGTGCAGGGCACGCTCCTTCGAGGTCACCGACCCGGCCGGCAGGGCACGCCAGCCGATCTCAGCATCCGCCGGTGACCTGTCCGGGTCCGCCGCCACGGCGTCGCGCGCCGGCCACCTGATGTGGACCGGGCCGCCTGGACCGCGCAGGCAGCACCGATCCCGCTCATGACGGCCGGGTCACCCGCGCGCGTGCGAACACCACCGATCACACCAGCACCCGACGGGTCGTGCCATGGCCGCCCCCGGGTGTGGTCGCCGCTCGTTCGTCACACGGACCGAGAGGCGTTCCGACCACCACCAGAGAGGTCTGTCATGAATCGCAGATCCACCGACGACAGGGGCCCGGTGATCCGACCGCGTACCCTGCTGCTGGCCCTCGCGGCGGGCGCCGCGCTGGTCGCTCCCACCGTGCTGGTCGCCCCGGCGGCCAACGCCGCCGCCAGCACACTCGGCGCGGCGGCTGCCCAGAGCGGTCGCTACTTCGGCGCCGCCACCAGCTCGTTCATGTTCTCCAACAGCCAGCACACCACGATCCTCAACCGCGAGTTCAACTCCATCGTGGCCGAGAACGAGATGAAGTGGGACGCCACCGAGCCGCAGCAGAACGGCTTCAACTTCACCGGCGGCGACCGGCTCGTCGCGCACGCCCGCGCCAACGGCATGTCGGTACGCGGACACGCCCTGGTCTGGCACGCCCAGCAGCCGGGCTGGGCGCAGAACCTTTCCGGTACCGCACTGCGCAACGCCATGACCAACCACATCACCCGGGTCGCCGGCCACTTCCGGGGCCAGATCCACTCCTGGGACGTGGTGAACGAGGCGTTCGCCGACGGCGGTGGCGGCGGTCGGCGTGACTCCAACCTCCAGCGCACCGGCAACGACTGGATCGAGGTCGCGTTCCGGACCGCGCGCACCGCCGACCCGAGCGCCAAGCTCTGCTACAACGACTACAACACCGACGGGATCAACGCGAAGTCGACCGGCATCTACAACATGGTGCGCGACTTCAAGGCGCGCGGCGTGCCGATCGACTGCGTGGGCTTCCAGTCCCACCTGGGCACCACGCTCTCCAGCGACTACCAGGCCAACCTGCAACGCTTCGCCGACCTCGGCGTGGACGTGCAGATCACCGAGTTGGACGTCGCCCAGGGGTCCAACCAGGCGAGCATCTACGAGCGGGTCACCCGCGCCTGCCTGGCGGTGGCCCGGTGCACCGGCATCACCGTGTGGGGCGTACGCGACAACGACTCGTGGCGGCGCAACGAGAACCCGCTGCTCTTCGACGCGAACGGCAACAAGAAGCCGGCGTACCAGTCGGTGCTCAACGCGCTGAACAGCGTCAGCGGGCCGAACCCGACCACCCCGCCGCCGACCACCACCCCGCCCCCGTCGACCGGTGGCGGATGCACCGCATCGGTGTCGCTGAACTCGTGGAACGGCGGTTTCGTGGCCACCGTCAAGGTCACCGCCGGCAACTCCGCGATCCGTGGCTGGAGCGTACGGGTCGCGCTGCCCGGCGGCACCGCGGTCACCGGCACCTGGAACACCCAGGCCAGCGGCAGCAGCGGCACGGTGAACTTCGCCAACGTGAGCTACAACGGCCAGGTCGGTGCCGGCGGCAGCACCGAATTCGGCTTCCAGGGCACCGGAACGGGTCCGTCCGGTACCCCCACCTGCACGGCGAGCTGACCACCCACCGGCAGCGGGTCCGGTCCGGCATGGCCGGGCCGGACCCTGCCTGCCGCACGGGTGCACGTCGGACCGCCTCAGCGGACCGGTGGCCGCCCCACGCTCTGCCGGGAGACCAGAGTCGGTGCGACCGTCTCGCGCAGTGCGCCACCGCTGGCCGACTCGATCTGGGTCAGCAGCATCTCCAGGCTGGCCCGGGCCACCGCGTCGAAATCCGGCCGCACGGTGGTCAGCGGCGGGATGAAGTAGGCCGCCTCGGGCACATCGTCGAAGCCGACTACGCTGATGTCGTCCGGCACCCGGCGACCGTGCTCGTGCAACGCCCGCAGCACCCCGAGCGCGAGGTGGTCGTTGGCGGTGAAGACGGCGGTGACGTCGGGCATCCGGGCCAACATCTGCCCGCAGCGGTAACCGGCGGCGGCGGACCAGTCCGCCGGCACCAGCGGTGGGATCTCCGCCCCGGCCGCGAGCAGGGCCTCCCGCCAGCCCTCGATCCGGCCCGCGCTGTCGAACCAGTCGGACGGACCGGAGACGTGCCACACCGTACGGTGCCCGGCCTCGAGCAGGTGCTGGGTGGCGGCCCGGGCACCGGCGGCCTGGTCCACCGTCACCAGTGGCATCGGTCGGCGCGGATCCCCGTCGACGGTGACCAGCGGGACGTCCTTCGGCAGGCGCTCCAACGCCTCGCCGGCCGACTCCACCGGCGCGATCACCACGATGCCGGCGACCCGGTGGGCCAGGTGCCGCTCCACCGCCGCCGAGATGGACCGGTGGTCGAGGTCCCGGACGCTGCCCACGCTGACCGCGAAGCCGGACTCGGCGGCGACCTGTTCCAGCGCGGTGAGCAGCGACGCCGGGCCGTACAGGGTGGTGTTCTGGGCGACCACGCCGATCACCTGCGAACGACCGGTGACCAACGCGCGCGCCGCCCGGTTGGGGCGGTAACCGAGCTCGGCGATGGCGGCCTGGACCCGCAGTCGGGTCTGTTCGCGGACGTTCGGGTGGCCGTTGAGCACTCGTGACACCGTCTGGTGCGAGACACCAGCGAGGCGAGCCACGTCCGTCATCGCAGGATCGCGTACGGCCATCTCAGACTCCCCGCATGTCGGTCGGCGCCGCGACCGGTCGACGCTGACTGGAACGGCTAAGGGTACAAAGATCCCCTCTCGCGGTACCCACACCGGCCCGTGCCGTCCGAGTGGAGAGCGCTCGATCACGCACAGTCTACGTCAGCGCCGATCCCGATCGGTGCCAGGCCGTGGGCCGAGTCCGCGTCGCGCCGAGGGCTTCGGCATCCGACCCGGTCGACGGCGTACACCGGGGATCCCGCATGACGTGCTGTGCCGGGACGCGGGTGGTGCCCGGCCGGTCGCCGGGCACCACCCCCTCGGTCACCGGAGCGCGGTGACCGTCCGTACCGGCGGGCGGCGCGGTCGGAGGTACGCGCCGCACCCGCCTCGAGGGCGACCTGACATCGAGGTCAGGGCGTGGCCAACTCGAAGCGTCGCACCGTCACCGCACCACCAAGGGCGCTGGTGGCGAAGTTGAAGATGCCGAACCGGTACCCCATGAAGAACGTCCAGTTGTTGTTGAGCGTCAGGGCGTTGCCCAGCGAGACGAAGTTGACCCCGTCGGTGCTGTACGAGAAGCGCGCCTGCCGCCCGGAGCCGGGTCTGATGTCCGCGTTGGCCCGTAGCCAGATCCGGCCGCCGGAGACCGCGGCACTGGCGATCTCGCTGCCGGTGCTGGTGGTGCTCCAGTTGCTGCCCATGGTGAGGCCGTTGGTCATCACCACCCGGGTCGCCCCGTTATCGCGGCGAACACCGATCCAGGCCGAGTTGTCCCGCAGCATGGCCAGGCCGGTGCGGTCCCCGTCGCGCATGGTGGAGTAGTCCAGCTCGACCGTCGCGGTCGAGGTCGGGCCCTGGATGCGGTGCGTGACGGTGTTGCGGGCCCGGTAGAGGTCGTTGGTGACGGTGGCGGTCTGCAGGCGCAGTCCGTTGTTCACCGAGAACCGGCTGGTGTCGGGATTGTGGTTCCACTCCCACTGCACGCCGAGCTGGGTGCCGGCGAACGTGTCCACACCGGTGAGCGGCTTGACCGGTCGCAGCGGCAGCGGGTTGGGGTAGTTCACGCCCCACGCGCCGTTGACCGTCTGCACCTGCGGCCAGCCGTCGGCGGTCCAGGTGATCGGTGCCAGCGTCGGCATCCGGCCGCCCGGGTACGCGTCGGTGAACGCCATGTAGTACCAGGCGCCGTTCTGGGTCTGCACCAGTCCGCCCTGGTGCGGCACACCGCCGCCGGAGATCGGCCCCTGCATGTTCAGCAGCACCTGCCGCTGCTCGTACGGGCCGAACGGGCCGTTGGTCGACTTGAGCACGTACTGGCCGTTGGCCGGACGGGTCAGCCAGATGTAGTAGGCGCCGTTGCGCTTGTAGAAGCGCGCGCCCTCCAGCGTGCCGATGCTCGACGGCGTCTGGTAGACCTGCTGGGCCCGCACCTGGGAGCGTCCGTCGGCGGAGAGCTGCGCCACGCTGATGGTGCCGTTGCCGTACGCGACGTACATGGTGTCGTTGTCGTCGATCAGCATGCCGGCGTCGTAGTAGCAGTTGGGGATGGTGGCGTGCCGGCTCCAGGTGCCGTCCACGGCGGAGGCGGTGTAGATGTGGGTCTGGGCGAAGTCGATGCAGCCCGCCCAGTAGTACGTCCGGTTGCTGGGCCGGTAGTTCAGCGTCGAGGCCCAGATCCCGTTCACGTACGCGTGCTGCCCGCTGGGCAGGTCGTACTTGGTGCCGAAGTCGAGCCGGGGCACGGAGTGTCCGGCGAACTCCCAGTTCACCAGGTCGTACGAGCGCAGCACCGGCGCGCCCGGCGAGTAGTGCATGGTCGAGGCGGACATGTAGTAGACGTCGCCGACCCGGATGATGTCGACGTCGGCGAAGTCCTGCCAGACCACCGGATTGGTGAAGTTGCCGCCGGGGGTGCCCGGGTTGCCGGTGTCACCGACGCGCACCAGTTGCCACTGCTGGTTGGTGCCGCCCCAGTCGTCGTACTGCACGATGTTGCCGCCGTCGGCGGTCGAGGCGCCCTGCACCTCCACCGCCTTGTTGCTGTTGCGGTTGATCAGACGGACGTGCCCGCCGTCGGAGTCGGCCAACCGGAACTGCTGGTTGGTGCCGTTGCCGTCGGTCCACTGCACGATGGACGCGCCGTTGGCGGTGGAGAAGTTGTAGACGTCCAGCACCTTGCCCGAGTGCCGGGACTTCAACCGGTAGTAGCCGCCGCCGGAGTCGACGAACTGCCACTGCTGCTGGTTGCCGTTGTTCCGGGTCCACTGGGTGATCCGCGCACCGTCGCTCGTGGCCAGGTTGTACACGTCCAGCGCCTTGCCGCTGTTGCGGTTCACCAACACGTACCACGCGTTGGTGTCGACCGTCGCCGCCGCGGCCGGCGACGGTGCCACCGCCACCAGCGTGCCGCCCACCACGACCGCCGCCACCGCCGCGACGGCCCGGGACAACCACCCACGCCGACGCGGAACGACGCGGGGGACCTCGAAGGTACCCATGATCCTCCTTGGGAGAAGAGAGCCGAGCGACCACAGGGGACGGTCGCGGGGTAGATGCGTCCCGCGTGGTGTGATCGCTAACAACCGCCGCCGTGCCCACGTGCGGCCTCGTGATCGTTTGCTGCGAAGCGGAACGCGCCTGGCCCGGCCGGCCGCAGATATCGTCCGTCTTCACTATCGACTGTGAGCGATAACAGATCCTTAGTCAAGACGTAACACCGACGACTTGCGCGGGGCCGGATCACGCACCCGGACACGACGAAGCCGCCGCCCGACGGGACGGCGCGAAGGTGTCGTCCACGCCGGGCGGTGTGGCGGCAGGGATCGAGCCGATCACCGTCGACGCGGCGGGTCCGGCGGGCCGTCCGCGCGGCGACCGCCCGCCCCGGCGGCCCCTCCCCGAACACCGAGCAGGCCAGGGTCGGCAGCGATGATCCGGTCGCGCATCGGGCGTCGGGCGAGCGCAGCCAGCGCCTCGTCCACGAGCACGTGCAACGGCATCGACAGCTCGGTCTCCAGCTCGCGGGTCGCCGTGGTGGTGGCGGCGACCTCGGCCCGCAACGCCGGCAGGACCCGCCGCCCCTCGTCGGTGAGCGTGACCATCCTGGTGCGCGCGTCGCGGCCGGGGATCGTCTCCACGAGCCCGGCACGCGCCATCGCGGCGACCGTCTGACTGGCCGCCGAATGGGTCACGTCGATCGCCGTCGCGACGGCCCGGATCGAGCACGGCCCGTCGTCGGCCACCACCAGGAGCACCGGCGCGAACCGCGCGCGCAGACCGGGAAGGCCGATCTCGGCGTACACCTGGCCGATGCCGCCGTCGAGCAGCTCCATGAGCATGGCGAGTCTCGTGCCGAGAACGCCGGGCCCGGGATCGGGGGTTGCCATGGCGGGTACTGTAACAGCGCTGTCACATCGTGAGGAGCGCACCATGATCGAGCCGTACGACACCGGGATGCTCGACGTCGGCGACGGCAACCAGGTCTACTGGGAGGTCAGTGGCAACCCCGAGGGCGTCCCCGCCGTCGTCCTGCACGGCGGTCCCGGCAGCGGCAGCACGACCCGGCACCGCCGGGCACTCGATCCGGAGCGGTTCCGCGTCGTGCTCTTCGACCAGCGCAACTGCGGGCGCAGCACACCGTCGGCGGCCGACCCGAGCACCGATCTGCGCACCAACACCACCGCCCATCTCGTCGCCGACATCGAACGGCTGCGCGAGCACCTCGGCATCGCCCGCTGGGTCGTGTACGGCGGGTCGTGGGGCGCGACGCTCGCGCTGGCGTACGCGACGAACCATCCCGACCGGGTACGCGGGATGGTGCTGGTCGCGGTGACCATGACCCGACGGTCCGAGGTGGACTGGCTGTACCGGGGCGGCGGGCGGTTCTTCCCCGAGGCGTGGCAACGATTCGTCGCCCACGCGGGCCTGCCGGGCTACGCGCTGCCGACCGACAGCCAACCACCGATCGAACCGGTCCTGCTGCGCTACGGCCAACTCCTCGCCGACCCGGACCCGGCGGTGCGGGAACGGGCCGCAGCGCAATGGTGCGCATGGGAGGACGCGCTCATCTCCGAGGAGAGCAACGGCGAGCCCGGCCACTACTCCGCCGGGGAGCTGCGACAGCGGCTGGCGATGACCCGGATCTGCGCGCACTACTTCGGCAACGGCGCGTTCCTGGCCGACGGCGAGATCCTGCGCAACGTCCCGAAGCTGGCCGGCATCCCCGGTGTGCTCGTGCACGGCCGCAACGACGTGAGCGGACCGGCGATCACGCCGTGGGAGATCGCGCAGGCGTGGCCCGAGGCGCGCCTGCACGTCGTCGGGGACGCGGGGCACACCGGCAGCGAGACCATGCGGCGCGTCCTGTCCGAGGCGGCGGACACGATGGCACGCACCTAGACCCGACCCGCGCCACGGGGGATGCGGGGACCTGGGCGCGGGGGGGGGGGGGGGGCCCCCCCCCGGGGGGCCCCCCCCCCCCCCCCGGGGGGGGGGGGGGGGCCCCCCGGCGGGGGGGGGGGGGGCGGGGGGGGGCCGCCCGCGGGGGGGGGGGGGGGGGGGGGGGGGGGGGGGGGGGCGCCCGCCCCCCCCCGGGGGGGGCCCCCCCCCCCCCACCGCGGGTGCCGAGGTCAGAAGCCCCGGGCGAGGCGGTAGTACGCCTGGTTCCAGCGCAACTCGTCGGCGAACCGGCGAGACTCGGTGTTCGCGTCGATGACGACCAGCTCGGTGCGGCTCATCTCGGCGAGGTCGTGCAGCTCCTCCACGCCCACCGCGTGCGAGAGCACGGTGTGGTGCGGGGCGCCGGCGGTGATCCACGCCTCGGCCGACCCGGCCAGGTGCGGGCGGGGCCGCCACACCGCCCGGGCCACCGGCAACCGCCGCAGCGGCTGCGGCGGGGGCACCACGTCCACCTCGTTGGCGACCAGCCGGAACCGCTCCCCCATGTCCGCCAGGCCGAGCACCACCGCCGGTCCCGGCTCGGCGTCGAAGACCAACCGGACCGGGTCCTCGCGACCGCCGATGCTGAGCGGGTGGATCTCCACGTTCGGCTTGTCCGCGGCGATCGTCGGGCACACCTCCAGCATGTGCGCGCCGAGGATCAGCTCCTCGCCCGGCGTGAGGTCGTAGGTGTAGTCCTCCATGAACGAGGTGCCGCCCTGCGCGCCGGCCGACATCGCCTTGAGCGTGTGGACCAGCACCGAGGTCTTCCAGTCGCCCTCGCCGCCGAAGCCGTAGCCGTCGGCCATCAGCCGCTGCACCGCGATGCCGGGCAGTTGACGCAGGCCGCCGAGGTCCTCGAAGTTCGTGGTGAAGGCCCGGAACCCGCCCGCGTCCAGGAAGGTCCGCATCCCCAGTTCCAGCCGTGCGGCGTACCGCAGCGAGTCGTGCCGCTCACCGCCGGGACGCAGCTCCGCGGCGACCCGGAAGGTGTCGTCGTACTCCTTGACCAGGTCGTCGATCTGCGCGTCGGCGACCTCGTCGACCACCCGCACCAGGTCGTTGACCCCGTAGGTGTTCACCGAGACGCCGAAGCGCAGCTCTGCCTCGACCTTGTCCCCCTCGGTCACCGCGACGTCGCGCATGTTGTCGCCGAACCGCGCCAGGCGCAGGGAACGCATCGCCGACCAGCCGATCGCCGCCCGGGTCCACGAGCCGACACGGGTGACCACGCGGGGGTCGCTGACGTGGCCGGCGATGGTCTTGCGGGCCACCCCGAGCCGGGTCTGGATGAAACCGAACTCCCGGTCGCCGTGGGCGGCCTGGTTCAGGTTCATGAAGTCCATGTCGATCTCGTCCCAGGGCAGCCGGACGTTGGCCTGGGTGTGCAGGTGCAGCAACGGAGTACGCAGCGCGTCCAGACCCGAGATCCACATCTTCGCGGGCGAGAAGGTGTGCATCCACGCGATGACCCCGACCGCACCCTGCACCGCGGCGTCCCGACAGACCTCCAGGATGTCCGCGCTGGTGGTCAGCACCGGCTTCCAGACCACCCGGGCCGGGATGTGCGGCGAGTCGTCGAGCAGGGCGGCGATCTGACGGGACTGCTCGGCCACCTGCCGGAGGGTGTCCTCGCCGTACATCGCCTGGCTTCCGGTGAGGAACCAGACCTCGGGTTCAGGATGCGTTGCCATGGGAGTTGCCTTCCGCGAGAGGGGCGGTCACTTGTAGCGGATGCCGATGAGGCGCTGGAGCAGGATGAACGCGAAGAGCAGACCGCCAATTACGATCTTGGTCCACCAGGAGTTGAGGCTACCGTCGAACGTGATCAGCGTCTGGATCACGCCGAGCACCAGCACACCGAGCACCGTGCCGAAGACGTACCCCGATCCGCCGGTGAGCACCGTGCCACCGATCACCACGGCCGCGATCACGTCGAGCTCCATCCCGATCCCGATCAACGGCGCCCCGGAGAGCGTGTAGAACGAGAGCAGGATCCCGCCGATCGCCGAACACAGGCCACTGATCGTGTAGACCGCGATCCGGGTCCGCCCCACCGGCAGCCCCATCAGCAACGCCGACTGCGGGTTGCCGCCGATGGCGTACACGTTGCGACCCAAGCGGGTGTACGCCAGCACGTACGCGCCGATGAGCACCACCGCGAACGCGACCAGCACACTCACCGAGACGAAGTTGCCGCCCGGATTGCCGATCCGGTACTGCGCCATCGTGGTCCAGAAACCGTCGGTGATACGGATCGACGAGTCACTGATGAACGTACACATGCCCCGGGCGAAGAACATCCCGGCGAGTGTCACGATGAACGGCTGGATGTCGAAGAAGTGGATCGCACAGCCCATCAGGAACCCGAGCGCCGGCCCGATGAGCAACGCGATGACCAGCACCAACAACGCGGGCAGGCCGGACTGGAGCAGCCACGCCGAGACCATCGCCGTCATCGCGACCACCGACCCCACGGAGAGGTCGATGCCGCCGGTGAGGATCACGAAGGTCATCCCCACCGCGACGACGAGGAGGAAACCGTTGTCGATGAAGACGTTGAAGATGACCTGGACGTTGGAGAAGGCCCGGTACTGGGACACGCCGATGGCGTACATGACCAGCAGCAGGGCCAGCGTGGCCAGCACCGGCACGTGCCGCCGGGGCAACCGCGCCCAGCTCGGCCCGGTGGTCAACGACGTACTGCTCATGCCGAAGCCTCCTCCTTCTGGCGCTGCGGCGTCGGGGCCGGCGGGGGTGGGGTGCCGCGCTTGCGGCGATTGAACTTGGCGCGGAACGCCGGGGCCTGGATGAGGCAGACCGCGATCACGACGACCGCCTTGAACAGCAGAGCCGTCTGCGGCGAGATGTTCATGGCGTACACCGTGGTGGTGAGCGTCTGGATGATCAGCGCGCCGAGGATGGTGCCGCTGAGATAGAACCGCCCGCCGGCCAGCGCGGTGCCCCCGATGACGACCGCGAGGATGGCGTCCAGCTCCACCCAGAGGCCGGCGGCGTTGCCGTCGGCACTGGACACGTTGGCCGTCATCATGAAGCCGGCGACCGCCGCGCAGGCCGCGCTGACCACGTAGACCAGGAAGACGATCCGGCCCGACCGGATGCCGGCCAACCGGCTGGCCTCCCGGTTGCCGCCCACCGACTCGATGATCATGCCGAGCGCGGTACGGCGGGTGAAGGCCGCGACCAGCAGCGCCGCACCCAACGCGATGAAGATCGCCAACGGCAGCGTGAGGAAGTGGCCCAGGCCGATCGCCCGGTACGGCCCGGAGTTGATCGTGATGATCTGACCCTCGGTGATGAGCTGCGCCAGTCCGCGACCGGCCACCATCAGGATCAGCGTGGCGATGATCGGCTGAATACCGATCACCGAGACCAGTACGCCGTTCCAGGCACCGAGGACCAGCGCCACCCCGAGCGCCATCGCCAGCGCGGTCGCCACCGTGACGAAGCTGTTCTGGTCCGGCGCCTGACTGATGTGCAGGCAGGCGATGGCACCGCTGATGGCGCAGATCGACCCGACCGAGAGGTCGATGCCGCCGGTGGAGATGACCAGCGTCATGCCGAGCGCGACCAGGATCAGTGGCGCGCTCAACCGGAGGATGTCGATCGGGGTGCCGTACAGGTGGCCGTTGTTCATCTCGATCGACAGGAAGCCGGGGCGGTAGATCGTGTTCGCCGCCAGCATCACCACCAGGACGGCGATCGGCCAGAACAGCCGGTGCCCGAGAAGGGGCTTGATCCGCTCGCTCATGACGACACTCCGCTCCGCTCCGTGCTGCCACGAGGCACCACCGCACTGAGCCCGACGATTCGCTCGCTCATGACGACACCTCATCCCGCTGGGTACCGCTGGCGATGGTCTGCATGACCCGGTCGGCGTCCACCGTGTCGTCGTTGGTCAGGTGCGCGACCATCTCCCGGTCCCGCATGACCGCGATCTTGTGGCTGAGTCGCAGCACCTCCTCCAGCTCGGCGGAGATGAACAGCACCGCCATTCCGCCGTCGGAGAGCTGGACGACCAACTTCTGGATCTCCGCCTTGGCGCCGATGTCGATGCCACGGGTCGGCTCGTCCAGGATGAGCAGCCGGGGCTCGGTGATCAGCCACCGGGCCAGCAGCACCTTCTGCTGGTTACCGCCGGAGAGGTTGCGCACCGGTACCTCGGGGTTGGGCGGGCGGATGCTCAACGCCTTGATGTATTTGTCGACCAGTTCGTCCTGTCGCCGCCGCGGGATGGGCCGCAGCCAGCCACGGGCCGCCTGCATGGCCAGGATCATGTTCTCCCGGACCGACAGGTCGCCGATGATCCCTTCCGCGCGGCGGTTCTCCGAGCAGAACCCGATGCCGTGGTCGATGGCCTGCACCGGGTTGCGCAGGCCGGTCGCGTCGCCGCTGACCGCCACCTGGCCCCGGTCGGCGCGGTCCGCGCCGAACAACAGCCGGGCCACCTCGGTACGGCCGGAGCCGAGCAGGCCGGCCAGGCCGACCACCTCGCCGGCGTGGATGGTCAGGCTGAACGGGGCCACCGCGCCCTTGCGTCCGAGGTCGGACACCTCGACGAAGGGCGTGCCGCCCTCCAGGACCGCCAGCTCCCGCCGGGGGTGCTCCTCGATGCGTTCGAGGACGTCGAGCTCCTTGCCGATCATCTTCTCCACCAGCGCGAGCTGCGGCAGCTCGGCGGTCGGGTACTCCCCCACCAGCGTCCCGTTGCGCAGCACGGTGATCCGGTCGGCGATGCCGTAAACCTGGTCGAGGAAGTGGGTGACGAAGAGGATCGCGATGCCCTCGTCGCGCAGCTGCCGCATGATCCGGAAGAGCTGTGCCACCTCACCGGCGTCCAGGCTGGAGGTGGGCTCGTCGAGGATGAGCACCCGGGCCTGTACGTCGATCGCCCGGGCGATCGCCACCATCTGCTGCACGGCCAGCGAGAAACTCGCGACCGGCGCGGTGACGTCGATGTCGAGATCCAGGCGGGTCAGCAGTTCCCGGGCCCGTCGCCGGACCTCGCCCCAGTGGACGGCGCCGAAGCGGCGCGGCTCCCGACCGATGAAGATGTTCTCCGCCACCGAGAGGTTGGGGCAGAGGTTGACCTCCTGGTAGACGGTGCTGACGCCGGCCGAGGCGGCCTGCATCGGTCCGCTGAAGGCGACCTGCTCGTCGCCCAGGGTGATGGTGCCCTCGTCGATGCCGTAGACGCCGGTCAACACTTTGATCAGGGTCGACTTGCCGGCGCCGTTCTCGCCCATCAGGGCGTGCACCTCGCCGGGGAAGAGCCGGAAGTCGACGTTGTGGAGTGCGCGCACCCCGGGAAAGGACTTGCTGATCCCGGTCATCGTCAGGACCGGACGGCTATCCGTCATCCCATCAGATCCTCTTCTGGGTTCTCGCGGTACGGAAGGGCCACGGAGCCCCCGTGGCGTCCGCCCGGTCAGCCGTGGGGCCGACCGGGCGGACGTGGCACGGGGGTGTCGGGCCAGGCGCCCAGTCCGTGGGGAAATGGGCGACGCTGCGGGGTCGCCACCTCAGCGGCGACCCCGGGCGTCGATCAGTACTTGCGGTTGGGCAGGGCCTCCTTGGCCTGCTCCTGGGTGAAGGTGGTCTCCTCGGTCTCGATCCGCGGCGGCACCTCCTCACCCGCCTTGACCTTCTTGGCCAGGTCCATCAGCTGTGGGCCGAGCAGCGGGCTGCACTCCGCGATGAAGTTGAACTTGCCGTCGGCCAGGGCCTGCATGCCGTCCTTGACCGCGTCGATGGTGATGATGGTGATGTCCTGGCCGGGCACCTTGCCGGCCGCGGTGATCGCCTCGAGGGCGCCCAGACCCATGTCGTCGTTGTGCGCGAAGAGCACGTCGATCTTCGGGTGGGCCTTGAGGAACTGCTCCATGACCTGCTTGCCGCCGGCCCGGGTGAAGTCACCCGACTGGGAGGCGATGACCTTGAGCTTGGGGTCGGCGGCGATCGCCTCGGCGAAGCCCTTCTTGCGGTCGTTGGCCGGCGCCGAACCGGTGGTGCCCTGGAGCTCGACGATGTTCACGTCGCCGGTCGCGGCCTTCTTCTCCTCGACCAGCCACTCACCGGAGAGACGACCCTCCTTGACGAAGTCCGAGCCGAGGAAGGTCTTGTACAGCGACTTGTCCGCCGAGTCCACCGCGCGGTCGGTCAGGATGACCGGGATGCCGGCGTCCTTGGCCTCCTTGAGCACCGTGTCCCAACCGGACTCCACCACCGGCGAGAAGGCGATCACGTCGACCTTCTGCTGGATGTAGTTGCGGATCGCCTTGATCTGGTTTTCCTGCTTCTGCTGGGCGTCGTCGAACTTCAGCTCGATACCCGCCTCCGCCGCCGACTCCTTGATGGAGTTGGTGTTGGCGGTCCGCCAGCCGCTCTCCGCGCCGACCTGGGAGAAGCCCAGGACGAGCTTGCCGTCGTCGCCACCGGCGTCGCTACCGGTGTCGCTGTTACCGCAGGCCGCCACGCTGCCGGCGAGCAGCACGGCGGCGGCGACCGCGATGGCGCGACGACGCGCCATCGGCATTCGCATGTTCCTCATCGGATCTCCTCGAGTGGGTGCGGTTGTCCACGCCGCCCGCCGTGCTGCACGGGCGGCCTGAGTCGGTGGTGCGGATCCTGTGCGGGTGGTGCGAATCAGATCGCGGGTCGCCGGGACCCGCGACCGGTCAGGAGTTCGCCGCAGGCGAGGGGCGTTGTCCGTAGACGTTCTGGTAGCGGTCGTAGAGCGCGTCGATGTCGGCCTGCGCCATCGGCACCGGTTGCCCGAGCGCGCGCGCCAGGTGCGCGGTCCGGGCGACGTCCTCGCACATCACCGCGGCCTTGACCGCGGAGCGGGCGTTGCGCCCGATGGTGAAGACGCCGTGGTTCTGCATCAGCACCGCGGGCGATCGGTGCCCGGTGAGCGTGCTGACGATGCCCTTGCCGATGTCGTCGCCGCCGATCAGCGCGAACGGGCCCACCGGGATCTCCCCGCCGAACTCGTCGGCCTGCGCGGTCAGGTGGCAGGGGATCGACTCGCCGCGTGCCGCCCAGGCGGTGGCGTACGTGCTGTGGGTGTGCACGACGCCGCCCACCTCGGGCATGGCGCGGTAGACGTACGCGTGCGCCGCGGTGTCGCTGGACGGCGACAACTCTCCCTCGACCGGTACGCCGTCGAGGTCGCAGAGCACCATGTTCTCGGCCGAGAGGTCGTCGTAGTCGACGCCGCTGGGCTTGATGACCATGAGATCGTGGCCCGGCACGCGGGCGGAGACGTTGCCGGCCGTCCAGGCGACCAACCCGTAGCGGGTCAGCTCGCCGTGCAGCCGCGCGACGCTGGCACGCAACTCGGTCACCAGGGCGGTCAGGTCGTCGCTCATGCGGGCACCTCCACGGTCTCCTGCGGCGTACCGGCCGACTCGACCGCCGCGTTGCGGATCGCCCGCAGGCGCAGCATCACGTCGTTGGCGCCACGGCCGAAGTGGTCGTGCAGCGCGCGGTACTCGGCGTAGAGGGCGTCGTAGGCGCGGACCCGCTCCGGGTCCGGCTGGTAGACGGCCTCGTGCACGCGGCCCATGGTCTGCGCCGCCTCCCGGACCGAGGGGTACGCACCGGCGGCGACGGCGGCGTGGATCGCCGAGCCGAGCGCCGGGCCCTGGGCGGAACCGATGATGCCCAGCGGCCGGTTGGTGACGTCGGCGTAGATCTGCATGAGCAGCTTGTTCGAGGTGAGCCCACCGGCGATCACCAGGTCGTCGACGGGTACTCCCGCGTCGACGAACGCCTCCACGATCATCCTGGTGCCGTACGCGGTCGCTTCGAGCAGGGCGCGGTAGACGTCCTCCGGCCGGGTGGCCAGGGTCAGGCCGACGATCATCCCGCTCAGGTCGTGGTTGACCAGCAGCGATCTGTTGCCGTTCCACCAGTCCAGCGCGACCAGGCCGTGAGCGCCGACCGGCTGCGCGGCGGCCAGCTCGGTGAGCCGCTCGTGCGAGTCGAGCCCGGCCGGGGCGGCGTGGTTGACGAACCATCCGAAGATGTCGCCGACCCCGCTCTGTCCGGCCTCGTAGCCCCACGCGCCGTCGCTGATGCCACCGTCGACGACACCGCACATGCCGGCCACCTCGGCCGGGGCGGGGCCGTTGACCACGTGGCAGGTCGAGGTGCCCATGATGGCCACCAGCCGACCCGGCTCGATCGCCTGGGCGGAGGCCGCGGTCACGTGTGCGTCGACGTTGCCGACGGCGACCGCGACGCCCTCCGGTAGCCCGGTCCAGGCCGCGGCGGTGGCGGTGAGCCCGCCCGCCTTCGCGCCCAGCGGCATCAGCGGACCGTCCAGTTTGGCCACGAAGTCGCCGAAGTCGGGGTTGAGCGCGGTCAGGTAGTCCACCGACGGGTAGTTGCCGTCCTGGAGGATGCCCTTGTAGCCGGCGGTGCAGACGTTGCGGGTCTCGACGCCGCACAGTTGCCACACGATCCAGTCGGCGGCCTCGACGAAGCGCTCGGCCCGGCGGTAGACCTCCGGGTCCTCCTCCAGGATCTGCAGGCCCTTGGCGAACTGCCACTCGGCGGAGATCTTGCCGCCGTAACGGCCGATCCAGGATTCGCCCCGCTCGTGGGCGAGCGCGTTGATCCGGTCGGCGTGCGGCTGCGCGGCGTGGTGCTTCCAGAGCTTGACCCAGGCGTGCGGGCGCTGGCGCAGCTCCGGCACCTCGCACAACGGGGTGCCGTCGGCGAGCGTCGGCAGCACCGTGCAGGCGGTGAAGTCGATGCCGATGCCGACGACGTCGGCCGGGTCGACCCCGGCGGCGGCCACCGCCGCCGGAACGGCGTGGCGCAGCACGTCGCGGTAGTCCTCGGGGTCCTGCAACGCCCAGTCGGGCGGCAGCGGGGTGCCGCCGTCCGGTAGGGCGGTGCTGATGACCGCTCTGCGGTATTCGTGCACCGCAGTCCCCAACTCGGCACCGTCGCGGACCCGGACCACCAGGGCCCGTCCCGACAGCGTGCCGTAGTCGACGCCGACGACGTACCGGTCGCCTGCTTCGTCCACTCCGCTCATCTTCACCTCCGGCCGATGACGGACCTCAGTGTTAACGCTCACATCCTGCGCCGTCAAGACACCTGCCGGCAACAGCTCCGTAACGGAGTACACCGAGGGATAGACCAACGTCAACAGGTTACCGAAGGGTGGCGCGCGGCGGTGCCCCCATCCCAGGTCACACCGCATCCGGCGGATCGGCGTACGGGCCCGCCTGCGAGCGGACGCGGACCCCACCGACGCGCCCTGCGGGGTCGGGCCGTACCGGAAGGCGGGACGAGGGCGCGACCGACCGCCGCGCACCGCCCTCCGAGCCCTCTTCGGCCTGCTCGGACGGCCTGCCGGCCGGACCACGCGGAGGCGGACGGATGCGCGCCACGACCGGCCTGCGATCGTGGCGGCGTCCTCGACGCCGGCCCTCCACACACCCAGCCGGACGGGCCCGGCAGCCGCGTACGAGCTGCGCACATCCGTACACCGGGAGGGCACGCGGAAGCGGCCCACTCCACCGCCCGACAGTCGGCGCAGGACCGTCCGGCCCCGGGAACCGGCCCGTTCGGTGGACTCCAAGAATGAGCGTTAACATCGCGGATTCATCAGACGATCAAGGCGAGGCGACGTCAGCACCCCCACCCACGCGTGCGCCGTCCGATCGCGAGACGCATCGCCCCCATTGACGTGCGCGATCACCTCGGCGGCCGCCGACGGCATGCACAGCGAACCCCCCACAGCCGCTCCGACCCCCCGTTCCAAGTGATTTACAGAACTGAATGTCAGCGATAACATTCGCGACATCGATGCTGAGCGTGGCCGGCTGAGGACTCCGTGCGGCCACGGCCGACGGCGACCAGGCCCGCTGCCGCCGGTCACCGGCGCACCCTCGCCCGGCCGGTGCCCTGCCACCACCGGTGCGCCCACGGGCGACGCACCACGCACCCCGTACCGCCACCGCCGCACGGGCACGTCGTGGTCGGTCATCGACGAACGACACCTGTTGGCTCCCGTGACCTTGAAGGAGGTCCGCATGCGCGCACGACCACGATGGTTGGCCGTCCTGAGCGTCCTGATGTTGACGCTCACGGCCGTCGTCGTCGACGGGCTCCACTCGCCGAAACCCGCCCAGGCGCTCAACAACGGGGTGGCGCGTACGCCACCGATGGGGTGGAACACCTGGAACACCTTCGGGTGCAACATCAACGAGGCCCTGATCCATCAGATGGCCGACGCGATCGTCTCCACCGGGATGCGCGACCTCGGGTACAAGTACGTCGTCGTCGACGACTGCTGGTTCGACCCGAACCGCGACTCCCAGGGCAACCTCCAGGCCCACGCCGGCCGGTTCCCCAGCGGCATGAAGGCGCTCGGCGACTACCTGCACGCCCGGGGTCTGCTCTTCGGGATCTACCAGGTGCCTCGGGAGAAGACCTGCGCCCAGTACTTCGGCGCGTGGCCGGGCTCCACCGGCAGCCTGGGACACGAATACCAGGACGCCCGCCAGTTCGCCGCCTGGGGCGTGGACTTCCTCAAGTACGACTGGTGCTCCCCGTGGGGCACCATCAACGACCAGGTCGCGGGCTTCTCCCTGATGCGTGACGCGCTGGCCGCCACCGGCCGACCGATCGTCTACAGCATCAACCCGAACAGCATCCACGAGAAGACCGGCCCGCAGCGCAACTGGGGCGACATCGCCAACATGTGGCGGACCACCGAGGACATCACCAACTCGTGGAACACCGGGCAGACCAACGGCTACCCGATGGGCGTGCAGAACATCATCAACGTCACCGTGCCCCTCGCGCCGTACGCCGCACCAGGCGCCTTCAACGACCAGGACATGATGGTGGTCGGCAACGGGGGCATGAACGACACCGAGATGCGCAGCCACTTCGCGCTCTGGTCGATCATGGCCTCGCCGTTGATCGCCGGCAACGACATCCGCAACGCCAACGCGGCGACCCTGTCCATCCTGCGCAACCAGCAGCTCATCGCCATCAACCAGGACCCGCTCGCCCTCCAGGCCGTGCAGGTGTCCCACGACGGCACCCGCCGGGTGCTGGCCAAGCGGTTGGCCAACGGCGACGTCGCGGTGGCCCTGCTCAACCAGGGCTCGTCCACCACCACCGTGTCCACCACGGCGGCGGCGATCGGCAAGTCCGGCAGCTCGTTCACGCTCCGCGACGCCTGGACCAACGGCACCTCGACCAGCACCGGCGCGATCTCCGCCAGCGTGCCGGCGCACGGCACGGCGGTCTTCCGGGTCAGCGGAGGCGGCACGACCAACCCGCCGACCACCTTCCGGCTGCGCAGCGAGTCCTCCGGCCGGTGCCTCGACGTCAACAACGGCGGCACCGCCAACGGCACCGCCACGCTGATCTGGGACTGTCACAGCAACAGCAACCAGAGCTTCACCCAGAACGGCCAGAGCCTCCAGGTGCTCGGCAAGTGCCTGGACATCTCCACCACCGCCACCGCCGGCAGCCCGGTGCAGATCTGGGACTGCAACGGGGGCACCAACCAGCAGTGGACCTTCAACGGCAACGGCACCGTCAGCAGCGTCCGGTTCCCGAACCTCTGCCTGGACGTGAACAACAACGGGACCGCGAACGGCACCACGGTCCTGGTCTGGAACTGCCACACCGCCGCCAACCAACGGTGGAGCCGGGCCTGACCCGGACCATCGGCGCGGACCCGTCGCCCGGCGCGACCGGGTGACGGGCCGGGCGGGTGCCCCGACACCCGCCCGGTCCGCCGCGCCCGGCGTCGACCCCCTCAGCGGGTACGTCCCGACAGGCGAGGCGCAGCGTCCGGTTGCCGCCACCCGGCGCTCAGCCGCAGCGGGCGGGCGGCTCACGGCGGGCCGTCGTCGGCGTGGCACACCGACCGGCGGTGCCGCCCGGCGTCGGCGCGAGCATCCCCAACGGGTCGTCGAGCAGCGGGGCGAACCCGAGTTCGGCGGCGCCGACCAGGGTCGCGTCGTCACCGAGCGCGGCGGTACGCAGGCGCACGCTCTCCCGGGCGACCGGCAGCACGTTGCGGGCGATCCGGCTGCGCACCTGGGCCGCCGCGCCCGGGTACACGTCGCACAGCATCCCGCCGAAGACGACCATGCCGGGGTTGAACAGGTTGATCAGGTTGGCCACGCCGATGCCGAGCCAGTCCCCGATCCGCCGGAACGCCTCGCGCGCGGCCGGGTCACCACGGTCGGCGTCGTCGGCGACCGACCGGACGGCCGCCCGGCCGAACATCTCGGCGGGACGACCGGCGACGTCGAGCAGCGCCCGCTCGCCCACCTCCGCCTCCAGACAGCCGGACGAGCCGCAGCCGCACGGCCGCCCGTCGTACGGGTTCACCACCATGTGGCCCAGCTCGCAGCCGTAACCGCCGTGGCCACCGAGCAGCCGCCCGCCGACGATGATGCCGCCACCGACGCCGACGTCACCGTGCAGATAGACGAGGTTGTCGAAGCCGACACCCGCGCCGCGCCGCTGCTCGGCCTGGGCGCCGAGATGGGCCTCGTTGCCGACCGCGACCGGCAGGCCCAACCCGAGGCGGCGGCCGAGTTCCGCGCCGAAGTCCTGGTCCACCCAGCCCAGGTCCGGTCCGAACCGGACCATCCCGTCGCCGGGCCGGATCATCCCGCAGTACGAGGCACCGATGCCGACGCATCGCGCCTGCGGCGGCGCGGCACGGTGCAGCTGGCGACCGAAGCGGGCCAGCACCGCCACCACACGGTGCAGGTCCGGCCCGGCGCGCGGGCGAACCGCCTCACGGCGGTCCAGGATCGCCCCGCCCAGGCCGACCCGCGCCGCCACCAGCCGGTCCACCGCCACGTCGAAGGCCAGCACATAGAACCGGTCGGCCGAGGGCCGGACCATCAGCGAGGGGCGACCGGCGCGGCCGGTGTCGGTCGGCAGTTCCTCGTGGACCAGGCCCGCCCGGCTCAGCTCGGTGGTCAACGCCATGATGGTGCTGCGGTTGACGCCCATCCGCTCGGCCAGCCCGGCGCGCGACGTCGGGCCGTCGAGGTGCACGTGCCGCAGCAACGTGCCGGCGTTGCGCCGACGGATCTCCTCCTGGACCAACCCGACCTCCGGCATCAGCGACGGTGCGTACGGCCGACGGGAGGGAGTGTGTCCAAGCAGTGGGACGACGTCAAGCGCGGGCCGACCGTGGACCGGTCGACCCGCGCCCATCGATCAGCGACTCGCGCCGGCACGCCGTTTGTTGTAGACGTCGAAGGCGACGGCGACGAGCAGCACCAGGCCCTTCACCACCGACTGCATCGACTGGTCCACGCCCATCAACTGCATGCCGTTGCTCATCACCGCCATGATCAGGCCACCGACCATCGCGCCGACGACCGTGCCGACGCCACCGGTGACGGCGGCGCCGCCGATGAAGGCCGCCGCGATCGCGTCGAGTTCGAACATGTTGCCGGCGGCGGGCTGTGCGCCGTTGGAGCGCGAGGAGAAGATGATGCCGGCCACGGCCGACAGGAAGCCCATGTTGACGAAGATCCAGAAGTTGACGGTCTTCACCTTGACGCCGGACAGCATCGCCGCGGGCAGGTTGCCGCCGATGGCGTACACCTGCCGGCCGAAGACCGTCCGCCGGGTGAGCATGCCGTACACCAGCACCAGCGCGGCGAGGATGATCAGCACGATGGGCAGGCCCCGGGCGTGCGCGAGCTGCCAGGCGAAGTACATGACCACCGCGCCGACCAGCACCATCCGCGCGACGAACAGCGCGAAGGACTCCACCGGCTGCTGGTAGCGGATGCGCGCCACCCGGGTCCGGAAACAGCTCACCACGTAACCGGCCACCGCGATGGCGCCGATGAGCAGTGTGAAGGCGTCGTACCCGTCACCACCGATGAGTCCGTTGAGGAAGCCCGCGGCGATCCTGTTGTACTCGGCCGGGAACGGCGACAGCGAGATGTTGTCCAGCACCCGCAGGGTCAGACCACGGAACAGCAGCATGCCGGCCAGGGTCACGATGAAGGCGGGAATGCCGACGTACGCGACCCAGAAGCCGTGCCACGCGCCGACCGCCAGTCCGACCAGCAGCGCGGCCACCACGCCCATCCACCAGGGTTGCCCCTGCCGGATGACCACCACGGCGGAGACCGCGCCGGTCAACGCGACCACCGAGCCGACCGACAGGTCGATGTGCCCGCCGATGATCACGATGACCATGCCGATCGCGAGCACCAGGATGTACGAGTACTGCAGGACGATGTTGGTGATGTTGCCCGGGCTCAGCGAGAGCCCGTCGGTGAGGAACGCGAAGAGCGCGACGATGACGACGAGGGCGACGAAGATGCCACTCTGCCGCAGGTTGTTCATGATGAGCGTACGAGGGTCGCTGCTGCCCACGTGCAGCGCGGCGGCGGGAGCGCTCTCGGTCGACGGGCCCTTCGACACCGAGGAGGGCTTGGTGCTGGTCATCCGACGGTTTCCTTGTCCTTCGCCATGAGTTCCATGAGCTTCTCCTGGGTGGCCTCGCCGACCGGCACCATGCCGGTGATCCGCCCTGCCGACATCGTGTAGATGCGGTCGCACATGCCGAGCAGCTCGGGCAGCTCCGAGCTGATGATGATCACTGCCTTACCGGCGGCGACCAACTGGTTGACGATCGTGTAGATCTCGAACTTCGCGCCGACGTCGATGCCCCGCGTCGGCTCGTCCAGGATCAGCACGTCCGGGTCGGTGAAGAGCCACTTCGACAGGACGACCTTCTGCTGGTTGCCACCGGAGAGCTTGCCCACCACCGACATCACGCTCGGCGCCTTGATGTGCATGTCGCGCCGGCTGGCCTCGGCGACCTTGGTCTCCTCGTTGTCGTGCACCCAGCCGAGGTGGGCGAGCTTGCGCAGCCCGGCCGCCGAGACGTTGTGCCGGATGTCGTCGATGAGGTTCAGGCCGTACCGTTTGCGGTCCTCGGTGGCGTACGCGATGCCGTTGCGGATCGCCTCCGCGACGGACCGTGCCCGGACCTCGCGGCCGTGCATGAACAGTCGGCCGGAGATGTCCCGGCCGTACGACCGGCCGAAGACGCTCATCGCCAGCTCGGTCCGCCCGGCACCCATCAGCCCGGCGATGCCGACCACCTCGCCGGCGCGCACGTTCAGGGCGGCGTTCTGGACGACCAGCCGGTCCTGCGTCGGATGCCGCACCGACCAGTCCTCGATCCGCAGCACCTCGGCGCCCGGCGACGAGACCCGGTCGGGATAGAAGCTGTCCAGGTCGCGGCCGACCATGCCGCGGATGATCCGCTCCTGGGTCACCTCGCCGGAGGCCATCTCCAGCCGTTCCACGGTCCGGCCGTCGCGCAGCACCGTGGTCGAGTCGGCGATGGCGGTGATCTCGTTGAGCTTGTGCGAGATCATGATGCAGGTGATGCCCTGGTCGCGCAGCCGCCGCATCAGGTCGAGCAGGTGCGCCGAGTCGATGTCGTTGAGCGCGGCGGTCGGCTCGTCCAGGATGAGCAGCCGGACCTTCTTCGAGATCGCCTTGGCGATCTCGACCAGCTGCTGCTTGCCGACGCCGAGCTGCACCACCGGGGTCACCGGGTTCTCCGGCAGCCCGACCGAGGCGAGCAACTCCGCGGCCTCGGCGTTGGTGCGGTTCCAGTCGATCAGGCCGCTACGGCCCCGGCGCTCGTTGCCGAGGAAGATGTTCTCGGCGATCGACAGGTACGGCACCAGGGCGAGTTCCTGGTGGATGATGACGATGCCCCGGTCCTCGCTGTCCCGGATGCCACGGAAGTTCGCCGGTGCGCCGTCGAAGAGGATCTCACCGTCGTAGCTGCCGGACGGATAGACGCCCGACAGCACCTTCATCAGGGTGGACTTGCCGGCGCCGTTCTCGCCGCAGATGGCGTGGATCTCCCCCCGGCGTACGGCGAGGGAGACGTCCTGGAGCGCCGCCACCCCGGGGAACGTCTTGGTGATGTGACGCATCTCGAGGATGTGGTCGTCCATCTGCACCGTCCTGGCGATCTGTGTGGTGAGGGCTGTACTGGTAATCGGAGCGTCGATGCGGGTGGGGGGGGGGGGGGGGGCCCCCCCCCCCCCCCCCCCGCGGGGGGCCCCCCCCCCCCCGGGGGGGCCCCCCCCCCCCCCCCCCCCCGGGAGGAAACAACGACCGAAACCCCCCCACGCGAGG
>NZ_JBITKL010000009.1:38976-181620 GCF_044460945.1 Micromonospora sp. NPDC049903
GGGGGGGCTCGTTGGCTGTGGGGGGGGGGGGGGGGGGCGGCCCGGGCCCCCCCCCCCCCCCCCCCCCCCCCCCCCGGGGGTGTCGCCGTCAGCTCTTGGCCTGACCGGCGGCGACCTCCTCCGCGGTGAAGTAACCGGAGTCGATCAGCACCTTCTGGATGTCGTCCTTGAAGACGGTCTCGACCGGCAGCAGGTACGACGGGACGACCTTGACCCCGTTGTTGTAGGTCTCGCTGTCGTTGGCCTCGGGCGTCTTCTCCTGGAGGAACGCCTCACCGGCGACCACGGCCTGCTCGGCCAGCAGGCGGGTGTCCTTGAAGATGGTGGAGCTCTGGATGCCGTCGTCGATCAGCTTGACCGAGGCGATCTCGGCGTCCTGCCCGGTGACCACCGGGATCTCGTCGGCGCCCCGGTAGCCGGCGTTCTGCAGCGCGGTGATGATGCCGCGGGAGATGCCGTCGTACGGCGACAGCACGCCGTCCACCTTGCTGTTGTCGTTGTAGCTGGAGGTCAGCAGGTCCTCCATCCGCTTCTGCGCGGCCTCCTGCTGCCAGCGCAGGATCGCCACCTGCTCGATCTTGGTCTGCCCGGACTTCACCTTGAGGGTGCCGGCGTCGATGAACGGCTTGAGGGTGTCCATCGCGCCGTCGAAGAAGAAGTGGGCGTTGTTGTCGTCCAGCGACCCGGCGAACAGCTCGATGTTGAACGGCCCGGTCTCCTCGCCCTTGCCGCCGTCCTTGGTCTGCAGGCCGAGGCCGACCAGGAGCGCGCTGGCCTGGGCCACGCCGACCTTGTAGTTGTCGAAGCTGACATAGAAGTCGACGTTCGGGCTGTCCCGGATGAGCCGGTCGTAGGAGATGACCGGGATCTTCGCGTCGGCCGCCGCCTGGAGCTGTCCACTGAGGGCGGTGCCGTCGATCGCGGCGATGATCAGCACGTTGGCACCGCGCGTGATCATCTGGTCGACCTGCTGCGACTGGGTCGGGATGTCGTCACCGGCGTACTGGAGGTCGACCTTGTAGCCCTTGGCCTCCAGCTTCTCCTTGACGGAGTTGCCGTCGGCGATCCACCGCTCGGAGGTCTGGGTCGGCATCGAGACGCCGATGGTGAGGTCGGACGGCTTCTCGTCGCTGGTGTTGCCACTTCCGGCACCGTCACCACTGCACGCCGCCATACTCAGCGCCAGGGCGGCGCTACCGAGAGCGGCCAGAATTCTTCTGCTCACTGGCTTCCCCAATCTGGAACTCGCGCCGTCGCACCGGCTGCGCGGATCGCACTTCGGGGCCCAAGTGTTAGCGCTCACATTGCCCGGGTCAACACCTCGCCGGAAATCCAGCGGTCACGTTCTCGTAACGAAGCCGAGGCTCCACCGGTCGGCCGAATCACCGCAGGTCAAGGCGTTGAACATCGAAGGAAGTCGAGCGTCAGCACCCGCCACCCGAATATCGTCCATCGAGAGCAGAGAATACGCCAACTCGCGCCCCGGTGCGACGGGCAAGGCGTCGCCCCATCACATCTGTCGACCCGCAAAGGGAAACGGATCGCCCGGTCGACGGAAGCCCACCTGCCGGTCACACACCGTGACCGGCTGGCCTCGCGCTCCATGGTGGGCCGGACGCGCGGGGACGCATTCGGCGCACCGGCGCCGAAGCCCGCGACGCGAGCACCGACGACACCCGGCACGCACGGTCGGTTCCCGCGCCGTCACCAGCACAGTCTTGACATCGAACAGCCGGACGCCGATGCTCTGCTAAATCAGTTTAGCGCCCGTCCTCCCCCACACCACCGCAACCGGTCCGGGGCGCTGCCACGGGACCCGCCCGCGGCAGCCGGACGCGTCCAACAAGGAGGACCGATGAGACTGCGAAGGACGCTCACCGCCGTGGCGGCGGTGGCACTTCTCGCCACCTCCGGCACGGCCGCGTACGCCGCGTCGAAGGGTCCCGGCGACAACGCCGGCGGCATCCGCAGTGTCACACCGATCACCACCGTCTACACGTACGGCCAGAAGGTCTCCGCCGTCGCCGTCGAGTACCCGCAGACGGTGAACCCCCGCGAGCTCGACAACTCCACCTTCTCGGTCTCCGACACCGTCTACAACTTCCGCTTCAACCAGATGGAAGACCTGCCGAAGCTGGCCGACCGCAAGGTCACCCACACCTACACGAACAGCGCGCCGACCACCCGCGCGGACCGTCGTTCGGTGGACGGCCGGTACGTCATCGTCGAGCTGGACCCCGCCGAGAACCTCGGCTGGACCGTCATCGTCTCCAAGTGCCCGACCTTCCTGTGCAGCGTGAAGGTCAACACCGAGCTGCCCACCCGGGTGACCCAGCGCAAGGACGTGCACGCCCAGCCCGGCAAGGGCAAGGGCAAGGGTCCGGTGCAGGCCAAGGCCGCCCCGAAGACCCCGCGTGGGGTCACCGAGAAGCCGGTGAACCTGCTCGTCGACGACTTCCAGTACGGCTCGTACCTGAGCAGCGGCATGGTGCTGCCGTACCACTACCACCTGCCGAAGAACTACCAGCCCGGCAAGAAGTACCCGCTGATGGTCGTCCTGCCCGGGCACGGCATGGGCTGGGACGGCGACAACCTGGGCGTCCAGATCGCCGCCGACATCCCGGCCACCGCCTGGCTCCAGTCGAGCTGGACCGGCAGCCGCGAGGACGTCATCGTGCTCGCCCCGCAGAACCAGCGGGTCGGCCTGCCCGCCGAGGGTGACCTGCTGATCCGGCTGGTCGACCAGTTCGTCAAGGACCACGCGGTGGACACCGGCCGGGTGTACGCCACCACCGTGTCGTACGGCTCCCGGCTGCTGTGGGAGGCGTTCGCCAAGCGTCCCGACCTGTTCGCCGGTGGTCTGGTGACCGGCGGCTTCCAGGTCGGCGCCGACCAGGCCAAGGCCATCGCCGCCGGCGAGGTGCCGCTCTGGATCACCCACGGGGTGAACGACCACCTGCTCAACATCTCGCTCGCCCGCAATACGCACACCGCCCTGCGCGCGGCCTACGAGGCCCAGGGCAAGACGCCCGCGCAGATCGCCGAGCTGCTGCACTACACCGAGTACGGCAACGAGGCGTTCTCGCTGCCCGACTACCACGCCGCCTACGGCCCGACGTACGAGGACCGCAGCATCCTCCAGTGGCTGCTGGCCCAGCGCAAGGGCTGACACACCGCTCAAGAGGCACCGTCCGGGCTCGCCGGCCGCGATCGATCTCGCGGCCGGCGAGCCTCGTTCGGGTCCACGCGACCCGAGCGGATCCCACGGCCCCGCCTCGTCGATCATGGAGTTGTGGCTGCCGAATTACACCGACAGACGGCTTTTGTGCACGCCATGACTCCATGATCGACGGGACCGACGCCGAGGAACGGCGCGGCCTGGTACGTGCCGGTGGCGTGGGAGCGGCGGGACGGCACGTACGGTGCGGGGATGCGAGTCGTACCGGGATGGGCGCTGGTCTCCGCCGTGGCGGCGCCGATCCTCCTGATCGGTGGGTGGACCCTGGGCGCGGCCCGCCAACCGGGCGGGTTCGACCAGGTCACCGGCACGATCAGCGCACTCGCCGCCGTCGGCGCGACCGACCGGTGGATCATGACGGTCGCGCTGGCCGGTCTCGGGCTGTGCCACTGTGTCACCGCCGCCGGGCTGCGTACCCTCGCACCCGCCGGGCGGGCCCTGCTCGCACTCGGCGGGGTGGCGACGCTGGCGGTGGCGGTGTTCCCGCTACCGGACGACGGCAGCGGGTCGGTGCCCCACACGCTCGCCGCCGCCGTGGCCTTCGGCGCGCTGGCGCTCTGGCCGGCCGCAGCACGGGCAGGAGAGCGACGGGTGCCGTGGGTGGGGCTGGCGGTCGGGTTGCTGGTGCCGGTGGCCTGGTTCGTGGCCGAGATGGCGGCCGACGGTGGGCGGGTCGGGCTGGCCGAGCGGGTGGCGGCCGGCGCGGAGGCGTTCGCACCCCTGCTGGTGGTCACCGCACTGCGGCGGACGGGCCGGAGTCGTTGGCCAGGTCGGACGGGCCGCACTGCGCCGGACCGGTGACGGCGGGGTCGACGCCACGGCTCGTCGGCTGTGACGTCGACCCGGTCCGCCGAGGGCCTGTGTCGAGGTCCCTGGCCGGCCTGCGGCGGGCCCAAGCGACGACCGGCCGCGTTGGACCGCCGCCTGGACTCTGCCTCGGCTCGACCGAGGACTTCGACACCGGCCCTATTCGCTGAGGCAGGACAGCAGGGCGGCGGCGAGCAGGTTGGCGCGCTCGTCGATGATGCCGCCCATCTGGTTGACCACGTAACCGAAGCCGACCCGGTGGTGGTCGTCGCCGAAGGCGAGGTGTCCGCCTGCGCCGTCGTGTCCGAAGCTGCGCTCGCCGAGCATCGGGCGCGGTGTCGAGTGGACGAGGAAGCCGGTGCCCCAGCGGTGTCCGACGTCGGGGAGTCCGTACACCTGTTGGCCGGCGACGCGGACGGTGACGGCGTCGTCGACGGACGCGGTGGTGAGCAGCGGTCCGCCGCCGACGTCGGAGACGCAGGCGGCGTAGAGGCGGGCCAGTGACTCGGCGGTGCTGATCCCGCCCGCGCCGGGGACCTGGGCGGCCTGGATGGCCGGGTCGTTGAAGCTGACCAGGCCGTCGGCGTCAGCGGGAAAGGCGAACGCGCCGCCCATGGTGATCCCGCGTTCGGCGACCGGGTCGCCGGGTGGGAAGGGCTCACCCAGCGGCGCCAGCATCCAGGCGACCGCGTCGCGCTCGGCGGGCGGCAGGCCGACCCAGGTACGCAGACCGAGCGGTTCGGCGAGGGTCCGGGCGAGGTAGCCGCCGGGCATCTCCCCGGTGATCCGGCGGATCACCTCACCGATCAGCCAGCCGTAGGTGATCGGGTGGTAGCTGTGGGCGGTGCCCGGCTGCCACAGCGGGGCCTGCTCCTCGATCGCCTCGATCACCGGGTCCCAGGCGAGCACCTCGGCGCGGGTGAAGGAGCGGTCCAGCGTGGGCAGTCCGGACTGGTGGGTGAGCAGCCAGCGCACCGGGATCTCGGCCTTGCCGTGCCGACCGAAGTCGGGCCAGTACCGGGTGACCGGGGCATCCAGGTCGAGCCGGCCCTGCTGGACCAGCAGGTAGGCGCAGATCGCCATGATCCCCTTGGTCACCGAGAAGACGACGGCTGGGGTGTCGGCGGTCCAGGGTCGACCGGAGCGCGGGTCGGCCAGCCCGCCGTACAGGTCCACGACCTTGGTGCCCCGCAGGTAGACGGCGACTGCGGCGCCGACCTCCCCACGGTCGACGAAGTTGTCCCGGAACACGTCGGCGACGGGCCCGAAGCCCTCGTCGGCGTGGCCGTGGATCGGGGTGTCGTTCAACCCGTCATCCCTTCACGGAGCCCTGCAGGAGGGCCTTGATGAACTGGCGCTGGAAGATCAGGAACACGATGAGCGTCGGAGTGAGGATGAGCAACGATCCGGCGCAGAGCAAGACCAGATCGGTTCCCCACTGTCCCTGGAACGCGCCGAGGGCACCGGCCATGGTCCGTTTGGTGGCGTCGTCGACCATCACGATGGCGAGCAGGAACTGGTTCCAGGTCCAGAGGAACAGCAGGATGGTCAGCGAGGCGATGGCCGGGCGGGCCAGTGGCACGTGCACCCGCCAGAACAACTGCCAGGTGTTGCTGCCGTCGACCCGTGCCGCCTCGGACAGCTCGCGCGGCACGTTGGTGAAGTGGGCCCGCATCCAGAAGACCGCGAACGGCATGTAGAGGCCGATCAGCGGCAGGATGATGGCCCACCGGGTGTTGAGCAGGCCGAGGTCCCGCATCTGGTAGTACAGCGGGGTCACCACCGCCTCGAAGGGCAGGGTGAGGCCGAGCAGCAGCAGCCCGAAGGCGATGTGGCCGCCGGCGACCCGCAGGTGCCCGAGGCCGAACCCGGCCATGGTCGCGATGATCACCCCGAACGGCACCACCCCGGCCACGATCAGCATGCTGGACCCCAGCAGGGCACCCATGTTCGCGGCGGTGAAGGCGTCGACGAAGTTGCCCCACTGTGGATCGGAGGGCCAGGCCAGACCGGTGGGTACGGTGCCGCGTGGTTGCAGGGCCGCCGAGAGCATGCTCAGGAACGGCAGCAGGGTGACCACGACCAGGGCGATCAGGAAGACCCGTCCGGTCAGCCGCTCACTGCGGGTGGTCATGTTCATGGCTTCTCCCCCCGGGTCAGCCGCTGGATGGGCAGCACGCAGATCAGCACCAGCAGCATCAGCACCACGCCCAGGGCCGAGGCGAGCCCGACCTGACGCTGGGAGAAGGCCAGGCGATAGATCTCCAGGCCCGGCACGGTGGTCTGGATGCCCGGGCCGCCGCTGGTCGAGATGTAGACGATGTCGAAGCTGGCCAGCGCCGCGATGATGGTCACGGTGAGGCAGACGCCGATCTCCTGGCGCAGGCTGGGCAGGGTCACCGCGAAGAACTCGCGGATCGGGCCGGCACCGTCCATCCGGGCCGCCTCGTACAGCGACGGGTCGATCTTGCTCATGCCGGTGACCAGCAGGATCGTGCAGAGTCCGAGCATGATCCAGGTGCCGATCACGCCCACCGACGGCAGCGCGGTGCTGAACTCGCCGAGCCAGGCCCGGGTGATGCCGTCCAGCCCGACGGCTCGCAGGGCCTGGTTGACCAGACCGTTGCTGGACAGCACCCAGCTCCACGCGATGCCGGCCGCCACCAGCGGGATCACCTGCGGCAGGAACAGCACGGTCCGGACCAGCGTGCCGCCCGGACCGGTGGTGATGCGCCGGACCAGGCTGGCCACCACCAGGCCGAGGACGACCGGGATGAAGCTGAAGAAGATGATCAGGACGAAGGCGTTGCCGATGATCTTCAGCAGGTCGCGGTCGGTGAAGACGGTGACGTAGTTGTCCAGCCCGACCCAGGTGGCCGCCCCGATGCCGTTCCAGCGGTAGAGCGAGTACTGCACGGTCATCACGAGCGGGCGCAGGACGAAGAAGCCGTACATGGCCAGGGCGGGCAGGACCCAGAGCCAGCCGCTCCACCGCACCACGCGGCCCCACCGCTTCCGGTGGGGCCGCGTGGCGGGACGGGGGTCCGCCCCGCCGGGTCGGGCAGTGGTGCCCGACCCGGCGGGAACGCTGCCGAGGGCAGACGTCATCGGGACAGTTCCTTCTCGTACTCGGCCTGGACCGCCTTGACGTAGCCCTCCGGGTTCTGCTGGCCGGCGATCAGCTTCTGCATCTCCGGGGTGATGGCGGCGGCGAAGATGCCACCGGTGGCGTTGGCGGTGAAGTCCACCGCGCCGTTGTCGGCGCCGAGTTGCTGGGACGCCTTCAGCGTCTCGGCCAGTACGGTGCCCTCGGTCACCGGCGGCAGCGCCAGCTCGGCCGGGCCACCCGGGTGCGAGCCGCCGACGTTGACCGAGATCTCGCGGGCCTTGTCGTTGGTGTGCACCCAGTTGAGGAAGAAGGCGGCGGCGTCGGCGTTCTTGGCCCGGGCACCGACACCGAAGGTGTTCGGCGCGGACATCGCCACGTTCTTGGCCTCGGCGGTCTCACCGGGGAAGAGGAAGAACCCGACGTCGCCGGCCATGTTCTTGTCCAGGTTCGCCGACTCCCAGTCGCCGTTGAACATGAACAGGCCGTTGCCCTTCTGGAACTCGCCCATCATCGCGGTGTAGTCGATGGCGTTGGCGTCCTTCGGGAAGTAGCCGGCCTTGGCCCACTTCTCGATGGTCTGGGCGGCCTTCAGCGACGCGGGGGTGTCGAAGGTGGCGCCCGGCTTCTGGAAGATCCAGTCCGCGATCGGGGCCGGGTCGCCGAACTGGTTCTGCAGCGCCTGGTACGGGAAGTTGATGCCGGCGGTGTTCTTGTTGAACTGCATGATCGGCTGGAGGTCGGCGGACTTGGCCTTGGCCAGCAGGTCCTCGAACTCGGCGATGGTGGTCGGCGGCTGGGTCATGCCCACCTGCTCGGCCTGCTTCTTGTTGTAGAAGACGCCGGTCACGCTGTAGCCGAGGCCCATGCCGTACAGCGAGCCGCTGCCGCGCTCCGCGCCGCCCTCGGTCAGCCGGAGCTGGACGAGCTGGGAGGCGGGGAACTTGTCCCAGCCGTGCGCGTCGAAGTACGGGTCGAGGTTCTTCAGCAGGCCGTCCTTGACCAGGTCGACCATGGTGGGCAGCCGGATGATGTCCGGCGCGTTGTCCGAGGCGAGCACCCGGGGCGCGTTCTCCACGATGACCGTGAACTGGTCCTCGCGGATGTTGAACGTGACGTTCGGGTGCTGCTTGGTGAACTCGTCGGCGAGCGCCTTGGCCAGCGGGAAGCCGGTCTCCGCGTACATCTCCAGGGTGATCGGGTCGGTTCCGAGCTCGGTGCTGACCGGGGCGCCGGAGTCGTCCGGCGCGTTCGGTTCCGAACCCGGCGCACTACAGGCGGTGGCCGTCAGACCGACGGCGAGTAGTGGCACCATCAGTGCCAGCCGGCGACGGGTGAATCTGGTGGACAACTCCCGCACGTCAATGGCTCCCTTGACTCATCCGCACGTCCTCGCGGGTCGGCGACCAACGAGTACGCTCGCCACCACGGTCGGTGACGCCACGCCTGCGCGTCGCGCACCGCACCTCGGCTCGCGGTATCCGGTATGACCTCGGAGGTCGCTGTCGACAGCGCCCTCCGCAGTGGCGAAACAACGTCGCTAAACTGATTTAGCAGAGCATGCGCGCGGCACCCCGGCCTGTCAAGGACGAGTTGGCAACGGTCCGGAAACAAGCGGTTCACCAGGGGCCTTCGCCGACATCCGACCCGCCACCGGTGAGCCGGAACGCGACTCGACCCAGCATGATGGGCAACGGCGGCGTCGTACGGACGACCGCGAACGGAGGACTCATGGGCCGCAACAGGGCAACACTGGCCGATGTCGCCCGACGGGCAGGGCTGTCCAAGACCGCAGCTTCGATGGTGCTCAACGGGCGCGAGGGCACCCGGCTCTCCGCGGAGGCACACCAGCGCGTCTTCGCGGCGGCGGAGGAACTCGGCTACCGCCCCAACGTGGCCGCTCGCAGTCTGCGTACCCGCAAGACGGCGACCATCGCCTTCGTCTCGGACATCGTCGCCACCACGCGCTTCGCCGGTGGCCTGATCCGGGGCGCGCTGGACGCCGCCCGCGAGCGCGACCACGTCCTGCTGATCACCGAGACCCAGGGCGACGCGGCGTTCGAGCAGTACGCCATCGAGGCGATCCTCGACCGTCAGGTGGACGGCGTGATCTATGCGGCGATGGCCACCCGCCGACTGACCGTGCCGAAGGCGATCCTGAACGGCCCGGTGGTGCTGCTCAACGCCACCAGCTCGGAGGAGCTGCCCAGCGTCCTGCCCGACGACGAGCTGGCCGGTGCCACGATCGCCGAGACGCTGCTTGCCCGGGGGCACCGGGACCGGATCGCCCTGATCGGCCGCAACCGACCCAAGGAACGCGACCCGGAGATCTCGCTCGCCGCCGAGGCGCGACTGCGCGGCATCCGGGGCACTCTCGCCGCCGCCGGTGTCGCGCTGTTCGCCGAGGGCTTCTGCACCGAGTGGCTGCCGGAGCACGGCTACACCGCGACGCAGACCCTGCTCGGCCGCCCGGACCGACCGAGCGCGATCATCTGCATGAACGACCGGCTGGCCTTCGGCGCGTACCAGGCGCTCGGGGAGGCCGGCCTGACGATCCCCGACGACATCTCGGTGATCTCCTTCGACGACGACCCGATCGCCTCCTGGCTGCGCCCGGGGCTGTCCACGGCTGCCATCCCCCACGAGCAGATGGGCCGCCGGGCGGTGGAGCTGCTGCTCGACAAGGACGACTCCGGCCCGGCCCTGGTCCCGATGCCACTGCGCCGCCGCCGGTCGGTCGCGGCTCCGGCAGCGCGGACGCCGCTGCCGCGCACCGAGAGCGACGCCACCCCGAGGTCGCGGGCTAAACCGATTTAGTGATACCTTCCCCGCCATGCTTCGTCTGCCCGACCACTGGGTGTGGGACAGCTGGTACGCCAAGGACGACGACGGCCGGTGGCACGCGTTCTTCCTGCGCGCCTCCCGGGCCCTCCTCGACCCGGACCGTCGCCACCGCCGCGCCACGATCGGCCACGCCGTCTCCACCGACCTGCGCGAGTGGCGGCTGCTCCCGGACGCGCTGGTGCCCGCCGACTCACCGGGCTGGGACGACCTGGCCACCTGGACCGGCAGCACCGTACGCGGGCCGGACGGGCGGTGGTATCTCTTCTACACCGGCGTCGGCCGCGCCGAGGACGGCCTGGTCCAGCGCATCGGTCTGGCCGTCTCCGACGACATGGTCACCTGGCACCGGCACGGCGACACCCCGCTGATCGAGGCCGACCCGACCTGGTACGAGTTGCTCGACCTGGACGCGTGGTACGAGCAGGCGTGGCGCGACCCGTGGGTCTTCGCCGACCCGGACGGCGACGGCTGGCACATGCTGATCACCGCGCGTGGTAACCAGGGGCCGGCCGCCGAACGCGGCGTCGTCGGTCACGCGACCTCGCCCGACCTGCTGAACTGGACGGTGCAACCGCCGCTGTCCGCGCCGGCCGGATTCGGTCACCTCGAAGTGCCGCAGGTCGCCGTGGTGGACGGACAGCCGTTGCTGCTGTTCTGCACCAACCCCTCGACCGCGCCCGGTGAGTCCCGGGAGCGGCTCTGGCTGGCCACCGCGCCCACCGTACGCGGACCGTGGGACATCGCCGCCGCCCGACCGATCGCGCAGCCGCACCTGTACGCGCCCCGGCTGGTGTCGACCGAGGACGGTTGGGCACTGCTCGGTTTCGTCGAGCACGGCGACGGGACGTTCGTCGGCGAGATCAGCGACCCGGTGCCGGTGCGCTACGAACCCGACGCCGGCCTGGTGGCACGCGAACCGTTGCCGGCCACCGGCGGTGCCTGAGGTGACGGTCGCCGACGACGCGGAGCCGCCGCCCGCCGGACCCGCGTCGTCCGCCGCACCGGCGGTGACCGTGATCGGTGAGGCCGTCGTCGACCTGGTGCAGCAGCCGGACGGCCGGTACGCCGCCCACCCCGGCGGCAGTCCGCTCAACGTGGCCGTGGGGCTGGCCCGGCTGGGCGTACCGACCGTGTTGCTCGCCCGCTTCTCCACCAACCGCTTCGGCCGACGGCTACGCGCGCACGCCGAGACCAACGGCGTCGACCTGCGGCACGCCGTCGACGCCGACGAGCCGGCCACCCTGGGGATCGCCACGCTGACCGGGACCGGCGTGGCCACGTACGACTTCTATGTCGACGGCACCGCCGACTGGCAGTGGCGCACCGACGAACTGGCCCCGGCGCTCACCGGGCGGGGCATCGTGCACACCGGCTCGCTGGCCGCCTTCCTGCACCCGGGCGCCGACCGGTTGACCGACGCCCTGCGGGCCGCACGCGAGCGGGGCGCGCTCGTCAGCGTCGACCCGAACATCCGGCCCGGCCTGACCGGCAACCCGGACGCGGCCCGGGCCCGCGTCGACGAGCTGGCCCGGATCACGCACGTGCTCAAGGCCAGTGAGGAGGACGTCGCCTGGCTCTATCCGGGCCGGTCGACCGAGGACGTCCTGCGGCACTGGCGCGACCTCGGCGTGACGCTCGCCGTGGTCACCCTCGGCGCCGGAGGCGCGGCCGCCGCCTCCGCAACGAGCGGATTCCGGCAGCCGGCGCCGGTTGTCGCGGTGGCCGACACGATCGGCGCCGGTGACGCCTTCACCGCCGGACTGCTCGCCGCCCTGTCCGCCGCCGCGCCCGCGTGGTCCGACGACGACGTCCGGGCCGCACTGCGGTACGGCGTCGAGGTGGCCGCCGTGACCTGCACCCGAGCCGGTGCCGACCCGCCGTACCGGCACGAACTGGCGAGCCGGTTCCCGGCGGAGTCCTGACCCGGACGGCTGCCCGCAGGCGGTGTCTCAGCGCGGCAGGTCGGCGTGCATCCGTCGCCACTGCCCCGGGGTGAGGCCGTAGGCCGCGCGGAAACGCCGGGCGAAGTGGGTCGGATCGCTGAACCCCCACCGGCGCGCCACCACCGCGATGGTCAGGTTACGGCTCTGCGGCCGCAGCAGCTCCTCACCGGCACCCTTCAACCGCTCCCCGATGATCCACTGTTCCAGGCTGAAGTCGGCCTGGGCGCAGACCTTGTACAGGTGGCGCAGGGAGACGTTGTGGGCCATGGCGATGGTCGCCGGCCGCAGGTCGGGGTCGGCCAGGTGCTGCCGGACGTACGCCCGGACGAGGGTCAGCAGCGTTCCGGCCCCGTCGACGTGGGCGTGCCGCGCGGTCGCGTACGCCGCCGAGGTGAGCAGGGCCCGGGCCAGCTCCACACTGGCCGCGCCCAGCACCGGTGCCGCCGGGTCGGCGCCGAGCCGGTCCGCTCGCCCCACCACGTCGACGACGTGCCGGGTGACCAGCGGATAGAGCGGACTGGCCGGCAGGTTGCCCAGGGCCCGCCGGATCACGTCCACCGGCAACGCGAGCCGGTCGATGGGGATGTGGAGGCACCCGGCGGCACCGTCGCCGGACCAGGAGAAGTCGTACGGGGCGGAGAGGTCCATCCCCATCAGCCCGCCCGGGGGGACCAACGCCCGGTGTCCTCCCTGTTCCTGTCGCCCGTCGGCACGCTCCTGCACGGAGAGCGCCACCACCGGCGTCACGTCCTGCCGGGTCTGCCGGGCGGTGCGCAGCAGCCGGATGCCGGACGCCTCGGTGGTGAAGACCGAGACGTCCCCGAGATCCCAGACGGCCATCCGGGCGTACACGTCTCCGGTCGGGTCCTCGTGGATCACGTGGCACGGCGCGGAGGCGTACGCCATCGTGGCGTGCACCGCCTCGACCCGGTCGACGACCGGTAGCTGCGCGGTGTCCAGGACGACGGCCATGAACTCACCTCGTCGGCTCGACCGGGCCGGCTGCCGCGGCGTCGCGGTGGGCGGGCGTCGATGCCCGCACGCGGCCCGGCGCCGGCACACCGGGCGGTCCAAGGATCCCATGCCGGCGTTACGAAGGAGAGAATCCCTGACGCTCTCGGGCGGTGCGGGCACGGGGTGCGGCGTCGGTGGTCAGGCGGCGACCGGCCCGACCCAGCCGTCGGCACCGGGCACCAGGCCGGTGTAGCGGCCCCGGTGATAGAGCAGCGGCGAACCGGCCGCCGGGCTGTGCACGAGCTCCGGTTCGGCCAGCACGATGGCGTGGCTGCCGACCGTCACCCGGTCGATCACCCGGCACAGCAGCCAGGCGAGGGTGTCGTCGAGGAGGGGTACGCCCTCGGGACCGACCCGCCACCGCGTCGGCTCGGCGAACCGGTCGATGCCGCTGGTGGCAAAGGTGCGAGCGAGGTCCTGCTGGTGGTGGGCGAGCAGGTGGACACCGACGTGCCGGGCGGCGGCGAGCGTGGGCCAACTGGACGAGCCGAGGTTGAGGCAGAACGACACGACCGGCGGCGACAACGACACCGACGTGAAGGACGTGGCGGTGAACCCGACCGCCGGTGTCCCCGGCGCGGTGACCACGGTGACCGTGCTGGCCTGGTGCCGCAGCAGGGTCCGGATCTCGTCGGCCTCGGCGTCGAGGGGTGGCTGGTCGTCGGTGGGCGGTGTCACGGGTTCCTCCCGGGGATGGTGCGCTGCGGCTGGGGCACGTCCTGCTGCCGCTCGTACGGGGTCTTCTCGCCGGCCTCGACGGCGATCGGCAGGCGGTTCTCCGACGGCGGCAGGGGGCAGGTCGCGAAGTCGGTGTACGCGCAGGGCAGGTTCGTGGCGCGGTTGAAGTCCACGGTGACGCGACCCTGCTCGTCGGGCGGGTCGACGGTCAGGGCCCGGTTGGCGGCGTACGTGGTCACGCCGGAGGTCTCGTCGGTGAACAGCACCGACAGGCTTCCCGGCGACCAGCCGTTGAAGGCGGTCAGGCGCAACGGCACACCGTCCACGGCGAACTCGATCGTGCCGGGAGAGTCGTACACGTGCTGGAGTCCCTCGACGGCGGCGCCGACGGTGGTCGGTCGGGGGCTGTCGAAGGGGACGAACCGTCCGGGCCGGACCCAGCGGGTCGACGGCGGGTACGCCGGGGTGCCCCGAAAGGCGGTCCGCAGCGGATGGTCGGGGCGGCGTGGACGCAGGATGTCGTACCCGCCCCGTCGGGCGATCTCCAGCACGCCGCCGTCGAGCCCGACGGTGACGCCGCCGCGCTCCGGGATCGGGCCGAACGCGTGCCGGCCGGTCACCGGCCGGCCGTCGATGAGGAGCGCCTCACCGTCGGCGAGGTCGACCACCACGCCGTCCGCGCCGGTGTGCCACCGTCCGGGCAGGTCGGCGACGGGCTCGGGGCGGTCGGTGAGCCAGTACAGCCCGGTCACGGCGAGGAAGCCGTGCGGGTCGGCCAGGTTCTCCTCGTGGCGGCGGTGCCACTCCTGCCATTCGAGGGTGAAGGCGTCGACCTGCGCCTCGGCGGCCTCGGGCGCGTCCGAGGCCGCCGCCGAAAGCGGGTGGGGCCGGGTCATGTCGGGTTCCCTCCGTCGAGAATGGATTCGGCCGGCGTCGGCCCGACCGCCTCGGGCGACCGGGTGCGCGGAAGGCGCCGGGTCGCCGGGCGACGTTGCCCGATCGGCGCCAGGACGGTAGCGCGGGGTGTCCACACCGTCACCCTGCCAGGGACCGCGTTCACAGGCCACTCCCCCTACGTCGACCCTCCGTCGGGAGCCACCCCGAGACCGGGCGGAGGCCCCGGTGGACGGTGTCCGCCCCGCGCTCCGGATCGCCCCTTCCGGCCGCACGAGATATACCCTACTCATCCGGTTGGTTATATGGGTATTGTGAGCCGACCCACCGGACGAGGCAAGGAGGTGGCATGCCGACGAGTGCCGCGCGACTCGCGCCGGGGCTGCACACGGAACCCGCGCCGGTCTCGATACGCCAGGTCGGACGCGCCTTCGTCGGTCGTCGCGGCACCCACCACGTGCTGGACGACGTCACCCTGCGGATCGAGGCCGGTGAGGTGGTCGCGCTGCTCGGCGCCTCCGGATGCGGCAAGTCGACGTTGCTGCGCCTCGTCGGCGGGCTGGACCGACCGAGCGCCGGTGAGATCACCGTGGACGGTCGACCGGTACGCGGCGTGGCGGCGCGTACCGCGATGGTCTTCCAGGACCCCCGCCTGCTGCCGTGGCGGACCCTGGCCGGCAACGTGGCCTTCGGTCTCGCGCCCGGCCACGACCGGACGACCGCCCGCGCCGACGTCCGGGCCTGGTTGGAGGTGGTCGGGCTGGGCGCCTTCGCCGAGCACCGCCCCCGGCAGGTCTCCGGCGGGATGGCCCAGCGCACCGCGCTCGCCCGTGCGCTCGCCCGGCGACCCGGTGTCCTGCTGCTGGACGAGCCGTTCGCCGCCCTGGACGCGCTGACCCGGTTGCGCATGCAGGACCTGGTCGACCAGGTGCAGCGCGCCGCCGGCAGCACGGTGCTGCTGGTCACCCACGACGTCGACGAGGCGCTGCGGCTGGCCGACCGGATCGTCGTCCTCGGCCCCGCCGGTCCGGCCGGACGGGGCTCCACCATCCAGCACGTCACCGCCGTACCGGGGGCGCGGCCCCGGGACCTCGGCTCGCCGGCCTCGGCCACCCTGCGCACCGAACTACTCGACCGTCTCGGCGTCTCCCCCGAAGGAAGCAGGAGCTCATGAGAAAGACAGTCGCCGTCGTGCTGGCCGCCGCCCTGCTGCTCACCGGCTGTGTCGCCGGGGAGGACAGCGGCGGCTCGGCAGCCGGCGGCACCACCGGATTGCGTCTGGACTACGCGTACTGGAACCCGGCGAGCCTGGTGCTCCGCGAGCAGCGCTGGCTGGAGGAGGAGTTGGCTGACGAGGGGGTGTCGGTGAGCTGGTTGCAGTCCGCCGGCAGCAACAAGGCCAACGAGAACCTGCGGGCCGGCGCGCTCGACATCGGCTCGACCGCCGGTGTCGCCGCCCTGGTGGCCCGGGCCAACGGTTCCCCGATCAAGACCGTCGGCGTGTTCAGCCAGCCGGAGTGGGCCGCCGTCGTGGTCGCCAAGGGCTCCCCGCTCACCTCGGTCGCACAGCTCAAGGGACGCAAGGTCGCCGCGACGAAGGGCACCGACCCGTACTTCTTCCTGTTGCAGGCGCTCGACGAGGCCGGGCTGGCGCCGGGCGACGTCACCGTGGTCAACCTTCAGCACGCCGACGGCAAGACCGCACTGGAGCGCGGGGACGTGGACGCCTGGGCCGGCCTCGATCCGCACATGGCCCAGACCCAGGTGGACGCTGGCTCGACCCTGCTCTACCGCAACGTCGCCTTCAACACCTACGGCGTGCTCAACGCCCGCGAGGAGTTCGTCTCCGGTCACCCCGAGCTGGTGCAGCGGGTGGTGAACGCCTACGAGCGGGCCCGCCGGTGGATCGTCGCGAACCCGGACCAGGCGGTGGAGCTGCTGGCCCGCGAGTCGAAGGTCTCCCCCGCCGTGGCCCGGGTGGTGCTCGCCGAACGCACCCGGTTCGACGTCGACCCGGTGCCGGGCCCGGCGCAACGGCAGGTCTTCGAACGGGTGCTGCCCATCCTGGTCGCCGACGGCAACGTCCGCACCGACACCGAGGCCCGTGCCGCGCTGGACAGCATCTTCGAGCCCCGCTTCGCCCAGGCGCGGGCGCAGCCGTGAGCGCGGGCAGTCCGGTGGCGGTGCAGCCGCCACCGGCCCGCCCGGCCGCACCGCCGGTCCCGGCCACCGCCGGAACCGGTCGGGCCTGGACCTCCCGGGTGGGGTACGCCGTCGCCGGTCTGCTGCTTCCCCTGGCACTGCTCGTCGGCTGGCACCTGCTGGCCACCTCCGGCGGTTACTCGCGCGCGCAACTGCCGCCCCCGTACGACGTGCTGCTGGCGCTGCGGGAACTCCTCGCCCGGGGTGAGCTGTGGCAGCACCTGGCGATCAGCGTGCAGCGGGTCCTGCTCGGGTTCGCCGCCGGATCCGTCGCCGGACTGGTGCTGGGCGCCCTGGTGGGGCTCTCCCGGGCGGTCCGCTCGCTGGTCGGCCCGACCATCCAGGCGGTCCGTGCCATCCCGTCGCTGGCCTGGGTGCCGCTGCTGCTGCTCTGGTTCGGCATCGGTGAGACACCGAAGATCACCCTGGTCGCGATCGGGGCGTTCTTCCCGGTCTTCACCACCGTGGCCGCCGCGCTCCGGCACGTCGACCCGCACCTGGTCGAGTTGGGTCGGGCATACGGGCGTTCCGGCGTACGGCTGCTCGGCACGGTGCTGCTGCCCGCCGCCACGCCGCCGGTGCTGGCCGGGCTGCGCCTGGCCATGGCGCAGTCCTGGCTCTTCCTGGTCGCGGCCGAGTTGATCGCCTCGTCGATGGGGTTGGGTTTCCTGCTCATCGACAGCCAGAACACCGGCCGCACCGACGTGATCCTGCTCGCGATCGTGCTGCTGGCGGTGTTGGGTAAGCTCGCCGACACCCTGCTCGGGCTGCTGGAACGACGCGTCCTCGCGGCCTGGACGTGACCGGGTGACCCGTCGGCCTGGCAACGACGCGTCGGGCCGGTCAGAGCTGACCGTGACGCGGCGGCGGGGTGCCGTCGAGCAGCCAGCGACCGATGTGCTGGACCTTCCACCGAGTGGGATCGTGCAGCGTGTGGGTACGCGCGTCACGCCAGTACCGGGACAGGTTCAACGCGTCGGCGGCGGAGCGGGTGCCGCCGAGGTCGAACAGCGCCGAGGAGACCTCCACCGAGGCGCGGGCGCCGGCCACCTTCGCCACCGCCGTCGCCACCGAGGCGCGAGCCGCTCTGTCGTCGGTCAGGTCCACCTCGGCCGCGTCGATCGCGGTCGCCGCCTCGCGCAGCAGCGCCTCCGCGCCGCGTACCAGGATCTCCAGTTCCCCGGCCTGCTGGATGAGCAGCGGCTCGTCGGCGGCCCGCTCGACACCGGACTCGAACCACGGCCGGGCCCGGGCCACCTGCGCCACTGCGGCGTCCAGCGCGCCCCGGGCGATCCCGGTGTCCAGCGCGGCGTGCAGCACCTGGGCCCGCGCACCGTAGGTGGTCGCCGCACCGAAGATCGGCGTGTACGGCACCACCTGCGTCTCGTCCACCGCCACCTGCTCCAGCAGCACCGTTCCACTGGCCGTGGTGCGCTGCCCCATCCCGTCCCAGTCGTCGCGCACCGTCACCCCCGGGGTGTCCCGGGGCAGGTAGGCCAGCACCTTCGCGGGTGGGCCGCCGCTCGCCGCCGGGCCGCCGTTCGCGCCCGCGTCGTCGGGGGCAGCGGGAGCGCCGGACGCAGCGGGACCGCCGGGCTCGGTCGGGTCGGCCAGTACGGCGCGGACCACCAGCCAGTCGGCGAACAGCGCACCGGTGCAGTAGAACTTCTCCCCGTCCAGCACGTATCCGCCGTCGGTCCGGCGGCGCAGCGTGGTGGCGTCGTCGGCGACGGTCCGTCCGCCGCGCTCGGACTGGGCGTTGGCGAACCGCTGCCCGGCCAGCGCGGCGGTGAAGTAGCGCCGTTGCTGCTCCTCGGTGCCCTGCAGGCGCAGCGCCTGGAGGAAGACGACGTGGCTGTGCGGGATCTGGGCGAGGCTCGCATCGGCCGCCGCCAGCGTCCGGAACACCTCGGTCAGCGTGGCGACCGAGACCTCGGCACCCCCGAACTCGGCGGGCACCGTGATGCCCAGCAGACCGGAGGCGGACAGCTCGGCCACCTCGGACTCGGGCAGTCGACGCTCCCGGTCTCGGACGCCGGCCTCGTCGGCGAGGACGGCCGCCAGTTTCCGGGCGACCTCGACGGCCTCCTCGTCCGTCCGGATCACACGCGTCATCCCGCCGACCACCTTCCCACCGAAGACCGCGAATCCTATCGGTTGAATAGGGTTAGTCTCACCCCCGGCGGCACCCAGCGTCAATTCCGCCGCACCACCGCACCACGCTGCCGTTCCGACGCGATCTCACCGCCGGCCCGGACAGCACTCGATCCCGGATCGAGTGGCCTCATGGTCGCGAGGACGCCACTCGATCCAGGATCGAGCACGATCTTGCACGGTGCTCGTCGGGCACGGGACTGCGCGGTGCCCGTCGGGCACGGGACTGCGCGGTGCCCGTCGGGCACGGGACTGCGCGGTGCCCGTCGGGCACGGGACTGCGCGGTGCCCGTCGGGCATGATCTTGCGCAGTGCGCGTCGGGGTCGGCGAGGCGTTCGCGCTAGTGCGACGGCGCGAGGGTCGGTTCCTCCGCGCGCTGGGCGGGCGCGGTGACCGTGGTGGTGGGGCTGCCCGGGGTGATGCGGATCCGCACCGGCGAGTCGACCTGGATCCCGAGCGCGTGGAACTCGTTGCGGGTGAGGGTCACGATCACCGGCTGGCCGCCGGAGGTGGTGACCTCGACCCGGATCTCGAAGCCGATCCGGGTGACCCGGGTGACCCGGCCGACCACGCCGGCGCTGTCCGCGCCGTCGGCGGAGAGCTGGAGGTCGTGCGGGCGCACCAACTCGTCGCCGAGCTGGGTGACCGGGCCGAGGAAGCGCATCACGAACTCGTTGGCCGGGCGGTCGTACAGGTCGTCGGGCGAGCCGATCTGCTCCACCCGGCCCTCGTTGATCACCACGATCTCGTCGGCGACCTCCAGGGCCTCCTCCTGGTCGTGGGTGACGAAGACGGTGGTGACGTGCACCTCGTCGTGCAGCCGGCGCAGCCAGTCGCGCAGTTCCTTGCGGACCTTGGCGTCCAGCGCGCCGAACGGCTCGTCGAGCAGCAGCACCGTGGGCTCGACGGCCAGCGCGCGGGCCAGTGCCATCCGCTGGCGCTGGCCGCCGGAGAGCTGCGACGGCAACCGCTCGGCGAACTGTCCCAGGTGGACGAGGGACAACAGCTCGTCGACCCGGCGGGTGATCTCGTCCTTGGAGCGCTTGCGGATCTCCAGCCCGAAGGCCACGTTGCGCCGGACGGTCAGGTGCTTGAACGCCGCGTAGTGCTGGAACACGAACCCGACGTTGCGCTTCTGCGGCGGCAGGTGGGTGGCGTCCACACCGTCGATCTCGACCCGCCCGGTGTCGGCGCGTTCCAGTCCCGCGACGATCCGCAGCAGCGTGGACTTTCCGCCGCCGGAGGGACCGAGCAGCGCCGTGAGCCGACCGGCGGGGATGCTGACCGACACGTCGTCGAGCGCGACGAAGTCTCCGAAACGCTTGCCGACCTGGGAAATCTCGATGCTCAACGGTCTTCCTTCGGCCTGAGGACGGATACGACGATGATGCAGGCCACGGCGACGAGGGCGAGGAGGAAGGCGGTGGCGTACGAGCCGCCCTTGTCGAAGTTCAGGTACTTCTCCTCGACCACGAGGGTGGCCGTCCGGGTCGCGCCGAGCACGTTGCCGGAGACGATCTTGACAGCGCCGAACTCGCCGAGCGAGCGGGCCAGGCTGAGCACGACGCCATAGATCACGCCCCACTTGATCGACGGCAGCGTGATCCGGCGGAACGTCTGCACGGCGTTCGCGCCGAGACTGCGGGCGGCCTGTTCCTGCTCGTCGCCGACCTCCTGGAGGACCGGGACGACCTCCCGGATGACCAGCGGGAGCGCCACGAACACGGTGGCCATCACCATGCCCGGCACCGCGAAGATGATCTGGAATCCGGCCGCTTCGAGCGTCGGGCCGAACCAGCCCTCCCGGCCGCCGTAGACCAGGATCAGCGCGAGGCCGACGACGATCGGCGACACCGACAACGGCATGTCGAGCAGGGCGTTCAGCGTCCGCTTGCCGGGGAAGTCGTAGCGGACCAGCAGCAGCGAGATGCCGACGCCGAAGACGGTGTTGATGACCACCGCGACGACCGCGACGAGCACGGTCAGTTGCAGCGCGTGGGTCACGTCGGGGTCGGTCAGGATGTCGTTGAGATTGACGAAGCCGTCCGCGAACGCGTTGCGTCCGACCAGGTACAACGGCCAGGCCACCAGGAAGAAGAGGTACGTCGTCACGACGAACCGCAGGACGTACCGGCCGGGACGGCGGCCGACCTGGGTCCGCGCGACGGTGGAACGCTCAGCCACGGCGCATCACCCTCCGCTGAATGACGTCGAGCACGACGATGACGGCCAACGAGACGGCCAGCAGCACCACCGCGACCGCTGCCGCGCTGTCGGGGTTGTCGTTCTCGATGCTGCTGAGGATGCGGACCGAGGCCACCTCGGTACGCATCGGCAGGTTGCCGGAGAGCAGGACCAGCGAGCCGTACTCGCCGACCGCGCGGGCGAACGACAGGGTGGCGCCCGCCGCGATGGCCGGCGTGAGACTGGGCAGGATGATCCGCCGGAAGGTGGTGAACCGGCTCGCGCCCAGCGACGCCGCCGCCTCCTCCGCGTCCGGGTCCAGTTCGGAGAGCACCGGTTGCACGGTGCGCACGATGAACGGCAGCGTGACGAAGAGGAAGGCGAGGAAGACCGCGATCCGGGTGTTGGCGATGTTGACGCCGAGCGGGCTGTCCGGCCCGTACAGCGACAGCAGCACCAGGCCCGCGACGATCGTCGGCAGGGCGAACGGGACGTCGATGAGGATCTCCAGCGCCCGCTTGCCGACGAACCGGTCCCGCACCAGCACCCAGGCGATCAGCGTGCCCATCACGACGTTGACCAGCGTGACCAGCAGCGCGGTACCGATGGTCAACCGGAGGGTGGCGGCGGTCTGCTCGTTGGTCACCGTCCGCCAGAACCCGCCCCAGCCACCCTCGCTGGCGGTGACCACGACGGCGGCGAGCGGGATGAGGACCAGCAGGCTGAACCACACCATCGCCACGCCGAGCCCGAGACCGGAGACCCAGGTGAGCGGGAGGCCGGCCCGGGCCGACCGGCGGTTGCCCGCCGGCCGGTCCGGAACCAGGGTCGCCGAGGTCACTTGGCCTTCCCGGAGGCCGCGATGATCTTGGTCACGATGCCGTCACTCTCGTCGAAGAACTTCTCTGACAGCGCCGACCAGCTCTCGAAGTCCTTCTCCACGGTCAGCAGCTTCTGCGGGGCCGGGAACGGGTTGTTCGGGTCGATGGCGCCCTCGACGCCGCTGGTGTCGACGCCGTCGATGATCGGCCGGAAGCCGGTCAGCGCGAACTGCCGCTGCCCCTGCGGGCCGAGCACGAAGTCCAGCCAATCCTTCGCCTTCGGGTCGGCGTCCTTGAGGATCGCACCCGGGTTCTCGATCAGCATGGTGGTCTCCGGCAGGACCCAGTCCAGCTTCTCGCCGTTCTGCCGGGCGAGGATCGTCTCGTTCTCGTACGCGAGCAGCACGTCACCGGTGCCGCCGAGGAACGTGGTGGTGGCGTCCCGTCCGCTGTTCGGCAGTGACACGACGTTGCCGAAGAGCTTGGTCACGTACTCCTGCGCCTGGGCATCGGTGCCACCGTTGGCGGCGATGTGCCCCCAGGCGGCCAGGGCGTTCCACCGGGCGGCACCCGAGGACGCCGGGTTCGGGGTGACGATGCCGATACCGGGCTTGATCAGGTCGTCCCAGCCCTGGATGTTCTTCGGGTTGCCCTCGCGGACCGCGAGCACCACCACCGACGATGAGACGATGCCCTTGGTCGGGCCGTCGTCCCAGGTCGCCTCGACCAGTCCGGCGTCGACCAGGCGGGTCACGTCGCTGCTCACCGAGAAGTGCACGTAGTCGGTCTTCAGGCCGGCCACCACGGCGCGGCTCTGGTCGCCGGAGGCGCCGTACGAGGTCCGGAACCGGACCCCCTCGCCCGCCTCGGTCTTGTTCCACTCGGCGGCGATGGCCTTGTTGGCCGCCTCGGGTACCGCGAAGCCGACGATGCTCAACGTGGCGGAGCTGCCGCCGGCCGCGTCACCGCCGCCGCAGCCCGACAGCGCCACGCCGGTGACCATGGCGAGAGCGATGGCCGCTCTGATCCGGTGCCTCATCGGAACCCGTCCTCCTCCAGTGCGTGACCGCACTATATAAATCCGACCAATTAGATAGGGAATATGCCCGTTTTGGGCTGCCGTGTACCGAATGCAGTGGTGGACGCGGCCACGAACCGGGCGCCGATGCCCGGCCGGCACGACGCCGATCTCCCCGTCGCGCCCGACTCCACATCGGACGCGGCAGGTCTGATCGTCCGCGCCGACCGCGCACCGAATATCCCACTAACTCGACAGGTTTTCAAGCCTTACCGAACGGGGCTGCCCGACCGGCTCGACGCGCCGATCCGTCACGCCACCCGGGGCGGCCGATCAACGACGTCCCGTCCCCGCCCATCTGCGGGCGCGAGCAGATCGGCCAGAGTGGCGTGGTCGACCACGTCCTCGATCGCCCGGTGCACCGACAGCCACACCTCCCCCAGCCCGGCGGCCACGCCGTGATAGGTGGCCACGTCGGCGGGCGCGCCACGAACCGTCGTCAACGCCCCGCCGGTGGCGCGCAGCACGTCGCCCACGGTGATCCCGTCCGGCGCGCGGGTCAACGCGTAGCCGCCGTCCGCGCCGCGCAGACTGTGCAGCAGGCCGGCCCGGCGCAGGTCCAGCAGGATGCCCTGGAGGAACGAGTACGGGATGTCCTGGCTCGCGGCCAGCACCGCCGCCTTCACCACCGCCGGGTGGCGCTGCGCCACCGCCAGCATCGCCCGTACGGCGTAGTCCGATCGCGCTGAGACGTACACGTCACCCCACCCGTGCCCTACATAATCCATCAAACATATAGGAATGGTGGACAGTTAGGCGCGGCCCGTCAAGGTGTCGGGCCGGGTGGACTACTCGCCGCGCATCGCCCGTACCGCCTCCCCGGCGAACAGGCAGGCGGCCCGGTGCCCCGAGGCAACCTCGACCAGCGGCGGATCGGTCCCGGCACACTCCGGCCGGGCCTGCGGGCACCGGGTCCGGAAGCGGCAGCCCTCCGGCGGGTCCACCGGGCTGGGGATGTCGCCGCCGAGGATGACCCGCCGACGGGCCCGCTCGACCTGCGGATCCGCCACCGGGATCGCCGACAGCAGCGCCGCAGTGTACGGATGCGCCGGCTGCTGCCAGATCCGGGCCGGCGTGCCGGACTCCACGATCCGCCCCAGATACATCACCGCCATCCGATCGCTCATGTGCTCCACGGCGGCCAGGTCGTGCGCGATGAACAGGTAGGTCAGCCCCAGGTCCCGTTGCAGTCCCCGCAGCAGGTTCATGATCTGGGCCTGCACGCTGAGGTCCAGCGACGCGATCGGCTCGTCCAACACGATCAGGTCGGGCTCGCCGGCCAGCGCGCGGGCGATGCCGACCCGCTGCCGCTGACCGCCGGAGAGCTCGTGCGGATGCCGGTCGGCGACGTCCCGGCGCAACCCGACCATGTCGAGCAGCTCCCCGACCCGCTGCCGCCGGGCCGCACCACGATCGGTGAGCCGGTGCACCACCAGCGGTTCGGCGATGCTCGCGCCCACCGTCCGGCGAGGGTCGAGCGACGCCTGCGGATCCTGGAAGACCATGGCCACCCGGCGGCGCAGCGCCCGCAACCGCCGCCGCGACCAGTGCGTCACGTCCTGCCCGGCCACCCGCACCGTGCCCGAGGTCGGGTCGACCAGCCGCAACAACGCCAACCCGGTGGTCGACTTGCCGCTGCCCGACTCGCCCACCAGACCCAACGTCTCACCCCGGCGTACCCGCAGCGACACCCCGTCCACCGCGCGGACCACACCCGCCGGGGTCGGGAACCACACCGTCAGGTCGTCGAGTGCGGCGACCACGTCGGCCGGCTCGCCGGGCCGGTGGCCGGTCAGGTGCGGCTCGGTCCGCTCGGCCGTCATCGGGCCTCCCCGCCGGGCCGCTGCGGATAGAACGTGCGGACCTCGTGCCCGGCCGACACCGGCACCAGCGGCGGCGACTCGTGCTCACAGCGGGCGTCACCCCGCACCGGGCAGCGGGGCCAGAAGGCACACCCGGGCGGCAGGTCCAACGGACTCGGCGGGGCACCCCGGATGGTGACCAACTCGCCGCCGCCCGCCGCCGGGTCCGGCCGCGCCGCCAGCAGCGCGCTGGTGTACGGGTGCGCCGGCCGGCCGAAGACCGCGTCGACCGGCCCCTGCTCGACGATGCGACCGGCGTACATGACCGCCACCCGGTCCGCGATGCCGGCGACCACGCCCAGGTCATGGGTGATCCAGACGACCGCCGTCCCGAGTCGCCGCCGCAGGTCCGCCACCAGCTCGACGATCTGCGCCTGCGTGGTGACGTCCAACGCGGTGGTCGGCTCGTCGGCGATCAGCAGGTCCGGCTCGCAGGCCAACGCCATCGCGATCACCACCCGCTGCCGCATCCCGCCGGAGAACTGGTGCGGGTACGCGTCCACCCGCCGCTGCGCCGACGGGATGCCGACCAGGTCGAGCAGGTCGACGGCGCGCGTACGGGCCGCCCGCCGACTCAGGCCGAGATGCTCCTCGCTCGCCTCGGCGACCTGCCGACCCACCGTCAACACCGGGTTGAGCGAGGTCATCGGATCCTGGAACACGAAACCCACGTGCCGCCCACGCATCCGTCGGCGCTCCGCCTCCCGCAACCCGGTGAGTTCCGTGCCGAGCAGGTGCACCCGCCCGGTCACCCGGGCCGAGCGCGGCGCGAGCCCGGTCGCGGCCAACACGCTCATGCTCTTGCCGGAGCCCGACTCGCCGACCAGGGCCAGCGTCTCCCCCGCCCGGACCGACCAGTCCACCCCGACGACCGCCCGCGCCGGCCCCCGCCGGGTCCCGATGGTCACGGCGAGGTCCTCGATCCGCAGCACCTCGCCCCGGTCGCCCACGCCGGCATTCCGCTCGCTCATGCCGGCACTCCGCTGCGCTCCGCGCCGCCATGAGGCACCACCGCGCTGAACCTGATGATTCGCTCACTCCGCTCGCTCATGCCGGCACTCCGCTGCGCTCCGCGCCGCCATGAGGCACCACCGCGCTGAACCTGATGATTCACTCGCTGACGCTCGCTCATGACGTGCTCCTTCGGGCCTCGGCGACGGTGAGCTGGCGGGGGTCGAGCACGTCCCGTAGCGCGTCGCCGACCAGGTTGAACGCCAGGACGGTGAGGAAGATGGCGGCCCCCGGGAAGACGCCCAGCCACCACGCGTCGGTGACGAACTCCCGGCCGTCGTCGAGCATCCGGCCCCAGGCCGGTTCCGGCGGTTGCACGCCGAGACCGAGGAAGGAGAGCGCCGCTTCGGAGAGGATCGCGAAGGCTAGCGACAGCGAGGTCTGCACGATCAGCGGCGCCGCGATGTTCGGCAGCACGTGCTGACCCATGATGCGCAGGTCCGACGCGCCGATGGAGACCGCCGCCCGGACGAAGACCTGCTCGCGCACCGAGAGCACCCCGGCTCGGGTGACCCGGGCGAAGATCGGCGTGTAGACCACCCCGATCGCGATCATCGCGGTGAGCAGCCCGGGGCCGAGCACGGCCACGATCGCCACCGCGAGCAGCAGCACCGGGAACGCGAACAGCACGTCCATGCAGCGCATCAGGATGTTGTCCAGCCAGCCGCCGTAGTAACCGGCGAGCAGCCCGAGGGTCACCCCGACGGCCAGGGCGATGCCGACGCTGACCAACCCGACCTGGAGCGAGACCCGGGCCGCGATCATGACCCGGCTGAGCACGTCGCGGCCAAGCTCGTCGGTGCCGAACGGGTGCGACCAGCTCGGCGGCTGGAGCATCCGGTCGGTGTCCACCTCGTTGACGCCCGACGGCGCCAGCCAGGGACCGGCCACCCCCACCACGACCAGCAGTACGAGCACCGCGCTGCCGCTCAGGGCCAGCGGGTCGCGCCACAGCGCCGACAGCGCGCGGCGTACCTGCCCGTCGCCGCCGCCTCGCGGGCGGACGCCGGCCCAGGGCGGGACGAGTCGTCCGAGCCGGCCGCTCATCGGACCCTGATCCTCGGGTCGAGGCGGGCGTAGAGGACGTCCACCAGCAGGTTGACCAGCAGGAACAGGGCCGCGACCAGCAGCACCGCGCCTTGCAGCACCGGGTAGTCCCGGGCCCGGACCGCGTCGAAGGTGAGCCGGCCGATGCCGGGCCAGGCGAACAGCACCTCGATCACGATCACACCGCCGAGCAGGCTGGCCAGTTGCACCGCCACCACGGTCACCACCGGGATGAGCGCGTTGCGCAGGACGTGCCGCAGCACCACCACCCGCGCGCGTAGCCCCTTCGCCTCGGCGGTGCGGACGTAGTCCTCGGAGAGCACCTCCAGCATCGAGGAACGGATGAAGCGGGTCAGGATCGAGGCGGTGACCAGGCCGATCGTGGCGGCCGGCAGCGCCACGTGAGAGGCCCACCGGACCGGGTCCTCGGTCAGCGCGACGTACCCCGACGGCGGGAGCCATCCGAGCACCCCGGCGAAGAGCAGGATGCCCATGATGCCCATCCAGAAGTCGGGCACCGAGACCCCGAACTGGCTGAACACGCGTACCGCGTGGTCGACCAGCGAACCGCTGCGGATGGCCGAGACGATCCCGAGCGGGAACGCCACGAGCACCGCGAACAGCACCGCGGTGAGCGCCAGCGACAGTGTCGCCGGCAGCCGTTCCAGCAGGATCGCGGTGACCGGCCGACCGCTGCGGAAGCTGACGCCCAGATCGCCGGTCAGCGCCCGGAAGAGGTAGTCGAAGTACTGCGGGACCAGCGGCTTATCCAGCCCGGACCGGGCCCGCAGCGCCTCGTACGTCTCCTGGTCGAACCGGGTGCCGAGGGCGACGCGTACCGGGTCACCCGGCACCAGTTGGATCAGCAGGAACACCACGAGTGTCACGCCGATCAGCACGACACCGGACTGCACCAGCCGGCGGATCACGAAGCGGGCCACCTGCGGTCCCCGCCCCGGTCACTTCGCCAACGCCGCGTCGCGGAACCGGATCGCCCGGTCGGTGCGTACCTCGTAGCCGGTCAGACCGCTGGACCAGCCCTGCGCCACGTCCGGGTTGTAGAGGTAGATGTAGCTGGCGTCGTCGACGATCTGCTTGGCCACCTGCTCGTACCGCTGCTTGCGGACGCCCTGGTCGGTCTCGGTGCGGGCCTGGTCGAGCAGCCGGTCCACGGTGGGGTTGGCGTACTTGTGGAAGTTGAAGGTGCCGCCACTGTGGTGCTGGGCGTAGTAGAACTCGTCCGGGTCGATGTTGCCCAGCCAGCCGAGCATGAACGCGTCGAAGTTGCCGTTGCCCTGCTCGTCGAGCCACTGCGCGAAGTCCAGCGTACGGATCTTGACGGTGACGCCGATCTCCGCCAACTGCGAGGCGATCACCTGGGCGGCGGTGACGGTCTCCGGATACTCGGTGGTGACCATCAGGTCCAGGGTCAGCCCGCTGACACCGGCCTGGTCCAGCAGTTGCCGGGCCTGGTTCACATCGTGCGTGTACGGCGCGTACTCGTAGTGGTAGGCGCTGTTCTGCGGGATGGCGGTCTGATTGACGGTGGCCAGCCCGAACTTGGCGGCCTTGGTGATCGCCTCCCGGTCCAGGGCGAACGCGATCGCCCGGCGCACGGCGACGTTGTCGTACGGCTTACGGGCCTGGTTGAGGGCGAGGTACCAGTAGTCGGTGGACGGCACCGAACGCACCGTCAGGTCGTCGGCGTCGAGCAGCGCGGGCACCTGCTGCGGGGGCAGGTTGTCGGTCCAGTGGACCTCGCCGCCGCGCAGGTTCTGCAGGGCCACGGTGGGATCGCTGACGAAGGTGAAGGTGACCCCGTCCACCTTGGGCTTCTCGCCCCAGTAGTTCTCGTTGCGGACCAGCCGGATGCTGTCGCCGCTGCGGTAGGAACCGATCGCGAACGGGCCGCTGCCGACCGGTTTGGTGGTCACCTCACCGGACTCGATGTTGGCCTTCTGCACGATCGCCACGCCCTTGAAGCCGCCCAGGTTGGCGAGCAGGTTCGGGGTGGGCGCGGTCAGCGCGACGACCACCGTGGTGGGGTCGGGCGCGGTCACCGACTTGACGGTGGAGAACTTGTACGCGGTGTTCAGCTTCTCGTCGATGATCCGGGTGTACGAGTAGACGACGTCCTCGGCGGTCAGCGGTGACCCGTCGGAGAACTTGACGCCCTCGCGGAGGGTGAACGTCCACGTGAGCTGGTCGTCGCTGGTGGTCCACTCGGTGGCCAGCGCGGGCTGCATCTCCAGGTTCGCGTCCGGCTCGACCAGGGTGTCGTAGACGTTCTCCAGGACCTGGAAGCTGTAGTAGGCGGAGGTCTTGTGCGGGTCGAGCTGGTCGGGCTCACCGCCGATGGCGGCGTTGAGGACACCGCCCGCGCTCGCCCCGTCGGCCCCGTCGACGTCGACTCCCTCGCCCGTGGTGCAGCCCGCGACCGCGACGAGCATCAGGGTGAAGGTGGCGCCGGCCAACCGGAATCTGGTGCTGGACATGGTCCTCCCCTGGATTCTTTCCCGGCTACTGAAAGATGTCCTTGAACCTCACGCTAACCGCAAACGGCCGTGACGGCAGGACGCGAACGGCGGCGGGATCAGAGGCAGGACCAGCAGTAGAGGTGTTCGTCGGCGTCCCGGGCCCTTCGGGCGAGCGCGCTGACCTCCTCGATCACCGGCTGCATCTGGTCGTCGGGGAGCGGCCCGTCCCAGGCGAGTTCCTCGCTGCGTCCCCATTGCGCGGACAGCTCGGGCGTCTGCTCGGCAGTGATCGACGCCAGCGTGTCCCGGGTCGCGTCGTCGAGCGCGGTCAACCAGGGGCCGTCCTCGGCTCCGCTCCACACCAGCCGGTCCTTCACCAGGTCGTCGGCGTCCGCCTCACCGCGCACGAGAGCCACCAACTCCGCCAGCGTCACCGACGGGTCGATGCCCTTGCAGTCGATCGCGTCGACGCCGGGCCGCCCGTCGGCCACGACGACCGGCCCACCGTCGATCTCCACCATCAGCGTGACCGCAGCGGCGTCGTCGGCCGCGCGGAAGTAGTCGTACAGAACACCCATGCCGGTATCTCAGCAGAGGGGTCCGACACGGCCGCCCTCGCAGCTCCGTCAGGGCTGCCCGTCGGGGCAGTTGTTGCTGGTCAGCTTCATCGTGTACTCGGCGTCGTCGCTGGTGATGCCGGACGGCACGCCGTCGAACCAGGTCTCCACCTTCTGCCAGCCCACCCGCTGCTCGTAGTGCAGGTGCGGGGCGCCCGAGTTGCCGGTGCTGCCGATCCGCCCGATCTGCTCGCCCTGGGCGACCCGCTGCCCCTCCTCGACCAACGGTGGTTCGAGCAGGTGCAGGTACTGCGTCTCCCACCGCCCGCCGTGGTCGATCTTGACCCAGTAGCCGCCGCCCCGGCCCCGAGGACCCTCCGGGTTCTCCGGGGTACGCCCACCCAGCGACCCGTTGATGCCGGACACCGTGACGGTGCCCGCGTACGAGGCGAGCACCGGCTGCCCCCACTGCTCACCCTGGAGGGGGAAGAAGTCGACGTCGTACTCGCCGTGGCCGGGGTAGGTGCCCACCTGCCACGTCTCGCCGCAGCCCACGGGCATCTGGAACAGCGGACGCGGCCCCGGCGGCAGCAGTTGCGGCACCACCACGTAGGCGACCGCGCCCAGGGCCGCGACGGCACCGAGCGCGAGCAGGAGTCGCCAGGGGCGGCGGGTACGACGATGGGTGCGGGGATGGCCGGTCGTCACCCTGCCAAGCATGGCAGAGGCCGGCGAGTGGCCCCGCCGCCGCCGGGACCGGACCCCGACGGCCACGTTCACCAGGGCCGGGTTCGGGTAACGACCCGGCATGGCGCGGTACACGAAACCGGAACTCCGGGAGCAGATCAAGGCCGAGATCATGGCCTCCGACCGGGGCGGCCGACCCGGTCAGTGGTCGGCCCGCAAGTCGCAACTGCTCACCAAGGAGTACGAGCGGCGCGGCGGCGGCTTCCTGGGGCCGAAGGACTCACGGCAGCGGTCGTTGGAGCGCTGGGGTGCGGAGAAGTGGCAGACCAGCACCGGCTCCACCCGGGCTCGCAAAGGTGACGAAACGGCCCGCTACCTGCCGAAGAAGGCGTGGGAGAAGCTCTCGGACGAGCAGAAGCGCGACACCGACACCAAGAAGCGACGGGCGTCGCGTACCGGTCGGCAGTTCGTCGCCAACACCGGCCCGGCCAAACGCGCCCGCAAGGAGACGACCTCCCCACGCGGCCGGGCCGCCACCTCGGCCGAGCGGCTCACCGAGCTGACGGTTCCCGAGGCCAGTCGACTCGTACCCGGCCTGGACAAGAACCAGCTCCGGGCGGCGCTGCGACGCGAACGCGGCGGCAAGGCCCGCAAGACGCTCCTGCAACGCCTCCAGTCGGAACTAGACCGCCGCTGATGCGCGCTGGCGCCTCGGGCGCGCATTGGTGCGTGCAAGGAAGGGTCCCCTGCTATCGCCTGGTGCATAGCAGGGGACCCTTCCTAACATCTCGCCGGCTCAGGGCGAGGGAGTCGGCGCGCGGCGCGAGGCGAGCCGGTGAGGGTGGGTAGATTTGTTGCTGCTGGAGCGACAACAAATCTACCCACCTAGCGCTGTGCCGGCGTGGACGGAGCGCAGTGGGGATCGCTACTCGGATTTGCGATCCGACTCGGCGACATACACGCCCTTCCCGGGATGCCCCTCCACCAGCTCTCTGTCCTTGAGCAGCGACATGACACGGCTGATCGTGGAGATGTGCACGTCGTGTTGCTCGGCAAGTTGACGCGTGGACGGCAGCTTCTCGCCGGGAGCGACACCGGTGCTGCTCGACGCAGATCGCACCGCGTCGGCTGAGGTACGCCACCGGCCCGCAGCTCGGGACGTACTCGCCGACACGATCCGCCACCCCGGCGCGCCCGCGACGGTGGTCTCGCTGGCCGTCGTCCTCGGGGTGAGCTGAGCCGCGAACCTCCGGTCAGCTACGGCACAGCAGGGCGTCGGGTTCCTTGCCGGGTGACCAGATCCAGGCGCGGTAGGCGACTCCGACGAGGTGTTCACCTACGGCGCACTGCCCCTTGTGGTGGCCGTTGGCGAAGTCGCCGCCCGGGTTGCCGGCCGGCCGGTTGTCGCCACGGTCGAACCAGACCGTTCGGCGGGTGCCGGCGACGGTGGTGCCCGCGTCGCGGCAGAGCACCGAGGACAGGTTGGCGCCACGGACGGCGTACCCGACGACGGTCTTGTGCGGCGGGCATTGCAGCTTGGTGAAGCCGGAGGCCCAGTCGACGTCCACGTACGACTCGTCGCGGACCACGACGTGGCCCCCGGTGTCCGGGGCGTCGGTGCACAGGCCCCGGTTTCCGGTACGGCTCAGGCCGATCAGCCGCTGGTCGTCGGGACAGACCGCCTTGCGGGCGCCGGAGTCCCAGTCCGGTACGGCGCGCATCCGCACCGACTGGTTCAGGTCGGCGTGGTCGAGGGTCAGCATCGACCAATCCCGCACTGGGGCGACCGGACCGGTGCGGCCACCGGTGACCAGGCGACGCCACGCGTCGGCCCGCCAGTCGTCGCCGTCGTACAGGCCCATCCGGTGGCCGGCGGCCTCCCAGTGCAGCAGCGCCCAGCCGTTGCCGCGCCGGTTGTCGTGCCAGCCGACCAGGGGCCAGTACGCGAAGTCGGCGTCGGTGGCGATCAGGTAGTCGACGAAGTGGTGGAACCAGTCGCGGGAACGCTGGTTGGTGTTGTCCCGGCCACCCACGCCGAACTCGCTGATCCAGACCGGTGCGGTGAAGTGCCGGTCGGCGTCGAGCGCCACGTACGTCGCCTGCCGCCGGACGGTCTGGACGAGCTGGTCACGGGTGAGGTCCTGGTATCGGGGGTCGCTGGTCTCGCCGATGCCGGTCGCGCCGCTGTGGTTCGGGCCGGTGTAGCCGTAGAAGTGCGCCGAGTAGACCAGTTTGTGGGAGCGCACGAGGGTGTGCGAGAGCCGGCCGACCGGTTCGAGGGTGGGGCGCCCGTGCGGGAACCCGTCCACCGGCAGGCCGTACCAGTTGATGCCCTCCACGATGATCAGGAGGTCGGGGTTGGCCTCGGTGAGGATCCGGTCACCGGCGCGCTGGGCGGCGGCGTGCCAGTCGTGCCGGTCGCCGAGTCCCCAGTTCGGATCGTCGAGGATGGTGCGGCGTACCTCGTTGTAGAGGTCGGCGCCGACGACCCGGGGGTTGCCGGCGTACCGGCGGGCCATCAGGAGCCAGTCCTGTTCCCACTGGGCGGTGCTCTGGCTCGCGTTCCAGCGTTCGTTGCCGTCGACGCCACAGCACCAGCGCGAGGTGTTGGTGTGGTTGTTGAGGATGACCGCGAATCCCTCGGCGGTCAGCGCCCGGACCGCCTCGTCGTACACCTGGAGCGGGGTCCGGCCGCGCAGCTGCGGGTTGGCGCGGACGGCGGCGTCCGGCACCGGCCGGGTGTCGCGGATCATCTCGTTGGAGAACGGCAGGCGGATGCTGTTGAGGCCGAGTTCGTGGAAGCCGGCGACGATCTCGGCCATCGGGGCCCGGTCCAGGCCGATCGGGACCTGGTCGGCCATCTCCCCGGCGTGGTGGGTGGCCGGGTCGGCGCGGTCGCCGCTGCCGGTCCAGGTGCCGCTGGCGCCGTGCCAGTTGCCGGACCTGAGCTTGAAGCGGTTGCCGTGGGCATCGACCACGTACCGCCCCCGGGTGCTCAACGGGCCGGTCCAGGAGGCCGCGAGAGCGCTGCCCGCCGACGTGGACGCGCGGGCGCTGCCTGCGGTGGTCGGCGTGACCGCCAGGAGGGACCCGGCCAGCAGACCGGACACGGCGACGAGAGACGGCATCGACCTGCGCATGGCGACCTCCTCGACGCCGACCTGATCACCGTAGATAGTAGACGGTCGATGACGGGCGCGCACCGGCCGCGACCCCCGTCCTCCACGCCGATGCCGGAGGACGGGGCTCGCGGGTGCCGGTGGGGTCAGGCCGGGTCGAGTCGGGCCAGTTCCTCGGCCGAGAGTTCCAGGTCGGCCGCGCCGACGGAGTCCCGGATCGTCTCCGGGCGCGACGAGCCGGGGATCGGGATGACCGTGGGCGCCTTCGCCAGCATCCAGGCCAGGCAGACCTGCTGCGGGCTGACCCCACGCTCCCGGGCGACCTCGGCGAAGACCGCGAACCGTGACCCCAGCTCGGCGGCGTTGGAGATGCCGCCGAGCGGACTCCAGGGCAGGAACGCGATGCCGAGTTCGGCGCAGAGCGCGAGCTCCGGTTCGCTGGACCGGAAGGCGGGCGAGAACTGGTTCTGCACGCTGACCAGTCGACCGCCGAGGATCTCCTTGGCCTGCCTGATCTGGTCGGGGTCGGCGTTGGAGATGCCGGCCATCCGGATCTTGCCGGCGTCGAGCAGGTCCCGCAACGCGCCGATGGAGTCCGCGTACGGGGTGTTCGGGTCGGGGCGGTGGAACTGGTAGAGGCCGATCGCCTCGACCCCGAGCCGCTTGAGCGACGCCTCGACGGCGTCCCTGAGGTGCTCGGGCCTGCCGTTCAGCGTCCAGAGGCCGTCGCCGGGGCGTACGTGGCCGCCCTTCGTGGCGATCAGCACGTCGGACGGGTCGCCGCCGTAGCTTGCCACGGCACTGGCGATCAACGACTCGTTGTGACCGGCGTCGGCGGGGCCCAGGTGGTAGGCGTCCGCGGTGTCGATCAGCGTGACCCCGGCGTCCAGCGCGGCATGGATCGTGGCGATCGAGCGCTGTTCGTCGGGACGGCCCTCGATCGACATCGGCATGGCGCCGAGGCCGATCGCGCCGACGGCGACGTCACCGATACGGCGGGTCTGCATACAGGCTCCTCCTCGAAGCGGTGCGGTTCGGCGGGCGGGCGGTGGCCCGCAACGCCCGGATTCCACCTTCTACCCCGATAGCTAAGCTGTCCAACAGAAGAATCTGATTCCGGCAATCGGTGACGGTGATGAATCGTGGAGCTGCGCCAGCTCGAGTACTTCGTGGCGGTCGCCGAGGAACGGCACTTCACCCGCGCCGCCGAGCGGCTGCACGTGGCGCAGTCCGGCCTCTCCACCTCCATCCGCTCGCTGGAGCGTGAGCTGGGCGCCAGCCTCTTCGTCCGCAACACCCGCAGCGTGGAGCTGACCGACGAGGGGCGGGCGCTGCTCACCCAGGCCCGGCACGCCCTGGCCAACGTGGCCGCCGCCAAGGACGCGGTCGCCGCCGTACGCGGGCTGCTGCGCGGCACGCTGGCCATCGGCACGTTGCAGTGCCTCGGCGCGGTCGACCTCGCGGCGACGTTGTCCCGCTTCCACGCCGCCCACCCGGGCGTCGAGATCCGGCTGCGTCAGGGCGGCTCACCCGACCTGATCGAACGGGTCCGCACCGGCGACCTCGACCTGGCGTTCGTCTCCGCGCCCGCGAGCGTGGTGCCCGGCGTCGTGTTGGCCCCGTTCCGGGCCGAGCCGCTGGTGCTGGCCTGCGGGCCCACGCATCCGCTGCGCGACCGCACCGCAGTCGACCTGCGCGAACTGCCGGGCGAGACCTTCGTCGACTTCTCCACCGGCTGGATCAGCCGCGACGCCGTCGACCAGGCGATGGCCGCCGCCGGGGTGGAGCGGCGGGTCGCGTTCGAGGTCAACGACGTGCACTGGTTGCTCGACCTGGTCGGTCACGGGCTCGGCGTCGCCGTCGTACCCCAGGTGTTCCGGGGCAAGCGGACCGCCGCGCGCTTCGTGCCGCTCACCGACCCGCCGCACTGGCAGCTCGCCGTGGCGACCGCGGGCGGCCGGCATCCCAGCACCGCCGCGACGGCGCTGCTCGGTCTCGAGGGCATCCGGGCCGCCGCGACGAGCCGTCCGGCCTGACCGACGCCGGGTCGGCACGGCGGTACGTCTCGCGCGCCGACCCGGCGCACGCCACCGAACCGGTCCGTACACACTGGATGGTCACGCCTGACGACACCAGGACGACCGGATGCCGCACCCCGCTTCGTTTGTACGCGGAATAAATAATCTCCGCCTACTCGGCGCGGCAGCACCCGCCCCAGCACCCCTCGAACCACCTCCACGAATCGGACATCTGGCCAGCTCAGAGCGGTGTCGCCGAGCGCCCGAGACCAACTCGTTACTTGACGCAATAGTTCGTTCGCCGTAGGAAGGAAGTGTGACTGACGTGGTGACGCCACCAACGAGCCCGGTGAGCCGGGAGCGGTCGAAGGAGATCAAGCGCTTCTCGGTGATCTCCACCGCCCGCCAGGTTCGGCTGCTCTCCCGTGCCGAGCTGACCGAGCTGACCGGGTTGAGCCCCGCCACGCTCACTCCCCTCGTCCGCGAGCTGATCGCCGAGGGCTACCTGCTCGAACGCGGCCCGGGCACCTCCCGGGCCGGTCGCCCCCGGGCCATGCTGGAGTTCAACCCGCGTGCCGAACTGGTCGCCGCGGTGTCGCTGGAGCCCACCCGGATCAGCTGCGAGATCGCCGACAGCGACGGCACCGTCATCGCCCACCGGGCGGTCCGGCTCGCCGGCGACATCGTCGAGACCATCTGCCGCTCCGTACCCGAACTGGCCGGCGACGGGCTGCCCGCGCTGCGCGGGGTCGCGATCGCCGCGCCGGGCGTCTCCTCGGGCGGCACGGTCCGGCTCGCCCCCTCGGTGGGGCTGGTCGAAGGCCGGGAGATAGGCGAATCGGTGCAACGCCACCTCGGCGTGCCGGTCGTGGTGGACAACGACGTCAACCTGATGGCGGCCGGTGAGCACGCCGCCGGGGCCGGCAGCGACGTGGCCGACCTGCTGCTGCTGCACGTCGCCGACGGCATCGGCGCCGGACTGGTCCTGGACGGGCAGGTCCGTCGGGGTGCCGGTGGTGCGGCCGGCGAGGTGGGCTTCCTGCCGCTGGATCCGAGCGACCAGGGACACGACGGGATCGGCCCGTTCGAGGCCCGGTGGTCGGAGAACGCCGTCGCCGAACGAGTCGTCGCGCTCGCCCCCGGCCGGCGGCCGGACGCACCGGTGGCCGCCCTGGTCGAGCTGGCCGGCACCGACGCGCGCGCGGCCGCGTACCTCGATGAGGTGTTGACCGCCTGGTCCCGGCTGATCGTCTCCTGCGCCTGCGTGATCGACCCGGGCCGGGTCCTGCTCAGCGGTGCCGCCACCCAGCTCGACGACGACGCCGTGGCGCGGCTCCAGACGCTCGTCGACGCCTCCGCGCCCGCCGCCACCGAGGTACGCCGGGCGGTCCTCGGCGACCGCGCGGTGCTGCACGGTGCGGTCAGTTACGCCCTCGCCGCCGCGGCGGCCGGCACACCCCAACTCCTACCCACCCCTTGATCCCTTCCCTCGGAGGTACCTCATGAAACGACGACTTTTCCTGGCCGGGGCGCTCGCCAGCGTGCTCGCCGTCGGCACCGCCTGCGGCGGTGGCGGCTCGGACGACGCGGCCGGTGACGTCCAGCAGCTCACCATCTACACCGCCCGGGACAAGAAGGTCACGGACTTCGTGGTGGAGAAGTTCACCGAGAAGTACCCCGAGTACCAGGGCAAGGTCGAGATCCTCAACATCGGCGCCCAGGAGATCCTGGAGCGGGTCCGCGCCGAGAAGGCCAACCCGCAGGCCGACGTCTGGTGGGGCGGCACCCAGCAGGGTCTGTCGGCCGGCGCGGCCGAGGACCTGCTGGCCTCCTGGCAGCCGTCGTTCGCCGGGAACATGGACGCGCAGTACAAGGACGCCGAGGGCCGCTGGTTCGGGGAGATCCTGCTGCCCGAGGTCATCATGTACAACAACGCGGCGCTGACGCCGGAGCAGGCCCCGAAGGACTGGGACGACCTGCTCGACCCGCAGTGGAAAGACAAGATCATCATCCGGGACGTGGCCGCGTCCGGCACCATGCGGTCGATCTACGCCTCGATGATCCAGCGCCTCTCCCCCGACGGCAGCAACCCGCAGCCCGGGTACGACTGGCTCAAGCGCCTCGACGCCAACACCGGCTCGTACGCGGCCAACCCGGCCGACCTGTACCTGAAGCTCTCCCGCCAGCAGGGCACGCTCAGCGCCTGGAACCTGCAGGACGTGCTGTTGCAGGCCAACCAGTCGAACATGCCCTTCGGCTACGTGATGCCCACCTCCGGTGCGCCGGTCCTGGTCGACGGCCTCGCCGCGGTCAAGGGCGGCAACTCCGAGGGCGCGCAGAAGTTCATCGAGTTCCTCTTCGACGACGCGCTCCGGGCCGACCTGGCCAAGGACTTCTTCCAGATCCCCGCCATCGAGATCGCCGACCAGCCGGAGTGGCTGTCCCAGCTCGACCTGCGCCCGATGAACGTCGACTGGAACGTGATCGCCGAGCACGAGACCGAGTGGATCAACCACTGGAACAGCCAGATCAAGAACAAGGGCTGACCGCGTCGGTTGCCGGGCCGGGTACGCGTACCCGGCCCGGTCGCCGCCCGGCCGACCGATGTTAGGAAGGGACCCTTCCTATACCGGAGACGTTAGGAAGGGTCCCTTCCTAACATCGCTGGCCGGCAGCACCTTCCTTACCTACGACCGGCAGCACGAGAAGGAGGACATCATGATCGATGTCACGCTGGAGTCGGTGAGCAAGCGATTCGCCCGTGCCGGCGACACCGCGGCCGTCGACGATGTCGACATCAGCATCGCCGCCGGTGAGTTCTTCACCCTGCTCGGCCCGAGCGGCTGCGGCAAGACCACCACCCTGCGCATGGTGGCCGGGTTCTACTTCCCGACCTCCGGCCGGATCCGCTTCGGCACCGAGGACGTGACCCGCCGGCCACCGAACAAGCGTGACACCGGCATGGTGTTCCAGAACTACGCGCTGTTCCCGCACATGTCAGTGGCGCAGAACGTCGCGTACGGGCTGAAGATCCGCAAGGTGGGGCGGGCCGAGTCCCGGCGACGCGTCGAGGAGGCGCTGGGCGAGGTGCACCTAGGCGGGTACGGCGAGCGGCGCATCGACCAGCTCTCCGGCGGTCAGCAGCAGCGTGTGGCGCTGGCCCGGGCCCTGGTCATCCGCCCGCGTACGCTGCTGCTCGACGAGCCGCTGTCCAACCTCGACGCGAAGCTGCGCGAGGAGACCCGCACCGAGATCCGCCGCATCCAGAAGGAGAGCGGCACCACCGCCATCTACGTCACCCACGACCAGGCCGAGGCGATGGCCATGTCGGACCGGATCGCGGTGATGGAGTCCGGCCGGGTGCAGCAGATCGGCGCCCCGCAGGAGATCTACCACCGGCCGGCGAACGCCTTCGTGGCTCGCTTCATCGGCCGCAGCAACGTGCTGTCGCTGCCGGTCACGGCGGTCACCGACGAGACGGTCACCGTCGGCCGCCCGGACGGCACCGAGATCGTGGTGGCCGCGCCGGTCGGGCACGGCCTGCGTCCCGGCGAGAGCGCGCTGGTCTCGGTACGCCCGGAGCACATCGGCCTCACCTCGGTCACCGAGACGGGCGCGCTGCCCGGCCGGGTGACCGAGCTGGAGTTCACCGGCATGGCCACCAACCTGGTGATCGAGGTGGCCGGCGAGTCGGTGCAGGTGGCCGCCATCGACGTACCGTCCGGCATCGCCGTCGGCGACCAGATCGGGCTGCGGCTCAACCGCGAACGCATGTGGGTGGTGCACCCGTGACGGCCGCACCGAGCGCCGCCACCGTCCCGCCGATCACCGAGGACCCGACCCCGCCCGGACGGGGTCGCCGTCCCCGGCTGGGCGGGCGCTTCGCCGGTGGCGCCAGTTCCCGCTGGTTCCCGTACGCGCTGGTGTTCCCGCTGGCGCTGATCCTGTTCGGGTACGTGGTCCAGCCGATGTTCGCCACCTTCGCCGAGAGCGTCGGGGTGGACGGGGTGGCCAACTACACCGAGTTCCTGCGCGGCGAGGGTGTGGCCCGCTCGTCGCTGCTCACCTCGCTGGGCATCTCGGCGGCCAGCGTGCTGCTCTGCGGGATCGTCGGCGTGGCGATGGCGTTCCTGCTCAAGCGCTTCCAGTTCCCCGGCCGCCGGCTGATCGAGGCGATCATCCTGGTGCCGGCCGCGTTGCCGCCGCTGATCGGCGCCATCTCGTTCCAGTTGCTCTACAGCGAGACCGGCATCCTGCCGCGCGGGCTCCAGCAACTGTTCGGCACCGAGAGCCCGGTGCTGCCGTTCACCGGCATCGCCGGTGTGCTGGTGGTGCACACCTTCACCATGTACCCGTTCTTCTATCTCGCCGCCTCGGCCGCCCTGGCCGGGATGGACCCGTCGGTGGAGGAGGCCGCCTACAACCTGGGCGCCGGTCGGGTCCGAGTGTGGCGGACCGTGCTGCTGCCGATGCTCACCCCGGCGCTGGTCTCGGCCTCGCTGCTGGTGTTCATGACCTCGCTGGCGTCGTACACCGCTCCGCTGCTGTTCGGGGTGGACCGCACGATGACCATGCAGATCTACATCAACCGCACCAACGGCGACCTGCCGATGGCCTCCACGTACGCCTCGGTGCTGGCGGTGGTGTCGATCCTGTTCCTGCTCGGCATGCGCTGGTACGAGGGGCGGCGCAGTTACCGCTCGCAGTCCAAGGGCGTCGCCGCGCACCGGCGGGAGATCACCAACCCGTTCGGCAAGTGGGCCGCGTTGGCCGCCTCGATCCTGGCCACGGTGGTGCTGCTGGCGCCGGTGGGCACGATCGGCCTGGTGGCGTTCTCCGAGGACGGGTCGTGGACGACCGAGGTGATCCCGTCGGCGTACACCTGGCAGAACTTCGTCACCATCTTCTCCGACCCGAGGGCGTTCCAGCCGATCCTCAACTCGTTGCAGATGAGCCTGATCGCCACGGTCGCCTGTGTGGTGGTCGGCGTGCTCATCGCGTACGCCGTGCGGCGGTTGGACTTCCGGGGTCGGGCGCTGCTGGACGTGGCGGTCATGCTGGCCTGGGCGCTGCCCGGCACGGTGGTGGCGATCAACCTGATCTCGGCGTTCAGCACCGGCAACGCGTTCAGCTTCGGGCAGGTGCTGATCGGCACCTTCTGGATCATGCCGCTGGCGTACTTCGTGCGGTTCCTGCCGCTGGTGTTCCGGTCCAGTTCGGCCACGCTGGCGCAGATCGACCCCTCGTTGGAGGAGGCGGCCCGCAACCTGGGCGCCTCGTGGTGGCGGGCGTTCGGCACGGTCACCCTGCGGCTGATGATCCCCGGGGTGGCGGCCGGCGCGCTGCTGGCCTTCGTCAACGGCGTCGGCGAGTTCGTCGCCTCGGTGCTGATCTACACGTCGCAGACGGCACCGATCTCGGTCGAGATCAACAATCGGATGTACTCGTTCGAGGTCGGCACCGCCGCCGCCTACGGCATGCTCCAGGTGGCGCTGATCTTCGTGGTGATGGTGGTCTCCGGTCGGTTGCAGAGCGGCCGGTCGGCGTCCCGGGAGGCGGCGAAGTGGACGGCGTGACGCGTACCGACGAGACGGTGAGCTGGCCGGAGTCGGGCCTGCTGCCGATCGGGCGGGTGCCCGGTGGCGAACTGGCGGCGGTGGCCGCCGCCGCGGACTTCGCGGTGCTGCCGGTCGGCGCGGTGGAGTGGCACGGCCCGCACCTGCCGCTGGGCACCGACCTGATCCTGGCCGAGGGGTTCGCCGCCGAGAGCGGCGCGACCGGCGAGGGCCCGCGCGGGGTGCTGTTCCCCGCCGTGCCGTACGCGGCCTGCCCGGGGCAGACCCGTCCGTGGCCGGGGACGGTGGCGATCCGCCCGGAGATCGCGGTCGGCTACCTGGCCGACGTGATCGAGGGGATCGTGGCGGCCGGTTTCCCCCGCCTGCTGATCGTCAACGGGCACGACGCCAACATGTCCACCGCGCGGGCCGCGATGGAGTGGGTCTCCGGCCGTCGGCAGGCCAGCCTGCTGCTGGTCAACTGGTTCCAGCTGGTCACCCCGGCGGAGACCACGCAGATCTACGGCGAACTGCCCGCGCGGGGGCACGGCGGGGCCTACGAGACCTCGGGCGTGCTCGGCTTCGACCCCGACGCGGTACGCCTCGACGCGGTCGAGGACCTGCCGCCGAAGCCGAAGCTGCCGGTGGCCCACCCGTACGTGCTGGTGGAGTCCCGGCCCGACCCGTGGCAGGGCTGGTCCGGACACATCTCGCTGGCCGACGTGTCCAGCGGCGAGCGGGTCCGGCACATCGCCGGTGCCCGGCTGCGGGAGATCGTGGCCGCCTGGGTCGCCGCCCCGCCACCCGCTGCGCCCACCGCCGATCCCCTGCCGACCGATCCGCTGCCGTCCGCCGATCCGTCCGCTGATTCGACGCTCGCTCGGGAGGAGGGGTGACCGTGGACCGGGGACTGGACGTCGTCGACTTCCACCTGCACTTCCGCATCGGCGCCGACGAGACGATCCACGCCTGCGAGGAAGCCGCCGGGATGCACCCCGGCGGGGCACCCGAACGGGCCGCCCGCGCCGCCGCCTCCGCCCCGTACGCGCGGGCCTGGCGGCAGGCGTGGTCGTTCCCGGAACCGGAGCCGCCCGCCGCGCACTGGCCGGACGAGGCCGACCGGTGGGCCGACGAGTTGCGCCGGGTCGGCGTACGCCGGGCGGTGTTCGTCACCGGTGGCGGCAACGACGCGGTGGCCGACGTGGTCGACCGGCACCCGGACCTGCTGCTCGGCTTCGCCCACCACGACCCGTATGCGCCGGACGCCGCCGCCGAGCTGGAACGGGCGGTCACCGAACGCGGCCTGCGCGGGTTGAAGCTGTTCGCGCCGTTGCTGCGCGGCCCGCTCGACGGGCCGGACCTCGATCCGCTCTGGGGCACCGCGCAGCGGCTCGGTGTGCCGGTGCTGATCCACATCGGGCACTACGGCAGCGCCGGTGGCCTCACCTTCGGTCGGCACGGCGGTCCGGAGGAGCTGGCCCGGATGGCCCGCCGGTTCCCGGAGCTGCCGGTGGTGGTGCCGCACTTCGGCGTGCAGTACGTGCAGGAGCTGCTCTTCACCGCCTGGGGCTGCCCGAACGTGCACGTCGACACCTCCGGCTCCAACCAGTGGGTGCGCTGGATGCCGTACAAGCTGACGCTGGAGGACCTGTTCCGGCGCTGCTACGAGACCATCGGCCCGCAGCGGATCGTGTACGGCAGCGACTCGTCGTGGTTCCCTCGCGGGTACGTCACCCGCTACCTCGACGACCAGCTCCGCATCTGCCGGGAGCTGGGCCTGCCCGACGACCATCTGCGCGCGATCTTCGCCGGTAACGCCGAGCGCCTGCTCGGGCTCGACGACTGACCGGCCGACCGTCCGGGACGGCCCCCGCGCCGACCCGGCCTGGAGAGGAAGTAAGGAACTCCGTCATGAGCACACCCGCGCTGACCACCTACCAGCGGCACCACCTGCGGCCCACCTACGACCACCACGTCGGGCACCTGTTCCCGGCGATGGTGCGGGCCAGTCAGGCGCACGTGGTGATGCTGACCGAGCAGGGACTGATCCCCGCCGAGCGGGGCGCCCGGTTGCTGCGCGGACTGGCCGAGCTGCGCGCCGACCAGGCCGACGCGCCGCCCTTCGACGGCACCTTCGAGGACACGTACTACCTGGTGGAGAAGCGCCTCGCGGCGGCCTGTGGGGTGCCCACCTCGGAGCTGGACGTGCAGATGGCGCGCAGCCGCAACGACCTCGACGCCGGGGTGTTCCGGATGCTGCTGCGCGACCAGCTGACCGGGGTGCTCGACCGGGTGCTGGCCGCCGGCACGGTGGCGCTGGACGCCGCGGACCGGTACGCGGACGTGGTGATCACCGGCTACACGCACCGGCGCCCGGCCCAGCCGACCACCATCGGGCACGCGCTGGCCGGGTACGCCGAGGCGCTGGCCGGGGAGGCGGTCGCCTACGCCGACCTGATCGAGGCGCTCAACGTCTCGCCGTTGGGCTCCTGCGCGTTCGCCGGCACCGACCTGGACATCTCCCCCGCTCGGGTGGCCGAGCTGCTCGGCTTCGCGGGTCTGGTGACCAACTCGTACGAGGCGGTGGCCGGTGCCGACCACCTGGTGCGGGTCGGCACCCTCAACGCCCAGGCGCTGGCCACCGGGGCGCGGCTGGCGCGCACCCTGATGGACTGGCTGAGCTGGCAGTGGGTGACCACGCCCGGTGACTTCACCCAGGGCAGCAGCATCATGCCGCAGAAGCGCAACCCGGTGTTGCTGGAGCACCTGGTCTCGTACGCCGGGCAGGCCGCCGCCGACGCCGCCTCGGTGCTGAACAACGTGGGCGCGGCCTGGTGGGAGGACTCGAACAACGCCACCACCGACGTGCAGGTGCGACTCTGGGAGAGCAACGACCGGGCGGACCGGTTCTTCGCCCTGCTCGGCGGCTTCCTCGCCGAGATCGCGCCGTTGACGCCGCCGTCGGCGGCCGAGATCGTCGCCTCCGGGGCCACCACGACCGCCGCCGCCGACGCCCTGACCCGGCACGGTGTGCCGTTCCGGGCCGCGCACTCGGTGGTGGGTCGGCTGGTACGCGGCGGTGACCCGCAGGGCTGGACCGCCGACGAGGTGCGGGCCGCCGCCGAGGGGCTGGTGCCCGGCGGGCTCGACGACGCCGCCGTGGACGACCTGATCGCCGCCGCCGTCCGGCCGGAGCTGGTGCTGGGCCGCGCCCAGGCCGACGGGCCGGGTGCCGCCGCGGTACGCGCCCAGGTGGCGACGCTGCGGGGCGGATTCGACGCGGCGCGGGCGCGGTTGGCGGCGGTCCGCGACCGTCTCGACCGGGCCGACACCGCGCTGGACGCGGTCGCCGCCGAGATGGCGGCCCGATGAGCGTGCAGTTGGCGCGACCCGAGTCGGGCGCGCACACCGACGGGCTGCTGCTCGGCATCGACTTCGGCGGGACCAAGATGGCCGTCGGGGTCGCCGACCGGCAGGGCCGGATCTTGGCCCGGGAGCGGGTCCCCACGTACGCCGAGCGCAGTGCGCCGCAGGCGCTGCAACGGGCGCTGCACCTGGCCGCCCGGCTGGTGGCCGAGGTGGGCGGCCCGCTGCTGGCCGCCGGGGTGGCCTCCCCCGGGGTGATCCGGCCGGACGGCATCGAGCTGGCGCCGAACGTCCCCGGCTGGGAGGGACTGCGGCTGGCCGACGCGGTCCGCGAGGCGCTCGACGTCACCGAGGTGGCGGTGGACAACGACCTCAACGCCGCCGCCCTGGCCGAACTGCGGCTCGGCGCGCTACGCGACGCCGACCCGGGCCTGGTGCTGGGGCTGGGCACCGGAGTGGCCGCGGCGATCACCGTCGGCGGCGCGGTGGTCTCCGGCCACCGGGGCGCGGCCGGTGAGATCGGGTACGCGGTCTCCGGCGGCCCGTGGCCGGGCACCATGCTGGAGTTGGACTTCTCCGGCCGGGCCCTGGACGGGCTCGCCGCCGAACTGGGCCTCTCCGGCGGCGCGGCGGCCCTCGCCGGTGCGGCCGAACGACCGGGGCCGGAGCGGCAGGCGTTGACCGCCCGACTCGACGAGCTGGCCCGACACCTGGTCACGAGTTGCCTGCTGCTGGACCCGCAGCGGGTGGTGCTGGTGGGCGGGGTGGCCGGCAGCGCCCTGATCCGGGAACTGCTGGTCGACCGGCTCACCGAGGTGCTGCCGTATCGGCCGGAGGTGGTACTGTCCCGGTTCGCCGACGACGCCGCCCTGTTGGGCGCGGTCACGCTCGCCCGGGAAGCGGTGGCGGTCCCCGGCTGACCGCCGGGGCGACACCCCCTACCGGATGGCGCCGCGCCACGACCACAGGTTAGCCTCACCTAACTTGTGGAGAGTGAGGCGAGATGGCACAGCCGACGGCGGGGATCCGCCGCACCGACCGACGGCGGGTGAGGTGACCGTGCGAGTCAGCCCGACCGGCCGGTTGTTCGGCGAGATGTTCTGGCGGCAGCGCCGGGACACCGCACTCTGCACCGCCTTCTGGTCGCTGCACCAGGTGTGTGAGGCGCTGGTCCCGGTGGCCATCGGCCTGGTCATCGACCAGGCGGTGAGCACCGGGTCGCCCTCGGCGATGATCTGGTCGGTCCTGGGGATCTTCGTGTTGTTCACCGCGCTGACCATGGGCTGGCGGTCCGGGTTCTGGTTCCTGTCCCGGGCGGTGACCGAGGAGTCGCACGTCCTGCGGATGCGCGTGGTCCGGCGACTGCTGGGCGGCCAGGGCATCCGCACCAGCCGCCAGAGCGGTGAGCTGCTCTCCATCGCCACCACCGACACCCAGGCCGCCGCCGATTCGCTGGAGCTGGGCAGCCGGGTGGTGTCCGCGTTGCTCGGGCTGGTCGTCTCCACGATCGTCCTGCTGCGGATCGACTGGACGCTCGGACTCGGGCTGGTCATCGGCATCCCGGTGCTGGTGCTCGGCCTGCACGCGCTCGGGCCGGTCGTGGAACGCCACACCTCGGCCCAGCAGCAGGCCATCGGCCGGGCCGCCGCGACCGCGTCGGACCTGCTGCGCGGGCTCCGGCCGCTGCGCGGGTTCGGCGGCGTCGACGAGGCGTCGCGACGCTACCGGACCGCCAGCCGCACCTCGCTGCGCGCCAACGTCGGCGCGGTCAAGGCCGGTGCCGCGTTCGTCGGCGTGTCGACGTTCACCACCGGCCTGCTGATCACCGTGGTGGCCGCCCTCGCCGGCTGGTTCGCCCTCCAGGGGCGGATCACGGTCGGGCAGCTCATCACCATCGTGGGCCTGGCCGCGTTCATCACCGACCCGGTGCTCAACCTGGCCGACTGCGTCTTCCGGCTGGCCACCGCGAGGGCCAGCGCGACCCGGGTCGCCGAGGTGCTGGCCGCGCCCGAGCGCGCCACCTCCGGCGTACGGGCGGCGCAGCCCGGTCCGCTGGTCCTCGCCGAGGTGCACACCTCGGGCCTGGACGGCGCCAGTCTCGAAGTACGGCCCGGCGAAGTGCTCGGGGTCGTGACCGGGCAGACCACCACCGCCGACGACGTCACCGACCTCCTGGCCGGGGCACGGGCACCGGAGCGGGGCGAGGTGACCCTGGCCGGTACGCCGGTCGGCGACCTCGACGCGGCCTCGCTGCGGCAGGTGGTGCTCGTCGAGCCGCACGCGGTCGACCTGTTCGGCGGCACCCTGCGCGAGGTGTTGCAGAGCGGTGACGACCGGGACGACACGGCGCTGCGGCAGAGCATGGCGGCGGCCTCCGTCGACGACCTGCTCGCCGAGGGCGGCACCGGCCTGGACCGCGAGCTGCTCGACCACGGGCTGAACCTCTCCGGCGGGCAACGGCAGCGGATCGCCCTGGCCCGGGCGCTGCTCGCCGACCGGCCGGTCACCGTGTTCCGCGATCCGACCACGGCGGTCGACGCGGTGACCGAGCACGCCATCGCCGAGGGGATCCGCTCCCGTCGGGCCGGGGACGACCGGGCCACCGTGCTGGTCACCACCAGCGCGCCGCTGCTCGACCGGTGCGACCGCGTCGTCTTCCTGGACGCCGGGCGGGTGGCCGCCGTCGGATCGCACCGGGACCTGCTCACCCAGTCCGCGTACGCCGAGGTGGTCCTGCGATGAGCGCGACGACGATGCTGCCGGTCGCCTCCGGCCGGGAGACCCTGGCCGTTTTCTGGCGCAACCTGCGCCGCTATCCGCTGCTGGCCTGGACGTCGGTCCTGACGTCCGTGGCGGCCAGCGCTGCGGCCGTGGTGGTGCCGATCCTGCTCGGCCGACTGGTCGACCTGGTCGTCGCGGGCGGCACCGTCGACGCGTTGCTGACGACCTCGGCCTGGATCCTCGGCACCGGCCTGCTGGCCGCCGTACTGACCGGCGTGTCGCGGTGGCTGGTCACCGAGTGGGGCATGCGCGCCTGCGCCGACCTGCGGGAAGAGGTGCTCGACCGGGCCCTGCGGATGGACTCGGCGCGGTTGGAGAGCGCCGGCTCCGGCGACGTCGCCGCCCGGGTGACCGACGACGTGGAACAGGTCACCGACTCGGTCCGGCTGGCCGCCGGGATCTTCACCGCCCTGGTCACCGTCGTCATCACCTTCGCCGGTTTCGCCACCCTGGACTGGCGGATCGCGCTGGCGTTCCTGGTCGTCTTCCCGGTGCACGTGCTGAGCCTGCGTCGGTTCGTGCCCCAGGCGAAGCGGCTCTACGCCGCCGAGCGCGAGGCGGCGGCGGTGCGGACGCAGAGCCTGCTGACCACGTTCACCGGCGCGCGGACGGTGCACGCCTACGGTATGGCGCAGCGGCAGGGCCAGCGGGTGGACGGAGCGTCGCGCAACGCGGTCACCGCGCGCCTGCGGGCGGTACGCGGATTCCTGTGGTTCGCGAACATGATGAACTACGCGGAGGCGATCGGACTCACCGCCGTCCTGCTCGCCGGCTTCCTGCTGGTCCGCGCGGGCGAGAGCAGCGTGGGTGACGTCACCGCCGCCGCACTGCTGTTCCACCGGCTCTTCGGCCCGCTCGGCATGCTGCTGATCTCGTTCAACGACGTGCAGTCGGCCGGGGCCGCGCTGGCCCGGCTGGTCGGTATCACCGGACTCGACGTGCCGGAGTCCCGCGCGGGCACCGGCGATCGACCGGCGGGCGGGATCGGCGCCAAGTCGATCGGGCACCGCTACCCCGGCGGGCCCACCGTCGTGCACGACGTCTCGGTGGAGATCGCCGAGGGCGAGTCGCTGGCCGTGGTCGGCGAGAGCGGCGCCGGCAAGACGACGCTGGCGGCCATCCTCGGCGGGGTGTTCCCGGCCGCCGAGGGCGAGGTCCTGCTCGGCGGTCGGCCGATCGCCGACCTGGATCCGGCGGAGCTGCGGCGCACCGTCGGCGTCGTCACCCAGGAGGTGCACGTCTTCGCCGGCACGCTCGCCGAGGACCTGCGCCTGGCCGCGCCGCACGCCTCCGAGGAGGAGCTGTGGGACGCGCTGCGGCTGGTCGGGGCCGACCAGTGGGTCGCCGCGCTGCCGGAGGGGCTGCACACCCCGGTCGGTGAGGGTGACCACCCGGTCACCCCCGGGCAGGCGCAACAGGTGGCGCTGGCCCGGGTCGCACTGCTCGACCCGCCGATCGTGGTGCTCGACGAGGCGAGTGCCGAGGCGGGCAGCGCCGGTGCCCGGCAACTGGAGCTGGCCAGTGCCGCCCTGGTGCGGGGCCGCACCGCCGTGGTGGTCGCGCACCGGCTGACCCAGGCGCAGAGCTGTGACCGGATCGCGGTGATGGCGCACGGGCGGATCGTCGAGCTGGGCACCCCGGCGGAACTCGTCGCCGCGGGCGGCCGGTACGCCGAACTCTGGGCCGCCTGGCAGCGCTGACGTACGCCCACCGCTCAGTCGGCGGTCGGTTCCGCCCGACCGGCCCACCGGCCGCGTACGTGGCCGATGTGCACGCGCATCAGCCGTTCCAGTCCGGTCCGGTCGCCCGCCTCGATCAGGTCGAGCATCTCGACGTGCTCGCGGGCAGAGGGCACCAGTTCCCCGGTCTCGGCGAGCCGGGTCAGCCCGAACAGCCGCGACCTCGCCCGCAGCTCACCGACGAGCGAGACCAGGTGGCTGTTGCCGGCCAACGCGAGCAGTTCCAGGTGGAACCGGCGGTCGTGCTCGATGTAGGCGATCAGGTCCTTGCGTTCGGCCACCTCGACGATCCGGTGGGCGATCGGCCGCAGCCGCGCGACGTCCTCGGCGGTGGCCACACCGATCACCCGCACAGTGGTCGGCACCTCGATCAACTGGCGGATCTCGGTCAGGTTGTCGAGTTCCCGGTCGGACAGTTCGGTGACCCGGAAACCCTTGTTCCGCACGGTCTCGACCAGGCCCTCCTTGACCAGGTCGAGCATCGCCTCCCGGACCGGTGTGGCGGAGACGCCGAGTCGGGCGGCGAGCGTCGGTGCGGAGTAGACCTCGCCGGGGCGCATCTGGCCGGCCACCAGCGCGGCCCGCAGCGCGTGCGCGACCTGCCCGCGCAGGCTCGTACGCGCCCCCAGGGCCGGCAACTCCAAGGCGTCAGTCACCACCACGTCTCCTTCTCGCCGGCGGCGTGCAGCGCCGCCGACCGCCCGGCAGGAGGTGCCGCCGCCCAGCCGCGCTGGGCGGCGCGGGCCGCCTCGGCGGCCGTGCAGACGTCCTCGGTGGTCGCGGCGGGCACCGAGACGACCGTGTCCTCCGGGCGCTGGAGGCAGGCGGACACGACGACGGACATGTGAGAACTCCAGTGCTGGTCAGAGCTGGAAGCCGGCGGGGAACGGGTCGGTGGGGTCGAGAAGGTACTGGGCGGTGCCGGTGATCCAGGCGCGGCCGGTGACCGTCGGGATCACGGCCGGTCGGTCCGCCACGGTGGTGTGGTCCAGCAGCCGTCCGACGAAGCGGCTGCCGATCAGCGACTCGTTGACGAAGTCGGCGCCGAGCGCCAACTCGCCCCGGGCGTGCAGTTGGGCCATCCGGGCCGAGGTCCCGGTGCCGCAGGGTGAGCGGTCGAACCAGCCGGGGTGGATGGCCATGGCGTGCCGCGAGTGCCGGGCGTCCGAGCCCGGTGCGGCGAGGTAGACGTGGTGGCAGCCGGCGATCGTCGGGTCCTCCGGATGCACCGGCCGGAGCTGGTCGGTGACCGCGTCCATGATGGCCAGCCCGGCGTCGAGCATCCGCTGCCGGACCTGAGGATCGGTCGGCGTGAAGGCGATCCCGAGCCGGTCGAGGTCGACGACGGCATAGAAGTTGCCGCCGAAGGCGAGGTCCAGGGTGACCGGACCGAAGTCGGGCACGTCGACCGTGGCGTCCAGCTCCGACACGAAGGCAGGCACGTTGCGCAGGGTCACCGACTCGGCATGCCCGTCGCGGACCGCCACGTCGACCACCACCAGCCCGGCCGGGGTGTCGAGCCGGATCACGGTGGTCGGCTCGGTGACGGTGACCATGCCGGTCTCCACCAGGACGGTGGCCACCCCGATGGCGCCGTGTCCGCACATCGGCAGGCAGCCGCTGACCTCGATGAAGAGCACGCCCCAGTCGGCGTCGGGCCGGGTGGGCGGTTGCAGGATCGCCCCGCTCATCGCGGCGTGCCCGCGCGGCTCGCACATCAGCAGGGTGCGCAGGTGGTCGAGGTGGGCGACGAAGTACCGACGCCGCTGCGCCATCGAGTCACCGGGGACCACGCCGATCCCGCCGGTGATCACCCGGGTCGGCATTCCCTCGGTGTGCGAGTCGACCGCGTGGAACACCCGTGTGCTGCGCATCGCCCTACCGCCCTTCCCGTCACCGACCGCCGGCCGCCACCGCCTTCTCGGTGGCCTCCCGAACGATGCGCTCATGTTCCGGCGTGAGGGGCACCCGGGGCGGGCGGCACGGCCCACCGTAGCGTCCGACCACGTCCATCGAGAGCTTGATGGCCTGCACGAACTCGGTCCGCGAGTCCCAGCGCAGCAACGGGTGCAGCGCGCGGTAGAGCGGCAACGCGGTGGCCAGGTCGCCGTCGGCAGCCGCGTCGAAGAGCCGGACGCAGGCCCGGGGCAGCGCGTTGACGTACCCGGCGATCCAGCCGGGCGCGCCGGCCACGGCGAGTTCCAGGGTGACGTCGTCGGCACCGGCGATCAGGTCCAGGCCGGGTGCCGCCTCGGCGATCCGGTAGGCGCGGCGGACGTCGCCGGTGAACTCCTTGACGCCGACGATCAGGCCCTCGCCGTGCAGGCGGGCGAGCAGCTCCGGGGTGAGGTCGACCTTGGTGTCGATGGGATTGTTGTACGCGACCACCGGCACGCCGACCTTGGCGACCTCGCGGTAGTGCGCCACCACGGCCCGTTCGTCGGCCCGGTAGGCGTTCGGCGGCAGCAGCATCACCGCCGCGCACCCGGCCTCGGCGGCGTCCTCGGCCCACCGCCGCGCCTCGATGGCGCCGTACGCGGAGATGCCGGGCATCACGGTGAAGCCGTCCGGAGCCGCGTCGACCGCGACCCGGACCAGCGTGCTGCGCTCCTCGGGGGTGAGGGTCTGGTATTCACCGAGCGAGCCGTTCGGCACGACCCCGTCGCAGCCCTCGTCGGCGAGCCAGCGGACGTGCTCGGCGTACCGGTCGACGTCGACCGCGAGTCGGTCGTCGAGCGGCACCGTGGTGGCCACCAGGACGCCGTGCCATGGTCTCGACCGAGGGGGCATCGGGGTGCTCCTTATCCGTGCCGGCCAGTACAATGTCACACATTACAACGGCGTCCCACCGCTCTCCAGCCCTCGACGTCGGAGGTGCCATGCCCGCGCCCCGCCCCTGCGGCACCGTCCGATCGGGCCGGTGGTCGCGTGCGTAGCGGAGCGGTGGACCTGGTCGTGGTGGGCGCGGGCATCGTCGGGGCGGCCTGCGCGTATCACGCGAGCCGGGCGGGCCTGTCGGTCACCGTCGTGGACAGTGGACCGATCGTCGGCGGCACCACCGGGGCGGGCGAGGGGAACATCCTCGTCTCCGACAAGGAACCGGGCCCGGAACTCGACCTCGCGCTGCACTCGCACCGGCAGTGGCGCGCCCTGGCCGAACTGCCGGTGCGGGGCACGACCTTCGGTGAGCTGGTGGAGATGGAGGCCAAGGGCGGGCTGGTGGTCGCCACCGACCGGGCGTCCCTGGACGGCCTGGCCCGGCTCGCCGCGCGGCAACGCGACCTCGGCGTCGAGGCGGTCGCGGCCGACCGGGACCGGCTGCGGGAGCACGAACCTCACCTGAGCGACGACCTCACCGGCGGCTACCGGTACCCACAGGACATGCAGGTGCAGCCGATGCTCGCCGCCGCCCACCTGCTGCGGCTGGCCCGCCGCGACGGCGCCACCGTGCTGCCGCACGAGCCGGTCACCGGCCTGCTGCGGGACGGGCCACGGGTGGTCGGCGTGCGGACGCCGCGACGCGACATCCCCGCCGCCGCCGTGCTCAACGCCGCCGGCACCTGGGCCGGCGAGGTCGCCGCGCTGGCCGACGTCGCGTTGCCGATCGCGCCCCGACGCGGCTACATCCTGGTGACCGAGCCGCTCCCGGCGCTGATCCGGCACAAGGTGTACCTCGCCGACTACGTCGCCGACGTGGCCAGCGACTCGGCCGCGCTACGGACCTCCACGGTGGTCGAGGGCACCCGGGCCGGCACGGTGCTCATCGGCGCCAGCCGGGAACGCGTCGGTTTCGACCGGAGCGTCTCGGTCCCGGCCCTGCGGCAGCTCGCCGCCGGTGCGATACGCCTCTTCCCGGTGCTGCGCGACGTCGCGGTGATCCGCGCGTACCAGGGCTTCCGGCCGTACTGTCCCGACCATCTGCCGGTGATCGGCCCGGATCCTCGCGCACCCGGGCTGCACCACGCCTGCGGTCACGAGGGTGCCGGTATCGGCCTGGCCCCGGGCACCGCGCGCCTGGTCACGCAGAGCCTGCTCGGCACGCCGACCGAGCTGGACCTGACCCCGTTCCGCCCGGACCGGTTCGACCCGGAGGTGTCCCGGTGAGCCACCCCGACGAGTTCGAGATCCTCCTGGACGGCACGCCGGTGCCCTGCCGCGACGGCTGGACCGTCGGTGCCGCCCTCACCGCCGCCGGGGTGCGGTCCTGGCGGGACACCCGGCTCGGCGGGCGACCTCGGGGGCTGTTCTGCGGCATCGGGATCTGCTTCGACTGCCTGCTGACCGTCAACGGGCAACCGTCGCTGCGCGCCTGCCTGGTGCCGGCCGCCCCGGGCGACGACGTCCGCACCCAGCAGGGCACCGGACGATGACCGGCACAGACGTGGACGTGGCGGTCGTCGGGGCCGGCCCGGCGGGACTGGCCGCCGCGCTGGCCTCGGCCGAGGCCGGGGCCCGGGTGGCGATCGTCGACGCGGGCGTACGCCCCGGCGGGCAGTACTGGCGCTCCCCCGCTCCCGGCGTCGGCCGCTTCCGGCCGACCACCCTGCACCACGGATGGACGCGGTTCACCTCCACCGTGGACCGTCTCGCCACGCTGGCCGACGCCGGTCGGGTCGTCCGGCTGGCCGGGCACCACGTCTGGTCGGTCACGCCGGAGGGCGACGGCTGGGCGCTGCGCTGCCTGGTAGGCGCCGAGCCCCGCAAGCACGGCACCCCCGCCCCGGTGACCGTCACCGCCCGCCGACTCGTCCTCGCCACCGGCGCGTACGACCGGCAACTGCCCTTCCCCGGCTGGGACCTGCCCGGCGTGCTCACGGCGGGCGGCGCGCAGACGCTGCTCAAGGGGCACCTCGTCGTACCCGGACGGCGGGTGGTGGTGGCCGGCACCGGCCCGTTCCTGCTGCCGGTCGCCGACGGTCTGGCCCGGTACGGCGCGCGGGTGGCGGCGGTGTTGGAGGCGCACGGTCCGCTCGGCCTCGCCCGGCATCCCCGCGCGCTGCTCGGCGTGGCCGGCAAGTTCGGCGAGGCCGCCGGGTACGCCGCCCGGCTGCTGCGGCACCGGGTGCCGGTCCGGCACCGGCACGTGGTGCTGCGGGCGACCGGCACGGACCGGCTGACCGGTGTCATCGTCGGCCGGCGGGGCCGGGACGGCCGGATCCGCACCGGCTCCGAGCGGCGGATCGACTGCGACGTGTTGGCGGTCGGTTGGGGCTTCACACCGCAGCTCGACCTGGCACTTCAGCTCGGGTGCGCGACCCGGGTCGACGCCGACCGGAGCCTGGTGCTCTCCGTCGACGAGGACCAGGCGACGAGTGTCGCCGGGGTGTGGGCGGCCGGTGAGGCCACCGGCGTCGGCGGCGCCGACCTGGCCACGGTGGAGGGTCGGATCGCCGGTGCCTCGGCGGCGGGTTCGCTCGGCGACGGACCGCCGACCGGGGACCGGGCGGCGCGTCGGCGACGCCGCGCCCTGCGCCGGTTCGCCGCCGCGCTGCACCGGGCCTACCCGGTCCCCGCCGACGTGCTCGTGCGCTGCGCCGACGAGACCGTATTCTGCCGGTGCGAGGAGGTCGGCGCGGGCGAGATCCGGCAGGCCGTGACCGGGTTGGGCGCCACCGAGGCCCGGACGGTCAAGCTGCTGGCCCGGCCCGGGATGGGGTGGTGCCAGGGGCGGGTGTGCGGCTTCGCCACCGCCTGCCTGACCGCTCGGTACGCCGGTCGGGCGGTCACCGAGGCGGACCTGCGCGCCTTCGCGGAACGACCGATCGCCGCGCCGCTGTCGCTGGGACGGCTGGCCGCGTCCGAGGACGACGGATCCGACGTCGACCACGGCTGAGAGGGCGTCTCCACAGTGCCCGGAATCCCAGTTGACCGCGTGTGTGAGCGCTAACATCACCTCGTTTCCCGCAGGTGTCGAAGTCCGCACTTTACCGGGTCGTAGGGATTGACGAGCGAAAAGTTAACGCTCACACTCGCTGACAATCCGTCTCTGCGCCACCGCACCGGTCGAGCCGTACCCCACCTGGAAGGACGATCCTAAGTGGCTGAATCCGTTGAGATCCCCGTGAGTCGACGTCAGGTCCTGCAGGTGTCCGCCGCCGGAGTGGCCGCGGTCGCCACTGCGGCGGCGTTCCCGGCCGCCGCACAGGCGGCGCCGGCCCCGGGTTCGAGCCCCGGCTCGCCCGCCCCGGGCAGCGTCGTCGCCGACCCCGGTCCGGGCGGCACCGCACCGGTCCGGCCGTTCCAGCTCCGTGACGTCCGGCTCGGCGACGGTCTGCTTCAGCAGAAGCGGGACCGGATGAAGAACTACCTGCGGCAGCTCGACGAGCGGCGTTTCCTGGTGCTGTTCAACAACCAGGCGGGCCGGCCGAACCCGGCCGGGGTCACCACACCCGGCGGCTGGGAGGACGGCGGGCTGCTCAGCGGCCACTGGGCCGGGCACTTCATGACCGCCCTCGCTCAGGGGTACGCCGACCTGGGCGAACCGATCTTCAAGAACAAGCTCGACTGGATGGTCGGCGAACTCGCCGCCTGCCAGGCGGCCATCACGGCGCGGATGGGCACCGGCGATCCGGGCGGGGACCCGCAGGAGCCGGAGCAGCCCGAGATCGGCCGGGTGACCGGCCGGTTCGGCAGCGGCCTGCGACTGGGCGGGCCCAGCCGGGCCGAGCACGTGACGCTGCCGCAGGAGGCGATCAGCCAGCTCACCGACTTCACCATCGCGACGTGGGTCAACCTGGCGGCCACGCAGAACTGGAGCCGGCTGTTCGACTTCGGCCAGAACAGCACGGTGAACATGTTCCTCGCCCCACGCGCCGGGTCGACCGGGAACGCTCCCCGGTTCGCCATCACGGTCGGCGGCAGCACCGGCGAACAGCAGATCAACGGCACCAGCGCGTTGCCCGTCAACCAGTGGGTGCACCTGGCCGTCACGCTCACCCAGAACACCGGCACGCTCTACGTCAACGGCGTGCAGGCCGGCCAGAACACGAACATGACGCTGAGCCCGGCGAACCTGGGGAACCCCGGCAACCGGTGGATCGGACGATCGCAGTACGGCGACCCGATGCTCAACGCCACCATCGACGAGTTCCACATCTTCGACCGGGCGCTGAGCGCGCCGGAGGTGGCCTCCCTCCAGGACTCCCCCGCCGGCAGCACCGGTGGCGGCTCGATCGCCTGGTACCGGTTCGAGGAGGAGGGCGGGTCGACGATCCTGGACTCGTCGCCCAACGGTCGCGACGGCGGCATCGTCGCCACCCAGAGCGGGGGCACCGAGCTGTGGGTACCGACCCACCCCGGTTACCTCGGCGCCATCCCCGAGGATGCGGTGCTGCGGCTCGGACCGCCCAGGTGGGCGGTGTACGGCAGCAACGCGGCAACGAACACCTGGGCCCCCTGGTACACCCAACACAAGATCATGCGGGGTCTGCTCGACGCGTACTACCACACCGACAACGCCACCGCGCTCGACGTGGTGACCAGGATGGCCAACTGGGCGCACCTGGCGTTGACGGTCGGGGACAAGAACCACCCCGGCTACCCGGGGCCGATCACCCGGGACAACCTGAACTACATGTGGGACCTCTACATCGCCGGTGAGACCGGCGGCGCGAACGAGGTGTTCCCCGAGATCTCCGCGCTCACCGGCGACAGTCGGCACCTGGAGACCGCCAAGCTGTTCGACAACCGCGAGTCGCTCTTCGACGCCTGCGTGGAGAACCGGGACATCCTGGTCACCACTGCGGCCACCAACCCGGGGCGGCGCCGGCCCGACCGGTTGCACGCCAACTCGCACGTGCCGCAGTTCGTCGGCTACCTGCGCGTCTACGAGCACAGCGGGGACACCGAGTACTTCCAGGCCGCCAAGAACTTCTTCGGCATGGTGGTCCCGCACCGCGCGTACGCCAACGGCGGCACCGGCGGCAACTACCCCGGCTCGAACAACAACATCGAGCTGTTCCAGAACCGGGACAACATCGCCAACTCGATCGCCCAGGGCGGCGCCGAGACCTGCACCACCTACAACCTGATCAAACTCGCCCGCAACCTGTTCTTCCACGAGCAGGACCCGGCGTACCTGGACTACTACGAGCGGGGTCTGATCAACCAGATCGCCGGGTCCCGCGCCGACACCACCACCGTCAGCAACCCGCAGGTCACCTACTTCCAGCCGTTGACCCCGGGGGCCGCCCGTGGCTACGGCAACACCGGCACCTGCTGCGGCGGGACCGGCATCGAGAACCACACCAAGTACCAGGAGACGATCTACTTCAAGTCCGCCGACGACTCCACCCTCTGGGTCAACCTGTACGTGCCGTCGACCCTGACCTGGTCGGAGAAGGACCTCACGGTCGTACAGGAGACGGAGTACCCCCGCCAGGACCACGTCCGGCTGACCGTCAACGGCAGTGGCCCGCTGGACGTCAAGCTCCGCGTACCGGCCTGGGTGCGCAAGGGCTTCCAGGTCAGCGTCAACGGGGTCGCGCACCAGCACAGCGCCACCCCGGGCAGCTACCTGACGCTGAGCCGCACCTGGCGATCCGGTGACACGGTCGACATCCGGATGCCGTTCAGCATCCAGATCGAGCGCGCCATCGACCGCCCCGACACCCAGGCCGTGTTCTGGGGACCGGTGCTGCTGCAGATCCTCGGCAACCCCGGTGGCGGCGCCTTCCGGGAACTGTCGTTGTACCGCCATCTCAAGCGCGACGGCGACTACACCCGGGCCGCCATCACCCCGAGCAGCACCACGGCCGCCGGTGACCAGCTCTTCGCCACGCACGGGTTCACCCTGCGGCCGTACTACGTCGCCGACACCCAGGCCGTCTCGTCGTATTTCCGACGGGTCGAACCGACGGTGGTGTTCGGCGGCATCGACACCGGCGTACCCAACCACAAGCGCAACGACGGCCTGCCCGCGTACGACGTGCCGGTCACCGGCGTGCCGTCACCCGGCACCGACGGTCCGACCTTCCTCGACCTGCTCTGGGACGAAGCGCCGTTCGCCGGCCACAGCCAGTTCGTCACGACCGTCACCCGCATCGCCGACGCGTTCGTCGACGCGGACGTCTTCACCGCCGCGCAACGCGACCGGATCGTCGCCGACGCCACCCGGGCCAGGGCCGAACTCGACCCCGGGACCTCGTTCGACGTCGAGGTCACCGCGAAGACGCAGCGTATCGGCGGCAACGCCTACGTCTCCGTCTCCGCCCGCAACGCCGACCAGATGCCGCTCACCATCGAGCTGGTCACCGCCTTCGGCTCGCGGACGGTGACCGGCGTCGCCCCGGGCAAGACCGCCTTCCAGCAGTTCAACACGCGCGGCGCGGCGGTGCCGGCCGGGACCGCCACCGTCCGGGTCACCGGCACCGTCGACGGCGAGGAGATCGTCACCGAGATCGAGGCCCCGTACCCGGCGCTCGGCTAGGCGTGTCCTGCCGGGTGGCGGCGCCCCGCCGGGGCGTCGTCACCCGGTCTGCCGAGCACTTGCACGCCGCGAAGTTGCCGAACTGCCCGACACGACGGCCGTTCCCGGTGGAGTCTGCCAGGGAGGAGACGGCAGGGAGGCAGGATGCGGCAGCGCAGGCGGGCGGGACTCCTGCTGCTCACTGCCGTGTCGCCGACCGTCGAGGCCACCGTCCTGGTCGCCCTGGGCTTCGTCGCCGCCACCGGGCTCGCGCCGCAGACCTCGGCCGTCTGGCCGTACGACACCTACCACGACCTGCGCTGGCTGTACGTCTACCACGATTCCTGGCCGAAGTTCCTGTTCTGGTTCGGCGTGGTGGTGGCGGCGCGGGGCGTGTTCCACACCGTGCTGGTGGTGCTGGCCTGGCCGGACGGGGTGCCCCGACCGCCGGTGCGGTGGTTGCTGCGGCGCAGCCTCGGGCTGGCCCTGCTGGTGGCGGTGATCGTGGCACCGTGGGCGTTGATCTCGGTGGCCGCGTCGGTGGTGGCGCTGTCCTGGGTGCTGCTGGCCTCCCTGCTGCCGATGTTCCTGCTGGCACCGTTCCTGCAACGGGCCGCCGTGGTGGGTCCCTGGTGGCGTGGAGTGCCGTCGCTGTCCCTGGTCGGCTGGTCGCTGCTGAACTTCGTGGTGCTGACCATGGCCGGTGCGTTGTGTTGGAGCGTGCCGGGCTGGTGGACGGTGCCGGTGGCCGCCGCCGCAGGGGTGGTGAACGGGTTGCTGTGGGACCGGACGGTGCACGCCGCGTTGTGCGCGCCCCGGGTCCGGTTGGCGTGGCTGCCGGCGACCCCGGTCGCGGCCGTGCTCGCGCTGGCGGTGCCGCTGCTCATCCCGCCGCTGGTGCACGCGGTCCCAGGCAAGGACCTGCGGGCCGAGGCGGTGGTGCTCGACCACCCGCTGCCGCCGGAGGTGCCGCAGGCGGTCATCGTCCTCGCCGGCTACGGCTCCGCGTACGGCGGCGAGGCACCGGCCGACGACCGGGTCGAGCGGTTCTCCTACCGGGGACTGGCCCCGGACGGCACCCCCCTGCCGTACGGGCCGCCGGACACCACGATCTCGGTGGCGCAGAGCGTACGCCTGCTCGGCGAGCAGGTGCAGCGGCTGCACGGGCGTACCGGGCGGCCGATCGCGCTGATCGGCGAGAGCGAGGGTGCCATGGTCGCCCGCACCTACCTCGAGGAGGGTGCCCATCCGGCGGTCGACGCGCTGGCGATGTTCAGCCCGCTGATCAACGCGGGACGCGCCTACTATCCGCCGCCGCACCAGGACCGGGGCTGGGGCGTGGTCACCGGGTGGCAGTTGCGGGTCATGTTCGGCGTGCTGCACAAGGGCGGTGGACCGGGCACCGGCCCGGACGAGCCGTTCATCCGTTCGCTGGTCGACAACGCGCCGTTCTACCGCAACCAGCTCATGTGCCCGGTGCCCGGCGTACGGATGGTCGCCTTCGTCCCCACCAGCACCGCGGCCGAGGCGCCACCCGGCGACTACTCCGACATCCCGGTGTTCCAGATGCCCGGGGTCCACGGCGGCCTGCTGAACCGCGCGCTGGTCGAGAACCGGCTGGTCGCCTTCCTCTCCGGCGAGCCGATCCAGCAGGAGCGCGACGAGTACCCGCTGTTGCAGCGGCTCGGCGCCGCGTGGCAGGCGCCACCGCTGGCCATCGCGGCCAACCCGGCCTGGGCAGCGTTCCGGCAACCCGACCCCGCCTTCACCGGGAAAGTCTGCCGACCGACCCGCTGACCGGGCCGGGTCCGGCGCGGTTCAGCGGGCTGGGCCGGAGCGGTGCAGGAGCACCAGCCGGGCGGCGGCCAGTGCCGGCCCGAGCACCAGCACCGTCTGCACCGGGTGGTAGGTGAACAGGAACAGGTGCAGCACGACGAAGACCGCCACGGCGGCCAGCGCGAGCACCGTCGACCAACGGCGGCCGAGGGGTACGAGCGCCCCGGCCAGTGCCGTGCCCACCGCGGTGACCAGTCGCAGCCAGACCCACCCGGTGATGTCGTGCTGGTGGACGACGCCCTCGCCGATCGAGACGTACCGGTCACCGGTCAGGTCGGCGCCGGCCGCGACCGCGTCGAAGATCCCGGCCGCGCCGAGCAGCACTCCCGCCAGCAGCAGCGCCCGAGCCCGTACGTCGTCCGTCCTCACCGCTCCCCCGTCATCGGCCGACCCGGCGGCGGCCCGTGGCGCGCCGTCCGGTCGGCGTGTCCCGCTCCGGCGTCGGTCGCCCCGTCCCGTGCGCGGCGCGCTCAGCGGGTGATCTCCAGATGGCGGTCGATCATCGCGTTCACCTGTGCCGGCACCTCCAGTTGCACGAAGTGCCCGGAGCCTGCGGTCTGCCCGATGTGCGCCTCGGGGACGAGTCGGGTGAGGTGGGCGTAGTCGGCGAACGGCGCGTCGGTGCCGATCATCAGCAACGGCCGGGCCCAGGTGGTCAACGCCGCCACGTCCGCGCCCTGCCGCACGTACGCGGCCAGGCCGGCGATCGGCTCGTAGGCGATCTCGGTGGCGGGTCGGCCCATCGCCCGGACGACCCGCTCCACCAGGCGCGGCTCGGAGTAGGGCCGGAAGTACGAGCGGACGATCTTCTCCCGGGCTGCGCCCGAGGTGTCGTCGCGCAGCGATTCGGCCACCTGGTCGAGCGACTCGGCGGCCCCCGGCGGCCCGGCCACCGCGGAATCGAGCATCACCAGCCCGGTGAAGCGACTCCGGTCGGCGGCTGCGGCGGCCAACGACCAGACCCCGCCGAGGCTGTGCCCGATCACCGTGACCCGCCGCAGATCCAGCGCCTCGACCAGGGCGCGCAGGTGACCGCCCATCTGCTCGACGCCGTACCCGTCGGGCGAGGGTGGGCTGTCGCCGTGGCCGGGCATGTCGACGGCGACCACCCGGGCCGGTCGGGCGGCCAGGTGACGGGCCACGGGCTCCAGGTACGTGTGGTCGCCGCACCAGCCGTGGACGAGCAGGAACGTGTCGCCCCGTCCTGGCCCGTACGTGTGGTAGCGCATCCCTGCCGCGATCCGTCCGTCCACCGTCGCACCTCCCCGGACCGATGTGTCCGCACTTCCACTGAAGCACGGCCCCACACCAGAAGACAATTATATGTTGTATGTCCGATTTAACGTGTTACCGGCGCGGCGGGCGGACGGGGAGGGGCAGGTGGACGGACTGCTCGACAGCTTCTTCGCGAGCCTGGCCGAGACACCGCCCGGCCGCCTGCCCACCACGCCCACCGGGGTGCTCCGCCTCGACTTCGACGGGGACGACACCTGGTTCGTCACGCTCGCCGACGGCCGCGTCCACGCGCGCCGGGACGGCAGCCACGCCGACTGCCGGGTGGAGATGAGCCGGGCCTCCTTCGAGCGCCTCCTCGCCGGCCACGACCACTTCGTCTCGATGCTGTTCCGGGGAGTGCTCTCGGTCGAGGGCGACCTCGCCCTGATGCACCTCTTCCGCCGGCTGCTGCCGGTGGCCGCCTACAGTGGCGCCACCGAGCCGGCCGAACCGGGTACGGCCTTCGCCGAGCCCGGCCTGGTCGGGCTCCAGCAGGCCACCCGCATCTTCGCCGGCAGCCTGTTCATGATCAGCGAAGCCAACGGGAACGTCGGGACCACACCGACCACGCCGATGGGCCTCTACTTCTTCGACACCCGGTTCCTGTCGACCTGGGACCTGACCCTCGACGGGGAGCAACTCTCGGTGCTCTCCCACGACGCGGTGCACACCTGGGAGTCCCGGTTCGGGCTGGTGCCCGGCGAGCCCACCCACTACGTCAGCGCGACCACCTCGATCATGCGGCGACGCCGGGTGGACAAGGAGTTCCAGGAGGAGATCACGCTGCTCAACCACGCGCCCGCAGCGGTGCGCTACACCATGCGACTGGCGGTCGCTGCGGACTTCGCCGAGGTCCCCGAGGTCCGCAGCGGCCTCCGCCGGGACCGACCGGTGGTCGCGACGGTCGAGCGCGACACCCTGCGGCTGCACTACAAGCGGGAGAGCCTGCACCGGGAGACCGTGGTCACGGCCAGCGAACCGGCCGTCATCGACGAGGACGGGTTGACCTTCACGGTCACGATCGAGGCCAAGAGCGCCTGGAGCACCCGGCTGCGGGTGCTGACCCTCGTCCGCGACCTGCACAGCCGTGACCTGCGGGAGCGGCTGAACAGCTCGACCGGGCGCGCCGACACCCGACTCCTGACCGACATCACCCGGTTGACCTCGTCGGCACCCCGGCTACGCGCCGACTACGCGCCGTTGCAACGGGCGTACGAGCGGTCCGTGCACGACCTCGCCGCGCTGCACTACCCCGGCCTCAACTACCTCGAGGGGCTACCCGCCACCGGCCTGCCCTGGTCGATGACCCTGCTGGTCCGGGAGAGCCTGGTCAGCAGCTTCCAGGCGCTGCCCTTCCTGCCGGAACGGGCGGCCCGGACCCTGCGCATCCTGGCGCTGACCCAGGGTGCGCGCGACGACCCGTTCCGGGGCGAACAGCCGGGCAAGATCGTCCAGGAGTGCCGGTACGGCGACTCGGCCGCCTTCAACGACACCCCCGAGTCGGCAAACTTCACCGCCGTCGACACCACCGCGCTCTTCGTCATCCTGCTCGACGAGTACGAGCGGTGGACCGGCGACGCCGACGTGGTACGCGGGTACGAGTACGAGGTGCGGGCGGCCATCGCCTGGCTCGACGGCCACGCCGACCCGCATCGCACCGGTTACGTCTGGGCCGGGTGCCAGACCAGCCGCACCGAGCAGGTGGGCGGCACCTGGCGCAGCTCGGCGCAGGCGATCTGCTTCGCCGACGGTCGTCCGGCCGGGTTCCCGCAGGCGACCTGCGAGGTCCAGGGCTACACCTACGACGCCAAACGGCGGGCCGCCCGGATGGCGCGCCTGTTCTGGGGGGACCCGGAGTGGGCCGACAGACTGGACCGCGAGGCCGCCGAGTTGCAGGACCGCTTCGATCGGGACTTCTGGCTGCCCGAGCGGGGGCACTACGCGGTGGCGCTCTCCGTCGACGGCCGACCGGTGGACGGGCTGGCCTCGAACATGGGCCACCTGCTCTGGAGCGACATGGTCCCGATGTCGCGGCGCGACGACGTGGTGCGGCACCTGTTCGGTCCCGGCCTCTGGTCGGGCTGGGGCATCCGCACCGTCGCCGAGGACGAACCCGGCTACAACCCGCTCGGGCGGCACACCGGCGCGGTCTGGCCCTGGGACAACTCGATCATCGCGTGGGGGCTGTGCCGGGCCGGATTCCGTGCGGAGGCGGCGCGCATCGCCGAGGGGATGCTGGAGGCGAGCCGCTACTTCGACGGCCGGCTGCCCGCGTACCTCACCGGCTACGACCGGGCCGCCACCAAGGTCCCGGTGCCGTACGGGCTCGCCGACAGCCCGTACGCCCCGTCCAGCGGTACGCCCCTGATGGTGCTGCGGACGCTGCTCGGCCTGGAGCCGTACGCGAACCACCTGGCGGTGGAGGCCGGGGTGCCGGAACAGATGGGCCAGATCGAACTGCTCGACATCCCCGGTCGGTGGGGGTACACCGACGCGCTGGGCCGGGGCCGCGCCTTCCGTCCACGCCGCACGCCCTGAGGTGCAAGGAGGGGACCCCTCCTATACACGAGACGTTAGTAGGGGACCCCTCCTTACCCGCGGTCGGCCCAGCGGCGGGCGATCCACGCACAGACGACGAGTTGGATCTGGTGGTAGATCATCAGGGGCAGCACCAGCAGGCCGAGCGCCTCGGGCTGCACCAGCACGGCGGCCATCGGCAGCCCGGTGGCCAGGCTCTTCTTGGCCCCGCAGAACAGGATCGTCACCCGGTCGGGCCGGTCGAAGCGGAGTAGCCGGCCACCGGCGTACAGCAGCCCCAGCACCAGCGCGAGCAGGCCGGCGACGACGGCGATCAGGACGGCCAACCGCCCGGGTGAGACCTCGTCCCAGACCCCGGCCACCACGCCGGCGCTGAAGGCCGAGTAGACCACCAGCAGGATCGCGCCCCGGTCGACCCGGCCGGTCAGTGAGCGGTGCCGCTCGATCCAGCCGGCGGTCCACCGGCGGGAGAGTTGCCCCGCGACGAACGGCACGAGCAGTTGCAGCACCACCGTGCCGATCGAGCCGGCGCTGACGCGTACCTCGCCGGAGCCCTGGAGCAGCAGGGTGACCAGCAGCGGGGTGAGCGCGATGCCGGCGATGTTGGAGAAGGAGGCGGTGAAGACGGCCGCCGGCACGTTGCCCCGAGCGATGGCGGTGAACGCGATCGAGGTCTGCACCGTCGAGGGGACGGCGCAGAGGAAGAGCAAACCCTGGTACAGCTCGGGGGTCAGCACCGCCGGTCGCAGTGGCGCGGCGGCGAGCCCGAGCAGTGGGAAGAGGACGAACGTGGCGAGCAGCACCACCGCGTGCAGCCGCCAGTGCCGGGCACCGGCGAGCGCCGCCCTCGGGGCGATCTTGGCGCCGTGCAGGAAGAAGAGCAACGCCACCGCGAGTTGGGCCGCCACCCGCCCCACCTCGGCGGCCGTGCCCCGCAGCGGGAGCAGGGCGGCCAGCGCCACGGTGCCGAACAGCGCCGCGATGAACGGGTCGATCGGCAGCCGACGCGGCCAGCGCATCGCCTCTCCCCTCCGGTCGCTCCTGCCGTCCGCCCACCTCGGGGCGGCTGCCCGACCATTGTCGGCCCGGATGGATCAGTGGGAAAGGCGATCATCATGCTGACTGCCATCACACAACGTGATAGCTTCGCCGGGTGTACGACCCCGTTCAGCTGCGCAGCTTCCTGGCGGTGGCCCAGGCTCTGAGCTTCACCCGAGCGGCGGCCCGACTGGGGCTGCGCCAGTCCACGGTGAGTCAGCACGTCCGGCGGCTGGAGGCCGAGACCGGCCGCGCGTTGTTCGTGCGGGACACGCACAGCGTCGGCCTCACCGTCGACGGCGAGGCGATGGTGACCTTCGCCCGCGACATCCTGGACGCGGGCGACCGGGCCCGACGCCACTTCGCCGCCGGACCGGTACGCGGCCGGTTGCGACTCGGGGTCTCCGACGACCTGATCTCCACCCACCTGCCCCGGGTGCTGCGCGACTTCCGGCACCGCCATCCGCTGGTGCACCTGGAGCTGACCGTCGACCTGAGCGGCACCCTGCACCACCGGCTCGACGCGCAGCAGTTGGACGTGGTCTTCGCCAAGCGTCTGGCCGGGCAGGACCGGGGCCGGCTGGTCTGGCGGGACCGGCTGATCTGGCTGGCGGCCCCCGGTCACCGGCTCGGCCCGGACGAACCGGTGCCGCTGGTCGCGTACCCGCCGCCGAGCATCTCCCGCGCGCAGGCCCTGGACGCGCTGGGCGCGGCCGGTCGCGCCTGGCAGCTCGCCTGCACCAGCACCAGCCTCGGTGGGCTGGTGGCGGCGACCCGCGCCGGTCTCGGGGTGATGGCACACTCCGCCGAGCTGGTCCCGCCCGGGCTGGTGCCGGCCCCGGCCGGACACCGGTTGCCGCCGCTGGGCGAGGTGGAGTTCGTCCTGCTGCACCGCGACAGCGCGCCCGCCGACACGGTGGCCGCCCTGGCCGAGGCGATCCTGACCGCAGGGGCCCGCACCGCACCCGCGTCCTGAGCGGTGCCACAGTGAAGCGGCCCGGCCGACCATGATCACGATGGGCGTCGCCGTACTAGGCTCGCGCCGTGGACGACACCTCGACGGCGTACGGCGAGGCGGTGCGACGGCTGACCGCCGCCGCGCCCGGCGCGCGGTTCGCGGCGGCGCAGGCACTGGTCGCCCTCGGCGCGACCGACCCCGCACGGCGACAGCCGATCGCCGACACGATCTGCGCGTGGCTGCGGACCGCGCCCGCGCCGGAGGACGTCGACGCCGAGGAACGTCGGACGGTGCTGCGCCTGCTCGCCGACCGACTGCGCGGCTCCGGCCCGGCCCCGAGGACCCCGCCCTGGGACGGGATCGGCGTGGACCTGTCCGGCGCGACGCTGCACGACGCCGACTTCCGCGCCTGTCGACTGCGGGCGGCCCGGTTCACCGACACCCGGTTCCACGGTGTCACCGCCTTCGAGGGGGCCGTTGTCGACACCGACGCGTCGTTCTCGCGGGCGGTCTTCGCCGACGACGCCACCTTCACCGGCCTGCGGGTCACCGGCGACGCCGCCTTCGGCCGGACCCGGTTCCGGGGACGGACCGACTTCACCGGCGCGGTGTTCGCCGGCATGGCCTGGTTCGGCCGGGGCGCCGAGACGTGGTGGGAGGAGGACGAGGCGTGGGACACGGTGGACGAGATCACCCCGGCGCCGTGGGACGAGCCCAACGAGGACGACCCGCACTGGCCGGTGGCGGTCCTGGTGGAGGACTACCAGGACTGGGAGGAGGGTGGCGACGGCGCACGGTTCGTCGGCGACGTGTCGTTCCGGGACGTACGCTTCGACGGCCCGGCCTGGTTCCACCACGCTCGCTTCGGGGCCCGGGCGACCTTCACCGGTGCCCGGTTCGCCGGACGGGCCCACCTCACCCACCCCGGCGGTGACCTGACCGGCGCCCACTGGTCCGGCGGCACCGACGACGGCGAGTCGGAGTGGCCGTTCGGCTGGACGGTGGACGCCACGGGCGGTCCCCTGACGCCGGACGCCTCGGTCGCGCCCTATACCCGGCAGTTGGCCGACACCGACCCGGTGGTGCGTGCGGCCGGGCTACGGATCCTGGCCCGTCTCGGGGACGACCGACCCGAGCTGCGGCAGCGCGTCGTGACGGCGTTCTGCGCCTTCCTGCGGGTGCCCGTGCCGTTCCCGCTGGACGCCGAGGCCCGCACCGCCGGGCAGGACGCCCTGCTGCGGGAACGGCGACTGGCGCAGCGGCTGCTCGCCGACCGGCTGCGTCCGGGGCCGGGACAGTGGCGGGGGGTGCACCTGTGGCTCTGCGGCGCCACGCTGGTCGACCTCGACCTGCGTGGCGGCGAGGCCGGACACGTCGACTTCACCGGTGCCCAGTTCCACGGCACCACCCGCCTCGACGGCAGCCGGTTCGACCGCGTCTCGTTCAGCCTGGACGGGCCGTCGGGTCGGGCCGTCTTCCACGGTGACGTGGTGTTCGGCACCGCGCCGCCGGAGCACGTGGTCCTGCACGGCGCGGTGGCCTGACACCGCATCCCCGGCGGACCCGTCGGGCCCGCCGGGTCACGGTTCAGCGAGCCGGGAAGCGCAGCACCCGGTCGTCGCCGTCGCGGACGTCGCCCCGCCCGTCGGTGTTGGACGTGGTGACCCAGAGCGCCCCGTCCGGGGCCACCTGCACGGTCCGCAGCCGCCCGTACCCGTCGAGCCGCGCGGTCGGCTCGCCGAGCCGGTCGCCGTCGAGCGGCACCACCCAGAGCCGCTCGCCGCGCAGCGCCGCGACGTAGGCGTTGCCGGCGGTGATCGCCATGCCGGACGGCGACGCCTCCCGGGTGGACCAGGTGATCAGCGGGTTGGTGTAGCGCCCGCCCGCGGTGTCGCCCTCACCCTCGACCTCGGGCCAGCCGTAGTTGCGCCCGGCCTCGATCAGGTTGACCTCGTCGACGTCGTTCTGCCCGAACTCGGTGGCGAAGAGCCGGCCCTCCGGGTCCCAGGCCAGGCCCTGCACGTTGCGGTGCCCGAGGCTGTAGACCGGGGAACCGGCAGTCGGGTTGCCGGGCGCCGGTTCGCCGTCCGGCGTGAGCCGCAGGATCTTGCCGGCCGGGCTGGCCGGGTCCTGCGAGGTGCCGGTGTCCCCGGCGTCGCCGGTGCCGACGTACAGCATGCCGTCGGGGCCGAAGGCGATGCGTCCGCCGTTGTGGAAGCTGGCCTTGGGGATGCCGGAGAAGACCACCTCCGGCTGGCCGCCGTCGAGTCGGAACCGGACGATGCGGTTGTCGTCAGACGCGGTGAAGTAGGCGTAGACCAGGTCGTCGTCGGCGAAGTCCGGCGACACGGCGAGCCCGAGCAGCCCGCCCTCACCACCGGCGCTCACGCCGGGCACCGTGGTGACCTCGTCGGGCGTGCCGCCGCCCGGCGAGATCCGCAGGACCCGGCCGGTGTTGCGCTCGGCGACCAGCGCGTCGCCGCCGGGCAGGAACGCCAGCCCCCACGGCACGTCGATGCCCCGGGCCAGTTCCTCCCCCGCGTCGAGGTCGGGCGTCGCCGACGGGGAGCTGCTCGCCGTACTGGTGGCCACCGGTCCCGGGTCCGGGCCGGGACCGGTGGCGTCGGTGTCACCGTTGCCGCACGCGGCGGTCCCGGCCACCAGCAGTACGGCCAGGGCCGATCCGGCCCACACGTGGTATCGCATTCGTCTCCTTCGGCGGTCTGCTGCGTCGTCCGGTCCTGCGAGCAGCGAACCAGGTGGCGGCGAAAATTGAGGAAAAGGCGGGCCGAGCACGCGTCGGCGCACCCGACTCAGGACGTCATCGTGGAGATGTCGATCACGAACCGGTAGCGCACGTCGGCGGCGAGCACCCGCTCCCAGGCGTCGTTGACCTGGGCGGCCTCGATCACCTCCACCTCGGGGGCGATCCCCCGTTCGGCGCAGAGGTCGAGCATCTCCTGGGTCTCGCGGATCCCGCCGATGGTGGACCCGGCCAGCGAGCGCCGGTTGTCGAAGAGCGTGAACATGCGGACCGGCATCGGCTCCGGCGGCGCGCCGACGGTCACCAGCGTGCCGTCCAGGGCGAGCAGGTTCAGGTAGTCCTCCAGGTCGATCTGCGCGCTCACCGTGTTGACGATCAGGTCGAAGCCGTACCGCAGCCGGGTGAAGGTCTCCGGGTCGTTGGTGGCGTGGTAGTGCGTGGCACCGAGGCGCAGCCCGTCGTCGCGCTTGTTCAGCGTCTGGGACAGCACCGTCACCTCCGCGCCCATCGCGGCGGCGAGCTGCACCGCCATATGGCCGAGACCGCCGAGGCCGACCACCGCGACCCGGCTGCCGGACCCGGCCTTCCAGTGCCGCAGCGGCGAGTACGTGGTGATGCCGGCGCAGAGCAGCGGCGCGGCCTTCTCGAAGGGGATCGACTCGGGGATCCGCAGCACGAAGTGTTCGTCCACCACGATGTGCGTCGAGTAGCCGCCCTGGGTGACCGAGCCGTCCCGGTCGGTGCCGTTGTAGGTGTCGGTGAACCCGCGCAGGCAGTACTGCTCCTGACCGGCCTGGCAGTTGGCGCACTCCCGGCACGAGTCGACCATGCAGCCGACCCCGACCCGGTCACCCACGGCGTGCCGGGTCACCTCCGCTCCGACCTCGGTCACGACGCCGACGATCTCGTGCCCGACGGTCAGCGGGTACGGCACGGTGCCCCAGTCGCCGCGCACGGTGTGGATGTCGGAGTGGCAGATTCCCGCCCAGGCGATCTGGATCAGCACGTCGCGGGGTCCCACCTCCCGCCGACGGATCTGACCCGGCGCGAGGGGCGCGGTCGCGGACGAGGCGGTGTAGGCGCTGACGAGGGTCACAGCTCTCCCAGGTAGGACGGGTCGACGCGGGCCGCCACGGGGTGGGGCGAGGGCGGCATGATCGAGCCTAGCCGCGCCCGCGCACCGGGGCAGAGCACGACGACGCGCCGCGACACCCCGCGACGAAGCGGGTACGCGGCGCGCGGACGGGAGTGCGGCGGTCAGCCGAGTGCGCGCAGGCGCTCGGCCAGGACGTCGCGGAAGAAGTCGAGGAACCCGTCCGGATCCGGCCCGGCGTTCTGCAGCACGATGTGGTCGAAACCGGCGTCGACGTACGTGCGGACCGCCTGGACGTAGGTGTCCGGGTCGGGGCCGACGGCGAACTGCGCGCGGACGTCGTCCGGGGTGACGGTCCGCGCGGCAGCCTCGAAGTTGATCGGGTTCGGCAGCTCGCTCATCACCTTCCAGCCGGTGACCGCCCAGCGGCTGGTCTCCCAGGCGGCCCGCACCGCCTGCTCCTCGTCGGTGGCCCAGGCCATCGGGACCTCCGCGTAGCGCGGCCCCTGACCGCCGAGCCGCTGGTAGTTCTGCACCAGGTCGGCCACCGGCTCGGTGGCGAACAGCCCGTCACCCAGCTCGGCGGCGATGGCCACCGACGCGGCACCGCTGGCGGCGACGGCGATGACCGGCGGACGGTCCGGCAGGTCGAACACCCGCGCGTCCTCCAGGTGCAGGTGCTTGCCCTCGTACGAGTGGTAGCCACCGGACCAGAGCAGCCGGATGATGTCCAGCGCCTCGCGCAACCGCTCGTGCCGCCCGCGTGCGCTCGGAAACCCCTGGCCGACGACGTGCTCGTTGAGGCGCTCACCGGCGCCGACGCCGAGCGTGAACCGGTTGTCGGAGATGATCGCGAGGGTGGCGGCGGCCTGCGCGATGATCGCCGGGTGGTAGCGCACCGTCGGGCAGGTCACCCCGGTGGCCAGACCGATCCGGTCGGTACGCGCGGCGACGGCGCCGAGCACCGTCCAGGTGAACGAGGAGTGGCCCTGGTCGTCCAGCCACGGGTGGAAGTGGTCGCTCATCTCGACGAAGTCGAATCCGACCTGTTCGGCCCGGACCGCCTGTTGGATGATCTCGGTCGGCCCGAATCCCTCGCTGGCCAGCTTGTACCCGATCCGCATCGACTCCCCCGCCCCCGACCCGTGCCCTCCCGACCACTGTCGCACTGTCCGGCCGCCCGGGCGGAGGAATCGGAACACCCCTCGGAGACCGGCGACCGGCCCGTGCGGTGCTCCCGACGGGTGGGGAAACTCCGGATTCCTCCGCGCCGAGCGGACTCTACTGTCGATCGCACCGCCGCTGACCCGACCTGACCGGACCACGCCACCGCTCGGCGGCCGGAACGGCGGGTCGTACCCCCGGCGGCGAGGAGTCCCTGGTGCGCAAGCTTGTCTCGGCCGTCCTCACGGTGGTGCTGCTGCTGACCGCCTCGGCCTGCACCGGCAGGTCACCGGGCGACGCGGTCGGCGTGCTGGACGAGGACCCGTACAGCGAGTCCGCGCTGCGGTACGGGATGGCACCCGTGCCGCACCCCGACCTGACGTACCAACCGGACGTGGTCCTCGTCGGCGGCGGTGGCCGCGCGGTGCGTTCGGTCACCGCCGACGGCCTCACCTGGCGGATCGACGCTGCCGCGCCCCGCGCCGACGACCTCGCGCCCGGGAAGGTCATGTTCGTCACCGGCCGCGGGGTCGGCCGGGTGCTCGACCTGCGGCGCGAGGGTGGGGACCTGCTGGTCACGATCGGGCCGGTGACCGTCACCGACGTGATCCGCGACGGCACGCTGGCCCGGCAGGACATCGCGCTCGACGATCCGGTCGCCTACCAGGCCGGTGAGCCGATCTGGACGCTCGACGAGGAGGAGGCCGACGCGGCGCTGGCCACCCCGTCGGGCCGGGCCGGTCGCCACGGACCGCTGCGGGTCGCGCCGACGCCGCCCCGGCCGGCGCAGCCGGCACCGGTCCGGGGTGGCGGCGAGGTCAGGTCGGTCGTGGCGAACTTCTCCACCGGGGTCAGCCTGCGCAGCGGGGCCGAGGTGAGCTTCCACTACGACCGCGACGGCACCAAGCTGTCCGGCCGGGCGGCGCTCACCTTCGACCAGCCCAAGGCGAGTTTCCATCTGGACGTCAGGGGCGGCAGCGTGACCCGGGCCGAACTGTCGATCACCGGAGGCTTCGGCATCCGGTACGCGTTCGAGGCGGGCATCCGGGGTGGGCCGAACATCAAGGCGGTGCTGCCGATCCCGGTCGAGTTCGCCATCCCGATGGGCACCGTGATCGGCGTGCCGCTGGCGCTGACGATCAGTCAGACGGTCAAGGTCACCACGGCGTTCGGCGCGAAGGCCGGGACGCTCAAGGGCAACGGCGAGTTCTCCCTGGCCGGCTCGCTCGGGTACGGGTACGGGTACGGTACGTTCGGCCCGCAGGTCAGCAAGAGCTTCCAGCGCAAGGAAAGCCTGATCAACTCCCTGCGTGGGGTGCCGGTCGGCGTGACGGGCCTGCTCACCGAGCACCGGGTCCGATTCGACCTGGGGTTCAGCGCGTTCGTGCTCAAGGCCGGCCTCTTCTTCGAGGTGTCGACGGCGTACGGGACGACGATGGGGTCGGCGCTGGGCGCGCCGCTGGCGGTGTGCCGTGGCGTGGGCATCGGCATCCGGGCCTCGTACGGCGTCGGCTACACGATCCTGGCCCCGGTGGCGAAGGTGATCAACAAGTTTCTGCGGTTGCTGAACGTCACGCCGATCGACCCGTCCGGCCGGTTGGGGCCGCCGCCGTACCGCATCCACAGCGCCGAAGAGGTCATCCCGCCCGGCACCACGCTCTGCGGCACCCCGAAACCGTCCGCCGACTGAGCCGCCTCCGACATCTGTCGAGGCATCGGAAACAATTGCGGGAAACTGCTCCGACAATCGCCGAACCGCTTTCCGACAATCGTCGGACCACCTCCCGGCAACTCCTGGCCGTGCGCGCGAAAATAGTCGGCCACACGTTCGGAGTGCAGCTTCCCGGTCGACTGTTGAGGAATTCTTGAGACTTCCCGCCGCCACCCGGCGAGCCCTCCCGAAAATCGATCGGAATGCTTTCGGAAACACGGTTCCGACATTCGGCCGCAAACAGTGGCCGATCTCTCCGCCGTGCATTGCTACCGGCCCTGACCTGTGCTTAGGTGACGGACTAGATCCACCCGATCACTGTGGAGGACATTCATGCGCTCAGCTATGGCGGCATCGCCAACACGTCGGGTCAAGCGTTCTGTCGCGGTCGCCGCCGCACTACTCATCGGCGCTCCCGGTGCCGTGGTGGCACTCACCGGGCCGGCGGTCGCCCAACCCCTCGAATCGCACTGCGGAAACGAGACCGGCAACAAGTCGGTGCAGGGCTTCATCAGCCACGAGGAACTCCGTCGGAGCCTTCGGCAGATCGAGCACACCAGCAACGGCAAGGTCCGCGTCGACGTGGCCGGCCATTCGAACCACGGTCGCGAGATCTGGACCGCCCGGGTCGGCGAGGGCGACCGGGTCGTCCTGATCCAGAGCCAGATCCACGGCAACGAGATGCACGGTACGGCCGCGGTGCTCGACGCCCTGCGGACGCTGGGCAACAACTCGAAGCGGTCCGAGGAGATCCGCAAGGCGGTCACCGTGGTGGCCATCCCCAAGCTCAACCCGGACGGCAGCGAGCTGGACACCCGGCAGAACGCCCGCACCTGGGCCGACGTCGTCGCCGACTTCCCGCAGTTGGCTGACGCCCGGACCGCCTGGAACTACAACACCCGGGTCGGCGGGTTCGACGTGAACCGCGACTTCAACCCCAACCTCGACTACGTGCCCAGCCCCGGCGACTTCCCGGGCAACAGCGCCTCCGTCGGCTGGTACATCACCCCGGAGGCCCAGACCGCCCGGGACGTCTACCGTTCGTTGGAGCGGGAGTTCGGCACCGTCGACGTCTTCGCCGACCTGCACAACCAGGCCGCCTGTTACACCGGTGTGGGGATGGACGACTACACCACCCTGTCGATCTCCGGACGCTTCATCACGGACCCGGCGCAGCACGGCAACTGGCCGAAGTTCGACTACGACGCGTCGCGCCGGGTGAACGTCGCGGTCTACGACGCGCTCCAGTCCGGCAACTCCCCGCAGAGCAAGGTCACGCTCTACCCGCAGAACACGAACCTGCCCGGCACCGCGCTGGGTTCGTTCGCGCTGCGCGGTAGCGCCACCATCCTGTTCGAGACGCGTGGCCAGACCCAGTCGTGGGGCCAGAAGCAGCACGGCATGCTGACCAAGCAGGTCGAGGACGGCCTCTTCGGCATCGTCGACTCGATCACCGACGGCACCCTGGACGACATCGACCCCGCGCGCTACGACCTCATCCCCGCTCGGATGAACGTCCCGCGGAGCTGACCCTCGGACGACCACCGTCGCCCCGGCCCACGTGGGCCGGGGCGACGCCTTTCGAGCCCACACATCCCGCTTTCTGATCGGGACTGCGCACCGCCCCGGCCCACACACTGTCCATCGCCGGCACCGGCCGGTGCGGTGCAGGCCCGTCGTGGGGAGTGGCGCGGTCATGGTGACGAGATGGGGCAACAGATGGCGGCGCCGCCGGCGCGGCCCGGACAGCGGCGACGCGCTGCGTGCGGCGACGAGTGCCGCGCCGCCACCCACGGAGACCGCCCGGCCAGGTCGGGCGGCCGGGCGTAATCCGTTCACCTGGCTGTTCCTGTGGTGCGCGGGGGTGGACCGCACCCTCGTCGAGACCCGGCTGGAGCGGTACCGCTACGTCGGCATCGGCGTGTTCATCGTGCTGATCGCGACCCTGTCAGCGGTCATGTTCGCCCTGTTCGGGTCCGTGATCCGGGGCGGGTTCACCGTCGCGTTGATCCCGTTCGCCGTCGGCTGGGGTGTGCTGATCTTCTGGGCCGACCGCTCGATCATGGCCGAGCCGAGCTACGGCGACCTCCGTCATGTCGACGCCGGTTCCGCCACGCGGCGCGCCGGCTGGTGGTCGCGGCGCGGTCGCCGGCTGCCGCAGTACGGCTTCCGGGTGGTCATCGCCGTCGGTGCCGCCTTCCTGGTCACCGAAGCCGTCCTGCTGCTGATCTTCCAGTCCGAGATCCGCCGCGAGCTGGACCGTAGCCATACCGAGCAGGTCCGGGTGGCGCAGCAGGTCGACTCCCGGGGCGAGACGACCGAGATCGCGGCGCTGCGGTCCGAGAAGCAGGCGAACGACGACCGGGTCACGGCGGCCGAACAGGCGGTCACCGAGGCGGCGGACGCCCTGGCCGGCGAGGCGGACGGGTCCAGCGGCAGCGGACGGCCCGGCTACGGCCAGGTCGCCGCGCAGCGTGAGACGGAGCTGCGGCGACTGCGCACGGTCGCCCGGCAGACCCGCGACGAGGTCGCCGCCGCCAACGCCGCCCTCGACGAGCGCATCGAGAAGCTGCGCAGCGACCGACAGAGCAGGATCGACGCGAGCGTCGCGGCGATCACCGCCGACCGTGGGTGGATCACCCAGGAACGGGCGCTGCACCGGTTCCTCCAAGACAACCGGGACAACCTGCTGGTGGTGGCGATCCCCTGGGTTCTGCGGGTGACGCTGCTCGCCATCGACCTGCTGCCGGTCTCGCTCAAGCTGCTGGCCCCGCCGACCCTTTACGACCGCCGGGTCCGGGCCCAGGCCGAACTGTCGGCGTATCGCACCGCGCGGTGGTTGCAGGCCGGCCGTGACTCCGTCGACCAGGTCGCCGACCTCGACCAGGTGCGCGCCAACACCCTCTACGACCTCGCCCGCGAGGAGGAGAACTTCCGCAAGTCCACCCGTCTGGGCCACCTCAGGCACGGCGGCTGAACAGCCCCACCCGAAGCGGAGATGCCAATGTCGCACACCACACAGGACCGGATCGACGGGTACCGACGATGGGCCGAGCGGGTCCGCTTACAGACGCAGACCGCCACCGGGCCCGCCGAACTCCTCGACCTACGCAAGGACCTGGTCGCCCAGACCTACGAGCTGGAGAACGCCTGCCTGGCACCGGTGACCATCGGCGTGGTGGGTGAGTACAGCGCCGGCAAGTCCCTGCTGCTGGGCACGCTGCTCGGTCGTCCGGAGCTGCTCCCGGTGTCGACGGAGGCGACGACCGGCAACGTCACCGCCGTCCGGCTCGGTGCCGGGCCACCGGGTTCACCAGTGGAGGTGACGTCCGCCTCGGTGAGCCTGCTGTCGGCGGCACAGGTGTCGGCCGGCGCGGTCTTCATCCTCAACAAGATCTGCAATACGGTCGCCGAGACCGACCTGCCGGTCGACGTGTCGACCCTGCGCGGGTATCACCCGGTGCGGGACGGCTGGACGACCTTCGAGAAGTGGTGCCGCCGGTACGTCTGGCCGGAGCATCCCGAGGGCGCTCTTCCCGAAACCAGCGTCCTGGCCATCCGAGACTCGGCGTGGGAGCTGCTGCGCATCCGGGACGCCCTGGACCGTGCCGGCGAACTGGTGCACCCGACGAACGCCGGGGCGTCCCGGCCGCTGCACCTGGACGCCTACGCCGAGGGACTGACCATCGGCGGCGCACGCAGACCACCGTCGTCCTATCCGGTCCGTGCACCGGCGATCCCCCTCCCGGCGCACACCGAACTGACCGCCACGGTGCTTCGGGAGATCTTTCCCCTGCTGGGGCGGATCACGCTCCAGGTCTCGGTGCCGGCGGACCGGTGGCCGGTCGACCGGCTGGCCGGCGTCCAGGAGGTCGAGTTCCTCGACTTCCCCGGCCTCAACGCGCGCGGTGCCGCCCGCGACGACTTCCTGTCGGCCGCCCTGCTGCGCGACACCCACACCATCCTCATCACTGTCCGGTCGGAACGGCCCGGCACTGAGGTCGCCACCCGGTTCCTGGCGCTGCTGGCCGGGCACGGACGCAGCAAGGCCGAGCTGGCCGACTCGGTGCTCGTGGTGGGCACCATGTTCGACCTGCTCACCCCGCCGGCCGCGCCCACCGGGGCGGTCACGGTCGACCAGCTCGCCCGAACCGACCCCGGCTTCCGCGACCTGGCCCGCACCGGATACGAGCTGACCGGCCGACGCCCCGACCGGATCGCCCTGACCAGTCTCCTGCACGCCATCGACGCGCATCGGATGCCGTACCGGCCGGACCGGGAACTGGCCGGGGTGCTCGCCGCCCACCGTGCGGTCGTGCAGCAACGGATGGCGGCCTGGCGCGGGATCGGGGACGCGCTCACCGCCAGGGACGCCACCGCGCCACTGGCCCGGGCCGTCACCGCCGCCGCCGAGGACGGCGGCGTCGAGGCGCTGCGGACGCTCGTCGCCCGGCACGTGACGGAGCACGGCGTACGGCTCAAGCTCGACGCGCTGCGCCGGCACACCGCGACGATGCACCAACTGGTCACCACCCTCGGTTGGCACGACACCAGCACCTCCCGGCAGGCCGGCGACGACGTGGTGAACGACCTGTTCCGGCTGCGCGACGAACTGCTCGCCGCGGAACAGGTCCTCGTCGGTGGTGCGGCGAAGCTGCGCCCCGGCACCGCCGACCCGGCGTGGCGACAGCATCTGGACGACTCCCTCGACCTGCTGCGGGTCTCCGTGGCCCGCACCGTGTTCGCCTGGCAGGGCTGGGACGAGACGCTCGACGCCACGCTGCACACCGGACGGGTGATGGTCCCCACCTCCGCCGCCGGTGAGCACGTGGTCGACGAGGACGACGAGGAGGACCGGCGTACCCACACCCCGCAGACCGGGGGCGGCGGTGCCGAACTGCTGACGAACACCGCCCAGTTGCGGCTCCGCTTCGCCGGCCTCGTCGCCGACGCCACCCGGGAGGCGGGTCGTCAGTTCAACCGGCTCACCGCACTCTGGGTCGACGAGACGACTAAAGCCCTGGGCTCGGTGTGGAACGGTCCCGGCGACCCGTTCGACGAACCGGCCCGGGCGGCGGCGCTCGCCGCGCTGGACCCGGACGGCGGGGCCAACCGGCGTACCTGGTTACGCAGCTACACCCAGGTGCAATGGGTGGTCAGACGCATCCGTCGACGGTCCGACGCGTTGGCGCAACCGGCACCTCTCGACGGCCCGGACGTACCCGATCTGTTCCCGCTGCTGCCCGCCCAGCAACTGCCGTGGGCGACCGCACCCGGGCAGGCCGCGGTGACCAGCCAGGACGAGGGGCAGGAACAGCACGTCGTCCGGCTGCTGCGGATGCGTCAGGAGGTCACCGACGGGGTGCTGCGCGTCGCCCAGCAACGCCTGTTCGACGCGCTGGTGGACCTGGCGGACCGGGTCCGGCGGGAGGTCACCGAGGTCCACCAGGAGATCCCGAAGGCGGTGTCGATCGAGCGGCTCGTCCCCGACGGGTCCGCCGCCTGGCTCGGCGGAAACACCCAGCCGGGCGGCACCACGACCGGCTCGGTGTGGCAGCGACTGCTCCGGGACTGGCCGACCGATCTGGATTCCAGCCAGGAGGAGAACAAGTGACCGTCGAGATGCTCTTCGAGCCCGCAGCAGGCAGCCGTACCGCCGTGGTGGCACCCGACCGGTTCCGGCTGTACCCGCACCACGGGCGCTATCACCTGCCTCGGGTGGCGATCCGCGCCGTCGGCGGGCCGGTGGAGGTGTGGGACGTGTTCCTCGCCGACGCCGCACCGGCCACCGGGGCCCTCGGTCGGTACCTGGCCCGCAACTACCCGACGACGTCGTGGCGGGCCGTCACCGTGGGCGAGCCCCAGGAAGTGTCCGCCGCGCTTCCGGTCTTCGAGTATCTGAACCTGCCCGGCGCGGCCGGTCGGCTGGAGTCCGTCCGGCTCACCTGGCGGGTGACCTTCGGCGGCGAAGCGGTCACCACCCGGGACTTCCCGCTGCTGCTGGAGTTCGCGGCACCCGACGCCGAGCCGGAGACCGAGACGCTCTCCGGGGGCGAGGGGCTGGGCAGCGGGGTGGCCGAGCAGCCGCTGCGGCAGCCGGTGACCGGGCACCAGGTGGCCAAGATGTTCGCCATCGACTTCGGCACCTCCAGCTCCACCATCACCATGGTGAACGACCACAAGATCCAGGGCAGCGACCTCGACCCCGCACAGGACGAGGTTCTCCGCACCGCGCTGGCCGAGCTGCTTCAGTCCGCCGGGCCAGACGACGGCGCGGCCCGCCGCGCCTGGCTCGACCTGCGCGACAAGTGCCTGCGGCTGGTGCGGGAACGCACCGTCGGCCTGCCGGGCGCACCGGACCACCCGTTCACCGACATCGACGAACTGGTCCGGCTGCTCGACGACGCCAGGGAGGGTGTCAACGAGTTCCGGGCCCGGATCCGGGACCTGGTGCTGATCGCACTGCGGCCGGGGGCCACCAGCGATCCCCTGCTGGGCACCTGGCTCGCGGGCCGCCTGCACCGGATCCTCGACGACGCCCTCTACACCCCGGCGCTGACGACCTCGAAGCTGATGAAGGTCCAGTTCGACCAGGTCGACAACCCGGACACCGTCTCCAGCACCGTGCACGTCATCGGCACCGATCCCGCGCCGGCCCGGGTCAGCCTGGTGCGGCCGACCGAGGACGAGAAGGGCTACGTCCGGTCGCTGCCGGGGCTCAAACGGTCGCTGGGCCGGAGCCGGCCGTTGGCGCCGGACCTGGCGGGGCTGAACTGGAAGCCCGCGCCCAGGAAGCCGGCCAACAGCGACTTCCTGGTGCTGCACGCCTACAACTGGCTCATCGACAGCGCGTTGCGCTTCGCCGCGCGCGGCGGAACGGGGCAGCCGCAGGCGGTGGGCCACGTCGTCGTCACCTATCCGACCACCATGCCACCGGCGCGCCGGGAACGACTGCGCAGCCTGTTCCAGGACGACCTGCTGGTGCCGCTGCCGACCTTCACCTACGACGAGGGGGTCGCGGCCGGCATGTACTTCCTCATGCGGGAGCTGCGCGGCAGTCTGCCGGAGGGGATGGAACGGTTCCGCAGTCGCAGCCGTCCGGTCGACGTGGCCGGACACCGGGTCTGGCGACGGAACCTGCTCGTCATCGACATCGGGGGCGGGACCACCGACATCGCCCTGCTCGCCCTCGACCTGGAGGACCGGACCCCGGCCGCCGCGAACGACCCGAGGGCGGGCTGCTCCTACCTGATCACCCCACGGGTACTCGGCTCCACCGGACATCCGCAGCTCGGCGGTGACCTGCTCACCCTGCGGGTCTTCTACTGGATCAAGGCCAGGTTGACCGACGCGCTGGTGGCGAACCTGCCGGAGCAGGAGCGTCGGCGGATGCAGGACACCTACCAGTGGCCCGGGGTCAGCCGGGCGATCGACGGCAGCTACCAGCCACTGGCTCCGATGGTGCTGGCGAACCAGTCGCTCGATCCGGCCCCGTCGTCGGTCCGCCAGGCGTTGAGTGACCTGCTTCCGACCGACGCCGAGTCGGGCATCTCGACGTACGCCTTCAATCTGCTGTGGACGGAGGCGGAGAGCGTCAAGATCGAGCTGGGTCGGCTGACCGGGCCGGGATCCGTCACCGTGCTCGACACCCAACTCGACCAGGTTCTCGCCGAGGTCCGCCGGAGCGACGTGCCGCTGCTCGACGGCGGTGCGCGCGCGCCGTCGCTGGAACTGTCCAGCGAGGACTTCGTCCGCCTGGTCCGGCCGGTCGTGGTCAAGGCGGCCGACCTGGCCGCGGACATCGTCAACGTACGCCTGCGCGGCGCGGACGCGGAACCGCTCGACCAGGTCTTCTTCTCCGGGCGGAGCGCCCAGATGCCGGTAGTACGCCAACTCGTCGGCGAGACGCTCGCCCGACGGCTCACCCAGCACGGCGCCACCGGGGCCTGGGACCCGTCGGCGATGGCGGTGGAGACCACGAACGCGAAGCAGGCCGCCTCGCTCGGTGCTTGCTGGGCGGAGGAGCAACAGAACCTACGCGGCACCGCCGAGGATGGCGCCGGGATCGTCGCCCAGCTCAACCGGGGCGGCAGCGCCGTCATGATCGACGTTAACAACATGTTCCTCTCCCTGCCGTGCCACTTCTTCCTGCGCGAGCCCGACGGCGGCAGCGGGCTGCTACTGCTGGAGGCGGGCACCCCCTGCCGGTACAGCGACCGCAACGGCAACCTGGCCGCACGCAGCCGCTGGTATCCGGTTCCGCGCAACCTGCGGGTGCACCGCGACCTGGGCGCCCGCGAATCCATCGAGTGGGGCGAGTTCCAGTTCCACCTGGCGACCCACGCGTTGCGCCAGACCGGTCTGACGCTGCCCGGCGAGCCCCCCGCCGACCTGTACTTCCAACTACAGATCGACCAGGACCTCACCCCGACGGTCTTCCTCTGCGTGGGCGGGACCCCCGACCACCTGCTGCACGAGCCGGGGGCGAACATCCTGCCCCGCCTGCGGGCGGGAGTCACCGGACCGGACGGGACCATCGACCGGCTGCCGGTCGCGATCCACGTCGGGGCGCCGTCGGCCCGCCACACCGGCCACCGGTCGGACGACGCGACCCTGGTCTTCCCCGCCGCCACCGACCACCCGGCGTGGCCGCACCGGATGCACACCCTGCACCCGGACGAGCCGCCGGTGCCCGGGATGGTCGGCGAACAGCCGCTGCCGGCACCCGTAGACGTCGGTGACGGCCGCCGGCTGTGGCAGTTCGAGGGGGTCGACGCGGCGGGCGACACCGTCGTCCTGGCACATCTCGAGCCGCCCGACGGACCGTACGACCGCGCGGTGCCCTACTTCGCCTCCCTGGACCGACGCGGTTGGCTGCGGGTGCACCGTGGCTATCCGCGATACCTGACCACGACCCGGTTGACCGACATGCTCGGCCACCCCGGAGCCGTCTTCCACACCGCGATGAGCGAGGGAGAACCGATGTGGAACGACGACTGGGACCCGTTCACCGGGAAGCACTGATGCAGCCGACGGACGGTACGCCGCTCGAGGTGACGCTCGACGCCCTCGCCCGGCGCGGCGGACCCCGCGCCGACCAGGCCCGGCGGGCCCTCGACGAGCTGGGCCGGGCGCTGGCTGCCGCCGCCCACTGGCCGCCGCCCGGTGACGACGCCGACCGGGAGACGGGCCGGCTGATCGGCGACGTGCTGCGCCGACTGTGGGCCGCCGCCGGTCCGGCACCGACCGCCGCTGAGCCCACCGTCGGTGCACCGCGCACCGGGGACACCGAGCCGTCCGTCCCGGCGTCCCGGAGCCCGGCTGCGGCCGCGTCCACCTCCGGCTCCGTGCCGGCCGGTGGTCCGGGGCGGGGTCGGCCGGTACTCGCGGCCGAGGTGGACGCGCTCGTGGCGCAGTTCCTCGCCGACGACGAGCTGGCCGCCTGGCGGGACGCCGCACCCCCGTCCGACCCGGCCCACTGTTGGGAGTGGATGTGGTTGACCTGCCTCGGATTTCCCGATCGGCAGGCCACCCGTTGGCGCGGCCGACTCGCCCGGTTGGGAGAGGGTGTCGCCGGGCCGCCGGGCGCGCTCGTACCGGCCCTGCCCGGTGTGGGCAGCGCGGGACTCGACCTGCCCTGTGCGGAACCGGACGCCGAGGTGTTCGCGGCGCTGCACGCACGCGAGGACGACCTGGCGCGCCTGGTGACCGACGTGCTCAGCCTGGCGGGTAGTCGCGCGTCGCTGGACCACAGTCTGCACCCGGCCCGAGCGGGCAAGCATCGGCTGGACGAGGAGGGCCAGCAGCGGCACTACCGGGAGCACCTGTTGCGCCGACTGCGGGAGTACGCAGACGAGCGCGACCAGGGCGGTCGACTGCGCCGCCTGGTGGTGGTCGACGAGGCGGTGCGCTCCCTGTTCCCGCGCCCGTTGCCCGCACCCGGCAGCTGGTGGCGGCGCTTCGCCGAGCGGTCCGACGTGTTGCTGCGGGACCGCTTCGCCGGCCACGACGCCGAGATCACCGTGCCCGCCGGCCCCTATCCGCCCTGCTGGCCGAGGAACAGCAAGAAGTCGACCAGTCCGAATCTGGACATGAAGGTGGCGAGCGATCAGACCAAACGGCGTCATCACGTGGAATGGGTGCTCCGGGTCGCCTACCGAGTCGGCGAGAACACACTGGACGGTCGAGTGATCTACACAGAGTGAACGGGTCTCCGGCGTACCGTGAAGGATGATGCCGGGTGGCCGCCCGCGGGCGTTAGCTTCCTCGCATCCGCTTCGCCGGCCCACCCGGGAGCTTCCGTGATCCCCGAACAGCGAACCGCCCCCAGCAGCCCGTGGCCCGCCGGCAGCTTCCTCGCCGGGCTGCCCGAGAACGACCGCGCGGTGATGCTGGCGGCCGGCAGTCCCCGGTCGTGGCGGCCCCGCGACCTGATCATCCGTGAGGGCGACACCGGCACCGCGGTCATCCTGCTGCTGCGCGGACACGTCCGGGTGCTGGGCCACAAGGCGGACGGCAACCCCACCCTGCTCGCCGTCCGAGTCCCCGGTGACCTCATCGGTGAGCTGGCCGTCCTCGACGGCGGCCCGCGCTCCGCGTCGGTCGTGGCGGCGGCGGCCGCGTCCGGACGGGTCACCCCCGCAGCGGACTTCCGCCGGCTGCTCGACGACCGTCCCGAACTCGCCGGGGCGGTACGCCGGGTCGTCACCGCCAAGCTGCGGATGGCCAACCGGCACCGGGTGGACGTCGGTGGCGACCCGGTGCGGGTCCGGATCGCCCGGCTGCTCGTGCACATGGGGGAGGTCTACGGCCGTCCGGTCAGCGACGGCATCCTCGTCGACGTGCCGTTGAGCCACTCCGACCTGGCCGAGTTGGTGGCCGCGGCCGAGCCGAGCGTGCAGCGGGCGCTCGCCGGACTCAAGCGCGACGGCGCGGTGACACTCGGCTACCGACGGGTGGTGATCACGGACGCGGGACGGCTGCGGACCGTGGCAGCAGCCGTCGCGCCCTAACCGGCGAGGGTCACCAGGGTCATCGCCACCAGCGCCGCCAGCACCATCAGCGCCATCCAGTTCAGTGCCCTGACCACGTGCTGGTTCTTCACCATCGCGATCTCCGCCAGCCGCCGGGCCGACTCCCATGCCTCGGCACGCAACCGGCCGGAGGCCGCCCCGGCGGCGGGCGCCTCCGGTCCACCGAGGGCCCCGGCGGCGACCGCCGGGAACGCGAACCGGTTGTCCGGCGCCGGCGGCGTCAGTCGTGGCCGAAGTCCCTGCATGAGGTGGTATCCGGAGACCAGGAAACCGACCACCACGACCGCCAGCAACGGTACGGCTGCCAACCCGGCCGCCGCACCGGAGGCCACCAGCCCGGCCGCCCCCTTCAGGTGGGTGGACATCACCACGGCTATGCCGGAGTGCACCACGAGCAACATGCTGACCTTGCTGTCCGCCTGTTGGGTGGCGACCTGGAACGAGGCGTTGATGGTGCCGGCGACGGCGATCTCCTCGGCGGGGGTCAGGGGCGGGTCGGGTGGCGGCGATGGCAGGCCGGTCATGCCGACAGCACACCACCGATCGGCCGGTCGATCGACCTCAGGTGATGGCATCGACACCGAAAGTCACCACCGTCGCGCCGGTCAGGGGTGCGACTGGTCGTCGTCGTGGTGCAGGTCGTCGTGGTGGTGCAGGTCGTCGTCGTGGTGGTGCAGGTCGTGGCGCGGCTCGTCGACGTCGTCGTGGTGGCTGGGCGGATGGTGCTCCCAGCGGTCAGGGTCGTCGTGGTCACGGTGGTGGGTGTCCCGGCCGCCGGGCGACGTCGCACGCCCGGCGGCTACCACGGCCGCCCGGTGACGGCGGGCGAACTCGGCGGCGACGGTGGCGAGCCCGGAGACCGTGAGCACCGTGGCGACCCCGTCCCAGCGGACCTCCGCACCGTGCGGATCGGGTGCCGGCCCGGCCAGCGGGAGACAGATCCAGGCGACCACCGGTTCCCCCCGCAGGGCCAACTCGACGCGGGAGAAGTGCTCACGGGACAGGCCGGGATAGTTCTGGCTGACCAGGTCCGCATAGAGGGGGTGCGGCACGATGACCGCGACGTCGCTGTCCGGCCGGGCGTCGGCCAGCTTCCGCTTCAGCACCGGCACGCCCACAAGGTCGTTGACGAGGATCGAGGCCGGACCGGCGTAGCCGTTGGGACTGCGGGCGGTGGCACCCTCCACGATCGCCATCCTGGCCCGGATCGGTCCGAACTCGCCCGGATCACGGTTGTTCTCGTACAGCCCGTGCCGGAAGCCCCGGATCAGCGCCGGCACCACGCGGGCCTCGTCGAGCCCCGGCGGGAACACCAGCATCAGGCCGTCGCCGCTCTCCTGCGGCTCGACCTGGCGGATCCGCGCGTAGCGGCAGGCGCACTGCACGATCCGCAGCAGCCGCACCTGGGCGTCGTAGTGGGTCGCCGCGGTACGCCGGCTGTACCCCTCGATGTCGACCGCCATCAGCAGCCTGCGGACGAACCTCCCCTGCTGGGCCATGTCTCCGTCTCCTCTCGGGCACCGGGGCGGGATCCACCGCTTCCGCCGGACCGGCGGCGCGGTCATTGTCGGACCGCCCGAGCACCTCAGATGCCGTCGTATGACCGGAACAGGGGTCGCCGCCGGACATAGCCTCGACGCGACCGGCATCGTGACCCGGAAGGCCAGGGCCATGTCCCCCACTGTCGTGCCCCCGCACCCGCCACCGGGCTCCGTGCTGACGGAGCTGGCACGCTGCGCCGCCCTCGCCCGGACCGGCGGACCGGCGCTCGACCCGTTGGCCGACCTGCTGCGGCAGGCCGGTGACCGGCTGTCCCAGCCGATGCGGGTCGCCGTCGTCGGCCAGATCAAGCGCGGCAAGTCGACGCTCGTCAACGCGCTGCTCGGCACACCGGTGGCGGCCACCGGCCAACTGGAGTTGACCTTCACCGTCAACGAGCTGCGATACGCCCCGGTGCCCACCGTCCGGGTCCACTACCGGGGTGACCCGACGCCGACCGAACTGCCACCGGAGCGGCTGCGCGAACTGACCGTCCGCGACCCCGAGCACCTGGCGCACCTGCGGCGCATCCGCAAGGTGGAGTTCGGGCTGCCCCACGACCTGCTGTGCCGGTTCCGGTTGGTCGACACACCCGGGCTGGGCAGCGTGTACGGCGTCGACTCGGCGAACACCAGCGAGTTCCTCGGGCTAGCGCCGACCGATGGCGGCGTCGCGGTGGGCTCCACACTCGACGTCCTGCACCGCACCGCGCGGGACGTGCACCAGGACAGCGCCGCCGAACTGGACCGCGCCGACGCCGTGCTCTATCTGTTCAGCCGCGCCCTGCACGAGACCGACAAGGCGACGCTGGAGGAGTTCCTCGGCGATGTCGGCGGTACGATCACACCGCTGCGGTCCTTCGGCGTACTGACCCGCTGCGACCAATTCTGGCCACCGATGGCGGACCTGCCAGGCCGCCCGGACCCGATGACGTTCGACCCGATGGTCGCGGCGCGCGCACTGGCCGACGAGCATCTTCGTCGGCCCCGGATGCGGCGGATGTTCTACACCATCCTGCCCGTCTCGGGGCTGCTCGGCATCGGCGGGCAGACCCTGACCGACGAGCACCTGGACTGGTTGGCCGACCTCGCCACCGCCGACCCGCGACGGCTCGTCCGCCACGCCGCCGACGTCGGCCGCTTCGCCCACGCGCCGAACCTCAGCGGCATCACCCTGCCGGTCGCCGAACGCCGGGCGCTGACCGAACATCTCGGCGCCTGGGGCGTCACCCGCGCCTGCGGGTACGTCCGGGACGGTCTCACCCCTGCCGAGCTTCGGGACCGGCTGCGTGCCGACAGCGGGGTCAGCGCCCTGGAGGACCTGATCGTCAGCCACTTCGGCAACCGGTCCACACTGCTCAAACTCGACCACGGACTGCGCGACGCCGACCGGGAGGTGGCGCGTGTCCGGCTGACCGCGCAGCGGGGCGGGCCGCCCGTACCCGCGCCGGTGGGCGAGGTCGCCGCCGCGGTCGAGCGACTACGCGCCCGGATGCCCGCCTTCGCCGAACTGCGGACGCTGTCGGCCTTCTACAACGGCGAGGTGACGCTCACCGCGCAAGAGTCGGCCGAACTGCTGCGCGTCACCGGGGAACACGGCACCAGTTGCGCCGCCCGGCTGGGCCTGCCCGAGGAGAGCGCACCGCGGCTCATCCTCGACCGGGCCCGGGAACGGGTCCGCGCCTGGGCGGCCCGGGAGCAGGATCCGACGCTGGACCGGCCCACCGCGCGGGCGGTGGCCACCATGCGGCGGTGCCACGAACACATCGCCCACCGGGCACGCCAGGCGCTGCGCCTGCTGTCCGGCGTCGACGACCTTGGATCACCCGCTCCGGCCGGAGACGGCACGGCGCCGCACGACCAGCAGGTGATCGTCCACCGCCCGGCCCTTCAGAGAGGTGACCAGTGAACGCACTCGATCGACTCCGACAGGACACGCTCTCCCTCCTCGACCACGTCCAGGTCGCCCTCGCCGACGACCTGCCGCAATCCGCCGTCCGGACGCTGACCGCCGAACGCGAGCGGGTGGCGGCCGGCCGTTACCACGTGGTCGTCTGCGGCGAGTTCCGGCAGGGCAAGTCGAGCCTGCTGAACGCGCTGGTGGAACGGATCGGACTCTTTCCGGTCGACCTGGACGTCACCACCGCGACCGCCACCGCGCTGCACTGGGCCGAAACGGAACAGGCGGTGGTGCACTTCGCGGAGGACCCGGACGAACCGTCCGCCGCACCCGCCCCGCTGTCGGTCCGGCCGGACGAGATCGGCGGGTTCGTGACCGAGCAGGCGAACCCGGACAACACCCGCCGGGTGAGCCTGGTGGAGATCGGGCTGCCGCTGGAGCGGCTGCGCTCCGGCCTGGTGCTCGTCGACACCCCCGGGATCGGCAGCCTCAACCCGGCGCACACGGCCGCGACCCGGGCCTTCCTGCCCCAGGCTGACGCGTTGATCTTCGTCTCGTCGGCGGTCGAGCCCCTCGGTACGCCCGAACTGGAGTTCCTCACCCACGCCCTGGCCCAGTGCCCGACCGTGCTGGTCGCGATCACCTGCATCGACAAGGTCGTCGACCCGCAGCCCGTGGTGGCGGCAGCCCGCAGCCGCATCGCCGCGGTGGCCGGCATACCCGAGGACGAGCTGCGGATGGTCGCCGTCTCCGCCCTACGCAAGACCACCGCGCTGGCCGACGAGGACCCCGAGTTGCTCGCCGAGTCCGGGTTCCCCGCCCTCGATCGCGAGCTGTGGGGGGCCCTCGCGTCCACCTGCGGAGCCCGGCAGGTCGTCCGGGTCGCGGACGCCGTGACCACCCTTCTCGACGACGCCATCGCGCCGCTGGCGACCGAGCTGACCGCGCTCGTCGACGACAACCTCGACAAGCTGGGCACGCAGATCGAGACGGCCCGGGCCGAGGCCGACAAGCTCCGGGCCGAGACCCATGGGTGGCGACGCAGCCTGCGCGGGGACATGGAGTTGGCCGCCCGCGGCGTACGCGACCAACTCGGCGTGGACTTCGACCAGATCGCCGAACAGTTCCGGCGCAGCCTCGGCACGGACGAGGCCGGATCCGACCCGAACGCCCTGGCCCGCCGGGTCTCGACCCAGATCGTCGACGCGGGTCAACGCGCCCAACGGGAGCTCCGGCTGGCCGCCGAGCATCTGGCGGACCGGTACGCCCAACGCCTCTCCGTCGTCGTCGACCTCCCGCAGGGCACCGATCTCGTCGCCGTAGCGGGGGTGCACGACGTGCATCCGACGCGCAGCAACAAGCCCACCCGCTTCGCCACGTTCCGCACGGGGTGGAGCGGCAGCATGGCGTACGGCGGGGCGGGTGCCGCGATCGGCGCGGTGGCGGGCAGCGTCATCCCGATCGTGGGCGCGTTGCTCGGCGGCATCGTCGGTGGCATGGTCGGGCAGATCACCGGCTGGTTCGCCGGACGGCAGGAGGCCCAGCTCCAGGCCGAACGTCGCCGTCGGCACGAGCAGGAGGCGGCGCTGCGCGACCGCGTCATCCCGATGATCGAATCCTCCCGTCGACGGGCCGAGCGGCAGTTCACCTACCAGGTCAACGACTACGTCGACGCGCTTGCCCAGGCGTTGGAGGACCACGTGGCCGCGCAGAGCGAGTCGTACGCGGCCACCGAACGGCGGTTGACTGCCGCCCGGGCCCGGGACGAGCGTGAGCGGGCGGAGCGGATCGCGGAGTTGAACGCCCGGGTGGGCGTCTTCGCCGGCCTTCAGGAACAGTTCGACCGGCTCCGGGACCGGGCCCACGACCTGGCCCGGCCGACCGACGAGGCACACCGGCGACCGTGATGACCACCGGCCTCGTCTACGGCGTCGACGTCGGCATGTCCACCTCGACGCTGGTGATCGGCCGCCCCGGCAAGGAGCCGGTCCTGGCCCGCGACCCGGCCGTACGGGCGGGCGTGCCCACCGTGCCGTCGACGGTGTGCCTGCTGCCCGACGGCACCCTCGCGGTGGGTGGCGCGGCCGAGACCGCCGGGCGGCTCCGGCCCCAGCACTACCGCTCCCGCTTCAAACGCGACTTCGCCGACCCGATCCCCTCGGCGCTGGGTGAGGACCGTGAGCTCACCGCGCACGAGTTGACCGCCGAGGTGCTGCGCTTCCTGCGCGACCAGGCCGTCGAGACGGTGGCAGGCGCACCGGAGCGGGTCGTCGTCACGGTGCCGGCGAGCTGGGAGGAACACAACCGGCAGCTCATGCGCACCGCCGCCGGCCGCGCCGGCTTCGACCCGGCGACGGTACGGCTGGAGTCGGACGCGGTGGCCGCAGCCGCGTACGCCTTCGCCGACACCACGTTGCCGGCGCAGGTCACCGCGCTCGTCTACGACCTGGGCGGCGGCACCTTCGACTGCGCGGTGGCGCAGACCGGTCCGGACGGCGCCTTCGCGGTGCTGGGCAGACCGGGCGGCATTCCCGACCTGGGCGGAACCGACTTCGACCGCCTGCTACTGGCCCACCTCCGTCAGCGGTTCCCGGACCGCATCGCCCACCTGTTCGCCGACACCACCGACCTCGACCTGCTGCCCCGCCGGCTGGCGTTGCGCGACACCTGCGAGCAGATCAAGATCCGGCTCTCCACGGTCACCGTCCATCCGGCGCACCTCACCGAGCTGGATCCGCCGACGACGTTCACGCTCACCCGTGACGAACTGGACGAGTTGGTCCGGCCGGCGCTGCTGGAGACCATCGCCGAGTGCGAGCGGCTTCTCGACGACCTCGGCCTGCACTGGTCCGACATCGACCGGATCATCCCGGTGGGCGGGCCGAGCCGGATGCCCTCGGTCGGGCGGACCCTGTCCGGGCACACCGGACGGCCGGTCCTGCGTACCGCCGAACCGGAGCTGGCCGTCGCGTACGGTGCGGCGCTCCTGGCCGTCCGACCCACACCCGGCTCCCGACGGGCCTCCGGCGCCCGGCCCGGCCACGGCCAGACCAGGCCGACCGCCGCCACCCCCGACGGCGGGCCCACACCCGACGGCGACGGGGCGTCGCCCGTCGTCGACCAGCACGGCCGCACCGACCCGCGCACGATCACGGTGGGACGCCGGGTCTATGCGGTGGCGGTCGACGGTGCGGGTCTCACCCTGACGACCGGCTCGCCCGGCGAGGTCCAGCTCTGGGACCTACGCCACGAACGGCTGCGCTGGCGCCGCCGCCTCGACCCCGGAGGCGACGCGGCCGGTGGCGTCTGCTGTGCCCCCGACGGCACCCGGGTCGCGGCGGCGGGGCGGGACTGCACCGCCCGCGTCTGGGACGCCGCCACCGGCAACCATCTGCTGCGGGTGCGCCACGACGACCGGGTAAACGCGGTGACCTTCAGCCCGGACGGCACGCTGCTCGCCACGGCCAGCCACGACCAGACCGCCGTGCTCTGGGACAGTCGATCGGGACGCCGGCTGGCCACGTTCACCGGCACTCACCTGCTGCACGGAGTCGCCCTGCATCCCGACGGCGCGCTGCTGGCGACGGCCGGCGGACGGCGGGACGCCGAGGTGTGGGACGTCGCCGCGCGCAGACGGCTCCGGTCGCTACCGCACGATGACTGGGTCAACGCGGTGGCCTTCAGCCCCGACGGCGCGCTGATCGCCACCGCCAGCTACGACGGCACCGCCGTGGTCTGGGACGTCCGGTCCGGTGAGCCCGTCACTACCGTCCGGCACGACGGCGGGGTCCTGTCGGTGGCGTTCGGTGCGTGGGGTCGTCTGCTCGGCACCGCCGGGGACGACCGCACCGGGCGCGTGTGGACGGTGCCGGAGGGCCGGGAGGTGGGCCGGGTCCATCACGCCGGGGCGGTGCACGGCGTGGCCTTCGGCGGCCCGACGACCCTGGTCACGGGAGGGCACGACCAGGTCGTCCGGATCACCACCTGGTCCGGGACCGGACGGTAGACCCGCTGGCGTCGGGCTCCCGGCGGAGCGGATGCGCGCGGTCGTCGTCGACGGGTCGACGCGATGCCGGCCGACCCGACGATCGCATGGATTGCCATCGACGGGTTGACCCGACTGTAAGACATCTTTACAGTCCTGTTTCGACGCGTGTCGGCAGCTACCCCACGACGACAGAGGGAGTGGAATGTCCAGACTGCGTACTGCGGTGTCCGGAGTCCTCGCCGCCACACTCGCCATCGCCGGCGTCCTGGTCGCCGCCCCCGGCGCACAGGCCGCGACCGCGAACTTCGCCAAGGTCCAGGAGTGGGGTGGCGGCTACGAGGCCCGCTTCACCGTCCGCAACGACACCGCCACCACCATCACCAGTTGGCGGGTCGACTTCGACCTGCCGGCCGGCTCCACCCTCGGCAGCTACTGGGACGCCCTGCTGACCAGCAGCGGCAACCGGCACAGCTTCACCAACCGCACCTGGAACGGCACCCTGACCGCCGGTGCGTCGACCACGTTCGGTTTCATCGTCACCGGCAGCGGCACGCCGACCAACTGCACCGTCAACGGCGGCTCGTGCAGCGGCGGCAGCGCCGACACCCAGGCGCCCAGCGTGCCCGGCAACCTCCGGGTGACCGGCACCAGCACGTCGAGCGTGGCGCTGGCCTGGAACGCCGCGACCGACAACGTCGGGGTCACCGGCTACGACGTCTACCGGGGCAGCACGCTCGCCACCAGCGTCGTCGGCACCACCTCGGCCACCGTCGGCGGCCTGAGCCCCGCCACCGCGTACACCTTCTCGGTCCGGGCCCGCGACGCCGCCGGCAACGTCTCGGCGGCGAGCACGACGGTCTCCGCGACCACCGCACCCGGTACGGTGACCGGCACCCCCGCCTCGATCAACGGTCAACTGCGGGTCTGCGGCGTGCAGCTCTGCAACCGGTACGGCCGGCCGATCCAGTTGCGCGGCATGAGCACCCACGGCATCCAGTGGTACTCGCAGTGCGTCAACAACGCCTCGCTGGACGCGCTCGCCTACGACTGGAACGCCGACGTGCTGCGCATCTCCATGTACATCCAGGAGGGCGGCTACGAGACCGACCCGCGCGGCTTCACCGACCGGGTGCACGACTACATCGAACGGGCCACCGCACGCGGCATGTACGCCATCGTCGACTGGCACATGCTCACCCCGGGCGACCCGAACCACAACCTGGCCCGGGCCCGTACCTTCTTCACCGAGATCGCCCAGCGCCACAAGGACAAGACCAACATCCTGTACGAGGTGGCCAACGAGCCGAACGGGGTGAGCTGGGCGTCGATCAAGAGCTACGCCGAGCAGATCATCCCGGTCATCCGGGCGCAGGACCCGGACGGCGTGGTGCTGGTCGGCACGCGCGCCTGGTCGTCGCTGGGCCTGTCCGAGGGCTCCTCGGAGACCGAGATCGTCAACAGTCCGGTGAACGCGTCGAACATCATGTACACGTTCCACTTCTACGCCGCCTCGCACGGCACGACGTACCTGAACGCGCTGTCCCGGACCGCCGACCGGCTGCCGGTCTTCGTCACCGAGTTCGGCACCCAGACCGCCTCCGGTGACGGGGCGAACGACTTCACCCGTGCCCAGCAGTACCTGGACCTGATGGCCACCAAGAAGATCAGTTGGGTGAACTGGAACTTCTCCGACGACTTCCGCAGTGGTGCCGTCTTCAACGCCGGCACCTGCGGCGGCAGCTCGTACACCGGCACCGGTGTGCTCAAGCCCGCCGGGGTCTGGGTCCGCGACCGGATCCGTACCCCGGACAACTTCCCGACCAGCTGACGACGGCGCGAGGGCGGGGCGGCCCGACCGGGCTGCCCCGCCCTCGCGATCGCCCGGCGTGTAAGGAGGGGTCCCCTGCTATACACCAGGCGTTAGCAGGGGACCCCTCCTTACATCTCGGTCAGCCGCCGACGCCGGAGCGGGCGGCCGCCGACACGATCGGTCCACGCTGGCCCGGTGTGAGCACCCCGGCCGCGACCAGCCGGTCCACCACCTCGTTGACGTGTCGCACGAACTGGCCACGGTTCGGCCACGGCTCCCCGTCGAGGATGTGGTCGTTGATCGTGCAGGTGCCGGCCAGCGCACGGTTGGCCACCCGGCTGTCCACGCCGCCGACCACCACGGTCGCCCGGGTGTCGGTACCCGCGCAGATCGGCATGGCGAGCGGCCCACCGACCACCGGCAGCCGCAGCCGCGACGCCGCCAGGTCCACGCCGAGCACGTTGCCCGGGGCCGGTTGCAGGGTGAACTCCCGGTCGGTGGAGAAGACCAGCAGGCCGATCCGGTAGCCCGCGGGCACGACCTGGTCGTCCGGCTGCAACGGTACGGTCACCTCGACGAACTCCCCCGGCACGAGCGGCTCGCCGCGGGTCAGCGAGTGGCGGTTCTGCGGGTCGGCCCAGCCCCGGGTGATGATGCTGGTGGTGCTGCCCTGGGTGCTGGAGGTGCAGCCCGACGCGCTGGTCCAGGGCAGGCGTACCAGCGCCACCGACAGGTTGACCGCCGGCTTGCTCGACCGCATCCGCAGCGTCACGGTGGCGGTGCCGGAGATGTGCACCGGGGCGGTGAGTTCCGGCGTGACGTAGAGCAGCCGCTGGTCCGAGACGGTGGTGGCGAGGGCGCCGGCGTTGCAGGCGGTGTCACCGGCGTCCACCAGCGATTCGACGCCGACGCCCGGCAGCGCCAGCGAGGTCAGCCCGCCGCTGGTGTCGCCGCCGGGCTGGAGGACCATGGTCACCGGTTGCGCGGCCGGGTTCGGGTAGTCCGGGTACGGGGTGAGCGTGCTGGTCCCGGTCTCGTTGCGGACCACCCAGGCCCGCGCGTCGTCCTCCACGCCGTTGCGGAGGCCGTACAGGTAGCGGCTGAACCACTTGTTGCGCATCTCCAGCGGCGGCGCACCACCGTGTCCGCCCTGGTGGAAGTACATCTGCACCGGAGTGCCCCGGGCCTTGAGCGCGTCGGTGATCCGCACGCTGTGCTCGGGCATCACGTTCCAGTCGTTGAAGGCGTGTGCCATCAGGGTCGCCGCGCGTACGCCGCCGACGGCGTGCAGGTAGTCGCGCCCGGCCCAGAAGTCGTTGTAGTCGCCGTTGCGGCGGTCCTGGAAGCGGTTCAGCTCGTTGACCCGGACCTGCTCGACGCAGTACGCCCGGCGGTCCGGGTAGCCACTGTGGACGTAGTCGAACAGGTAGTCGATGTCCTCGCCGACCCAGCCACCCGGGTTCCGGACCAGGCCGTTGGCGCGGTAGTAGTGGTAGTACGAGGTGTTCGGCGCGATCGGGATGATCGCTTCGAGTCCGTCCACGCCGGTGGTGGCGGCGGCCAGCGGCAGCGTGCCGTTGTACGACGTACCGGTCATGCCGACCTTGCCGGTGGACCAGCCGGTGGCCGCGACCTCCACGTCACCGTCGACGCTGGTGTAGCCCGTGGCCCGCCCGTTCAACCAGTCGACGACCGCCTTCGGCGCCAACGACTCGTTGCTGCCGCCCACGGTCGGGCAGCCCTGCGACAGGCCGGTGCCCGGCGAGTCGGAGTGCACCACGGCGAAGCCACGCGGCACCCAGGTGGCGACCTCGCTGGTGGAGACCGCCGTCCGGGTCGCGCGGTGGGCGATGGCGGGCGGGGAGACCCGGGCGGGCGGCTCCTCCCCCAGCTCGTGCCGCACGTTCCAGAAATACTGCGCCTGGGTGGAGGCGGTGCCCGCGTAGTAGGGACTGGTCTCGTACACGATCGGCACCTTGAGGCCGTCGTCGGTCTGTCCCGGTCGGGTGATGTCCACGTGCATCCGGTCGCGCCGGCCGTCGCCGTCGGAGTCGAACTCCGTCTCCACCCACAACTGCTGCCGGATCCAACCGGCGGAGTCGGCGAACTCGGGCACGATCTGGGCCTGGCCGTCGACGAAGACCGGCCCGACCTCATCCGGGGCGGCGACCGCAGGTGTCGCGACCGTCAGGGACAGGACGAGTGCCGCCGCGCATGGCACCACCACCAGGGCGGTGACCCGTCGACGCCCGCTTCGTCGCACCATCGTGAGCCCCTCTCCGTTGCTCGTCCGGGCGGCCCGAACGAGCAACGGAGCACCCGGCGCGGTCGGCGGTCCCGGCCGACTGTCGTCGACGGCACGCACCGACTCGATCCTCTGGTGAGCAGACGGTAACGGTCCGTGGAGAGTGGACGCTTGAGACACCTGACGGAACTCCGCAGGTCCGAGTACGACAGAACGTCGCCCCTCAAGGGTTGAGGTATGCCAGTACGGCGAGGACCCGCCGGTTGTGGTCGTCGGAGGGCGGCATGTCGAGCTTGGTGAAGATGTTGTTGATGTGTTTGCTGACGGCCTTCTCGGTGATGTGCAGCTTGCCGGCGATCGCGGCGTTGGAGCGGCCCTCGGCCATCTCGCCGAGCACCTCCCGCTCCCGGACGGTGAGCGCCGCGAGGGGCTCCCGGCGGGCCAGCAGTCGAGAGATCACCTCGGGGTCCATCGCGGTGCCACCCTGGGCGACCCGACGGACCGCGTCGACGAACTCGCCGACGTGGGACACCCGGTCCTTGAGCAGGTAGCCCACGCCGCCGTGCGGGGTGCTGAGCAGTTCCCGGGCGTACAACGGCTCGACGTGTTGGGACAACACCAGGATCGGCAGCCCGGGAAGACGGGTACGGGCGGCGATCGCGGCGTGCAGGCCCTCGTCGGTGAACGTCGGTGGCAGCCGTACGTCCACGACCGCCACCTCAGGCCGGAGGCTGACCAGGGCGGGCAGTAGGGCAGGTCCGTTGTCGACGGCCGCGACGACGTCGAAGTCGAAGGCCCGCAGGATCCGGGTCAACCCGTCCCGGAGGAGTGCGTGGTCCTCAGCGATGACAACGCGCACGGCAACTCCATGGTGACGACGGTGGGCCCTCCGACCGGGCTCGACACGGTCATCGTGCCATCGAAGGCGGCCAGGCGGCGTTCGATGCCTCGTAGGCCGGAACCGGCACCCGGGTCGGCACCACCGATCCCGTCGTCGGCGACGACCATGGTCAGCGTGCCGTCGGTGTGCCGCAGGGACACCGCCCCGGTCCGCGCCCGACTGTGCCGGACCAGGTTGGTGAGCGTCTCGGCCACGGCGAAGTAGGCGGCCGACTCGACCGGCGTGTCGAGTCGGCCGGGCAGGTCGACATCGACCGTGATCGGGACGGGCAGGCCCAGCGCCAACGCCCGCACCGCGCCTTCGAGCCCACGCTCGGCCAGCACCGGCGGATGGATGCCGCGGACGAGATGGCGCAGCTCGACCAGGGCGGTACCGCTGGACTCCCGCGCTTCCGCGAGCATCTGACGAGCCGCGCTCGGGTCACGGTCGATCAGCTCGTCGGCCAGGCCGATCATCATGCCCAGGGAGACGAGGCGAGCCTGGATGCCGTCGTGCAGGTCACGCTCGATGCGACGCAGCTCGGCGGCCTGGGCGTCGACGGTGTCGGCCCGTGTGACGGTCAGTTCGGTGACGCGCAGTCGCAGCTCCGCGGCCTTGGTCGGGGCGAGCAGCAGCCGGGTGAAGTACCCGTCGACGCGGCGCAGCCACGGGGCCAACCAGAGCCCACCGGCGAGGATGGCGGCGCCCTGCGGCACACAGACCAGCCCTTCCACGGCATTGTCGACGGACCAGACGAGGCCGTAGCCGTACCAGTCGGTGCCGAGCCAGATCCACACCGGCACCAGCGTCAGGCCCATCACGCCGTAGAGCGGCACGGCCAGGGAGATCAGGCCGAGGGCGGTGGACACCACCGCGCCGGGCAGGAGCCAGGCGAGATCGCGCCAGGTGGCCGGGTCCGTGACGATCCAGCGGAACCGCCGCCACCCGCCGGGGACACCGCGTGCCGGGGGCGGACGGTAGGGCCGGGACACCGGGACACCGGCGCGGGTGGCCAGCCGGCGTTCGAGATCCGCGCGGTGGCGGACCAGCGTCATCGTCCACGGCAGCAACGCCATGCCGAGGAACGGCACCGGGACCAGTGCCAGTGCCACCAGCGAGACGCCGAGCAGCACGAGGTTGGTCACGGCCAGACCGACGGCGGCCAGACCGGCGAGTACGGCACGCAGGCCCCGCCACGCCCACGCGTACGCCCGCTCCTCGCCGTCGACCCGGTCCATCGTCACATTGTGCCTGCGTGTCAGGCGCTTCTCGGTGGTGCTAGCACCCCGTCGTAGGGTGGGGGCAGAACTCCTGACGGGTGCGTCCCGTATGCGGTCTGCTGGGACCATGACGACCGCCACGACGCCACCGCGCCCGACGAGCGGCAGCGATTTCGCCGTCCTGTCCCGCCGGATCACCGACGCCGGGTTGATGCGACGCCGGCCCCTCTACTACGCCCTGAGGTTGGGTGTCGTCGGGCTCATGTTCGTCGGTGGCTGGACGGCCTTCTTCGCCCTCGGTTCGTCGTGGTGGCAGATGATCACCGCAGTCTTCCTCGCCGTCACGTTCGCCCAGGTCGCGCTCGTGGCACACGACCTGGCACACCGCCAGGTGTTCCGGACCAGGCGTCCGAGTGCGTTCGCCGGGCTGGTGGCCGGCAACCTCGGCGTCGGGATGAGCTACGGGTGGTGGATGGACAAGCACACCCGCCACCACAACAACCCCAACCACGACGATCTCGACCCGGACGTGGCCCCGGAGGTGCTCGTCTGGGCCGCGGAGGCGTCCCTCGGCCGCCGTGGGCTGCGCGGATTCATCGTCCGGCATCAGGCCGTCCTGTTCTTCCCCCTGCTCACGCTGCTCGCCGTCAGTCTCAAGGTGTCCAGCGTCAAGGCGTTGCGAGACGGCACGGTCAAGCGGCCGGGTGTCGAGGCCGCCCTGCTGCTTTTGCACGCCGCCGGCTACCTCACGGCCCTGCTGCTCGTCCTCACCCCGCCGCAGGCCGTGGTCTTCCTGCTGCTGCACCAGGCGATCTTCGGCGTCTATCTCGGGATGACCTTCGCGCCCAACCACAAGGGGATGCCGCATCCGACCGGCTCCGAGGACTATCTGCGCAAGCAGGTGCTGACCTCGCGCAACGTCCACGGCAGCCGGCTGGTGGACGCGGCCCTCGGCGGCCTGAACTACCAGATCGAGCACCACCTGTTCCCCGGCATGCCGACGCCGAACCTGCGCCGGGCCCAGCCGATCGTGCAGGCGTACTGTGCCGAGATCGGTGTCCGCTACGAGCAGACCGGCCTGGTCGACTCGTACCGGCAGGCGCTGCGACACCTGCACGAGGTGGGTGCCCCCGCCCGGGCCGCACACGCCTCGCGGTGACTGTCCGGCCGGGGCGTAGGCCTCGGGGGGCGGGGTAAGCAGCGGGTTCGGAGATTCCCCGACCATCGGGCCACTGCCCGCCGGGAGGAGAGATGGTGTCTCAGGACTACCGCAAGAGCCCCGACGTGATCTCGGACCTGACGCCCGAGCAGTACCGGGTCACCCAGGAGTCCGCGACCGAAACACCCTTCGCCAACGAGTACTGGGACACGAAGGATCCCGGTCTCTATGTCGACGTGGTGTCCGGTGAACCCCTGTTCGCCTCCGTCGACAAGTACGACAGCGGCACCGGTTGGCCGACGTTCAGCAAGCCGGTCGAGTCCGGGAACCTGGTCGAGATCCCGGACCGCAGCCTCGGCGTCACCCGCACCGAGGTCCGGTCCGCGCACGGCGACAGCCACCTCGGCCACGTCTTCGACGACGGTCCGATCGAGACCGGTGGGCTGCGCTACTGCATGAACTCGGCCGCGCTGCGCTTCGTGCCCCGCGACGACCTGGAGCGCGAGGGCTACGGGGCGTACCTCGACCGGTTCGCCGCCCGGCGGTGAGCTGACCCGGCACGAGGACATCCCGTTCGCCCGCGACAGTGGGAACAGGAGGCAGAGATGGCCGTCAAGACCGAAGCCCGACCGCGTACCGCGCAGATCCGGCCGTTCACGGTCGAGATCCCGCAGGCGGAGCTGGACGACCTACGCCGCCAGATCGCCGCCACGCGGTGGCCGGAGAAGGAGACCGTCGCCGACCAGTCGCAGGGCGTGCCGCTCGCGACCATCCAGGCGGTCGCGCGCTACTGGGAGCGGGAGTACGACTGGCGTGGCGTCGAGGCACGGCTGAACAGCGTCCCGCAGTTCATGACCGAGATCGACGGGCTGGACATCCACTTCATCCACGTCCGCTCGAAGCACGAGGACGCGCTGCCGCTGATCATCACGCACGGCTGGCCCGGCTCGGTGATCGAACAGCTCAAGGTCATCGGCCCGCTCACCGATCCCACCGCCCACGGCGGAAGCGCCTCGGACGCCTTCCACGTGGTGATCCCGTCCATGCCCGGGCACGGCTTCTCCGGCAAGCCGACCATGCCGGGCTGGGGTCCGGAGCACATCGCCAGCGCGTGGACCGAGCTGATGCGGCGTCTCGGGTACGACCGCTTCGTCGCCCAGGGCGGCGACTGGGGCGCGATCATCTCGGACCTGATGGGGGTGCAGGCCCCGCCGGAGTTGGCCGGTATCCACACCAACATGCCGGGAGCCGTACCGGCGGATCTCGACAAGCTGTTCCAGTCCGACATGAGCGGGGCGAACGACGCCCTCGGCTCGCTGCCGTCGAACCTCTCCGCCGAGGAGCGGCGCGCCTGCGAGCAGCTCGACTTCGTGTGGAAGCACGTCGCGTACGCCCTCATGATGGGCACCCGGCCGCAGACCCTGACCGCGCTGGCGGACTCGCCGGTCGGGTTGGCCGCGTTCCTGCTCGACCACGACGCGCGCAGCCTGGACCTCATCTCGCGGGTCTTCGCGGGTGGGCCGGGCGGCCTCAGCCGGGACGACGTGTTGGACAACATCACGTTGTACTGGTTGACCAACACCGGTGTCTCGTCGTCCCGGCTCTACGCGGAGAACGCACTCTCGTTCTTCGCCACCAAGGGCGTACGGGTGCCGGTGGCGGTCAGCGTCTTCCCGGACGAGCTGTACGAGGCGCCGCGGAGCTGGGTGGAGCAGGCGTACCCGAACCTCGTCTACTACCACCGGCTCGACCGGGGCGGGCACTTCGCCGCCTGGGAACGGCCGATGGCCTTCGCCGAGGAGCTGCGCGCCGGATTCCGGCCGTTGCGCTGATCGACCGTCGCCCCATCGCCGCGACCGGTGCCCTCGGGCGCCGGTCGCGCGCGTACGCCCGGCCCGGGCCTGGGCTCGACTCAGGCCCGGGCTGGGCCTGGTGGGACGGCCAGGGCCGGGTCGGCGGGTACGCCAGGCTCGCGACCGGTCGTGTGCGGACGCCTGCGCCCTCGGTCATCCGCGCCGCCTCGGTCGGTGGCGTCCCTTGCCCGGCGGTCGGGTCAGTGGTCGGGACTCGCGGTGCAGGGGTCGGACTCGGCGTCGGCGCGCAGGCGTGCCACCGCCCGGGCGAGGAGTTCGTGCCGGCGGCGGTCTCGACGCACGTGCACGACGATGCGACGCCGGACGACGGGACGGACCACCGGTCTCGACACCGCGCCCTCTGGCAGGTCCACCACGGCCAGGCGCGGCAGCAGCGTGACACCGACACCGGCCGCCACCAGTCGCAGGGCCGCCCGGTGGTCGTCCAGCCGGGCGGCGAACCGGGGCGTGAACCCGGCGGTGCGGCAGGCGCTGGAGATGATCTGCCCGATCGGGCTGTCGTAGATGTCGTGGTCCACCCACGGCTCGCCCCCGAGATCCCGCAACGCGATCTCGGGGGCGTCCACCAGCGGGTGCCCGACGGGCAGCACGGCGACGAGTTCCTCCACGGCGAGTTCGTGCCGGTGGTAGCCGTCGAGCCGTACCTCGACGCCGCCAGCCGGCTCGGTGCGGATGTCCAGGTCCGGCTGCCGGCGACCCCGACCGTCGACCGGCTCGTTGAGGCTGATCTCCACGGTGAGGTTCGGTCGGTGCTGCCGAACGGTCCGCACCAGCTCCGGGATCCACCGTTCGGCCGCCGAGGCGAAACAGGCGATCGCCAGGTGCTCCCCCTGGCCGCCGCGCAGGTCCGCGACGACCCGTTCCAGCCGCTCGAAGTCGGCGACCAGCGTCTGCGCCTGGTCGGCGAGGTGTCGCGCGGCGTCGGTGGCGACGATGCCCCGTCCCTGCTTCACGAAGAGGACCAGGCCGGTCTCCCTGGCCAGCTCGGTCATGTGCTGACTGATCGTGGCCGGGGCGTAGGTGAGGTTCCGGGCGGCTTGGTTGATCGATCCGGCGGCCAGGACCGCCCGAAGCACCACCAGACGTCGAGGGTTGAGCATGGGGTCGACCGTACGGCGACGACGAATGATCAGCGATCTTTGTCTGCTTGTCGCCCGCACCGGGGCCGTCGCAGGATGACCGGCAGGGACCGGCTCCGCCGCCCGGTGCGTACGAGAGGACCACTGATGGACACGACGTTCTGGGACCAGGCGGACCGCCTGCTGATCCGTTACGGGGCCAGCTTCACCCCCCGGATCATCGAGCGCGCCCGTGGGGCGTACGTCTTCGACCGCGAGGGCAGGCCGATCCTCGACTTCACCTCGGGACAGATGAGCGCCATCCTGGGCCACGCGCACCCGGACATCGTCTCCACCGTCTCGTCCGCGGTCGCCTCACTGGACCACCTCTACAGCGGCATGCTCAGCCCGCCGCTGCTCGCACTGGCCGAGCGGCTCGCCGCCACACTGCCTCCCTCGCTGGGCAAGACGCTGCTGCTCACCACCGGCGCCGAGGCGAACGAGGCGGCGATCAAGATGGCCAAGCTCCACACCGGCCGGTACGAGATCGTCTCGTTCGACCGGTCCTGGCACGGCATGACGCAGGGGGCGGCGTCGGCGACCTTCTCCGCCGGGCGGCGCGGCTACGGTCCGCCGATGCCGGGCAACCTCGTCCTGCCCACACCGAACGCCTACCGGTCGCCGTTCCGTACGGCCACCGGCGCACACGACTGGGAGGCCGAACTCGCGTACGGCTTCGCCCTGGTTGACCAGCAGTCCGCCGGAAGCCTCGCCGCGTGCCTGGTCGAGCCGATCCTCTCCTCGGGCGGCATCATCGACCTGCCGCCCGGATACCTGCGCCGACTCCGGCAGATGTGCGACGAGCGCGGGATGCTGCTCATCCTGGACGAGGCGCAGACCGGTCTCGGCCGCACCGGCGCGATGTACGCCTTCGAACGCGACGGCGTCGCCCCGGACATCTTGACCCTGTCCAAGACCCTCGGCGCCGGACTGCCGGTGGCCGCCGTGGTGACCAGCGCCGAGATCGAGCAGGTCTGCCACGAGCGGGGATTCCTCTTCTACACCACCCACGTCTCCGACCCGCTGGCGGCGGCGGTCGCGCTGACCGTCCTCGACGTCATCGCCCGGGAGGACCTGGTCCGGCGGGCCGCGCAGCTCGGCGAGCAGCTCACCGAGCGGCTCCAGACCCTGCGGGACGAGCACGAGGTGGTGGGCGATGTCCGGGGCCGGGGCCTGCTCCAGGGCATCGAACTGGTGACCGACAAGGTGAGCCGGACGCCGGCCGACGCGCTGGGCGCCCGGGTCACCTCGGCCTGCCTCGACCGGGGTCTGCACATGAACATCGTCCAACTGCCCGGCATGGGCGGCATCTTCCGGATCGCCCCGCCGCTCACCATCAGCGACGACGACCTGCACGCCGGCCTGGACATCCTCGACGCCGCGCTCACGGCGGCCCTGCGCGAGCGGTGAGGGCGCGCGGACAGCGACCGTGAGGGCGCGCGGACAGCGACCGTGAGGGCGCGCGGACAGCGACCGTGAGGGCGCGCGGACAGCGACCGTGAGGGCGCGCGGACAGCGACCCTGCGCGAGCGGTGAGGGCGCGCTGGCGGTCGGGACACCGTCCACAGCGGCGGGAACGTCGGCCGAGATCACCGGACTCCGAGCACGGCGGGCAGGACGCCGAACAGGGTGAGGGAAGTCCGCGCACTAGGCTTGCCGGCATGTCTGAGCCAACGCCCGAGCCGCGCAGGGTCGGCCAGCTGGTATGGGCCCCCGACGAAGTGACCGCCGGCATCGGAAGTCAGGTGCAACCGCAGGTCGGTCGGGGGCGCCGGGCGTTGCAGACCGGGCTGGCGGCCTTCCTCCTGACGTGGGTGCCCACCCTCTTCATCCTCCTGGCGGCCACCTTCGCCGCACCGTCGCTGACCGACGACGCCGGCATCGGTCGGGTCGCCCTCTGGGCGTTGCTGATCGCCGTACTGTTCGCGGTCACGGCGGCGGTGAGCACGCTGTGGTCCAAGCCCGACCGGGCCGGGGAGGAACCCTCGGGTCTCGTCGTCGCGCTGCGGGTCGCACGCGGGGCGTTGCTGACCGGCGTGGGCGCGGGTGCCGTGCTGGCGTGGCAGGGTCTGTCGGTACGGCAGGCCGTCACTCTGGCCGTGGTCCTGGCGCTCATCCTGCGCGTCCTGCCGGTGGTCGCCGCGCGGACGCTGCAACGGCGCCGCGCCTCTGAGCCCGAACCCCCCGCCGCCTCGACGCCCTGACCACCGGCCGCCCCGAGCGCACCAGCCCAGTCGCAGGATGAACTGCGCGAAGCCGACCGAGAGCCCGTCGCCAGCCGCGTGAGGCGAAGCGCCATGAGGCGGCCGGCAGTAAGCCGGGCCGCAGTAAGCCGGGCCGCAGTAAGCCCGGCCGCAGTAAGCCCGGCCGCCGTGAGCCGGGCTTCTGGATCAGTCGGCACCCGGTCGGCCTGGGAGCCGTGTTCAACCGGCTGGCACGGTTGCCTCGCCGCTGAGCCCGCTTCGCCGTGTGAGTTGACCGGTCGGACCAGCCGCTGTGGTGGTCGGGCCAGCTCCGGGGTTACAGCCTTCACCAGAACGGACAAAGTTCCCGAACTGGCGACTGGCGGGAAAGACCCACACAGGGACGTTCGCAGGTGGGTCGATTTGTTGCTGCCATAGCGACAACAAATCTACCCACCTTCCGATCTCTGCATCCCCGGCCCGCCCAGACGCAAGGAAGGGTCCCCTGTTAACACCCCCAAGCGTTAACAGGGGACCCTTCCTTGCACGCCCAGCGCTCTTGCTCGGCGGAGGGCGACCGGCGGTCGATCATCGGCGCGGGGCCGTGGCGGCCCACCCCCGGTAGTCGACACATCTCGCGGGGCCGGGCCGTGCCGTGGTGGGTGCGTGTCGACGTCCGCTGAGCGGGAAGGCGCGAGGTACCGCGTCGCGACACGCGCCGACAAATCCGCTAACCCCTTGACGACGTACAACCGATCGGTTGTATATTGGGTTTGTGACGGAGACGAGTGAGGACCGGGCGGACGCCCTGTTCCACGCGCTCGCCGACCGCACCCGGCGCGACATCCTGCGCCGTGTGCTGGCCGGGGAGCACTCCGTCTCCGCGCTCGCCGCCAATTACGACATGAGCTTCGCCGCCGTGCAGAAACACGTCGCCGTGCTGGAGAGGGCCGGCCTGCTGACCAAGCGACGCAGCGGTCGCGAGCAACTGGCCAGCGGCGACGTGCAGGCGGTGCGGTCGGTGGCGTCCATGCTCACCGAGCTCGAACACATCTGGCGCGGCCGTATCGCCCGCATCGACATGCTCATCGCATCAGAAACCGACCAGGAGGACTGAACAGTGCCCGTCACCGACGTCAAGCAGGACCTCGACAACCTGAGCCTGACCATCACCGCCGACTTCGCCGCGCCGGTGGAGCGGATCTGGCAGGTGTACGCCGACCCACGCCAACTGGAGAAGATCTGGGGGCCGCCGACCTATCCGGCCACCGTCGTCGACCACGACCTCACACCCGGCGGGCGGGTGACCTACTACATGACCAGCCCCGAGGGCGAACGCTTCGCCGGGTACTGGCTGGTCACCGCCGTGGACCCGACCCGCAGCTTCGCCTTCGAGGACGGCTTCGCCCACGACGACCTCACCCCCAACCCGGACATGCCGATCTCCAAGAGCGTCTTCACCTTCACCGCGCACAACGGCGGGACCCGGGCGACGTACGTGAGCACGTACCCGTCCGCCGAGGCGCTCCAGCAGGTGCTGGACATGGGCATGGTGGAGGGCGCCACCGGGGCGATCAACCAGATCGACGGCCTGGTCGCCTCCTGACCGACGCGGGAGCCAGCACCGACACGGGGTGCCGGCACCGACGCGGGGTGCCGGCACCGACGCGGGGTGCCGGCACCGACGCGGGGCGCCGGCACCGACGCGGGGCGCCGGCACCGACGCGGTCCGATGTTAGGAGGGGTCCCTTTCTATACCGTAGGCGTTAGCAGGGGACCCCTCCTTTCATCGAGGCCGCGTGGTTCACTACTCCCCCGGGTACGAGTGCGAGGGGGTAGCGGGTGCGGGTACTCATCCTCGGGGGCACCGCCGAGGCACGTGATCTCGCCGCTCGGCTCGTCGACCGACCGGGGCTGTCGGTGATCTCCTCGCTGGCCGGGCGGGTCGCCGATCCCCGCCTGCCGGTCGGTGAGGTACGCGTCGGCGGGTTCGGCGGTGCCGACGGGCTGGCCCGGTGGCTCGACACGCACCGCGTCGAGGTGCTGATCGACGCCACCCACCCGTACGCGGCCCGGATCCGGACCGCCGCCGTCACCGCCGCCGCCCGGGTCGGCGTACCTCATCTGCGGCTGGAACGACCGGGCTGGACGGCGCGGCCGGGCGACCGCTGGCACCGCGTACCCGACGTGGCCGCTGCGGTCCGGGAACTTCCGGCGCTCGGGCGGCGGGTCCTGCTCACCACCGGACGGCAGAGCCTCGCGGCGTTCCGCCCGTCGACCGGGCTGTGGATCCTGGCCCGGGTCGTGGACGCGCCGGAGGAGCCGCTGCCGGAACACATCCGACTGCTGCGCAGCCGGGGTCCCTACACGCTCGCCGGTGAACTGGAGCTGATCCGCACCCATCGCATCGACGTGGTGGTGACCAAGGACAGCGGCGGCCGGCTCACCGAGGCGAAACTCGACGCGGCCCGGCAGCTCGGACTACCGGTCGTGATGATCGACCGGCCGGTCCCCGCCGTCCGCCCGACGGCGGTGTCCAGGGTGGACGAGGCGGTGGACTGGGTGTCGGCGCTGCCGGTTCACCCGGGATAGGTGCGGGGCGTCCAGACCACCACGGAGTCGTCGCCCCGGGTGCTGACCTGGGTGGTCGACGAACCGATGATGAGCAGGCACCGCATGTCGACCGTCTCCGGGTCGAGATCGCCGAGCGTGACCACGGTGATCGACTCGGTGGCCCGGCCCACGTCCCGGGCCAGGACCACGGGCGTCTTCGGGTCACGGTGGCGCAGCAGCGTCTCCCGGGCCGCGCCGACCTGCCAGCGACGGCTGGCCGAGGCCGGGTTGTAGAGCGCCAGGACCAGGTCGGCCGCAGCGGCGGCGGCCAGCCGCGCCTCGATGACCGGCCACGGCTTGAGCCGGTCCGACAGCGACAGCACCGCGAAGTCGTGCCCGAGCGGGGCACCCACACGGCTCGCCGCCGCCTGCGCCGCAGTCAGGCCCGGCAGCACCCGCACCGGCACCCCGGCGAATCTCGCCTGGCCGGTCGCCACCTCGTAGACCGCGCTGGCCATCGCGAACACCCCGGGGTCGCCGGAGGAGACCACCACCACCCTGGCCCCGCCGAGGGCCAACTCCAACGCGTGCGCGGCCCGTTCGGTCTCCACCTGGTTGCCCGAGGTGTGCCGCTGCTGGCCGGGACGCACCGGCACCCGGTCCACGTACGGGCCGTAGCCGACCAGGTGCTGGGCCTCGCGCAGCGCCCGCGCCACCTCCGGGGTGAGCCAGCGCGGTCCGGCCGGGCCGAGCCCGACCACGACCACCTCCCCCGCCGACGCCGGTCCGGGTGCCGGCAGGTCGTCCCGGCTGGCGGCACTGGTCGGGCTGGGCAGCAACGCCAGCGAGAAGTACGGCACCTCGTCGGCGGACACGTCGGCCAGCGGGGCGTGCCGTCCGCGTGGTGAGGTGGCCCGCTCCACGTACCACGTCTCGGGCAGCCGACCCGCGTCGTCCAGGGCGGCGCGGACGTTGTCGAAGGTCCGGCCCAGCTTGAGCACGGCGGCGGCGTCGGTGTCGGCGAGCCGCCGGGCGAGTTCCTCGGCGGGCAGCGTGCCGGGCAGGACGGTCAGCACCTCGTCGCGTTCGACGAGCGGTCGACCCAGCACGGCGGAGGCGGCGCTGACCGAGGTCACCCCCGGCACCACCTCGGCCGGGAACCGGTGCGCGAGCCGTTCGTGCAGATACATGTAGGAGCCGTAGAACATCGGGTCGCCCGCGCAGAGCACCACCACGTCGCGTCCGGCGGCCAGGTGGACGGCCAGCCGCTCGGCGCTGTCGTCGTAGAACCGGCGGATCACGCCCTCGTAGCCGGCCGGGTCGTCGGTGCCCTCGGTGGTGACCGGGTACACCAGGGCCTCGTGCACGTGGTCCTCCCGCAGCAGCCCGGTCACGATGGATCGGGCGATGCTGCGACCGTGCCGGGCCGAGTAGTACGCGACCACGTCGGTCTCGGCGATCAGACGGGCCGCCTTGACGGTCAACAGTTCCGGGTCGCCGGGTCCGACCCCGACGCCGTAGAGGGTGCCGGGCTCCACCATGGTCACTCCACCTCGCTCGCGATGCCGTTCACCGCCGCCGCGGTGACGGCGCTGCCACCCCGACGACCCTGCACGACCAGGTACGGAATCCCGGCCGAATGGTCGGCCAGCGCCTGCTTGGACTCGGCCGCGCCGATGAACCCGACCGGTACGCCCACCACCGCCGCCGGCCGACCCGCACCCTCGTCGATAAGCTCCAGCAGCCGGAACAGGGAGGTCGGGGCGTTGCCGATGGCGACCACCGCGCCGTCGAGCCGGTCCCGCCACAACTCCATGGCGGCGGCGCTGCGGGTGGTGCCCAACTGCCGGGCCAACTCCGGCACCGCCGGATCACGCAGCGTGCACACCACCTCGTTGTCGGCGGGCAGCCGGCTGCGGGTGATACCGGCGGCGACCATCGCCGCGTCGCAGAGCACCGGCGCACCGGCGGCCAGTGCCGAGTACCCGGCGGCGACCACTTCGGGGTGCGCGTCCACGTCGTCGACCAGGTCGACCATGCCGCAGGCGTGGATCATCCGCACCACCACCCGGGCGACGTCGGCGGGGAACCGGGACAGGTCGGTCTCGGCGCGGATGGTGGCGAACGAGCGGCGGTAGATCTCGGCGCCCTCGCGGACGTAGTCGTAACTCATCGTGGTCTCCGTGCCTGTGCCACCCGCTCGGACAGCGGGCCGTGGTGATCCTCTCGGGGACCGGCGACACGGTAACCGGCGCCGGTGGCCACCGCCAGAGCGACCGGGCCGGAGGGTCGGCCGCAGCACCGGTCACAGCCGGCCCAGTGCAGGGGAAGCGCGTCGGCGGCGGGCGGCGCGGCGGCGGCCAGGGCGGCGGTGGCGTCGGCGCGGACGTCGGCCAGCGCGCTACCGCAGCCGGGTCGGCCGGCGCAGGCGGTCACCCCGACCCAGGGCGAGGCGGGGTCGACGACCAACCCGGCCCCGCTCAGCGCCGGCACCGCCGCCTCGGGTGCGGCGACCACGACGACGGTCCGCCACGGCGTGACCACCACCGGTCCGTCGGTCAGCGTCGCGACCGCATCGGCCTGCGCGGCGGTGAGCCGGCCCAGCGGTGCGGCGGCGACCACGAAGCCGGCCGGATGTGGACCGACCGGCGGCGGGCCGCCATGCGGCGGGTCGACCGGCTCGGCGTGCGGCCCGCCCAGTGCCGCGACGACGGCGGCGGGTGCCTCGGGCAGGTCGGCCACCCGCCACACGTCCCGCCGCCCGGCGCGGTGACGCAGGAAGGCTCGGGCGGCGGTGACGATCGTCGCGGCGACCTGGTCGGCGTCGGCCCGCAGCCCGACGTCGCGCCCCGCGACCAGCAGCGCACCGGTCTCGGCCAGCCAGCACAGGTCCGCGCCGAGGGCGGCGACGTCACCCCGGCCGTCGTCGACGGCGATCAGGAAACGACCGCTGAGGTCGGCCAGCTCGGGACAGGCACAGAGCGCCTCGTCGACCCGGGCCACCACCGGCCGTACGTCGGGCCGGCCACTGTGGTCCAGACCACTCAGCGGCGAGGCGACGATGTTGCGGACCGTCTCGTGGCTGGCGCTGGGCAGCAGCCCCGAGTCGACCAGGACGGCGGCGATCCGGTCCACCGCCTGCTGGTCGCGGATGCCGCGGAGCTGCACGTTCGCCCGTGACGTCAGCTCCAGCGTGCCGTCGGCGTCGCCTCGGGTGGTGGCGGCCAGCCGGCGTAGCTGTGACGTGCTCAGCCGACCGCCGGGAAGCCGTACGCGCACCAGCAGTCCGTCGGCGGCCTGGTGGGCTCGGAGCGCCCCGGGACACCGGTCGGCGCCGGAACGGCCGGACGGGGTGGAGACAGCAGGCACCCGTTCATCGTAGAGTCGGAGTCTCGGCACGGAACGCGCCGAGATCAGCATCACGCGGTCGGCGCGGAGGAACCCGGTGCGAGTCCGGGGCGGTCCCGCCACTGTCACCGGTCCGGCCCCGTGCCGGCCCGCGAGCCAGACACTCCGGTCGACCGCGACCGACGGCCACGGGCGCGGACCCGGGGAGGAGTCAACCATGCCCGGTGACGGTGTGATCCTACTACTGTCCACCTCGGACACCGACCTGCTCAGCGCCCGGTCCAGCGGTGCGGCGTACCGGCTGGCGAACCCGGCCCGCGTCGGCGAGGAACCGGAGGCGCTGGCCGACCTGACGGCCGGCGTGGACCTAGTGGTGGTCCGCATCCTCGGCGGTTACCGGATGTGGCAGCGTGGCCTGGACACGCTGCTCGGCGGCGACGTGCCGGTGGTCGCCCTCGGCGGTGAACAACTGCCCGACGCGGACCTGATGGCCCGCTCCACGGTGGCCCAGGGCATCGCCGCGCAGGCGCACGCCTACCTCGCGCAGGGCGGTCCGGACAACCTCCGCGAGCTGCACGCCTTCCTCAGCGACACGGTGCTGCTGACCGGTCACGGTTTCGCGCCGCCGCTCGCGCACCCCGACTGGGGCGTCATGTCACGTCCGGCACCGACGGTGGCCGGGCCGACGGTGGGCATCCTCTACTACCGGGCCCACCAGCTCAGCGGCAACACCGCCTTCGTGGAGGGGCTCTGCGCGGCCGTCGAGCAGGCCGGTGGCGTACCGCTGCCGGTGTTCTGCGCAAGCCTGCGCGCCCCCGAGCCGGACCTGCTGGCCACGCTCGGTCGGGCGGACGCGCTGCTGGTCACGGTGTTGGCGGCCGGGGGCACCCGGCCGGCGGAGGTCTCCGCCGGAGGCGCCGACGAGGCGTGGGACGTCGGCGCGCTCGCCGAGCTGGACGTGCCGATCCTCCAGGCGCTGGCGCTGACCCAGGACCGGGCGTCCTGGGCGGAGAGCGACGACGGGCTCAGCCCGCTGGACGCGGCCACCCAGGTGGCGGTGCCGGAGTTCGACGGACGGCTGATCACGGTCCCGTTCTCGTTCAAGGAGACCGACGCCGACGGGTTGCCGCACTACGTCGCCGATCCGGAGCGCGCCCGCCGGGTCGCCGGCATCGCGGTCCGGCACGCCCGGCTGCGGCACGTTCCGCCGGCCGAGCGGCGGATCGCGGTGGTGTTGTCGGCGTACCCGACGAAGCACGCGCGGGTCGGCAACGCGGTCGGTCTGGACACTCCGGCCAGCGCCGTCCACCTGCTGCGGACGCTGCGCGGGCAGGGGTACGACGTCGGACCGGTCGACGGCCCGGACGCGCTGCCCGGTCTGCTGCCCAGCGGTGACGGCCAGGACGCCGACGGGGACCGCCTGATCCACGCGCTGATCGCGGCTGGCGGCCAGGACCCGGAGTGGCTCACCGAGGAGAAGTTGGCCGGCAACCCGGTCCGCGTCCCGGCCGCCGCCTACCGCCGCTGGTTCGACGCGCTCCCCGACGACCTGCGGGAGGCGATGACCGAGCACTGGGGTCCCGCCCCGGGTGACCTGTTCGTCGACCGGTCCGCCGACCCGGACGGCGAGATCGTCCTGGCCGGGTTGCGGGCCGGCAACGTGCTGTTGATGATCCAGCCGCCTCGTGGTTTCGGCGAGAACCCGGTGGCCATCTACCACGACCCGGACCTGCCGCCGACGCACCACTACCTGGCCGCCTACCGGTGGCTGGACGAGGAGTTCGGCGCGCACGCCGTGGTGCACCTGGGCAAGCACGGGTCGCTGGAGTGGCTGCCCGGCAAGAACCTCGGCCTCTCCGCGAGCTGCGGGCCGGACGCGGTCCTCGGTGAGCTGCCGCTGATCTATCCGTTCCTGGTCAACGACCCGGGCGAGGGCGCGCAGGCCAAGCGGCGGGCGCACGCCACCATCGTGGACCATCTGGTGCCGCCGATGGCGCGGGCGGAGAGTTACGGCGACATCGCCCGGCTGGAGCAGTTGCTCGACGAGCACGCCAACATCGCCACCATGGACCCGGCCAAGCTGCCGGCGGTGCGGGCGCAGATCTGGACGCTCATCCAGGCCGCCCGGCTCGACCACGACCTGGGGATGGAGCAGCGCCCACACGACGCCGAGTTCGACGACTTCCTGCTGCACGTCGACGGGTGGCTCTGCGAGGTCAAGGACGCGCAGATCCGCGACGGCCTGCACGTGCTCGGGCACGCCCCGACCGGCGAGGCGCGGATCAACCTGATGCTGGCCATCCTCCGCGCCCGTCAGGTCTTCGGCGGGCAGGCCGACGCCGTGCCCGGGTTGCGGGCCGCGCTCGGCCTCGACGAGGGCGGTGCCGAACACACCGCCGAGGTGGACCGGATCGAGGCGGTGGCCCGACGGCTGGTCGAGGAGATGGAGCGGCACGACTGGTCCGTCGAGGCGGTCGACCGGGTACGCGTCGAGGTGCTCGGCGACGACCACCCGCACGGCGCGGAGGTCGGCCGGGTGCTGACGTTCGCCGCCACCGAGGTCGCGCCGCGCCTGGCCGGCACCACCGGCGAACTCGACGCCGTCCTGCACGCCCTCGACGGGGGTTACGTGCCCGCCGGACCGAGTGGGTCGCCGCTGCGCGGACTGGTCAACGTGCTGCCGACCGGCCGCAACTTCTACACCGTCGACCCCAAGGCCATCCCCAGCCGACTGGCCTGGGAGACCGGGCAGGCGATGGCCACCAGCCTGCTGGAGCGCTACCGCCGGGACACCGGCGAGTGGCCCCGCTCGGTCGGCCTGTCGGCCTGGGGCACTTCGGCGATGCGGACCTCCGGCGACGACATCGCCGAGGTGTTGGCGCTGATCGGCGCGCAACCGGTCTGGGATCCGGCGTCCCGGCGGGTCACCGGCGTCGAGATCGTCCCGCTGGCCGACCTGGGCCGCCCCCGTATCGACGTCACGCTGCGCATCAGCGGCTTCTTTCGGGACGCCTTCCCGCACGTGGTGCTCCTGCTGGACGACGCGATCCGGGAGGTGGCCGCGCTGGACGAGCCGGACGAGGAGAACTACCTCGCCGCGCACGCCCGCGCCGACGCCGCCCGGCACGGCGACGACCGGCGCGCCACCACCCGCATCTTCGGCTCCAAGCCCGGCGCGTACGGCGCCGGACTGTTGCCGCTGATCGAGAGCGGGAACTGGCGCGACGACGCCGACCTGGCCGAGGTCTACACCGTGTGGGGAGGCTTCGCGTACGGCCGTGACCTGGACGGGCGGCCCGCCCGGGAGGACATGGAGTCGGCGTACCGGCGGATCGCGGTGGCGGCGAAGAACACCGACACCCGTGAGCACGACATCGCCGACTCCGACGACTACTTCCAGTACCACGGCGGGATGATCGCCACGGTGCGGGCGTTGACCGGGCAGGCGCCTCGGGCGTACATCGGGGACAGCACCACCCCGGACGCCACCCGCACCCGGTCGCTGACCGAGGAGACCGCGCGGGTGTTCCGGGCCCGGGTGGTCAATCCACGGTGGATCACCGCCATGCGTCGGCACGGCTACAAGGGCGCGTTCGAGATGACCGCCACCGTGGACTACCTGTTCGGGTACGACGCCACGGCCGGCGTGGTCACCGACTGGATGTACGAGCAGCTCGCGGAGAGCTACGTCCTGGACCCGGAGAACCAGCAGTTCCTGCGCCGGTCGAACCCGTGGGCGCTGCGCGGGATCGTCGAGCGGCTCACCGAGGCCGCCGACCGTGGGCTCTGGGCCAAGCCCGATCCGGCGCTGATGGACGCGCTGCGGCAGGCGTACCTGGAGGTCGAGGGCCACCTGGAGGAGTCCGGCTGAGTGCTGCCGTCCCGGGGGACCACGCCGGTTCCCCGGGACGGGCTCAGACGTCGTACCCGGGGCGGGCGCTGGCGTCGGCGAGCGGGGTGACGTCGGCGAACGCGGCGACCGCACCGATCACGGTGACGGCGGGTGCGCTCAGGTGGTGGGCGGCGGCGACGTCGGCGATGTCGTCCAGACGGCCGCGCAACACGCGTTGCCGGTCGGTGCCGCCGTTCTCCACGCTGACCGCCGCCGTGGCCGGGTCCATGCCGTGCCGCAGCAGCGCGGCGGTCACCTCGGGCAGCGTCTGCACCGCCATCAGCAGCACGATCGTGGTGCCGGAGCGGGCCACCCCGGCCCAGTCGACGGTGCTGCCCGGGTCGTCGGGCGGCAGGTGGGCGGCGAGCACGGTGAAGCCCTGCGTCAGACCACGGTGGGTCACCGGCACTCCGGCCAGCTCGGGTACGGCGACGGCGCTGGTCACACCGGGCACCACCTCCACCGGCACCCCGGCGGCCCGGCAGGCCAGCATCTCCTCCATGCCCCGGCCGAAGACGAACGGGTCGCCGCCCTTGAGCCGCACCACCCGGTGTCCGGCGCGGGCCTCGGCGACCAGGATCTGGTTGATCTGCTCCTGCGGGACGAACGCGCCGCGCGGCACCTTCGACACGTCGACGACCCGGACGCCGGGCCGTAGGTCGCGCAGCACCGCGTGCGGCACGAGCCGGTCGGCCACCACCACGTCGGCCTCGGCGAGACGGTCCAGCGCCCGGCGGGTGAGCAGACCCGGATCGCCGGGGCCACCCCCGACCAGCGTGACCCGACCGACGGCAGGCGATTCGGCCGGGACGGGACCGGTCGCCCGGGACACACGCGGGGCCGGAATCTCGCCGGCCGCCGGGCCCGCGACAGCCGAGCCGGGGACAGCGGAGCCCGCATCAGCCGGGACGGCAGCGGGGGTACGAGGTACCGGGCCTGCGTCAGCCGGGACGGTGGCGGAACCACCGGGTTCCGGGTCCGCGACGGCCGAGGCGGTGGCGGGAGTCCGGGCTTCCGGGTCCGGGTTGGCCGGGACGGCAGCGGGGGTACGCGGTGCCGCGCCGGTGGTGTGCCGGTGCACGGCGGTGGCGAAGCGGGCCGCCAGGCTCGGGTGTCCGGCCCAGTGCACGTGCAGGTAGGAGGCGTGCACGGTGCCGGACACGACGCCGTCGGGCACCGGCGCGGCGGTGCCGTGCGCGGCGGACGGGCGGGGCCGGAACCGCCAGGCGGGCGTGCTGTCGGGATCGGCGTCGACGCGGGTCCGGTGGAACTCGTGGCCGGTGACCGCCTGGTCGGCGTCGGTGAGCACGCTGTCCGTGGCGGCCCGGGCGTCCCGGTAGCCCAACGTGAGCCGGTCGGTCATCCGGGCACGCACCGGCAGGACCCCGGTCATCGGCGCGCCGTCGAGGTCGCGGGCCAGATAGAGCAGGCCGGCGCACTCGGCGACCGTCGGGACGCCGCGCGCCGCGGCGTCGGCCACCGCCCGGCGCAGGGGTACGTTGTCGGTCAGGCCGGCGGCGTACATCTCGGGGAAGCCGCCGCCGAGGTACAGCCCGGTGGTCCGCTCGGGCAGCGTCGTGTCGTGCAGCGGGTCGACCGGGGCCAACCGCAGGCCGGCCGCCGCGAGGAGTTCGTCGGTCTCGGCGTACCGGAAGGTGAACGCCGGTCCGGACGCGACCGCGACGGTTCCGTCGACGGTGAGACCGTCAAGCTCGGCCGCTGGGTCCCAGGCCGGGCCGGGCAGCGCGGGTGCCCGGCGGGCCACCGCGACCACCTGGTCGAGGTCGATCCCGGCGGCGACGTGGGCGGCGAGCGCGTCGACGGTGCGTGCGGCGGCGGCGGCCCGCTCGGCGACCGGCACCAGGCCGAGGTGCCGGCTCGGGGTGTCCAGGGTGGCGTCTCGGCGCAGCACCCCCAGCACCGGCACGCCGGTGACGGCCAGCGCGTCGCGGATCTCCGCCTCGTGGGTCACCGAGCCGACCTTGTTGAGGACCACTCCGGCGACGGTGAGCTGCGGGTCGAAGGTGGCGAAGCCGTGCACCAGCGCGGCGATGCTGCGCGAGGCGCCGGAGACGTCCACGACGAGCAGCACCGGGGTACGGGTCAACCGCGCCACGTGGGCGGTGGAGGCGAACCCGGCCCGGCCGACCGCGCCGTCGAGCAGGCCCATCACGCCCTCGACGATCGCGATGTCGGCGGGTGCACCGACGGTGGCACCGTGCCGCAGCAGTGGCAGGATCCGCTGCTCGCCCTGGAGGAACGGGTCGAGGTTGCGACCTCGGCGGCCGGTGGCCATCTCGTGGTAGCCGGGGTCGATGTAGTCCGGGCCGACCTTGTGGCCGCTGACGGTCAGGCCGCGTCGCCGCAGCGCCGCCATCAGGCCGGTGGCCACCGTGGTCTTGCCCTGTCCGGAGGCGGGGGCGGCGACGATCAGCCGGGGCGGGAGGGTCACCATTCGATGCCCCGCTGCCCCTTCTGACCGGAGTCCATCGGATGCTTGATCTTGGTCATCTCGGTGACCAGGTCCGCCGCGTCCACCAGCCGGGGATCGGCGTCCCGCCCGGTCACCACCACGTGCTGGTGACCGGGGCGCTGCCGCAGCGTCTCCACCACCTCGTCGACGTCCACCCACCCCCACTTCATCGGGTAGGTGAACTCGTCGAGCACGTACAGGTCGTGGGCGGAGGTGGCGAGACGACGCTTGATCTCGGCCCAGCCCTCCGCAGCCTGTGCCGCGTGGTCGCTCTCGGTGCCCTGGGTGCGGCTCCAGCTCCAGCCGGCGCCCATCTTGTACCAGGAGACCGGGCCACCCTGGCCGGTCTGCTCGTGCACCGTGCCGAGGGCGCGCAGCGCGTGTTCCTCACCGACGGTCCACTTGGCGCTCTTGACGAACTGGAACACCGCGATCGACCAGCCCTGGTTCCAGCCACGCAGGGCGAGCCCGAAGGCGGCGGTGGACTTGCCCTTCGACGGTCCGGTGTGGACCATCAGCAGCGGCCGGTTGCGGCGTTGCCGGGTGGTCAGCCCGTCGTCCGGCACGGTGACCGGTTGGCCCTGTGGCATCAGGCGGCACCCCTCTCGGTCCGGACGGCGGTGTGGGCGCGGACCGCGTCGGTGAGCGCGTCGGCGGCGACCCCCTCCAGCGGCAGGTACTGCCCGCCGAGCGTGGTGGCCAGGTCGGCGGCGAGTCGCATGCGTACCCGGCCCTGCTCGCAGTCGACGACCACGGCGCTGGTGCCGGCGGCGGCGAGCAGCCGGGCCGCGTGCCGGGCCCGCCCCACCGCGTCCGGGCCGGTGGTGGCGCGCCCGTCGGTGACCAGCACCAGCAGCGGACGCCGTCGCGGATCGCGGATCCGTTCCACCCGCAGCACCTCGCGGGCGCGCAGCAGCCCCTCCGCCAGCGGGGTACGGCCCCCGGTCGGCAGCGTGGCCAGCCGTGCGGCGGCCACCTCCACGCTGGCGGTGGGCGGCAACGCCACCTCGGCGTCGGTGGCGCGGAACGTGACCAGACCGACCTTGTCCCGACGCTGGTAGGCGTCGAGCAGCAGGGACAGCACCGCGGCCTTGACCGCGCCGACCCGCTGGCGGGCGCCCATCGAGCCGGAGGCGTCCAGGCAGAACAGGATCAGGTTGCCCTCGCGGCCCTGCCGCACCGGCAGCCGCACGTCGCCGGGGTGGACCAGGATGCCGGGGCCCTGGCGGCCCCGGGCCCGCTGGTGCGGTGCGGCGGCGTGCAGGGTGGCCACCAGGTGTGGTCGTCCGGTCGTCGCGCCGTCCGGACGTCGGGCGCCGACGGTGCGGCCGGTGGTGGTGCGGGCCGGTGAGCGGCGGCCGGCGACGCCGAGGCCGCTGCCGGGGACCTGTAACAGCCGGGCCCGGTAGGGCGCACCGGCCGGCACCGGGGCGGGTACGGTCCGCTCCCCCTCGGTGCCCGGGGCGGGTGGGGTGTCCGGGCGGGAGCGGTACGGACGCTCGTCGGCCGGGTCGGCCTCCGGATCCCCCGGGCCGCCGCCGTCGGGCGGGCCGTCCGGGTCGTCCGGGCCCGGTGGGCCGTCCGAGGGCGGATCCGGCTCGTCCTCGGGCGGTCCGGGCTCGTCCAGTCCGGCGTCGTGCAGCGCCCGGTCGAGGTCGGCGGCGTCCTGCTGGGGCGGGTCGAAGGGATTGCGGCGGCGGCGGTGGGGCAGGGCCAGCCGGGCGGCGACGCGGACGTCGCCGACGCTCACCTCGGTGCGCCCACACCAGGCCGCGTGGGCGATGGCGGTCCGCGCGATGACCAGGTCCGCGCGCATCCCGTCGACCTCGGCGGCGGCGCAGAGAGCGGCGATGCTGGTCACCGTCGCGTCGTCGAGACGTACCGTCGGCAGCAGGGTACGGGCCCGGGCGACCTGTGCACCCAGCGCCGCGTCGGCGTCGGCGTACCGGGCGGCGAAACCGTCCGGGTCGGCCTCGTACGCCAGTCGTCGGCGCATCACCTCGGCGCGCACCTGCGGGTCCCGGCTGGCGGCGACCTCGACGGTCAGGCCGAAGCGGTCCAGCAACTGCGGGCGCAGTTCCCCCTCCTCGGGGTTCATGGTGCCGACCAGCACGAACCGGGCCGCGTGGGTGACCGAGACGCCGTCGCGCTCCACCGTCGCGCGGCCCATCGCCGCCGCGTCGAGCAACACGTCCACCAGGTGGTCGTGCAGCAGGTTGACCTCGTCGACGTAGAGCAGGCCACGATGGGCGGCGGCGAGCAGGCCCGGATCGTACGCGGTGACGCCCTCGCGCAGCGCCCGTTCCAGGTGCAGCGCGCCGAGAAGGCGGTCCTCACCGGCGCCGACCGGCAACTCCACCAGGCGGGCCGGACGCGTACGGGCCGGTGGGTCGGCCGGGTGCGGCCCGTCCGGGCAGTCCGGGTCGGGTGCCACCGGGTCGCAGGAGAAGCGGCAGTCGGTGACCACGTCGACCGGGGGCAGGAACGCGGTCAGGGCCCGCACGGCGGTCGACTTCGCGGTGCCCTTCTCGCCTCGGACCAGCACACCGCCGATCGCCGGGGAGACCGCGCACAGGTTCAGCGCCAACGCCATGTCGTCCATGCCGACGACGGCGGAGAAGGGGTACGACCGCACGGCCACACCTTTCACCTCGCGTGGGTCCTCGCCCACGGCCGGTCACCGACCACGCCGACGCAGCGGCCGACGTGGCACGACGCAGCGAGTGTCTGGCTTCCGGTGGCCGGCGCGGGGCCGGACCGGTCACAGTGGCGGGACCGCCCCGGATTCGCCGACCCCGTTCGGGCCGACTCACCGGTGTTCCCCACCGCGCCGTCGTCGCCGATGATGTCACACCGACCCCCCGGGGGGGCAGGGTCGCGGATTGCTGGACTACCGTTGCGCCGCGTGAGGTCCATGACATCCCCGGTCGCCGTGGTCGGCGTCGGCGCGGACGGCTGGGCGGGGCTCGGCGAGCGCGGACGCGACGCGGTGCGGCAGGCAGAGGTCGTGCTGGGCGGCCGGCGGCACCTGGACCTGCTGCCGGACAGCGTGTCGGCGCAGCGGGTCGCCTGGCCGACGCCGCTGCTGCCGGCCCTGCCCGACCTGCTCGCGACGCATGCCGACCGGCGGATCTGCGTCCTGGCCAGCGGTGACCCGATGTGGTTCGGCATCGGCACGCACCTGGTCCGGCTGCTCGGCGCCGACCGGGTGCGTGTGGTCAGCCATCCCTCCTCGATCGTGTTGGCGTGCGCGCGGATGGGCTGGCCGGTGGAGCGGGTCACCGTCCGCAGCGCGGTCGGCCGTGACCTGGACGAGGTCCGCCGCGACCTCGCCCCGGGCCGGCTGCTGCTGGTGCTCAGCGCCGACGCCGCCACCCCCGCCGCGCTGGCCCGGCTGCTCACCGACGCCGGGTACGCCGACAGCGAGCTGACCGTGCTGGCCGCGCTCGACGCCGACACGGAACAGCGCGTCGACGGCCGGGCCGGGCAGTGGTCCGCCCCACCCGGCGCACCGCTGAACGTGGTCGCGGTGCGGGTCGCCGCCGCGCCCGGCACCCGGGTGCTGTCCACCGTGCCCGGTCTGCCCGACGACGCCTTCGCGCACGACGGCGCCCTGACCAAACGAGAGGCCCGCGCATTGGCTCTGTCCCGTCTCGGTCCCACCTGCGACGACCTGCTCTGGGACGTCGGCGCCGGCAGCGGCAGCGTGGCCGTCGAGTGGCTGCGCAGCGACCCCAGCACGTCGGCGGTGGCGGTGGAGAGCCGCGACGACCGCGCCGACCGGATCGTCGCCAACGCGCGCAACCTGGGCGTACCCCGGTTGCGGGTGGTCCGGGGCCGCGCGCCGCAGGCCCTCGCCGACCTGCCCGCACCCGACGCGGTCTTCGTCGGCGGCGGGCTGACCGCGCCAGGGGTCTTCGACGTGGCCTGGGACGCGCTGCGGCCCGGTGGGCGACTCGTCGCCCACGCGGTCACCCTGGAGGGCGAACGCGAACTCACCGACCAGATGGCCCGGCACGGTGGGGACCTGACCCGGTTGTCGATCGAACGCGCCGAGCCGCTGGGCGGTTTCACCGGGTGGAAACCCGCCCGCGCGCTGGTGCAGTGGGCGGTGAGCAAGCCATGACGATTCACTTCATCGGCGCCGGACCGGGCGCCGCCGACCTGATCACCGTACGCGGGCAACGCGTCCTGTCCCGCGCCCAGGTCTGCCTGTACGCCGGCAGCCTGGTCCCCGCCGACCTGCTCGCCACCTGCCCGCCCGACGCCCGGCTGGTGGACACCGCCGAACTGACGTTGGACGAGATCGTCGCGGCGATGGTCGAGGCGCACCGCGACGGGCACGACGTGGCCCGCCTCTGCTCCGGTGACCCGGCCGTGTTCAGCGCGGTCGCCGAGCAGACCCGGAGGCTGGACGCGGCCGGGGTGCCGTACGAGATCGTGCCGGGTGTGCCGTCGTACGCGGCGGCGGCGGCCACGTTGCGCCGGGAGCTGACCGTGCCGACGGTCGGGCAGACGGTGATCCTCACCCGGACCCAGGCCCGGTCGACGCCGATGCCGCCCGGGGAGACCCTGGCCGAGCTGGGCCGCAGCCGCGCCACGCTGGTGCTGCACCTGGCGGTGGCGCGGACCCGGCAGATCGCCGGGGAACTGGTCGAGCACTACGGGTCGGACTGCCCGGTGGCCGTGGTCGCCAACGCCAGCCGTCCCGACGAGGTGGTGCTGCGCGGCACCCTGGCCGACATCGCCGACCAGGTGGAGGCACACGGCATCCGCCGGACCGCGGTGATCATCGTCGGGGCCGCGCTGGCCGCCGACTCCTTTCCGGACAGTTACCTCTACTCCCCCGGCCGGGACCGCAGCGCCAAGCGTCCGACCGGGCCGACGGAATGAGCGGGGTGAGCGCGGTGCGGACGATCCTGGTGATCGGCATCGGGGCGGGCGACCCGGGTCAGCTCACCCTCGCCGCGGCCGAGGCGATGCGCCGGGCCGACGTGTTCTTCCTGCTCGACAAGGGTGCGGAGAAGCACGACCTGATCGCGTTACGGCAGGAGTTGCTGGCCCGTTTCGCCCGGTCGGAGCACCGCGTGGTCGAGGTGCGCGACCCGGACCGGGACCGGACCGCAGACGGGTACGTGACGGCGGTGGACCAGTGGCGGCGGGACCGCGCCGACCTGCTGGAGGAGGCCGTCGCCGCGCACGTGCCCGACGGGGGCTGCGGCGCGTTCCTGGTCTGGGGCGACCCGGCTCTCTACGACAGCACCCTGGCGGTGGTCGAGGAGATCCAGGCGCGCGGGCGGGTCGCGCTGGAGCACACGGTGATCCCGGGTGTCAGCAGCGTGGCGACGCTGGCCGCACGGCACCGCATCGGGCTCAACCGGGTGGGTCGGGCGTTCCTGGTCACCACCGGCCGACGGCTGGCCGAGCGGTTGCCCGCAGACGTCGACGACATCGTGGTGATGCTCGACGCGAACTGCTCCTTCACCCACTACCTGGACGAGGACTTCGACATCTTCTGGGGCGCATACCTGGGCACCGCCGACGAGATCCTCGTTGCCGGACGACTGTCGGAGGTGGCGGAGCGGATCGTGGAGACCCGCCGGGAGGCCCGCCGCCGCAAGGGCTGGATCATGGACACGTACCTGCTGCGTCGCCGGGACCCCGTCGACGAGGCGTGACCGACCGGCGGGGCGTGACCGGGCCGACGCGCGACGTGGCCCGGGCGCGGGTGCGAGGGTGCCTCTCGCCGACCCACGCCCGGGCGGTCACGTCGTCACCGGCAGGTCAGTAGCTGACCGTCGTGGCGGTGGCGGTGTCCGTGACGATCGCGATGCCGGCGCTGGTGCCGAGCAGTTCGGCCCCGGCCCGCAGCAGCCCGACGGCCTGCGGGTAAGACTTGATGCTGCCGGACGCCTTGACCCGGCTCCGGCCGGCGGCCCGGGACACCAGGTAGCCGATGCTCTCCGGGTTGGCGACCTCGACAGTGCCGCTGCTGGCGTTCTTCAGGTACGCCGCACCGGCCTCGATGGACAGTTCGACGGCCGTCTCCCGCTCGGCCTCGGTCAGCAGCGGCAGCTCCAGCATCACCTTGATCGGCACGCCGGAGGCGCGGACGACACCGGCGATGTCCTCGCGGAACTCGTCGTACATGCCGCTCTTGAGCCAGCCGACCTGCACACCGATGTCGATCTGGGCGGCACCGGCGCGGACCAGGCTCTCCGCCTCGAACGCCTTGCCGGCGCTGGTGGTCACGCCGACGGTCGGGAAGTCCAGGGCGGAGGCCACCTGCACGTCGGTGCCGCGCAGCACCTCGGCGACGACCGGCACCCAGGAACCCGGCACCATCGCCGCGTTGAAGCCGTGCGCGAGCGCCTCCTCGGCGTGCTTGATCATGCGGTCCCGGGTGGTGCCCACCTCGATCAGGGTGTGCTGGATGTACGGCGCGAGGGCGGCCGGGGTCAGGTCGGTCGGCAGGGCCGTCGTGGCGGACGTCATGGCGGGGATCTCCTTTGTGCGGACGTGCGGCACCCGGCGGCCGGCGTCGCGCGCCTCGGCCGCCGCAGTGGCGGATCTGGGGATGGTCAAGGACCGGATGAACGGGAGCGGCACACCGCTCGGTCGGGTCACGACCAGTCGATCAACACCTTCCCGACGTGGCCGGCGTCGGCCGCGGCCAGCGCCTCGGCCGCCTGGTCGGCGGGGAAGGGCGGGGCGAGCAGGTGCGCGAGCGCGGGCAGGCCACGGGCGGCCCGGAGCACGGCCGGGAACTCCGGCTGGGTGAAGACCCAGCTACCGAGCACCCGCAACTCCTTGCGGATCACGTCCACGCCGGGGTCGATCTCCATGCTGTTGTTCGCGCCCAGCAGCACCACCGTGCCGTGCGGCCGGGCCAGCTTCATCACCTGCGCCTGCGCGGCCGGGTTCGCCGAGCACTCGAAGACGATCTCCGGCCCACGGCCCTCGGTGACCGCCGCGACGATGGCGACCGGATCCTGCCCGCGCGGGTCGACGACCACCGCCCCGAGCGTCTTGGCCAGGTCCCGCCGCCCCTCGATGGGGTCGACGGCGTAGACCTCGGCACCGGCGGCCACCGCGAGGGCCACCACGCTGCAGCCGACCGGCCCGAGGCCGAAGACGGCGACCCGGTCGCCGACGCCGACGCCGGACTTGCGGACCGCCGAGTACGCGGTGCCGAAGTTACAGGCGATCAGCGTCGCCAGCCCGTCGCCGACGTCGTCGGGCACCGGCAGGACGCCGGTCGCCGGAGCGGTGACGTACTCCGCGTCGGCGCCGCCCCGGTGGTTGCCGAGCGTCCGGCGGTCGGCGCAGAACATCGGTTCGCCGCTGCGGCAGAAGACGCACTCGTCGCAGCCGGAGTGCTGGTAGACGATGACGCGGGTGCCCTCGGCCGGTCCGACGCCGGAGGCGGCGGCGGTGGCGATCACGCCCACCGCCTCGTGGCCGGGCACCGTGTGCAGGCGGTTGTCGAGTTCCGCCGCCGGCTTGCGGTAGTGCGGCAGGTCGCTGCCGCAGACCGCCGACGAGGTCACGCGTACCAGCACCTCGTCGGGGGCCGGCACCGGGCGCGGCACACTGCGTACGACCGAGGTGCGGTCACCGGTCAGCATCAGTGCCCGCATCGACGGTTCTTCCGTGGGGTGGGCTTCCATCTCGCGTTCTCCTCGGATGTCGCGTGTCACGCCAGGTCCGCCAGGTCGAGGTACCGGCGGTACAGGGCGTCGTAGACAGGGACGGTGGTGGGGTCGGGCAGGTGGCGGCGGGCGGCGGGCCGGGACCCGGCGGCGTGCGCCAGGTCCGGGTACCGGCCGAGGCCCACCCAGGCGGTGAGGGCGGCACCACGCAGCGGTGCGGCCTGCGGGTCGCCGGCCGGTACCTCGATGGCGCGGCCGGTGACGTCGGCCAGGATCTGGCCGAAGACGTCCGAGCGGGCACCGCCGCCGATCGCGGTCAACGTCGGTCCGGCCAGCTCCGGCGGCAGGTGTCGCAGCACGTCACGGACCTGGAGGGCGATGCCCTCCATGGTGGCCCGGACGAGGGCGCCCGGTCCGTGGGTGAAGTCGAGGCCGTCGATCCGGCCGCCGGCCGCCGTCCAGTGCGGGGTGCCGACGCCGGCCATGGTGGGCGCGAAGAGCAGGCCGCGCGCGCCGGGTTCGACCTGCCGGGCGTCGGCTGACATCCGCTCGTACGCCGGGTCGTCGTCGCCGTAGCGCAGCAGTTCCCGCAGCCAGCGCAGGGTCGACCCGCAGGCCGGGATGGTGCCCTCGACCGAGACGCAGCCCTCGACGACGTGGGCGGCGCGGACGAACCCGGCGGGGTCGGCGACCTCGCCGATGGCGGCCGGGAAGACCATCGTCGCCGAGGTGCCGAGGTTGACGGTGGCGGCGCCGGGACGGACTCCGCCGCCACCGGCCGCCGAGCACTGCTGGTCGCCGCCGCCGACGTAGACGGGCAGCCCACGCGGCAGGCCGGTCTCCTCGGCGATCTCGTCGCGCAGGGCACCGGCGACGTCGGTGGCCGCGCGCAGCTCGGGCAGGCGGTCGCCGTCGAGGTCGAAGGCGGCCAGCAGGTCCTCGCTCCACCGTCCGGCGTGCAGGTCGAGCAGGCCGTACCACGAGGCGCAACTGCGGTCGACCTGCGGTCGGCCGCCGGTCAACCGCGTCAGCAGCCACTCCTGGACGCCGACGAAGACGGCCGACGCGGCGTACGCCTCGGGGGCGTGTGCCCGGAGCCAGACCAGGGTGGCCAGGGCCGGCATGGTGCTCAACGGCATGCCCGACACCCGGCTGTAGGTCTGCGCGTCGACGGCCGCCCGCATGGCGTCCAGCTCGCTCGCGCCCCGCTGGTCCATCCAGAGCACCAGCGGGGTGACCGGCCGCAGGTCTGCGTCGAGGCCGGCGACGGAGGCCCGCTGGGTGGCCAACGTCAGCGCGACCACCCGGTGCCCGGCCTGGTCGGCCATGGCCCGCACGGCGCGCAGCTCCCCGACGGTCACCTCCCAGATCGCCGGAAGGGACTGCTCCGCCCGGCCCGGCTGCGGGTGGTCGACGGCCAGTTCCCGGCTGTGCTGACCGTGCACCTCGCCCCGCTCGTCGACCAGGGCGCAGCGGATCCCGGTGGTGCCGGCGTCCACCACACACACGACGTCGGTCATCCCTTGACCGCCCCGAAGCTCATGCCGGTGACGAGTTGCTTCTGCGACACGAAGAGCACGACGGCGACGGGCAGCACGGCCAGCGTCCCGGCGGCCATCATCGGGCCGATCGCCACCGACTGGAACTGCATGAACCCGAGCATCGCCACCGAGACCGTCTTCGCCTCCCCGCTGGCCAGGGTCAGCGCGAAGACGAACTCGTTCCAGGAGAAGATGAAGTTCAGCACCGCCGCCGCGGCGACGCCGTTGCGCACCATCGGCCACGCCACGCTGACGAACTTCCGGGTCTCCGAGCAGCCGTCCAGGTCGGCGGCCTCGAAGACCGCCGCCGGCAGGTCGGCGAAGAAGCTGCGCAGCAGGAAGAACGTCACCGCGAGGTTGACCACCGTGTGCATCACGGTCAGCGCCCACACCGTGTCGATGCCGCCGAGTTGGCGGAACAGCACGAAGTACGGGATGACCACGACGACCGCGGGAAGCATCCGGGTGGACAGCACCCAGAACTCGAAGTCGGCGCGGCCCCGGAACTTCATCCGGGCGCAGGCGTACGCGGCCGGGGTGGCGGCGGCGATGGCGATCGCCGAGGACACCACGGCGACCAGGACGGAGCGGCCGATCGCCGACATGAAGTCCGCGTCGCCGAACAGGTCGACGAAGTTGAACATGTAGAGCGGGGCCAGCCAGTCCGGCGCACCGCCACGGATGTCGCTGGGTGCGGCGAAGCCGACGCGGAGCATGAAGGCGAACGGCAGGACCGACCAGAGGATGAGGCCCCAGATCGCCACGGTCCGCAGGACCCGGCCTTTGCGCGTCTCGTGCACTAGTGCTCCAACCGTTGCAGCGCGGGCGCGGCGAACCGCTTGCCGAGGATGAAGAGGACGACGAGCAGCAGCAGGCCGAGCGCGGACGCCTCGCCGATGTGCAGGTCGTTGAAGGCGGTCCGGTAGATGCGCACGACGAGCGTCTCGGTCGCCGCGCCCGGCCCTCCCCCGGTGATGATCCAGATCGAGTCGAAGGTACGGATCGCGTCGATCGCGCGGATCGTCACGACGAAGGCCACCAGCGGCTTGAGCATCGGCAGCGCGATGCGGACCAGCCGCTGCACGGCGTTCGCGCCGTCCAGGGCGCCCGCCTCGAACGTCTCGTCCGGCAGCGACTTGAGCCCGGCGAGCATGACCAGCGTGATGAACGGCGCCCACTGCCAGATGTCGACCACCACGAGGGCCACCACGGCCAGCATCGGCTCGGACGTCCAGCCCGGTGTGGGCAGCCCGAGCGCACCCAGGGTCGCGTTGATCTGCCCACCGTCCGGGTTGAGCATCAACCGCCAGGACAGGTACGCCGCCACCGGCGTGGCGCCGAAGGGCAGCACCAGCAGGGCCAGGTAGAGCCGGCTGCCGCGCAGTGGCCGCCAGAGCAGCGAGGCGGCGAGCGTACCCAGGGCGAACTCGGCGACCACCGCGACCACCACCATGCCGACGGTAAGCAGCACCGCCCGCAGCAGACCGGGCTCGGAGAGCGCGTCGGCGAAGTTGGCCAGGCCGGCGAACCCCTGCTCGTCCGGGCGGGTCAGGTCGTTGCGTCGCAGCGACCCGACCAGCACCGACACGAACGGATAGAGGGTGAACGCGAGCAGCAGCACCGTCATCGGCGCGAGCATGCCGACGAGGAAGAGTCGCCGGCCCCGGTCCTCGCGGGGGCGGCGCGGCGGGCCGCCGGTGGTGCCCGGACGCGTCGGCGGCGTCGGGTCGGCGGCCTGCCGCGCGAGCACGGCTGTTCGATCTGCGGACATCACAACCTCGTTCGGCATGGACTGCTCCGGCAGTCGTCCACGGAAGTGGGGCGGGACGTCATCGGCCGGCCCGAGCCATCGCCGCCGCCGCGTCCGACATGGCCCGCTTCGGGTCCTTGCCGTCCACCAGCACCTTGATCAGTTCGAGGGAGAGCGCGTCGGCCTCGCTCGGGAAGGTCGGCCGGGCGTACGGCACCCGCTCCGGCTGTACGGCCTGGAGGTTGGCGACGATCTCCTGCGACATGTCGCCCGGATAGAAGGAGAGGAAGTCCTCGTTGGACCAGACCGACTCGCGGGCCGACGGGCTGCCCGACTCGGCACTGACCGCGGTGGCGGTCTCCTTGCTCATCGCCCAGGCGTAGAAGAGCGCGGCCTGCTCCTTCTTGCGCGACGCCTTCGGGATGCCGGCCATCCAGTACCAGTAGTTCGGTGCGGCCGGGGCGGACGCGCTGCCGGGCCAGCGGGACACCGCGATCTGGTCGGTGTGCTGGCTGCTGCTCTTGTCCAGCACCACCGACAGCAGTCCGCTGGCGTCGGTGTAGAGAGCCGCCCGGCCCTCGTTGACCGAGCCGGTGGCCTCCAGCCAGCTCATGTTGGACGCGCCCTTCGGGCCGTACCGGTTGAGCAGTTGCTGCACGTACAGTTCGGTCGCCGCGACCGCCTCGGGGCTGTCCACCGCCGGGGTGTCGCCGGCGTAGAACTCGCCGCCCTGGGTGAGGAAGTAGTTCGTCCAGGTCCAGACGATGTCGAGTCCACGTCGACCGCGCCCGGCGAACGGGCGTTCCATGCTCGCGGCGAGCTTCGCGCTGGCGTCGACCAGGCTCTCCTGGGTGGGGAAGCCGGTGATGCCGGCCTGCGACGCCAGGTCCTTGCGATAGATCACCACGCCGGCCTCGGCGGAGAGCGGCAACGCCATCAGCTCACCGTTGAGGCTGCTGGCCCGGCGGGCCGGCTCGAAGAAGTCGTTCGGGTCGAACCAGCCGGTGTTGACCAGGTCGCCGCCGCCGAAGTACGCGTCCAGCGGTTCCAGCCAGCCCGCGTTCATGTACTGCCCGGCCTGCAGGTTGCCGACCATCAGGGCGTCGTAGGTGGTGGCGCCGGAGGAGAGCGCCACCAGGGCCTGCTGGTAGTAGCTGTCCTCGGAGAGCGTGTTGGCCTTGAGCGTCATGCCGGTCAGTGCCTCGAACTCGGCGAAGCGCTTGCTGACCGCGGAGGTCCACCAGTGCTCGCAGAGCAGCAGGTTGAGCGTCTCGCCCTTGAAGCGGTCCCAGGACATGCCGGAGCCGTCGAAGGTCGCGCCGGCCGCTGCGGCGTTCGCGGTGCCGGTCTCGCCCTCGCGGCCGGCGCAGGCGCCGAGCGCCACGGCGCCACCGATCCCGAGCACGCCGGTCAGCAGGCCGCGCCTGGACAGCCGGAAGGGAGCCTCGTTGCGCATGATGTCTCCTCAGGGCAGCGTGCGACGACGGCGGTGGCGAACCACCGTCGGCACGAGTGGGGGTGGGGTGTGGAGGGGGAAGGACGTGGTGGGGCGGGGCGTCCTACCGCTTGATCCAGGAGGAGATCCGTACGCGGTCGCCGCGCACCCAGACGTCGGAGTACTCGACCGAGTTTCCGTTGGCCTGGTAGGAGATCTGCTCGAGATAGAGGACGGGGACCCCGGGACGCAGCGACATCGCGGTGCTGACGTCGTCGTCGGGAAGTATCGCGGAGAAGGTACGCCGGACCGAGTCGACGGTCACGCCGTAGTCGTGTTCGAGCACTCCGAACAGCGACCGTTCCTGGAGGACCTGCGGTGACAGGTCTGGACACAGGGCGGTGGGCAGGTAGTTGTCCAGCAGATAGACCACCTCGCCGCCGACCGATCGGGTCCGGCGGATGGCCAACACGCTGAGATCGTCGGCACGCAGGCCGAGGTGGGCGGCGATGTGCGCGGGGGCCTGCACGACGCGGGCGGAGAGCACCTGCGTGTGGTACTCGACGCCCTCGCGGTCCAGGCTCTGCGCGGTGGAGATCAGCTCCTGGGCGAACTCCTGCTCCAGCATCTGTCCCCGGACGAAGGTGCCCTTGCCCCGGGTCTGCTTGAGCAGGCCGGCCTCGATCAGCGTACGGATGGCCCGGCGGACCGTGCCCCGGGAAACGTTCAGCGCGGCGGCCAGCTCGGGTTCGGCGGGGAGCTTCAGATGTTCCGGCCACTCCCCCGACTCGATGCGCTGCCGCATGAGTTGCGAGATCTGCTCGTGCAGCGCCTCGGCCTCGGCGGGCGAGACCTGTCGGGTGAGTGCCCTGAGGGCGGCGGGGTTCAGTTCCTGGGTCGTCGCCACGCCTGCTCCTCGCCGCTTGTTCAGTGATGTCCGCATTAGTCTGTGGACATCACTGAACATAGGGCCGGTCGATCACGCCGTCAAGCCCCTGACCTGAGGAAACTTGGCGGGTCGACTCACCCGGGATCAGACAGTGATGCAGAACGACGGACGGGGTGCCGGCCAGTGGCCGACACCCCGTCACGGACGATCACGTCAACTCGCGGAGCAACTCGCGGTCGGCGTGGTGTTGTTGCCGTTCTTGTAGAGCGTGACGCCGAAGTTGTTGCCGTTGCCGTTCGGCCGCGCGGTGAGCGTGCCGCTGGAGCCGCTGATCGACGCGTTCCAGCTGTTCTGCACGCTCTGGCCGCCGTTGGTGCGGATGGAGACGGTCCAGTTGTTGCTGCCGCTGACCGAGAAGTTCACGTTGAAGCGGTCGCTCCAGTCCTCGGCCCGACTCACGCTGACCGAGCAGCCTCCGCTGCCGGGCGGCGGGGTGGTGGGGTTGGTGGTGCCCCCACTGTTCACCGTGATGTTGGAGCTACCGCTGCTCTGGTACCCCTCGGTGGCCATGATCTGGTAGTAGTGGTTGCCCAGGTTCATGCCCCGGGCGGCCCACGCGTCGAAGTGGTTGCCGGTGGTGATGGTGCCGCCCACCCGCTTCGATGTCCGGACGCTCCAGTACTGGTAGAAGGTCTGCGTGCCGTCGATCGACGGCTGGTTGACCCGCTGGGTGCGGTAGATGTCGTACGTACCGCCGTCGGTGTTGATCGTGCCCATGGAGTTGGCGCCCGGCGGACGCCAGCTGCCCCAACTGTCCACGATGTAGTACTCGACCAGCGGGCTACGGGTCCAGCCGTACAGGGTCAGGTACGAGTTGCCGTTCGGGCTGAAGGTGCCCGAGTAGGTCACGTTGCGCCGCGTACCCGGGTTCCAGCCCTTGCCGGCGACGAAGTTGTTGACGTTGCTCCACTGGGTGCTGTACTGGCCGCCGTTCCCCATCGTCATGGAGACGTTGCCGCTGTCCTTCCAGAACGAGAAGAAGTAACCGTTGTGGTTCCCCTCCTGGTTGGAGGTCACGGTCTGGGCGTGGGCGGGGCCTGTGGTGATCGCCATGGTTCCGGTCGTGATCAGCGCCACGGCACAGGCCGCGCCGATGAGCGACCGGAGGCGTCTGCGGCGTCTCGGTTGCACGAGGCCGTCGGGCATGCTTCCTCCTCGGGACGGCTGGCCGGAGGCCAGCAGTGCGCTACGCGCCGACCGCCGCTCGGCGGCCCGGGCGACCGCCGTCGACGGTCGGCGTGTGGCGCATTCGGTGGTGGTGGCGTACCGGTCGTGCCGCACGGTGACCGGCGGAACTGGTGGCGAGGTCGACGACGATCGAGCTGCGTCGATGGCCATCAGTATTGGCCGATTTCCCTGGACACGTCAACAACTTCCGGAAACACTCCCGACATCTCAGGCGGGCCGGAGCAGCCGAGCCTCGCGATGTTGATCCTGTTCAACCGCGTTGTGAGCGCGTCACCTCGGACGATAACCACCGCAACTATCGGTGTCGCCCCGGACACGCCCGGCCCCTGCCATCGGAACTTCCAGTGGCCTTCCGGACGTCGACCGGCGCCGACGGGCGCTCACCGGGTCCGGCCGCCACCGAGTGCCGAGCCGATCCAGCACATCGCGTGCGACGCCGCGTCGTGCACCGTGACCACCGGCGCCTGACGCCGTGCTCCGCTGCCGCTCGGGGCCCACCCGTGACGGTCCACGAAGGCATCGACGTGGCGGATCCGGATCAGCACCAGCGTGCATAGCTAGTACGGCAGGGCTTCCGCCGACCCCGGGTCGCGTCGCTGTTGACCGGGCGACGATCGGGGTACATGTCGCGCATGTTCGAGGGATTCACCGACGAACGGATCGACGTCGGGGACGTGGAGCTGCGGGTACGGCACGGCGGGCACGGGCCACCGGTTCTGCTGGTCCACGGGCACCCCCGGACCGGGGCGACCTGGCACCGGGTGGCCCCGCGCCTGATGGACCTCGGGTACACCGTCGTCTGCCCGGACATGCGCGGCTACGGGCAGTCCGGCAAGGCACCGATCCGGCCCGACCACTCCCAGCAGTCCAAACGCGCGGTCGCCGGGGACATGGTCCGGTTGATGCGGGCGCTGGGCCATCCGACGTTCGCCGCCGTGGGCCACGACCGGGGCTGCTACGTGGCGCTCCGCCTGGCCCTGGACCACCCCGACGCGGTCGACCGGCTGGTGGTCGTCGACGGCGTACCGATCAGCGAGGCCCTCGCCCGCTGCGACGCGACCTTCGCCCGGCGGTGGTACCACTGGTTCTTCTTCGCCCAACCGGACACCCCGGAACGCGTCATCGGCGCCGACCCCGACGCCTGGTACGGCGACAAGGCCCGGCCGGAGAGCATGGGCGTCGAGAACCACCGGGAGTTCCGGCAGGCCGTCCACGACCCGGCCACGATCCGGGCGATGCTGGAGGACTACCGGGCCGGCCTCGGCGTCGACCGCGAGCACGAGGAGGCCGACCGGCGCGCGGGGCGTACCGTCCGCTGCCCCACGCTGCTGCTCTGGACGACCCGCGACGACCTGGCCGACCTGTACGGCGACCCGCTCGCCGTGTGGCGTCCCTGGGCCGACGACCTGCGCGGGCACCCGATCGAGTCCGGTCACCACGTGGCCGAGGAGAACCCGGTCGGGCTGACCGAGGCCCTGCACCGTTTCCTCGGCTGACCGGCGGCTCCCGCCTAGCCGGAGCGTCGCACCTCGGCGAGTCGGCGACGGGCACCCTCGGCGGCCGGGTCGCCCAGGTCGTCGAAGATGGCGGCGGCCAGTCGCCAGGCCGCCACCGCGCCGTCGAGGTCGTCCATGGCGGCGCGGGTGTCGCCGAGACGGGTCAGGGTCTCCGCCTGGTGGTAGCGGTCGGCGGAGTCGCGGAACAACTCGATGGACTGCTCGTAGCAGCTCACCGCCGACTCGTACTCCCCCAGTCCGTGGTAGGCGAAGCCCAGGCTGTCCAGCGTCGCCGCCTGTCCGTTGCGGTCGTCGATCAGCCGTTGCTGGGCGAGCGCCTCGGTGCAGTCGGCGATGGCCTGCCGGTGGTTACCCAGCACGGCGTGGAGGTAGCCGATCGCGTTCAGCGCCCGCCCCTCGCCCGCCCGGTTGCCGACCAGCCGGTAGAGCCGCAACGCCTCGTGGGCGTGCGCCAACGCCTCGTCCCGTCGGCCGAGCACGAAGCAGTGCTCGGTGTAGTTGTGCAGCGTCTGCGCCAGGCCGTCCTGGTCGCCGAGCTTCTCGTACAGCGTGATCGCGCGCTGGAGGCGCTCGCCCGCGGTGTCGTACTCGCCCAGCCGGTAGGCGGCCCGGCCGAGCAGGCGGTTGGCGGTGGCCTGTGCCTCCAGGTCACCGAGACGTTCCGCCGACTCCAGCGCGGCCTGCTGAGCGGTCGACTGGTCCTGCCAGAGCCCACCCGGCGCGAGGAAGGTGGTCAACGCCCAGGCCAGCCGCCACGCGTACGCGTCGAAGCCGGTGGCGGTGGCCTGCCGGATCACCCGGAGCAGCACGTGCCGTTCGGCGGTGAACCAGGCCAGCGCGGCGTCCTGGTCGACCATCGGCACGCGGACGTTGCCGGGCAGCGCCGGTAGCGCGGTCACCGGCGGCCACTGCGGCTGCACCAGACGACCGGCCGGTTCGGCGCTGTGCAGATAGTGGTCGTACAGCCGGCGGTGGGCGGCCCACCGCTGGTCGACCGGCTCGTCCGCCTGGGCCAGCTCGGCGGCGTACGAGCGCAGCAGGTCGTGGAAGGCGTACCGGTCGGGGCGGTGCTCGGTCAGCAGGTGCAGCCGGGTCAGCTCGGTGAGCACCGGGGCGACCGCGACACGCGGCCAGCCGAGCAGCGCGGCGGCGGCGGAGCCGCTCAGTTCCGGGCCCGGGTGCAGGCCGAGCAGGCGGAACAGGCGTGCCGCGTCCGGACTCAACGCCTCGTACGACCAGGAGAACACCCGCCGTACGTCACCGTCGGCGAGCATCGCGAGCCGGGTCTCCGGCGCCCGCAGCTCGGCGACGACCGCCTCCAGCGGGAACGTCGGTCGGGTGGCCACCCGGGCCGCCACGATGGAGAGCGCGAGCGGCAGTCGACCGGCTGCCTCGATCATCTCGGCCACGGCGGCCGGCTCGGCGTCCAGGCGGCTGCCGTCGACCCGGCTGCGCAGCAGGTGCGTCGACTCGGTGTCGGTCAGCACGTCGAGGGTCAGCAGTCGGGCGCCCTCGGCGGCGACCAGCGTGCTGAGCTGGTCCCGACTGGTCACCACGACGGCGCAGCGGCCCGCGCCCGGCAGGAGCGGGCGCACCTGGTCGGCGTCGCGGGCGTTGTCCAGCACGATGAGCATCTCGCGGTCGGCCAGCAGGCTGCGGTACAGGCCGGTGCGGGCGTGCTGACTGCTGGGTATGCGGGCCAGCGGTACGTCCAGCGCCTCCAGGAAGCCGAGCAGGGCGTCGGCCGGGGAGACCGCCTCGCCCTCGTCGTAGCCGCGCAGGTTGACATAGAGCTGCCCGTCGGGGAAACGGTCGGCGACCCGGTGCGCCCAGTGCAGCGCCAGGGTGGTCTTGCCGACCCCGGCCATCCCGCACACCACCGTGACGACCACGGAGGTCGGTCCGCCGGCCGGGTGCCCGACGACCGCGTCGAGGCGGGCGAGTTGCTCCCGCCGGCCGACGAAGTCCGGCGTGGTGAGCGGCAACTGCGCCGGGCGGGTACCGGCGACGGGCGCGGGTTCGGCAGGCGGCGGCGGACCGGGCGGCGGGCAGCGGTGGTGCAGGATGTCGTCGTACAGGCGGGTCAGCTCGGGCCCCGGGTCCATCCCGGTCTCCTCGGCGAGCACCTGCCGGGCCTGCCGGAAGGCCGCCGTGGCCCCGGCCGCGTCCCCGCTGTGATATAGGCCCGTCATCAGGTGCGCCCAGGCGCGCTGCCGCAACGGATGCCGTTCGAGCAGGGCCCGGAGTCGCGGGATCACCTGCGCCGCCGCACCGAGCGCGAGTTGGGTGCCGGCGTGGTCCTCCTCGGCCAGCAGGCGGCGCTCGGCCACCTGTCCCACCCAGCGCGACAACGCCCGGGGCAGCGGCAGCCCGGCCAGGACGGGGCCGCGCCACAGCGCCAGCGCCTGCGCCAGTTCGGCCTCGGCGCGTACCGGATCACCGCAGGCCGCGGCGGTGCGCCCGCGTGCCGCGGCGGCGTCGAAGCGGTCCAGGTCGCGCTCGTCCGGCTCCACCCGCAGCAGGTAACCCCCGGCGGTGGTGACGATCCGGCCGTCGTAGTCGATCGCCTGCCGCAGCCCGCGCACATAGGTGCGGATGTTCGCCCCGGCGGAGGCCGGCGGCTGGTCGCCCCAGAGCACGTTGACCAACTCGTCGGCGGGCACGGCCTCGCCGGGGCGGGTCAGCAGCAGGGCCAGCAGCAGCCGTTGTTTGACCGAGCCGAGGTCGACGGGATGCCCGTCCCGGGACACCGACAACGGGCCGAGAAGGTCGAACCGGAGAAGCATCAGTCACCTCAGCCGACGGCCTGAGCCATTGGACCGCACCCCATCCGAACCGCGTCGCCGCACAGCCGGACCGACCGATCGACGGTAGTCGCGCACAATTCGTTTGTACGCCAATTGTGCGCGACGGATACGCCGGAGACCGTACCATCGGCCGCCAATCGATGATCTTCCCAAACGGTGGCGGTCGAGGTGCGCATGCGGGAACGGATCCAGGTCGCCCAGAGTCGGGAGGTGACCTTCGTCGACGTCTGCTCGGTGGTCGTCGGCTCCTCGCCCCGGTCGACGGTGGCCGGCACCGGCCGGATCCAGCAGCTCGCCGACTCGGTCGAGGTGATCCCGCCGATCCTGGTGCAGCGATCGACGATGCGGGTCGTCGACGGTGCGCAGCGGCTGGCGGCCGCCCGGCTGCGCGGCGACCGGCAGATCGCGGTGACCTTCTTCGACGGCTCCGACGACGACGCCTTCGTCGCCGCCGTGCACGTCAACGTGCGGCACGGGATGCCGTTGACCGGCCCGGAGCGGGCCGCCGCCGCCCGGCGGATACTCTCCTCGCACCCGGAGCGCTCGGACCGGTGGATCGCCTCGGTCTGCGGGGTGGCCCCGCGTACGGTGGCGACGCTGCGGCGCTGTTCACCCGATGACCGTGCACATCCGAACATCCGGGTGGGCCGGGACGGACGCCAGCGACCTCTGTCCGCGGCGGACGGTCGGCGGCGGGCCGCGGAGCTGATGCGTCGCCGACCGGAGGCCAGCCTGCGCGAGGTGGCGCGGGAGGCCGGGATCTCGGTGGGCACCGCCTTCGACGTCCGCCGGCAACTGGCGACCGTGGCGACCGTCGCCTGGGAGGGCACGGCGGGCGCCCCGTCCGGGCCGGATGCCGCCGATCCCCTCGGACCGGTGCTCCGGGCCGGGCTGGAACGGCTGGCCAACGACCCATCGCTGCGCTACACCGAGCGCGGGCGGGCGCTGCTGGGGCTGGTCTCCGCGACGCTGGTACTCGTCGAGCAGTCCGACGCGGTCGCCGACGCCACGCCGGGCCACTGCCGCGACGTGCTGCGCAACGTCGGGGAGGCATGTGCCCGCGCCTGGCACGAGTTCACCGACCGGCTCGGCGACACCGATCTGACCGAGCGGGCGGCTTGAGGACCGGCCGCAGCCGGGACGGTCGGGACGAGGTGGTCACCGGCATTCTGCTCTTCTCCGGAGGTGTCGATGAGTGAGACCCCGCCGCCCCGGCACGGCCCGTCCGGCGACCGGACCGCAGGCCTGATGCAGGCGGTCCGACGGCGGACGTCGGTGGCCGCTCTCACCGCGCCTCGGCTGCCGATCCCGGCGTCCCGGCTCGCCGGTGAGGATGTGGACCATCTCCTGCGGACCCGACGGCCGGTGCGGCGCTACCTCGGCGACCCGCTGCCCCGCGCCGACGTGCTGCGGGTCTGTCAGGCCGCTGCCGACGCCGCGCAGCCGGACGCACCGGAGGACACCGACGGCACACGGTGGCTGGTGTTCGCCCGCGCGGTCACCGACACCAGCCCGGGCGTCCACGAGTACCGCGACGGCGAGCTGGTCGACGCGTCCGGACTACCGGCGGCCGAGGCGATGACCGGGCTGGCATCGGGCCCGTGCGCCACGGTGCCGTGCGTGCTGGCTCCGGTGTGGGACCTGGGCGCCGCCCCGGCCGGGCAGGACGTCGACGGCCACCTCGACCTGTTGCTGCGTACCGGCGCGAGCCTGCACGCCGCGTATCTGCTTGCGGTGCGACAGGGTCTCGGCGGCGGCCTGTTCCGGGGCCCGCACCCGGCCCTGCTGTCCGGCGTCGGCGGCCGGGACGACCTGGCGGCCCGACCGTTCCTGGCGCTGGCCTTCGGTCGGCCGGACCCGCGAGACGCTCTCGACGACCTCGCGGGGACGCGCCGGACGAAATAGTCACCTCGGCGACGGTCGATGTTGCCGGACCGGGTCCGAGCGTGCTGGAATGGCTCATATCGCCGCAGCGCGGGGGCAAACGCGCTGGGAACGGCCAGCGCACGGGAGCAGCGCTATGCCGGCAGCGCGCCGCATCGGCAGACGGTCGCGCGCCGCATCGCCAGGCCATCACCACGACGACGGGCACATCTCCGGGTAGGTGTCCCCGCCGAACGTGTGTCCCCCGGTACGAGTCCGCGAGGCGTCGCGGCCGGAGATGTCGGGGGCGTCCGACGCGATCTGCCGACGCACCAGAACCGGCGACGAGGTGAGAGGCAGTCATGATTTCCCGACAGAGTGTGGCGGGGTGGTACCGGAACCGCTTCGTGTGGGTGGCGGTGATCGTGCTGACCGTCTCGGCCACCGCGGTGGCACTGGTCAACGCCGCCGAGACGGACACGAAGCCGACGGACCTGCGCGGGCAGCTCATGACCTGGATGCGCGCCACGCTGGAACAGGCGGACCCGGGGCAGCACAACCACGCCGGCCACGCGCCCCAGCAGGCGGCCGACGGGCAGGAGACGCCACCGGCGGTGGTCTGCGGAGTCCACGTGTACGGCTTCGAGCCGGCCGAGGTGACCTCGATCGCCGACGTCCAGACCGTCTACGGCTTCCACCTCTGCGGGGTGGCCGAGGAGAAGCGCACCTGGGACTGGGCGGTCAAGCTGGCCGGTCCGGTCATCATGGACCGTTCCACCAACCCACCCGGCATCCAGGTGGTCGAGGCGACCGAGGACGTCATCTTCATCGACCGGCTGCGGCAGATGTTCCCGGCGAAGTACGCCGACCTGGCGCAGAAGGAGGCGCTCGAGCCCGGGGAGATGGCCGACCTGCGTCGCCGGTACGACGCGGCGGCCGGGCTGTGACCCGTACCGGCTGATGCGGCGGCCCCGCCCACGGCGGCGCGCCGCTGCCGCGGGTCAGAGCGTGCCCGGCCGGTCCGAGCCCACCAGCGGGCGCCAGGCGCGCAGCGACACGACGCGGACGCCCGGGGTGGTGAAGTACGGGTCCTCGGCCATCAGCCGGCGCACCGTCGCGGCCTCGGCGGCGAAGACCAGCAGTGCGCCGGAGTCGTCGTCCCAGGGGCCGGCGAGGAGCAACGTGCCCTGGTCGTGCCAGGCGCGCAGGCGTTGCCGGTGGTCGGGACGCGCCGCCAGGCGGGCCGGGTCGGCGGTGAAGGAGAGTTCCACACAGATCACGGCGGGGACGCTACGGACCGGACCGACGGTCGGCTGTATCGCGGGATACTCTGCGGAACGTGGCCACCGAGAACCTGTCGGCGGTGCCGTTGTTCTCGATGCTCGACGCCGACCGCATCGAGCGGCTCGCCGCCCAGTGCCCGCTGCGCGAGGTGCCGGCCGGCACCGTCCTGGCCCGGTGCGGCGACCCGGCCGGGCACCTGATCGTCGCGGAGCGAGGCACCGTGGTCGCCGGGTACGACACCCGCCACGGGACACGGGTCCGCTTCGCCACGGCCACCGGCCCCTGCGTGGTGGACAAGGCCGCCACCTTGCACGGTGGCCCGCACACCGCCACCTGGACGGCGGTGACCCGATGCCGGGTCCGGTTCCTACCGGCGGACGTCCTCCGGGCTCTCATCGACGAGGTGCCGGCACTGCGCGACCACGTGCTGCGGCACCTGTCCGGGCAGGTCAACCGGGACCGCCGGGACCGGGTCCGCCGCTCCGCTCCGCAGCCGGCGGCCCGGATCGCGGACTGGATCGCCGAGCACCGGCCCACGCCGGGCAGCCGGATCCACCTGCCCGGCGCCCAGCAGGGGCTCGGCGAGGAGGTCGGCCTGTCCCGGGTCACCGTCAACCGGGCGTTGCGGGTCCTGGTCGAGGCGGGTGCCATCCGGGTCGAACCCGGCGTCGTCGTGGTGGTGGACCCCCGACGGCTCACGGCCGCAGCCGCGCAGCGCTAGCAACGCTCCGGTGCAAGGAAGGGCCCCCTACTAACGCCTCGTGCATAGGAAGGGACCCCTCCTAACACATCGCTGTCAACCTCCGTCAGGCCGATCACTACCGCTCCCTTTTTCGAAAGTTTCCGGAAGTTCTGGTCACGACAATCGGCCCGACATAACATGCACGCGCTTGGATGCATCCGGTACGCCTCCAGCGAAGCACCCCGCCACCAGCCACAATCGCGTAAAGGGATCACCGATGCGCCTCTGGAAATCCTCCCGCCGATCGCGACAGCGATCGCGACTTCTCGCCGTCCTCTGCACCACGACACTCGTCGCGGCCGTGGCCGTCGCACCCGGTCCGGCCGCCGCCGCGCAGACCGTCCTCTCCTCCGACTTCGAGTCCGGCTCGTACGCTCCGTGGGGGGCGCGGGGCGACGTCACCCTCGCCATCGCGGCGGAGGGCCACGACAGCGACAACAGCCTCTCGGTCACCGGGCGTACGGCCGACTGGCAGGGCCCGGCGACCAGCGCCACCACCCTGTTCACCCCCGGCACGCGCTACTCGGTCAGCGCCTGGGTGAAGCTCCCGGCCGGCACCGAGGGCACCGCCGGTGTGCACTTCACCGTGGAGTCGACGCCGGCCGCCGGCGGTGACAACACGTACACCTGGATCGGCGACAGCGTGCCCGCCACGGCGGGCGAGTGGGTGCGGATCGGCGGCGACTACACGCTGCCCACCGGGCTCAGCGCGGCCACCCTCTACGTCGAGGCGGAGGGGACCACCCCGTTCCTGGTGGACGACGTGCTGATCACCGCGCCGGACGGCGGGACCGGACCGGCGCCGGGCACCGTGGTCGTCGACACCGACTTCGAGGACGGGTTGGACGGTTGGGGGCCGCGCGACGGCGGTCCGGGCGCCCCGAGCGTCGCGCTGACCGACGTCGCGCACGGCGGGGAGGCGGCGGCGCTGGTCAGCGACCGGGTCAACCAGGGCGCCGGGCTCGGCCGGGACGTGACCGGGCTGGTCGAGCCCGGCGTGACCTACGAGTTCAGCGCCTGGCTGCGCTTCACCGAGGGCCAGCCGACCGACGAGGTCTGGCTCAGCCTGGCCAGCACCAGCGGCGGCAGCCAGTCGTTCGCCACCCTGGCCCAGTTCACCACCGTCACCAACACCGGGTGGACGCAGGTGACGGCCCGCTTCACCGTACCGGCGGCGGACAGCGCGTACCTCTACTTCGAGACCCGCTGGCAGGGCGCGGACGTACCCGGCAACACCAGTGACTTCCTCGCCGACGACATCGTCGTCCGGGTACCCGAGCCGCCGGTGGTGGAGGACCTCACCGGCATCCACGAGACCACCGACTTCCCGGTCGGGGTGGCGATCGACGGCCGGGAGACCGAGGGTGCCGCCGCGCAGCTGCTGACCCGGCACTTCAACCAGATCACGGCGGAGAACCACATGAAGCCGGAGGCCTGGTACGACGACGAGGGCACCTTCCGCCCGCACGACCAGGCACTGACCCTGATGGACTTCGCCCGCGACAACGACCTGAAGGTCTACGGTCACGTGCTGGTCTGGCACAGTCAGACGCCGGCCTGGTTCTTCCAGGACTCGGCCGGGCAGCCGCTGAGCACGTCCGCCGCCGACCAGCAGGTGCTGCGCGAGCGGCTGCGCACGCACATCTTCGCCGTCGCCCGGTCGCTGAGCGAGCGGTACGGCGCCTTCGGCTCCGCCACCAACCCGCTGTACGCCTTCGACGCGGTCAACGAGGTGGTCAGCGACAGCGGCGAGTACGCCGACGGCCTGCGCCGCAGCGAGTGGTACCGGATCCTCGGCGAGTCCTTCATCGACCTGACGTTCGAGTACGCCGACGAGGCGTTCAACGACGTGTACGCGGTCGCCGGCACCGACCCGGTGACCCTGTTCATCAACGACTACAACACCGAGCAGAGCGGCAAGCAGGCCCGCTACAAGGCGCTGGTGGAGCGGCTGATCGCCCGGGGCGTACCGGTCGACGGGGTGGGCCACCAGTTCCACGTCTCGCTGGCCACGCCGGTCAGCAGCCTGGAGGCGGCGCTGGACGCGTTCACCGGCCTGCCGGTGACGCAGGCCGTCACCGAACTCGATGTCACCACCGGCACCCCGGTCACCCAGGCGAACCTGATCGAGCAGGGCTACTACTACCGGGACGCCTTCCGGATCTTCCGGGAGCACACCGACGACCTGCTGGCCGTCACCGTGTGGGGGCTGACCGACGGGCGTTCCTGGCGGTCCGGCAACGGCGCGCCGCTGCTGTTCGACGACAACCTGCGCGCCAAGCCCGCCTACCACGGCGCGGTCGACGGCGAGCTGCCCGCCCGGCTGCGCACCGCCACCGTCTTCGCCGGGGACGTGCCCCTGACCGCCGCCGCCCCGACGGACCTGACCTGGCGCACGCTGCCACTGCACCCGGTGGAGGAGGCGGCCCGGTTCCAGTTGCGCTGGGCACCGGACCACCTCACCGCGTACGTCACGGTCACCGACACCACGGTCTCCGCCGACGACCGGATCGAGTTCGCCCTGGACGGCGAGACCTACCGGGTCCGGCGGGACGGCACCGGTGACGTGCCGGCGGTGGCGGCGGCCCGGGACGGCGGCTACCACCTGGTCGCCCACCTGCCGCTGGCCGAGGCCACCCGGGGGGACACGCTCTCCCTCGACGTCCGGGTCACCGACGACGGCACCACCTCCGGCTGGAACACCCCGGGTGCGGTCGGCACGCTGACCCTGGTGGAGGAATTGTCGTACCTGGAGGTGCGTCGGGCGTCCAGCGCGCCGGTGGTCGACGGCACGGTGGACGAGGTCTGGAGCCAGGCGAGCACGGTGACCACGGCCAAGCAGGTCTCCGGCACCGACGGGGCGGTGGCGCAGGTCCGGACGCTGTGGCGGGACCAGACGCTCTACGTGCTGGCCGAGGTCACCGACCCGGAGGTGGACGTCTCCGGGTCCGACCCGTGGACCCAGGACTCGGTGGAGATCTACGTCGACGCCGGCAACGCCAAGAACGGCTCCTACCGCTACGACGACACCCAGATCCGGATCAACGCCGACAACGTCGTGTCGTTCGGCACCGGCGACGAGGCGTTCCAGGCGGGACGGCTGACCAGCGCGGCCGTACGGACCCCGACGGGCTACACCGTCGAGGCCGCGATCAGCCTGCTGGAGTACGGCGGCCTCGACACGTTCCACGGCCTGGACTTCCAGGTCAACGACGCCTCCGGCGGTACGCGCACGTCGATCCGCAACTGGGCCGAACAGGAGGGCGTCGGCTACCAGAGCACCGCCCGCTGGGGGGTGGGCCGGCTGGTCGAGGGCTCGACCGTGGACGTCACGCTCACCCGGGTGGCCCGGTGGAACTCCGACAGCGGTGGGGGTTACTGCGCCACCATCACCGCCACCAACACCGGCGACAAGCCGGTGGCCTGGAGCGCGATCGTCGACCTGGAGGGCGACATCTACACCGCGTGGAACTTCACCCGGGAACGCCTGGCCGACGGCGGCTACCGGATCAGCGGGGTGGACTGGAACCGGACCCTGAAGCCCGGCGCCAGCACCCACAGCGTCGGATACTGCGCCAATCTGTGAGACCCGGCCCCGGCTGACGTCGGGGCCGGTCCGTGGGCCTCGTGGGGGGCCCCCCCCAACCCCGTGGCCCCCCCCCCGGGACCCCGGGGCGGGGGCCCCCCGACCCGCCCCGAGGGCAATACATAGGGCCCGCCGGGCCCCCCCCCGAAA
>NZ_JBITKL010000009.1:181630-242976 GCF_044460945.1 Micromonospora sp. NPDC049903
CGGGGGGCTAACGGGCCCCAATTTTTTCCCCCCGCCCGGGGGGGGGGGGGGGGCGGGGGGGGGGGGCGGGGGGGCCCCCCCCGGCCGGGGGGGGCCCGCCACCGGCGTACCCGTCGGCAGGTGCCGCAGCTCCGGCCTCGTAGGACATTCGACGGAGCCGCGGGCGCCCGACCCTGAACAGACGACGGAACTTGCCCACCACCCTTGACCTGCGAAAACGCCCCCTTGTTGAATGGGCGCACCGCGGAGCCTTCCGACCAGGAAGGTCGCAGCCCAGCCAGCACAGCGGCGCGAACAGGCGCGCGGAGTCGCACACGATCGTCTTGCTGGACGCTACCGCGACCACCTCAGAAGGGACGTCACCCAGTGTCCAGACCACGTCGCCGGCATGTCCTCCTCGCCGCCGCGCTCCTCCTCGCCCCGATGGTCGTGCCCGGGGTCGCCCAGGCGAACGGGCCGTTCGTACCGCCGAACCAGGAGACCGTCAACCGCTCCTCGATGCTCAGCGCCGCCGAGGTCTCGGCCGAGCTGCACGCGTTGCAGGCCCGCAGCAAGGGCGCCCTAAGGGTGCAGGAGGTCGGCCGCAGCGGCCAGGGCCGCCCGCTCGAGGTCGCCTTCATCGGCACCGGAAGCACCCGGATCTGGATCCAGGGCCGAATCCACGGCAACGAGCCGTACGGCGCCGAGGCCTCGCTGGACTTCCTGAAGACGCTCGTCTCCGGCGGTAAGCACGCGCGGGAGGTGTTGCAGCAGGTCAGCTTCGCGGTCGTCCCGATCTACAACCCGGACGGTTCCGAGGCGTACCGGCGGCAGGACAGCGTCCAGAACGTCGACCTCAACCGCGATTGGGGTGTGGACCGGCCGATCTTCGACCGGCTCAACGCGGTCCGGGCCGGTCTCGGTCAGGCGCCGCTGTCCGAGCAGACCTACGCCAACTACACCCGGCACCGTGCCGTCGAGTCGCAGGCGTTCTGGTACGTCTGGGCCGACTTCAAGCCGCACCACATCATCGACCTGCACCACCAGGGCACGTACGTCGTCGGTGACACCGACGAGATGACCACGTTCTCGGTCGGCATCTCCCTCGACCCCGGCATGCTGACCTCGCAGCAGTGGGACACCGTCCGTCGGATGGGTGTGGTGGCCGCGGACGCGGCGGGTCGCAGCGGTGTGGTCAACGTGACCCGCTACCCGTACATCAACATCCCGGAGGGCGTCACCTCCGCCGCCATGCTCAACGCCCCCGGGCCGCGCGGCGAGTACGCCAACTGGCGCAGCAACGCGATGTTCTTCGAGTCGCGCGGCGGCATCGGCCACAAGAGCAGCGGCTACCTCATCAAGCAGAACGTCGACGGGCTCTGGGCCATCGTCAACTCGTTCAGCGACGGCTCGCTGGCCGGCGTGGACGCCGACCGGTGGAGCGACATCCCGGCCCGGGGTGCCTCGATCTCCACCTGCGCCAAGTTCCCCCAGCAGTGTGAGTTCTGATCTTCGACGCGATCGCTGACCCGGCGGTGGTCCACGCTCCGGTGCCGGAGCGTGGACCACCGTCGTCGCGTCGACCTGACCGTCCCGGGACGAGGGCGATCGCAAGCAGGTGCGCCTGCACCGCCCCGTGTCCGCGGCCCTACCCGCTCTCCCCCGCACCAAACCGGGTCAGCCGGGCGGATCGGTCCACCGACGCGTGCGCCGTGCCGGTGCCGGCCGCCCCGTTCGTGTCGGGCGGGGCCGGTTTGACCATCGGGTGAACGGGCAGGACCACCGGTATGCCGACTGACCTGCTGCACCGCGTGGACGACACCCTGACACTCGCGATCCAGGGCTACGGGTGGCTGCCGAACCGCCTGCGTGCGGATCAGACGGACGTGGTGCGTACCCGTCTGATGGGCCAGACCGCCGTGGCGCTGCACGGCCCCGACGCGGCCCGCTTCTTCTACGACGAGCGCCACATCCGGCGGCACGGGGCGATCCCGGAACCGATCCGCGGCACGCTGTTCGGCAAGGGGGCGGTGCACACCCTCGACGGTGAGCCGCACCGGGTGCGTAAGGCGATGTTCACCTCGCTGCTGATGAGCGGCGGGTTCGACGGGCTGGTGACCCGGACCGAGGTGGCCTGGGACGAGGCCGCGCGGTCCTGGGCGGGTCGGCGGGTGGTGCTGTTCACGGAGACCGCCGAGGTGTTGACCCGCGCGGTCTGCGACTGGACCGGGGTCCCGGTGGACGACCGGGACGTGCCGGAACTCGCCGCGAACCTGGTCGCCGAGGTGGACGGCTTCGCCACCGCCGGGCCACGGCACTGGCGGGCCCGTCGCTCCCGGGGACGCCTCGAACGCCTGTTCGGCGATCTCGTCGACCGGGTACGCCGGGGCGAAGCCGCCGTGCCGGAGGGCTCGGCGCTGGCGGCGGTGGCCGCGCACGAGGACAGCGACGGGCGGCTGCTCGATCCGAAGACCGCCGCAGTGGAGTTGCTCAACATCATCCGGCCGACGGTGGCGATCACCTGGTTCGTGGCCTTCGCCGGGCACGCCCTGCACCGGTGGCCCGCGCACCGGGACCGGCTGCGCGCGGCGGAGCCCGCCTTCGTCGAGGCGTTCGCCCACGAGGTCCGCCGCTTCTACCCGTTCGCGCCCTTCGTCGGCGGGCGCGCGGCGACCGACCTGAGCTGGCGGGGCACCGACATCCCGAGCGGCGCCATCGTGCTGCTCGACCTGTACGGCCAGAACCACGACGCCCGGCTGTGGAAGGACCCGTACCGGTTCGACCCGGACCGCTTCGTCGACCGGGAGATCGGCCCGTTCGACCTGGTCCCGCAGGGCGGCGGCGATCCCCGCACCGGCCACCGCTGCCCGGGTGAGCAGATCACCGTCGCGCTGCTGGGTGCGCTCGCCGTCCGGCTGGCCCGCCTCGACTACCGGGTCCCGGATCAGGACCTGGACATCCCGCTGCACCGCATCCCGACCCGGCCGGTGAGCGGTGTGGTGCTCGCGGTGGCGGGGCCGTCCGACTGAGCGACGGGGTCCCGCACGCCCGCCCGGCGCCCGCCGCGCCGGATCGGGGTTCTTCACCGGCCGGCTACCGTCCGTTCGGCTCCCGTGCGTACCGTGGCCGTAGCGTCCGACGCCGACTCACGTATCGGGAGAAGGACGGGTTTCGGGTGTGGCTCGGGGCTGACAAGAAGGAGTTCGAGGCGTTCCTCGACTCCGCCGCTGTCTACTGGCGCAAGAACGTCGGCGCCGCGTCGTCGGAGCGGTACCTCGTCGTCGAGGTGTTCCACCAGGACATCCGGGTGGCGATGCGCAACCTGGCGGTCGCCAACGCGATCCGCCGGATCGTGCCCGCCCAGCTCGTCGTCGTCACCGGCGTCGAGCAGATGTGGCACGAGGCGCTGTGGACCGAGTTCGACGTGAAGCTCGTCGAGCGTCTCGCCCGGGCGTACGGCGCGACCGAGGTGGTGGACCTCTATCGGCTCGTCGAGGGGCCGGCCCGGTCGGGCACGCCCGAGCAGGTGCCGGTGGAGCTGTTCGGCAGGCGGTTGACGCCCGGCCCGTCGATCGGCGCGGACACGCTGGCCGAGTTCGTCAGCGCCACCTACTGCCGGGTGACCAAGCGGCCCCGCCCGCCCGAGGACCCCGGCGCCGACCCGCGCTACCGGCGGCGGGAGGCGTTGGCCCGGGCCATCTCGTCCAGCTACGACGCCCTGCTCGGCAGCGGTTCGGTGGTGGCGCTGGTGACCAGCCACGTCGACTACGACCACTGGGGTCTCGCGGTGGACTCGGCGCGGCGGGCCGGCGTACCGGTGGTGCACACCCAGCAGACCGGATGCCTCAAGGCGTACGCGCTGTTCCCGGAGGCGGACACCGGCCGGTACACCTTCCGGGGTGAACTCACCCACCAGATCGGCAGCTTCTTCGCCGAACGGGTCTGGACGCGGCGCGGCGAGGTACGACGCAACGCGGAGCTGGTGGCCTGGCGGTCGAAGGTCAACCTGGGTCGGCCGAGCTGGTGGCGCGGCGGCGCGAGCGCCTCCGTCGACATCAGCAACAGCGCGGAACGCGCCCGGTTACGGACGCACTTCGCGGCGCGGCTGGGCTTCGACCCGGCCCGGCCGGTGGTGGCGGTGTTCAACCACGCGGTCTCCGACGCCCCCGGCACCAACCACCAGTCCTTCCCCACCCTGGCCGACTGGTTCGAGCAGACCGCGCGGTACGCGAGCACCAGCACCGAGGTGCAGTGGCTGTTCCAGGACCACCCGAGTCAGTTCCGCTACGACAGCACCGGCTTCTTCGACTCGGTGGCCGCCCGCTACGGCCGGCACAAGCACATGGTGTTCCAGCCCAGCAGCGAGCTGAGCAAGAACGGCCTCTGGAGTCTGGTCGACCTGGGCGTCACCGTTCGCGGCAGCGTGAGCAACGAGTTGCCCGCGTACGGGATCCCGGTGATCCAGGCGGGCTGGTCCGAGTGGAGCGAGTGCGGTCTGTCCACTGTGGTGGAGGACCCGGAGGCGTACGCGAAGGCGCTCGACGCGGCGATCACCGGTCTCTGCGGTGGGCAGGAGCTGATCTCGGTCGAGCAGGTCGACCGGGCGCGGCTCTGGTTGTGGTTCTATCGCAGCGCCACCGACCTGGTCACCCCGCAGGTGCCGCACTGGGAGGTGTGGCCCGCCGGATACCTGCTCAAGGCGGTGCAGACCGCGTTCCGGCACATCGAGAGCGACGCGGATCCACTGTTCGACGCGGTCGAGCGGATGTGGACCCGACGCGAGCCGGTGTTGACCCGGACGGACCTGCGGGTGCCGGAAGGAGTCCGGTAGTGGCCGTCGGCACGTGGTTCGCCACCGAGTTCGACGAGCCGGCCGCACCGCGCGGGCTGCCCGCGCTGTTCGCCTCTGGCGCGGACTCCGAGGTGCTGGTCGCCGACCGGATGGCCCGGGGCGTCGCGATCCTGGGGCGGGTCCAGGGCGCGTCCGGCGCGGTCGTGCTCAAGGTCCGCACCGACGGTCGGCCGGTCCGCGTCCGCGTCGACCTGCACGTCGACGGCGCCTCGCAGACGTCCTGGTCCCGGGTGGCCGCACCGTCCCGGGGCGTCCGTGAGCTGCCCCGCCTGGTGATGGTCCGGGCGCAGGGCACCGACCGGGTCGCGGCCCTGATCAGCCGCCAGCGCGGCCGGTTGCGGATGGTCGAGGCGCACGCCTGGGTCGAGTTCGACCTGGGCGCGGACGAGGTCGGCGCGGACGAGCTGCTGATCGTCGAGGTGGCGGACGCGACGCTGCCGGCGTGGGCGTCCCCGTCGCTCAGCGCGCTGGCGGCGGTCGGTGTGCGGATCAACCAGGTGGAGGTCGCCGCGATCGACGACGTCGAGCCGCCCGGCCCCACGGGTCGGGTGACCGGGCAGGCCGCCCAGCACGCCGGGCTCGCCAGCGCCGGTGGTCTGGTGGGGGCGCGCGGGCGCGGCGAGGGCCACGCCCGGACCGGATACGTCGTGGTCAACGCGGACGCCACCACGGTGCGGTGTCGGCTCCGGGTGACCACCGCCTCGGTGGCCCCGTCCGCGATCCGTGACCCCCGCCGGGCGTGGATGCGTCGTGGCAGGGCGCAGACGGTGTTGAAGGCGGTCCGGGTGGCGCAGCGCGGGGCCGGGTACGCGTTGTTCGAGGCGTCGCCGTTCACCGGGCCACCGCGCCTGGAGCAGCTCCGCGTACGCGCCGTGAACCTGCTCGACGGCGGCGACTGCCGGGTGGCGGTGACCGCCGACGGCGCCGACACGCTCGACGTGGTGGTCACCCGGACGACGCCCGGCCCGGTGCTGATCGGGGTGGACGAGCCCGCCGCCACCGCGGTGCGCCGACGGGTCTGCGAGGTCGTCTGCCGGGTCGTCGAACTGGAGTGGACGTGACCGACTCCCCCGGCCACGACCTGGTGCTCACCGACGACGCGACGGCCAACCGGGTCGCCGTGGAACGGACCCTGGCGTCCGGATCCGGCGGCACGCTGCGGTTGCCGGCCGGCACCTACCCGCTCGACCGGGGACTGGTCGTCGGCGACGGCTGGACCCTGGCCGGCGCGCCGCGTACGGACCGGACCGTCCGGACCTGGCTGACCTCGTCCGCGTCGGACGGTGAGCCGCTGATCCACGTACTCGGCTCGCGGGTCACCGTGCGGGACATCGGTCTGCGCCCGCCGCCGTGTGCCCCCGGAGCGCACGGCGGCGACCGGGGCACCGCGGTCACCGTCGGCAGGTACCTCTATCCGGCCGAGACGGAGTGGATCTCCGACGTCCGGATCGAGGGTGTCCGGGTGGAGCGCCCCGGCACCCGGTCGGCCAACTGCGTCGCCCTGGTCGGCGCGGTCCGCGACGTCGTCGTCTCCGACGTGACGATCGTAGGCGGCTGCACCGGCGTCGCCGTGCACTGGGGAGCGGTCGGCACGGGGGTCGACTCGATCAGCGGACCCTCCTACCACCCCCACCACGTCACCATCTCCGACCTGCGGGTCTCCGACGCCTTCGAGGGCTTCTACCTCAGCTCCGTGCACGACGTCGAGGTGGACCGGGCCTGCCTGTCGGAGGTGGAGATCGGTTTCCGGCTGCTGCCCGGCGACAACACCGACCGCTTCCACCGGGCGCACGGCGCTTCGATCGGCGAGCGCATCCGGGTGTCGCGTGCCCACGTCGCCTGGAACGGACCGTTGTACGCGGTGCGGATCGCGGGCTGGGGCCGCAGCGAGATCGACCACTCGGTGCGGGTGCTGGAGTACCGCGACGTGGTGGTCACGGACTGCACCCTGGTCCCGCTGCCGCCGGCCACGCCCGGCCCGGCCGACCCGCTGCGGGCCCGCTCCCCCGTCGTGGTCGAGCAGGCGACCGGAGTGCTCCTGGAGGCGATCCGCGTCGACCTGCGGACGCCGTCACCCGAGGGCAGGTGCTGCCCGGCCGGCGCCTGACCGACCCGGCCGCCTACCCGCCACCGCCCTGCAACCGCGCGAGGGCGTGCACCTCGGCCCGGGTGTTGCGGTACAGCGAGGTGTAGCCGGCGTAGAGGCCGTCGTAGGTGGCGGCCACCGAGGGATCGGGGCGCACGATCTGCCCGGGCCGGGTCCAGTCGGTGTCCGGGGCGGCCAGACCGGCACCGATCGCGGCCAGCAGGGCGTCACCGTAGCTGGCCCCGATGGTCACCTCCGGCACCTCCTGCTCCCGGCCGGTGACATCGCTGACGATCCGGGTCCAGAGTCCGCCCTGGGTGCCGCCGCCCACCGCGACCAGCCGCGCGACCGGGTTCTCCGGAGTGTCCAGCAGTTCCAGGATCTGCCGGATGCCGAAGGCGATCCCCTCGTACCCGGCGCGGAACAGGTGTCCCCGCCCGTGCCGCAGGGTCAGTCCGGCGATCACGCCCCGGGCGTCCGGGTCGAAGATCGGGGTCCGTTCCCCGGCGAAGTACGGCAGCAACAGCAGGCCGTCCGCGCCCGGCGGCACCGCCGCCGCCTCCTCGACCAGCGTCTCGAACGGCACCTCGCCCACCAGGTCGCGCAGCCAGGTGGTGAGGCTGCCGGAGGTGGCCATGCCGGCCGCGAGGCAGTACGAGTCCGGAGCCACCCCGACGGTGTTCCAGAGCTGCGGATGCCGGGCCACGCCCCGGAGTTGCTGGACGAAGAACATGGTGGAGCCGTACATCAGCATCAGGTCGCCGGGGCGGCGGACGCCGACGCTGACCGACTCGGCCCAGGCGTCCACGGTGCCGGCGCAGACCGGCGTGCCCACCGGCAGCCCGGTCGCCTCGGCCGCCTCCGGGGTCACCTCGCCGACGATCTCCGCGGACCAGGCCAGTCGGGGCGCGGGCAGGTCACCCATGATCTCGTCGTACCAGGGCCGGTGCCACTGCCGGGCCTCGATGTCGTACAGCGGCACGGACTGGCTGGCGGTGTGGTGGTCGAGGACGTACTCGCCGGTCAGCTTCCGCACCACGTACGAACTGGAGTTGTACCACCGGGTGGCCCGCTCCCACACCTGGGGTTCGTGGCGGCGTACCCAGAGCGCCTTGGGGCCGACCGCCTGGGTGGTGATCGGGGTGGCCGACCGGTGCAGCACCTCCTCGGCGCCGAAGCGCTCGGTCAACTCGGCGATCTCGGCGGTGGCCCGCATGTCGATGCCGTAGAGGATCGCCGGCCGGACCGGCTGGTCCCGCTCGTCGCAAAGCACCAGGCAGGGGCCGACACCGCTGACGCAGACCGCCGCGATCCGCGCGCCCTGGGCGGCGGCGGTCAGCTCGGCGGCGATGGACACCACGTCGGCCCACCAGACCGCCTCGGCGTCGACCTCCGCCCAGCCCGGCCGGGGCAGCGACATCGACCGGGGCCGGGGGCGGACGGCGGTGGCCAGCACCTGCCCAGCGGCGTCGGTGAGCACACCCTTGCTGCTCCCGGTGCCCAGGTCGATGCCGATCAGCAACGGTGCCATCTACAGGTTCACCTCACCGCAGAGGTGCACCGCCAGGCCCAGTTCGGCGAACATGGCGGCCTTGGCGGCGAGCGCCCGGTCGGCGGTGGCGGCGTCCGGGGCGTACACCACGTTGAGGTGGTTGGCCTTGTGACGGGCCATCAACTGGTCACGGTCGACGCCGTGCAGCACGGCGTGCATGATCGGCCACTGCGGGGTGGTGGCGTCGAGGCGTCGCTGGGTCTCCTCGGCCGGCAACTCCACCGCGCTGCCCCGACCCAGGTCGACGTGGAGGACGCCGTCGGCGATGAAGACCCGGGACCAGACGATCTCCCCCGGCTTGGACACGCCGCTGAGGGTGCCGCCGCCGAGCGGGAAGTACATCGGCGGCTGCCGCATGCTCCAGCTCTTGTCGTAGCCGCCGTTGTGCGAGGCCGGGACCGAGCCGGAGATCTCCATGACCCAGACGAACCGGCCGTCGTACTCCTCGCCCCAACGGATGTCGTGCAGGGTGGTCGCCGGGTCCAGCCCCATCGCGGTCCAGATCCGGTTGGTCACCAGGGAGTCCACCGCGACACCCTCGTCGACCTCGTTGAAGTGCGGCAACGGCGCGTCGGCGTAGAGTTCCCGGGCACCGTCGCGGCTGGTCACCGGCGGGCGGGAGACGTTGTTCAGCAGCCCCTCGACCAGGTCGCTGGCGGGTACGACGTCCTTGAGCCCCTGCTGGTACTGGATGCCGACCGCGTCCAGGCCGAAGTCGTCGGCGATGCGCAGCACGGCCACGTACATCGTGAACTGGCTGTGCAGTTGGGCGTCGGTCAGCTCGGTGGCCTCGTTGGTGCCGGTGTGGAAGGTGAACCCGGCCGCGTCCAGCCAGTCCCGTACGGCCTGCGCCTCGGCGTCGGTGACCGTCGCCATCTCGGCGACCAGGGCGCTCTGCGACAGCCGTTCCTTGTAGACGCCGAGCGGGTTGAGCAGCTCGTCGTCGATGATGGCGTTGTACATGCCCATGCAGCCCTCGTCGAAGACGCCGATGATGGCCTTGTCCCGGACGAGCTGCGCCGCGAGCGCCCGACCGAGCCGTACCTCCTCGGTGGCCGGCAGCTCCGGCAGGTCCCGTACGTGGCTCTGGTCGTGCTCCAGCTTCCCGGTCTCCAGCCAGGTACGCAGCCGCGACACCGCCCAGTCGTCGGTGAACTTCTCGCTCCACAGGATGGAGTGCGCCACGCCCGCCTTGGTGAGGCTGGCGGTCAGGCCGAGCAGGCCGACCAGGCCGGGGAACTCACCGCTCCAGTTCGCCACCACCAGGATCGGGCCCCGGTGGGTGCGCAGCCCGGCCAGCACGTGGTGGCTGTACTGCCAGACCGCCTCGGCGACGATCAGCGGCGCGTCCGGCGGGATCGACTTGAACACCTCGATGCCCTGGCGCTGGCTGGCGATGAAGCCGTGCCCGGCGGTGTCGTCGACCGGGTGTGCCCGCTGCACCCGGTGGCCCAGGGCGGTGACCGCCCGCTCCAGGTCGGCCTCGAACTGCCGCTGCACCGGCCAGCAGGTGACGTTGGCACTGGGCCGCAGGTCGCCGCTGGCGACGGTCCAGACCACGCCGGGCTCGGCCACGGGCTGGTCGGTCAACTCGGGAAAGGCGTAGCTGCTCACGCGGGGCTCCTTGGAGTGAGGCGGCGGTGTCGGGGGTCAGAGCAGGTCGGCGACGTCGGCTTCGAGCGCGCGACGGTCGTCGGCCGAGATCGGGTCGAGCGGGGCACGCATTCCGCCGGCCGGCAGCCCGCGCAGTTCGAGGACGGCCTTGAGGTGGGCGAGGTTGCCCTGCCGGGTGGCGGCCACCGCCCGCAGCGACCGTTCCCGGGCCACCGCGAGCGCGTCGGCGTCCCCGCTGCGCAGGGCGTCCCGGACCGCCAGGAAGGGTGCCGGCAGCGCCGAGCTGACCCCGGAGACCACTCCGGCGCCGCCGGCCGCGACGACCTCGGTGAACTCCGCGTCGGCACCGGAGTACGCCGGCAGGTCCCGGTCGCCGAGCGCGGCGAGGTACTCGGCCAGCACCCGGGTCGGCTCGCCGCTGATCTTCACGCCCGCCAGTCCGGTCTCGGCGAGCCGGGCCAGCGACCGTGGCGAGACCGTCGTGGTGGTCCGGGCGGTGAAGAGGTACGCGTACACCGGCCGTCCGGCGGCGGCGGCCACCACCGCCTCGTAGTAGTCGAGCAGAGCGCGCTCGGTGGCCGGGAAGTAGTGCGGGGTGAGCGCCGCGAGCCGGGCCGCTCCCCGGTCGACGGCCGCGCGGGTGAGGCGTACCGCCTGGTGGGTGCTGGCGTGCCCGACGTGCCAGTAGGTGCGCTCGGGCCCGAAGGCGTCGTTGGCGGCGGCGGCGACCTCCAGCCGCTCGTCGTCCGTGAGGGTGGTGAACTCACCGGTGGTGCCGGCCACGAACACCCCGTCGACGGGGTGCGCGGCGAGTTGGTCGTAGGCCGCCCGGGTGGCCGTCAGGTCGACCGCGCCGTCGGGGGCGAACAGGGTCGGTACGGCGCTGATCAGGTTGGCGGTGGTCATGAGATGTGCTCCGAGGGATCGAGCAGGGCGAGCACGATGCCGCGCCGCTGCCAGGTGTACGTCACAGCGAGCCGGTCCCCGACGGGGATCAGGCAGGGGTACGAGAACTCGTTGCTTCCGGTGGTCCGCACTCCCGAGTCGGCGGGCCGGTAGCCCTCGTCCGCCGTCTCGCCGAGCGACTTCTCCAGGGTCAGCCAGGGCCGGAAGGTCTGCCCCTCGTCGGTGGAGACGGAGACGGTCAGGGGCGCCCGGCTGGCCCAGTCCCCGGTGGTGGGGTTGTGGGCCAGGTGGACGTGGTCGCCGAGGCGGGTCACCGCGATGCCGGAGTTGTTGTTCGGCACGGTGGACAGCGAGCCGGGCGACCAGGTGCGGCCGTCGTCGACGCTGGTGGCGGTGACGAGCCGACCGGCGGTGCTGCGGGCCAGCAGGCGTACCTCGCCGGTCGGGGTCTGCCAGAGCGCGGGCTGGATGGCGCCCGCGCCGGGGAAGGTGGCGTGGTCGAGCCGGATGTCCGGGGAGCGCTGCCAGGTGTAGCCGTCGTCGTCGCTGCGCTCGACGAAGCAGTCCCATCGGGGGCGCTCGCCCCACGTTTCGGTGGAGGCCCCGGCGAGCAGTCGACCGGAGCGCAGGCGCAGCGGCGGGGTGCGGACCGGTCCCCGGCCGCCGGGCTCGGCGTCGCCGAGCGGTCGGGGCGTCGACCAGGTCCGGCCGCCGTCGGTGGAGACGACCTGGTGGGTCACCCAGGTCGAGATGGTCGCGCCGACCTTGAACCAGCAGACCAGGTCCCCGCCGGTACGCCGGTGCAGCACCGGGTTCCAGCAGGGCGCCAGGTCGCCGCTGACCACCGTCGGGGCGCTCCACCGGTCGTCGGTCCCCCGGCTGAGCCAGATCCGCGAGTCGGCGGCTCCTTCGTGGTCGCCCTGGAACCAGGCGACCACGAAGGTGTCCTCGGTGACGCAGACGGTGCTGCCGTGGCACTGGCCGGGGACGTCCCGGACCACGAAGTGTCGTGCCGTCACCGGCTCGCTCCGGCGGGGACCGGCGGATCGGTCGGGGTGTCGCGGTCGGTGGGGTCCTGCCGGCGCGCCTTCATCCGGCTGCGGATGCGGGGCACCGCCACGGCCAGCACGGCCAGCACGAGCAGGCCCACCGCGATCGGGCTGGTGTAGATGGTCTCCAGCCCGCCCAGCTCCATCGACCGGCGGAAGTTGCGTTCGGCCAGCGGGCCGAGGATCAGGCCGAGCACGATCGGGCCGGCCGGGAAGCCGTACCGGCGCAGCAGCAGTCCGAGTACGCCGAACAGGACCATGACGCCGACGTCGAAGACGCTGTTGTTCACCGCGTACGTGCCGACGATGCAGAAGGCCAGGATCACCGTCCACAGGAACCGGCTGGGCAGCTCCAGCAGCTTGGCGACGCCGCGCATGCGCAGCAGGCTCAGCCCCAGCGTCAGCACGGTGGCGAAGAACATGATGCCGGCGATCGAGTAGACCAGGTCCGGTTGCGAGGTGAACAGGCCCGGGCCGGGCTGGATGCCCCAGATGATCATCGAGCCGAGCATCACCGCCATCACCGAGTCGCCCGGTACGCCGAGGGCCAGCGTGGTGAGCACGGACCCGCCGACACCGGCGTTGGAGGAGCCGTCGGCGGCGGTGAGCCCTTCCAGGGAGCCCTTGCCGAACTTCTCCGGCTCCTTGGAGACCCGCTTGGCCTGGTTCCAGGCGACGATCCCGCCGATGTCCCCGCCGACGGCGGGCAGCACGCCGACCACCGTGCCGACGGAGGAGCCGACCGCGATCGGCTTGACCATCTGCCGGGTCTCCTGCTTGGTCGGCCACCAGCGGCCGAAGCTGGTGATCGCCTTCTGCTTGCTGTGACGACGCGAGATCATCTGGCTGAACACCTCGGCGATGCCGAACAGACCGATGATCACCGCGATGAACGGGATCCCCTCGACCAGTTGCGGGATGCCGAAGGTCAGCCGGTCCGAGCCGTCCATCGGGTCCCGGCCGACGGTGCCCAGCGCCAGGCCGAACAGACCGGCGATGAGGCCCTTGACGAGCTGACGGCCGGAGACCTCGATCATCATGGTGAGACCGAAGACCACCAGCGCGAACATCTCCGGCGAGCCGAAGCGCATGGCCACCGTGCTCAGCGGGATCGCGGCGACCATCAGCACCGCGATGCCGACGAAACCGCCGACCGCCGAGGCGAAGGCCGACGAGGTCAGCGCCAGGCCGGCCTTGCCCTGCTTGGCCATGGCGTAGCCGTCGAAGGTGGTGGCGATCGACGCCGGAGTGCCCGGAGTGTTGATCAGGATGGCCGGGACCCGGTCGCCGAACTGCGCGCCGATCAGGATGGTCAGCAGCACGGCCAGGCCGGGCAGCGGATCCATGGTCAGGGTGAAGGCGCTGGCCAGGGCGACCGCCATGGTGGCGGTGATGCCCGGGAACGCGCCGACGAGCATGCCGATCGCGGCGCCCGCCAGGACGCAGAGCAGCATCTGGACGGAGAGGAGGGCACCGAAGCCCTCGACGAGCGCGTTCACAGCGGCACCCTCAGCAGCAGGCCGAACAGGCCGTAGATCACCACGGTCACCCCGGCGGGGAAGAACAGCAGGTCCTTGATCCCCCGGCCCCCGGCGATCCAGGTGAGCGCGGCGACGAAGATCAGTCCGGAGACGAGGAAGTGCAGGTAGTACCAGAGCACCCCGAAGGCGAGCGTGGCCGCGACGAAGCCGACCACCCGGACGATCCCCGAGCGGGTGGCCGGCCCGTCCTCGTCCTCGTCGTCGGCCACGGCGGGCGTGGTGACGAAGGCGAGGACGATCTGCAGGGCCGACAGGCCGATGATCCCGATGGCGAGCGTCTCCGGCCAGATGCGGGGACTCACCGCCAGGGCCCGGGCGGGCAGCTCGATCGAGCGGGCCAGCCACAGGAACACGGCGCCCAGCACCAGGAAGACCATCCCCGGTGCCGCCGCGCGCCAACGCGCGGCGGCACCGTGATCACCCTGGATCGGCGGGTGGTGGATAGCCATCAGCCGTAGATCTGGCCGAAGCGGTCGTACTCGGTCTTGGCGAACTGGCTGGCCTCGTCCGGCGAGGTCGCCAGCGGCGTGTTGCCGGCCTTGGTCATCACGTCCTTGAACGCCTCCGAGGAAGCGGCCTTGCGGACGGCGTCGGCGAGGCGCTGCCGGACCTCGTCGGGCAGGCCGGCGGGGGCGCCCATCAGGCCCCAGCCACCGATGACCACGTCGACGCCCTGCTCCGTGGCGGTGGGCACCTCCGGCAGCGAGGAGACCCGCTCCGGGGCCAGCACCGCAAGGATGCGCAGCTGGTTGTTTCCGGCCGCGGCGGCAGACTCGCTCACGCCGGCCATCACGGCCTGGACCTCGCCGGAGACCCCGGCGGCCACGGCCGGCGCGCCGCCGTCGTACGGCACCGGCTTGAAGGTCGCACCGGCCGCCTCGCCCAGGGCGAGGGTGGCGGCCTCCCAGATGGCGCCGGCACCGGAGTTCGACACGGTGATCGTGCCCGGCTCGCGCTTCGCCGCAGCCAGCAGGTCGTCGAGGCTCTGGTACGGGCTGTTCGTCGGCACCGACAGCGTGGCCGGCGCGTTCATCACCTGCCCGAGGACGGTGAACTGCTCCGGGGTGATGTCGGCGCCCTGGTGCCCGAGCATCGCCACCTCGACCGGGATGAAGCCGATCGAGTACCCGTCGGCGGGACGGCCCTTGAGGTAGGTCAGGCCCACCCGTCCCCCGCCACCGGTCCGGTTCTCCACCACGATCGACCGCCCGAGGTCCGCTTCCAGTTCCTTGGCCAGCGTGCGGGCGGTGAGGTCGGAGCCGCCACCGGCGGCGGCGTGCACGACGAGGGTGAGGTCCTTCTCCGGGAAGTTCTCGCCGGAGGCGGTCTCGCTCCCGCCGCGGTTGGCGCAGCCGGTCACCACGAGGGTGCCGGCGACGGCCAACGCGGCGAGGCGCAGCATGCGTGATCTCATAGGTCGTTCTCTCTCTGGACGGGGGTCGGGGGGATCGCGGAACGCAGCCGCGAGCAGGTCGTCTGCAGGTGTCGGTGCAGCTCGGCCTTGACCTCGGCGACCTTGCCGGCAGTGATCAGCCCGGCCAGGTCGTGGTGCTCCCGCGCCGAGGGCGCGAGATCGGCCAGCCGCTTGCCGGAGGCGTGCAGCAGACCTTCGATGGTGGGGCGGAACTGGTCCCACAGGACGCTGAGCCGGGTCATCCCGGCGGTGGCGAAGAACGCGCTGTGGAACCGGATGTCCGCGGTCGTGAAGGCGACCGGGTCACGGTCGGTGACGGCCGCGTCCATGTCGACCAGCGCGGTACGCAACTGACGGGCGAGGACGTCGCGCCGGACGGTGATGGCCCGCTCCACCGCCAGCAGCTCGAACGACTCCCGCAGGGCCATCAGCTCCTCGATGTCGGCGTCGTTCAACGAGCGGGTGACGGCGTTGCGGCCGGAGCCGGTGACCAGTCCCTCCGACCGCAGGATGCGGATCGCGTCGCGGACCGGACCCCTGCTGACCTGGAAGGAATCGGCCAGCTCCTCCTCGACGAGACGGGTGCCCGACGGCACGTCGCCCACGATGATGCGACGGCGCAGCTCGCCGGCCAGCTTCTCGCCGAGGGACTCCGCCCTGATCGGCCTGACGTCCAACACGTTGTCCTCCTGATAACTGTTAACAGTTAACACTCGACTCATCCCACGGTCAACGGAAGATGACGAACGAGTTTCTCGATGTTTCCTGCCGACATTTCGCCTGGTGGATGCCCCGGACGGGACGAGGGGACGCCGCCGCGACGACTGGCGGCGGCGGCGACAGCGGGCCGGATGAGGCGCGTAGCCGGGAACACGACGGCCGCCACGGGCCCGCTCAGCGGACGGCGGGGCCGTACCCGGCCACCGGTTCCCGCACTGTGGTCGCTGCCGACACACCAGGGGCCCGACCCCACCGGCGATCCCGCGACCGCACGTCGGTGGACCCGAGGTCACGCCGGATCAGCAGAGACATTGCGACAGGGTACGGGCGCGACCGGTTCCGGTCCGCCCACGACGAGCGGCCTTTCCCCGCAGTCGCACGAGTCGCTCGGCCAGCTCGCCGGCACGAGTGGAAGCTCGGCGCAGGCGTCGGCGTCGGCGTCGGCCGAGGGTCGGAGACGTCGGCCAGGGCCGGGGGCCGGGGCCAGGGGCCGGGGCGGCTGACTGCCATGTCGGGTACGGGCACTGTCGAGCTGACGGCAGCGACGGATCGCGGTAAGCGCCTACCTGCTCTGCGCCGGCCGGGAGTGGCCGTGCAAGCCGAGCCGAGCCGCCCCGCCGCTCGCCGGGACTGACCGCAACTCACCGTTCGAGCACGGTCGGCCCGCGTTGATGGCCTCCACGGTCGGAGTGTCCGGGTTCGTCTCCCCGGACGGGCGGGTAGGGGCGATCGGCAGCGACCGAGACCGCCCGGCCCGCCACATCGCCGAGTCGTCGGCCCGCTGGCCGCTCTCGCAGTCGAGAGGGCCGATAGCGCATACGGTTCAGCTCGACAGGGGCCGCCGACACGACCATTGGGCCAGGCATCGGCCGGAGCCCGGGCCGGAACGCCGCTGGTCCCGGGCGGCGTCACGCCACCCGGGACAGCGGTCCGTCTCAGCCGGTCAGAAGTCGTCGTCGAAGCTGACCGAGCCGGTCACCCCGACCTGGTAGGCGGAGACCCGCCGCTCGAAGAAGTTGGACAGCTCCTGGACGTCCTGCAACTCCATGAACGCGAACGGGTTGCCGCTGCCGTACATGGGTGCGATGCCGAGCACGGCCAGGCGCCGGTCGGCCACGTGCTGGAGGTACTCCCGCATGTCGGCCAGCGACATCCCGGAGACGCCCTGCTCCAGCAGGTCTGCGGCGAACTGGACCTCGCACTCGACCGCCTCGGCCAGCATGTCCTTGACCTGCTGCTCCATCTCGGCGTCGAAGAGGTCCGGCTCCTCGGCGCGGACGGTGTCGACCACGTCGAAGGCGAACGCCATGTGCATGGACTCGTCGCGGAACACCCAGTTGGTGCCCGAGGCGAGGCCGTGCAGCAGCCCCCGGGAGCGCAGGTAGTAGACGTACGCGAAGGCACCGTAGAAGAACAGGCCCTCGATGCAGGCGGCGAAGCAGATCAGGTTCAGCAGGAAGGCCCGCCGGTCCTCCCGGGTCCGCAGCTCACGCAGGGCGAAGATGGAGTCGATCCACTTGAAGCAGAACTCGGCCTTGCGGGCGATCGACGGGATGTTCTCCACCGCCGCGAACGCCGCGAACCGTTCCTTCTCGTCCGGGACGTAGGTGTCCAGCAGGTTCAGATAGAACTGGACGTGCACCGCCTCCTCGAACAACTGCCGGGAGAGGTACAACCGCCCCTCCGGCGAGTTGACGTGCTGATAGAGGTTGAGCACGAGGTTGTTGGCGACGATGGTGTCGCCGGTGGCGAAGAACGCCACGAGCCGAGACACCAGGTGCTGCTCGGCCGGGGAGAGCTTGGCCAGGTCGGCGAGGTCGGAATGCAGGTCGACCTCCTCCACCGTCCAGGTGTTCTTGATGGCGTCCTTGAAGCGGTCGAAGAAGTGCGGGTACCGCATCGGCCGCAGGGTCAGGTCCATACCGGGGTCGAGCAGCAGGTGCCGCTCCCCCACGCCGGTGCTGGTGCTGGTCTCGGAGACGGTGGTCACTGGCATGCCTCGCAGCTCTCGGGGTTCTCCAGGGAGCAGGCCAACGCCTCGTCGTCGCTGACCGCCACGACCGGCGTGACGCTCGGGGTGACGGCGACGGTGGCCTGCTGGATCCGGGTCGCCGGACGCGACCGCAGGTAGTAGGTGGTCTTCAGCCCGGACTTCCAGGCGTACAGGTACATCGAGGAGAGCTTGCCGATGGTCGGCGCGCTCAGGAACAGGTTCAGCGACTGCGACTGGTCGATGAAGGGGGCGCGGGCCGCCGCCAGGTCGATCAGCGCCCGTTGCGGCAGCTCCCACGCGGTCCGGAACAGTTCGCGTACGTCGGCGGGCAGCTCGACGACGCCCTGCACGGAACCCTCGGCGCGCTTGATCTGCTCCCGGATCGCGGCCGTCCACAGTCCGCGCGCCTTCAGCTCGCGGACCAGGTAGGTGTTGATCTGGAGGAACTCGCCGGACATCGTCTCGCGCTTGAACAGGTTGGACACCTGCGGCTCGATGCACTCGTAGCAGCCGGCGATCGAGGCGATGGTGGCGGTCGGCGCGATCGCCACCAGCAACGAGTTCCGCAGGCCGTGCCGGCCGATCGTCTCGCGCAGCGCGGTCCACCGCTCGGGCTGGCCGACCTCGGCGCCCCACAGGTCCGGGTGCAGCTCACCCCGGGCGGCGCGGGTCTCGGCGTACGCGGGATGCGGGCCGAACCGCTCGGCGAGCCCGGCGGAGGTCTCCAACGCGGTCAGGAAGATCTCCTCCTGCACCCGCGTCGACAGCTCCCTGGCGGCCGGTGAGTCGAACGGCAGGCGCAGCGTGAAGAACGCGTCCTGCAAACCCATCAGCCCGAGCCCGACGGGGCGCCAGCGCGGGTTCGACGCCGCCGCCTGCGCGGCCGGGTAGTAGTTGATGTCGATCACCCGGTCCAGGAACACCACGGCGGTACGCACCGTGGCGCGCAGCCGTTCCCAGTCGACACCGTCCGCCGTGACGTGCGCGCCCAGGTTGACCGAGCCGAGGTTGCAGACCGCCGTCTCGGCGTCGTCGTTGACCTCCAGGATCTCGGTGCAGAGGTTCGACAGGTGGATGGTGTTGCCCGGGGCGCCGGTCTGGTTGGACAGCCGGTTCGAGGCGTCCTTGAACGTCATCCACCCGTTGCCGGTCTGCGCGAGCGTCCGCATCATCCGCCCGTACAGGTCGCGGGCCTTGACGGTCTTGACCGCCTTCTTCTCCGCCGCCCGGTACGCCTCGTCGAACGCCTCGCCGAACAGGTCGGGCAGCTCGGGGGCGTCCGACGGGTCGACGAGCGACCAGTCGCCGTCCGCCTCGACGCGCCGCATGAACTCGTCCGGGATCCAGTTGGCGAGGTTCAGGTTGTGCGTCCGCCGGGACTCCTCGCCGGTGTTGTCCCGCAGTTCGAGGAACTCCTCCACGTCCGGGTGCCACGGTTCGAGGTAGACGCAGGCCGCGCCCTTGCGACGGCCGCCCTGGTTGACCGCGGCCACCCCGGCGTCCAGCGTCTTGAGGAACGGCACGATGCCGTTCGACCTGCCGTTGGTGCCCCGGATCAGGGCGCCCCGACCGCGCACCCGGGACCAGGAGATGCCGATGCCACCGGAGAACTTGGACAGCTTCGCGACCTGGTGGTAACGCTCGTAGATGGAGTCGAGTTCGTCGCGCGGCGAGTCGACCAGGAAGCACGAGGACATCTGGGTGTGCCGGGTGCCGGAGTTGAACAGCGTCGGCGAGCTGGGCAGGTAGGCCAGGCTGGACATCAGCCGGTAGAAGCCGATCGCCTCGCCGGGCGTCTGGGACAGGCCGCAGGCGACCCGCAGCAGCCAGTACTGCGGCGTCTCCACCACCAGTCGGGTCTGCGGGTGCCGCAGCAGGTACCGGTCGGCGACCGTGCGCAGGCCGAAGTACTCGAAACGCAGGTCCCCGGCCGGGTCGACGGCGTCGTCCAGCTTGCGCGCGTTGCGGGCCACGAACGCGGCGGTGTCGTCGCCGATCAGGCCCAGGCCGTGTGCGTACCGGATGGACTGGCTGAAGCTGGCCACCTGCTGCCCGCGGACCTCCTTGTCCACGTACGCGGCCAGCAGTCGGGCCGCCAGCTTCGAGTACTGCGGCTCCTCACCGATCAGCTCGGCTGCGGTCTGGATGGACAGCTTGTCCATCTCGGCCGTGGTCGCGCCGTCGTAGAGCCCGCTGATGGTCTTGGTGGCCACCCGCAACGGGTCGATCTCGTCCAGGTCGGCGACCCACCGCTCCACCGCCTTGACGATCTTGTTGACGTCCACCGGCTCGGTGTCGCCGTTCCGCTTACGGACCTGCATGACGTGCCGGCGTTGCTCCGGCCCCGCCTGCTCCTGGGTCACCGTCATGTTCCCCCTCCTCACGCCTGTCCCCGAGATCGTCGGGTCCGCGCGGGAGGACGCCGCCGGTCACCGACGGCACTGCTGCCGTGACTGACCAGCTCATGGCGTCGGCCGTCCCACGCGGCCTTCGACCGCCGCACACGTCGCGTGCGGCGCGCTGGCAGGTCTTCGGACTCGTGGGCCTGGTGCTCGCGCCTACTGGCCGTCGCTTCCCAGACCTGGCGGGTCCAGTGCGTGATGACGGCGGTCGTTCCCACTCACCGCTGCGGGGCAGTCCCGGATTCCCACCGGGTTCCCTCTTGCCTCGACCGCCGTTTCAGTGGCGGCCGAACCAGCTACGGGGCACACCATATATGGGTGCGGTGCGAAGATGGCAACACCAGATGCTGTGCCGGGCGTGTCGCGTGCCAGATGCCGGGCATCCCGCCGACCGACGGCCGGGTACTCGATCATGCCCACTAGCATCGTCGCGTGCAGACAGCGGCCGGACCCGGCGACCGACGGGCACTGCTCGACATCCTCGTCCACGCCGCGGATCGGACCCCCGACCAGAAGATCGTGCACGTGCGCGAGGACGGCACCGAACGCACCGTCACCGTCCGAGAGTTGCGGGACGAGGCGCTGCGGGTGGCGGGCGGCTACCGTGCCGCCGGAGTGGCCCCGGGCACCCCGGTGATCCTGGTCGCCGACGCCGGGGACGACTTCCAGCCGCTGTTCTGGGGGGCGCTCGCCGCCGGGTTGGTCCCGGTGCCGCTGCCACCCGAGCCGACCCGGGTACGGGCCGTCCGCGAGCTGCTCACCGACGCGGTGACCGTGCTGGACGACGCCACCGAGGCGCTCGCCGACGGGCTGGCCGGTCCGGTGCTGCGGCTGGCCGACCTGCGGACCGGCACCCCACCGGAGGCCCTGTTCGCGGCCGACCCCGGCGACGTGGCGTTCCTCCAGTTCTCCTCCGGCAGCACCGGCACGCCGCGCGGGGTGGAGTTGACCCACTCCAACGTGCTGGCCAATGTGGAGCAGTCCCGGCTGGCCAGTGGCGCCGGGCCGGACGACGTCCTGGTCACCTGGATGCCGTACTTCCACGACATGGGGTTGATCGGCACCCACCTGACCCCGCTCGCCATCGGGTGCACCCAGGTCCGCGTACCCCCGATGGCGTTCGCCAAGCGCCCGGCGCTGTGGTTCACCGCCGCCCACCGGCACCGCGCGACCCTGCTGTCGGCGGCGAACTTCGCGCTGGCCCTGGCCGTCCGCCGGGTCCCGACGGACCTCCTCGCCACGCTGGACCTGAGCCGGGTCCGGTGCGTGGTGGTGGGCGCGGAGCCCATCTCCCCCACCGTGTGGCGGGCCTTCCTGGCGCACGTCCGCCCGGCCGGGCTCGCCCCGTCCGCCCTGCGACCGGTGTACGGCCTGGCGGAGGCGACCCTCGCGGTGACCTTCCCGCCGCCCGGAGAGGTCGCCGCGCCGCTGGTGCTGGACCGGGCCGCGCTGAGCCAGGGCCGCGCGGTGACCACCGGGCCGGGCCCGGACGCCGTGGAGCTGATGGACCTGGGGCACCCGGTGCCCGGCTGTGAGGTCCGCGTCGTCGACGAGCGGCACCGGCCACTGCCCGAGGACCGAGTGGGCCTGATCGAGGTACGCGGCCCGAACGTGGCGCGCGGCTACCACCGGGACCCGCAGGCCAGCCGGGAGACCTTCGTGGACGGTTGGCTGCACACCGGTGACCTGGGTTTCCAGCGCGCCGGTCGGCTCTGCGTGACCGGCCGGGCGAAGGACGTGATCTTCGTCAACGGTCGGACGTTCCACGCCCCCGACCTGGAGGCGGTGGCCGCCGCGACCGTCGGGTTGCCGGCCACGGTCACGGCGGTGGTCGGCTGCACCGACCCGGACAGCGGCGGCGAGCGGATCGTGGTGTTCGTGGCCTGGGCGCGACCGCCGGCCGGGGCGGCCGTGGTGCTCGACGCCACGCGGGCCCGGGTCGCCGAGGCGGCCGGGCACGACGACGTACGGGTGCTGCCGCTGCCGCCCGGCGCGTTCGCCCGGACCACCAGCGGAAAGCTGCGGCGGCGCCGGATGCGCGAACGCTACCTGGCCGGCGACTTCGCCGACCGGGAACGCCGCTGGCACCCGACGGGGCCGAGTGCGGCGCACCGGGTGGCCGAGCCAGTGCCCTCGGGGCCGCTGTCCCGGCGACGGGTCGAGCAGGTCGTCCGGGCGGTCTGGGCCCGGGTGCTGGAGCGGCCCGCCGACACCATCGCGGCGGACGACCGTTTCCTGGCCATCGGCGGTTCGTCGCTCAAGGCGATGGAGGTGCTGGCCGGGCTGGAGGACGCCCTCGGCACCACGTTCGATCCGGCGGACCTGCGGGACTGCCCCACCGTCGCCACGTTGACCGACCGCATCCTGGCCGGGCCGCCCACGACCCGACCGGCACCGCCCGACGGGCGCGCCCCGACGTCGCAGGACGCCCGCTCCGGCGCGACGCCGCTCGCGGTCATCGGGATGGCCTGCCGCTTCCCGGGTGCCGACGACCCCGACGAGTTCTGGCGCGGGCTTGTCGGTGGCGTCGACGCGGTGCGGCCGGTCCCGGAGCACCGGTGGACGCCGCAGGACGGTCGGCCCCGCTGGGGGTCCTTCCTGGACGATCCGATGCAGCTCGACGCGGACTTCTTCGGGCTCTCCGACGAGGAGGCCCGGCTCACCGACCCGCACGCCCGACTGTTCCTGGAGATCGGGTACGAGGCGCTCGAACGCGCCGGGTACGCCGGGCCGCGTCGGCAGGGCCGTCGCGTCGGGGTCTTCGCCGCCGTCGGCGAGAGCGCCTTCCCGGAGCTGCTGGCCGCCACCGGTCCGGTCGCCGCACCGGCGGCGCTGGTCGGCAACCTGCGCAACCTCGTGGCGGCCCGGCTGTCGCAGGCGCTGGACCTGGCCGGTCCGGCGATCGTGGTGGACACGGCCTGTTCCTCGGCGCTGGTCGCGCTGCACCTGGCCGCGCGCAGCCTGGCCACCGGCGAGTGCGACATCGCGGTGGTCGGCGGGGTGAACCTGAATCTCACCGAGACCGCCTACCGGCTGCTGGACGCCGCCGAGGCGCTGTCGCCGACCGGGCGGTGTCGCGCCTTCGACGCCGACGCCGACGGCTTCGTGCCCGGCGAGGGCGGCGCGGCGCTCGTCCTGTGCCGCCCCGACGACGCGTACGCCGCCGGGGACCGGGTGCTGGCCCTGGTCGCCGGCACCGCCGTGGGTAACGACGGCCGGTCGCTGAGCCTGCTCGCCCCGAATCCGCAGCGGCAGTGGGAGGTCATCGCGCGCGCGTACGCGGACGCCGGGCTCGACCCGGCTGCCGTCTCGTACGTCGAGGCGCACGGCACCGGCACCGGCCTCGGTGACCCGGTGGAGGCACGGTCGCTGGCCGCCGCGTATCCGCGCCGCCCCGACGGCACGCCCCGCTGGTTGGGGTCGGTCAAGACCAACCTGGGACACCTGCTCAACTCCGCCGGCATGCCGGCGCTGCTGAAGGTGGTGCTGGCCCTGCGGCACCGGCAGTTGCCGCCGTCGCTGCACCGCGTCCGACCGTCCACCCGGTACGACCTGGACGCCGCCGGCTTCACGGTGGTCACCGAGGCACGCCCGTGGACCGCACCTGGACCGCTGGTCGCCGGCGTGAACGCGTTCGGCTTCGGGGGCACCAACGCCCACGCTGTGCTGCGCGAGGCACCGCCCCGCGAGCCCGTACCGCCGCCGGCCGGCACCGGCGCGCACCTGGTGGCGCTCACCGCGCGGTCGGCGTCCGCGCTACGGCGCAGTGCCCACGACCTCGCGGCGCACCTACGCGACCGGGGTGACCTGGACGTGGCCGACGTGGTCGCCAGCGCCGGGACGGCCCGCGACGACGCGCCGTACCGGTTGGCGCTCGTCGCCGACGGCACCGGGCTGGCCGACCGGTTGGCGGCTGCCGCGACCGCGTACCGGGACGGGCCGGTCCGCCGTCGACCCCGGATCGTCTTCGTCTTCGCGGGCGACGGTTCCCCGCCGGCCCTGGCTGCGGTCCGCGACCTGCACGACCGGCTCCCGGTCTTCCGTGACCTGCTTACCCGGTTCTGCGCCGCCGCCGGGCCGGTGGCGGGACGGCCGTTGCTGTCCTGGTGCCTGGACGACGGGCCGGACCGGTCGGACCGGCGGATCACCGCCCCGGTGCGCGTGGTGGTGGCCCTGGCCCTGGCCGGACAGCTCGCCGCCTGGGGGGTGCGGCCCGACGCGCTGCTCGGACACGGGGTCGGTGAGCTGGCGGCAGCCGCCGCCGGGGGCGCGCTGGGCATCGCCGACGCGATCCGGCGCGCCGTCGCGCTCGCCGACCCGGCCCACGTCGAGAACGGTCCCGCCGACCGGGACGACGACGGGTACGCCCTCGCGGCGCTGCGGGGCGTGCCGGTGTTCAGCGCGGCGGCCGGGCGGTGGGATCCGCCGGAGCCGGTCCGGTGGGCCACCGACACGGCGAGCGGAGCGGAGCTGCGCGCGGCGTGGCGGCGGCTGCACGACGACGGGTACGACACCGTGGTCGAGTTGGGCGTCGCGGAGGCGGCGGAGCACGGCGGCGGACAGGTCGACGTCGGGCCGGCCGACGGCCTGGTCCGGATGATCGCGGTGCAGTGCGGGCCGACCGGTGCGGTCCCTACCGGTTCCGCGTCGTTGCTGGCCACGGCCGGACGGCTCTGGGCGCGGGGCGGTCCGCTCGACCGGCCCGCCCTGTACGGCGGGCGGCAGCGGGTGCCGGTGCCGACCTACCCGTTCGAGCGTCGCGCCTTTCCGCCCCCGGGGGCGGCGCACGCCGTACCGCTGCACGTCGTGGCCTGGCGGGAGGTGCCGGCGGCGGTCGGCGTACCGGCCCGGCGGGTGTGGCTGCGCGGCCCGGGGGTGGGGGGTCCGTTCGCCGACGACCTGGCCGCCGCGTTCACCGCCGACGGGATCGAGGTCCGCACCGGCCCGGCGGTCGGTGCGGACGGCGACATCACCGTGCTGCTGGCCGGGGCGGCGGTGGACACGCCGGACGTGGCCGCGCTCGACGCCGCCGTCACCGCCCAGGTACGCACCGTCCGCGCCCTGATCGACGAGGGGGTCGACCGGCCGGGCCGGCTGCTGGTGGTCACCGAGGACGTGCACGTCACCGGTGTGGCCGAGGAGCGTGGGCGGCCGGTGCAGGCGGTGTTGGCCGGACTGGCCGCCGCGCTCGCCGACGAGCGTCCCGGCCTGCTCGTGCACACCGTGGACCTGTCCTCCTCGGACGGTACGACAGCGCGGGTCGACGCCGTCCGGCACGAGGTGTCCGCCGTCGCCGCAGACCCGGCAGCCGTCGACGGGCACACCTCACCCGACCCGTACGCGGCGACCGGCGTGGCCTGGCGGGGCGGACGCCGGCTGGGCCGGTTCCTCGACCCGCTGCCGTCGGACGCGGGCCGGTTCCTCGACCCGGTGCCGTCGGCGGGCGACCCGACCGGTGCCCCTGCCGGTGGCGGATCCGTCGCAGCGGGCGCCGTGCACCTGATCGTCGGTGGTGCCGGTGGTGTGGGCGCGGAGTTGGCCCGGTCCCTGGCCCGCCGGGAGCAACCGACACTGCTGCTGGCCGGTCGGTCGGACCACGCACCGGCAGCGTTGCTGGCCGAACTGACCGCGCTGGGCGCGACGGCGACCTACCACCGGTGTGACGTGACCGTGGCCGCCGACGTGGACGCCCTGCTCGCCGCCGCGCCCCGGGTGGACACCGTGTTCCACGCCGCCGGCATCGTCCGGGTCGGCACCCTGCGCGCCAAGTCCGTCCCGGACGTGCTCGCCGTGCTGGCCCCGAAGGTACGCGGCACCCACCTGCTCGCCGAGGCGCTGCGGCGACACGGCCACGATCGGGCCGCGCTGGTCGGGTTCTCGTCGGTCAGCGCGGTACGGCCCGGGCTGGCCGGCGCGATCGGCGACTACGCCGCCGCCAACCGGTTCCTCGACGCGTTCGCCTCCGCGCACCGGGCCGCCGGCCGGCGCGTCCAGGCGGTCGGCTTCGCCGCGATCAGCGACGCCGGCATGGCCGCCCGGACCGGCGGTGTCGGCGGGGGGATGCCGGTCGACGAGGCACTGCGCGCCCTGGCGGTCGCCCGTCGTGTCGACGCCGCGCACGTCGTCGTCGCGGCCCGGCCGGAGAATCCGGCGACCGCGCCGACGGCCAGCGTCCCGGCGGTCACCGTCCCGGCCGGGGCAGCCGTCGCTGTCGAGACCACCACCGTCGACCTGCCGCGCGGGCCGGACGGTGTGGACGGTGGGCCGGGTCGGGACGAGGTGGCCCGGGTGCTGCGGCGGCTGCTCGCCGAACCGCTGCACCGGCAGCCCGACGAGATCGCCGACGACACCTCGTTCCTCGCTCTCGGCCTGGACTCACTGGCCGCAGTGGACCTGGTCAAGCGGCTGGAGGAGGAACTCGGCCGGGAGCTACCGGTCACGCTGTTCTTCGAGTACACCACCGTCGCCGACCTGGCCGCCCACCTCACCGGGGTACGCGCCGCCGAGGCGGTTCCGCCGGTGACGCAGACGCCGGCGGCCGGGGAGCGGACTCCGGTCGAGGGCGAGCCGTTCCCGCTGACCGCCGTGCAGCGGGCCTTCCACGTCAACGAACGGCTCCACCCCACCGTGGCCAGCTTCGCCTTCGTCCAGCAGACCGTCACCGGTCCCCTGGACGCCGGACTGCTCGGGCAGGCGCTGGCCCGCCTGGAGTCGCGCCACCCGATGCTGCGGGTGCGGTTCACGCCCGGTCCGGGTACGCCTCGCCAGGTGGTCCCGCCCGTGCCGGCCCACCCGGCTCCGACCCCGGACTGGTACGCGGTGCGGTCGCTCACCGAGCCGCTCGGCAAGGTACGGGAGCGGCTGTGCAACACCCCGGTCGACCTGACCCGGCAGCCGCCGCTGCGAGCGGTCCTCGTCCGGGAGGCACCCGACCGGGCCCACCTGCTGCTGGTGCTGCACCACGCCGCCGGGGACGGGTTCAGCCTGAACCTGCTCAGCGAGGAACTGTGGGCCGACTACACCGCCCTGGCCCACGGCCGCACGCCGGTGGCCCGACCGCCGGCTCCCGGATTCGACACGTACGCGCGTCAGGTGACCGGACCCGCGCCGGAGGACCTGGCGTACTGGCGGGACCTGCTGGCCGACGGCACGACGCTGCGGCTGCCGTTCGACGGTGACCCGGACGCACGCCCCGACCCACCCCTGCTGACCACGCAGAGTGAGCTGGAGCCGGAGCTGGTGGCGGCGTTGCGGGACCGGGCCGCCGAGGCCGGTGTGTCGCTGTTCCACCTGCTGCTGGCCGGGTATGTGCGCTGCCTGGCCCGCTGGGGCGGCCGGCGACGCGTGCCGGTGGCGGTGGCGCGGGCCGGTCGGGACGCCCGGCTGGCCGACATCGACCGGATCGTCGGGCCGTTCGCCGACACCCTGCCCCTGGTCCTCGACGTGGACCCCGACGAGCCGGTCGGACAGCTCGCCGACCGGCTCCGGGTGACCTGGTCGGCGGCGCAGCGGCACGGCTCGGTGACCAGTCTCGACCTGGCCCGAATGCTCGACCGTCCCGGCGCCGGGCCACGTACCGTCAGCCCGGCCGGGTTCAGTTTCGCCCGGTTCCCGGTCACGCTCGACCCGGACTGTCCCGTCGCCGTGAGGCCCACGGCGGCCGGTTCCGGCTCCGCCGCCACCCGGTTGAGCCTGCTCTGCTGGGAGTCCGGCGACGGCCTCGGCCTGTCCTGGAACTTCCCGCGCCGCCTGTTCACCCCGGCGACCGTGGCCCGGCTCGCCGCCGAACACCGGGACGACCTCGTCGCGATCGCCACCGGCCGACCGCCACTGTCCTCCGACGTGACCGCCCGGATCCGGGCGGTCTGCCGGCGTACCCCGGATGCGGTGGCGGTGACGACCGGCGAGCGGACCCTGACCTACCGGACCCTGGACCGCAACGCCGACCGGTTGGCCGCACTGCTCGCCCGGCATGGGGTACGCCCCGGCGACCGGGTCGGCCTGCTCACCGCGCCCGGTCCGCAGACCGTGGTCGGAGTGGTCGGCATCCTGCGGGCCGGTGCCGCCTGGGTGCCGCTGGACGCGACCCACCCACCAGCCCGCCTCGCCGACCATCTGGTCCGGGCCGGAGCCGGAGTGCTGCTGCACGACGACGAATCGGCCGCCGTCGCGACCCGCCTCGACGCTGCCGCACGACCGGTCTCCTTCGACCCGAGCACCGCCGACACCGTCGCGGAGCACGACGTCCCGTCGGTGCCCGAGGCGACGCCGGACCAGACCGCGTACGTGATCTTCACGTCGGGATCGACCGGGCGGCCCAAGGGCGTACCGGTCAACCACCGGTCGATGCGTACCTATCTCGACTGGGCCGTGGCCACCTTCGGTTACCGGCCCGGGGACCGGCTCGCCCAGACGGCCTCGAGCTGCTTCGACGCCTCGGTCCGGCAGATCCTGGCCCCGCTGCTGGTCGGGGCTACCGTGGTCACCTTCACGCGCGCGCAGCTCCGCGATCCGCAGGCGTTGCTGGCCCGGATCGCCGCAGCCCGGATCACGGTGTGGAGTTCGGTCCCCACCCTGTGGGAGCGGATCCTGCGCGCCGCCGAGGAGCACGTCCGCCGCCACGGCGAGGCACCCGACCTGGCCGCGTTGCGGTGGGTGCACGTGGGCGGCGAGGAGTTGTCCCCGGTGGCGGTCCGGCGGTGGTTCGACCTGTTCGGCGATGCCCGGATCACCAACCTGTACGGCCCGACCGAGGCCACCATCAACGCCACCTGGCACCTGATCGACTCCCGGCCCGACGACGCGGTCCGTCGGCTGCCGATCGGCCGCCCGGTCGGCGGGGCGGTGGTCCGCGTCGTCGACCCGGATGGTCGGGTCTGCCCGCCCGGCGTGGCCGGTGAGCTGTATCTCGGCGGCGTCGGCCTCACCACCGGCTACCTCGGCGAGCCGGAGCTGACCGGGGCGGCGTTCGTGGTCCACGACGGCGAGCGGTTCTATCGCAGCGGCGACCGGGCTCGGCTCGCGCCGGACGGTGCACTGGAGTTCCTGGGCCGCCTCGACGACCAGATCAAGATCCATGGTCACCGGGTGGAGCCTGGCGAGATCGAGGCGGTGCTGCGCACCCATCCGGAGGTCGCCTCCGCGACCGTGCTGCACCGGGCCGATCCGCATCCCCGGCTGCACGCCTTCGTGCTGCCCGCACCGCAGACCGCCCCGACCACGGCCGCGCTGCGTGCCCACCTGGCCGCTCACCTGCCGGCGCACATGGTGCCCGCGCGTCTGCACCTGCTGGACAGCCTGCCGTTGACCGCCACCGGCAAGGTCGACCGCGAGTCGCTGGCGGCACTGGCCGCCCCGCCCACCGACAGCCACGCACCCGCTCCGGCGTCCTCGCGAGCCGCCGCCTCGACGACCATCGACGCGACGGCTCCAGGCCGGGACGACGCCGTCCTGGCAGACCGCCGCGCACCGGCGGGCGGCATCGGCACGTCAACCATCACCGGCACGTCGACCGGCACCGAGGCGGAGTTGGCCCGGATCTGGGCCGGTCTGCTGGACCTGCCGGTGGTCGGCCCGGACGACGACTTCTTTGCCCTCGGTGGCGACTCCATCCTGGCCCTGGAGGTCTTCGCCCAACTCCAGGAGCGCCGCGCGGTCACGGCGAGCCCGACGCTCATCTACGAGCACCGGACCCCGGCCGCCCTGGCCGCCGCCCTCGACGCCGGTGCGGCCGACGACGACGGGCCGGACCCGGCGATCGTCCACACTGGACCGTCGACCGACGCCGTACCGCAGCCGGACTCCACCGCGCCGTTTCCGGTGACCGCCGCGCAGCGTGGCTTCCTGCTCGCCGACGCCGTCACGCCCGGCGCCGGCACCGCCTGGCTGGCCCGGCTGCGGCTGCGCGGTCCGCTGCGCCGGGACGCCTTCCAGCGTGCGGTGGACGTGCTGGTCGCCCGGCACCCGATGCTGCGGACCGTCTTCCCGGCCGGTGCCCGACCACCGGTGCAGCAGGAACTGCCCGTCGCGATGCGGCTGCCGGTGAAGTACGAGAACACGACCGGACCGGCCGACCTGGCCGCCCGGGTGGCCGAGGAACGCCGTCGACGGTTCGAGCCGTGGGCCTGGCCTCTGCTGCGGCTGCGCCTGCTGCGGGTCGCGCCGGACGACCACGTCCTGCTGGTGCACGCACACCACCTGATCGGTGACGGCTACAGTGCCGCGCTGCTGGGCCACGAACTGCTGGCCGCCTACCACGCCGACGGGGCGGCCGGTCCGCTGCCGCCGCTGCGGGCCGGTTTCCGGGACTACGTCCGGCTGATGTCGGAGCGGACCGTCGCCGCACCGGAGCCGGAGGCGTACGCCTGGTGGTCGCAGCGGTTCGGGTCCGTGTACCGGCCGCCGGTGCTGCGGGCGGACACCGACCGGCGGCACCCCGACGGCACCACCGACACGGGCACCGCGGTCCGCGCGTTCACGCTGGACGCCACGGTGGTGGCCGGACTCCGCCAGCTGGCCGCCGAGGCGTCGACCACCCTGTACGCGCCGGTGCTGACCGCGTACCACCGGGTGCTGGCCCGGCTCACCGGCCAGGACGACCTGGTCCTCGGGCTGGCCGTGACCGGACGCGACCACCCGCTGCCGGACCTGCACCGGATCTTCGGTCCCTGTGCGGCGATGCTGCCGCTGCGCCTGACCGGCACCGAGCCCTTCCCGACTCACCTGGCCCGGGTCGCGGCCGAGGTCAGCGCCGCCCGGCAGCACGCCGACCCGCCGTCGATCGCGGCGGCCGTACCCGCCGGACGTCCCGACGGCGCACCGACCGGCGCCCAGTTCTTCTTCAGTTTCCTGGACTTCGACGCGCTCCGACCCGCCGCCCCGCCGACGGGGACGGCCGGACCGGACCGGCTCGACCTCTCCTGGGACGACGACACCGAACTCGCCCCGCCGCCGCTGGGCACCGACCTGTTCCTGACCGCCCGGCCGGTGGCCGACGGCCTGCGGGTCACCCTGCGCGGCTCCCCGACGGCGGTGAGCGCCGCCGATCTGGACCACCTCGCCGACCGGCTCCGCACCGATCTGAGCACGGCGGCGACCGAGCCGACCGCAGAGCCGACCGAGCAGCACGCGGGCGTGGCCGCGCCGACCGAGCCGTACGAGGTCGCGGCCGCGCCGACTCAGCCGCACACGGGCGTGGCGACGGTCGACCGACCGACGACGCGCGCCGGGACGTCGGCCGCGCTGAGCGCCGCCATCGTCGGGTACCTGCCCTCCCCCGCGCAGCTCGCCGTGATCGCCGGTCTGCCGGCCGGGAGCCTGCCCCGGGAACAGCTCCGTGAGCTGCTCTTCCCCGGTGGTCGGCCCCGGCTGTTGGAGGAGTTGTCCACTCCGCTGGGCACCTCCGGCTTCGTCTGCCTGCCGCGCTTCGCCGACGAGTTGACCGCCGCCGGGGACCGGCTCGCCACCGAGGCCGCCGCCGCGGTCGACCTCGCCGCCGGCCTCGGGGCGACCTGTGTCTCCCTCGCCGGCCTGATCCCCGCCCACACCGGGTACGGCGTCGGGGTGCTGCGGCACACGCGTACCGCCACGGCGGTCACCACGGGTCACGCGGCCACGGTCGTCTCGGTGGTCCTCACCGTCGAGGCGGCCCTGACCGCAGCCGGGCGGAGCCTGGCCGGACGGACCGTCGCCGTGGTCGGTCTCGGCTCGATCGGGTTCTCCTCGCTGCGGCTGCTGCTGGCCCGCGCACCCCGTCCACCGGCGCGGCTGCTGCTCTGCGACCTGCCGGCGACCGCGCCCCGGCTGGCCGACCAGGTGGAGCGCCTGCGCGCCGACGGACTCACCGCCGCCGTCGAGATCTGCCCCACCACCCCGGCGGTGCCCGACCCCGCGTACGCCGCCGACCTGATCATCGGGGCCACCAGCGCCGCCACCGAACCGCTGGACGTCGACCGGCTGCGCCCCGGCACGATCGTGGTGGACGACTCCTTCCCGCACGCGCTGGATCCCGCCCGGGCGCTGGCCCGGATGCGGCGGGACCGCGACGTGCTGGTGGTCGGAGGCGGACTGCTGCACGTCGGACCGACCAGCCGTAGCGTGCCGGTGGACCTGCCGTCGGCGGCGATCGCCGGTCACGCGGCGGCGCTCGGGTTGCCCGGCACCATCGCCTCCTGCCAGCTGGAGTCGCTGTTGCGTGCCGGTACGCCCACCCTGCCGCTGGTGCACGGTCTGGTGGACGAGTCGACGGCGACGGCGTACGCGGCGGCGCTGGCCGGGGCGGGGATCACCGCCGGGCCACTGCACCTGCTGCGTCACCGCGTCGAGCCGGACCTCCCGGCGGCGCTGCCGGAGGTGCCGGCGACCTGAGGCACCCGCTGCTGCGGGTGCCGCACCGCCGGCCGGGAGCTGCGGTTCTCGTGCAGCGCGAGCAGGACCACCGAGGCCAGCACCAGCGTCAGGCCGACCCACTGGCTGGTGCCGAGTCGTCCGTCGAGCAGGGTGAGCCCGACCAGGGCGGCGGTCAGCGGGAAGGCCAGTTCGGCGAGGGTCGCGTTGGACGCGGGCGTGCGGCGCAGGGCGTGGTAGTACAGCGTCAGCGCGAGCAGGCCGGGGATGGCGGCGAGCAGCACCAGCCGGGGCACCAGCTCGATCGGCACGCTGACCGGGGTGCCGGTGGCCGCCGCGAAGGTGGCCAGCGTGACCAGGCCGACGCTGAACCGCAGCGTGGTGACGTGCAGGAAGGAGAGTTCGGCGCTGACCATCCGGCCGAGGACGGTCCCGGCCGCCCAGAGCGCCGCCGCGCCGAGCGCGAGTCCGGCCGCGGCAAGACCGCGCGGCTGCGCCGACAGTGGATCGGGGAAGGCCAGCAGCCAGGCGCCGACCAGCGCGGGCACCGCGAAGAGCGGGAACCGGGGGCCGACCCGCTCCCCCAGCAGCATGGCGGCCAGGACCAGGGCGAGCACCGGCTGGAGCTTCTGCAACACCTGCGGGGTGATCGGGTCGCCCAGGCGAAAGGCGGCGGTGAAGAGCGTGGTGGCCAGTGCCGAGGAGCCGGCGCCGATCACCAGCACGGCCAACTTGGTCCGCACCGAGGACCGGGCCAGCGCGCGTACGGCCGGGATCAGCCACGGTGACACCAGCAGCACCAGCACGACGTGTTCGGCCAGCACCACGCTCAGCGCGGGAAGCTCGCGGGCCAGCGGTTCGCGGAGCAGGCTGGAGAAGCCCCAGAGACTGGCGGCCACCGCGACCAGCCAGGTGCGATCGCCGGTGGCCCGGCTGGTGAGCGGGCTCATCGTGTCCTCCCGGTGGGTGCCGACCTCATGATCAGTGAACCATTCTCGACCGTCCGGGCCGAGGCGGCCTCAGGCCGGGTGCCGGACGGCGTGCGGGTGGGCCGGGCGAACGGGCCGAGTGACGCGAGGCGGACCGACGGACGGCGGTGTCGCGGCCCACGCGCGGGTGCTGGCCCCGAGGTGACCGGCCCGCAGGTCCAACAGGTGGGCCACGGTGTCCACGTCCCGGCGCAGCCCGGGGGCGAGCACCGGCAGGTCGTGGTAGCCGTCGGCGAGGAAGCGGCGACGCGAGCCGGGCCCGAGGTAGGGACGGAAGTCGGCGGCCTCGCTCAACGCCAGCAGGGTGGTGCCGGTGCCGTCGGCGTCGGAGACCACGGCACGTGGGTACGGTCCGGCCGCCGCCAGCGCCGCGTCGAACTCCGCCGGACGGGCCGCGGCGAGATCGGCCATCACCACGGCCAGGCGCGCGTCGCCGTACGCCTCGCCGGCGAGCCGCAGCGCCGCGTCGACCTCCCGGTTCAGATCGGGTGGGCCGATCCGGCCGGCGACCACGGCGCCGCAGGCCAACGCCGTGGCGGTGACCTGCGCGTCGGTGGTGGCGACGACCACGGCGCGGACCCGCCGGGCCCGGGTCAGCCCACCGACCACGTCGGTCAGCATCGCCCGGGCCAACGCGGCACGGTCGGCGGCGGTCAGGCCCACACACCTGGTCTTGGCCGCCGCGAAGGACTTGGCGGGTACGACCACCACCCACGAGCCCGGGGTCACGTCTCCGGCTCCATCCGGGTCAACCGGCCGTACAGCTCGGGCCGGCGGTCGCGCAGGAACGGGCGACGGCGACGGGACAGGTCGACCAGGTCCAGGTCGACCTCGGCCACCGCGATGTCGTCGCGGTCGTCGGCGGCCTGGGCGAGGACGTCGCCGTTGGGGCCGTAGACCGCGCTGAGCCCGAAGTACTCCTTGGTGCCCTCGGTGCCGACCCGGTTCGCGCAGATGACGAAGAGCCCGTTGAACACGGCGTGGGCGCGCAGCTCCAACTGGAACACCTCGCGCATCGGGGCGCTCGCCGAGGCGACCGGTACGCAGAGCACCGACCCGCCGCGCAGGGCCACCACGCGGCTCAGTTCGGGGAAGTGCCGCTCGTAGCAGATGATGGTGCCGACCCCGGTCTCCCCGGTCTGCACCACGTCGGGCTCGGTGCCGCCCGGCTGGAAGTAGAACTTCTCCGGGAAGCCGTTGGAGAACGGCAGGTGCGACTTGCGGTACACCGACTTCAGTTCACCGTCGACGTAGGTGCAGGCGGTGTTGTGGTAGACCCCGGGGACCTGGCCCGCCTCGAAGATCGACGAGACGACCGTCATCCGGTGCCGCTTCGACCGCTCGGCCGCCATCCGGTTCGACGGACCGTCGAGGCCCTCGGCGTACCGGAAGTAGTCCAGGTCGGGTTCGGGCTGGACGAACGGCACCGCGAACAGTTCCGGCAGCAGCAGGATGCGGGTGCCCTGGTCGGCGGCGGCGTCGATCAGGTCGGCGGCACGGCCGATCGTCTCGGTCCGGTCGTCGGTGGCGCGGAGTTGCAGGGCGGCGAGTTTCACGCGGGGACCTTTCCGACCGTCGGGGCGAGGCCGGTCAGAGCCAGCCCCGAACGGGTCTTGTACCGCTTGTTGACGCTGATCAGGACTGCGGTCAGGGGTTCCAGTTGACGGGCCAGCCGCAACCGGCCGGCGTCGAGGGCACGGCCACCGGTCACGTCGACGGCGAGGGCCATCACCCGCTCCTTGGCGGCGACGTCGTCCCCGCAGACCAGGACGTCCTCGTGGCTCAGGTCGGCGTCCGGGTCGAGCAGGAGGGGGGCGGCCAGGTGGTGGAACGCGCCGACCACGGTGGCCGAGGGAACCAGCGCGGCGGCCTCCTCGGCGGCGCTGCCGGCCAGCACGGCGACGCCGTACGGGCCGTGGCGGTCGAAGCCGAGCGGGTTGACGCAGCTCACCACCAGCGTGTCGGCAAGCGCCGGGGCCAGTCCGGTGACCAGGTCGGCGTGCCCGTCGTAGGGCACGGCGAGCAGGACGACGTCGGCGTCGGTCGCCGCCGCCAGGTTCGTCGCGCCGGTGACGCGGGCAGAGCCGACCTGACGGGACAACTCCTCGGCGGCGGCCTCGGCGCGTCCGGCGTCGCGGGAGCCGAGGACGACCCGGTGTCCGGCGCGGGCCAGGCGGTAGCCCAGCCCACGGCCCTGCGGGCCGGTGCCGCCGACCACGGCGACGCGGCAGGAGGGGTGGGTGCTCACCGGGTCACGCCTTCGCGGCCTGGGCGAGCCGGGTCAGGGTCTGCTCCTTGTCACCGAGCGTGGAGATGATCGGGCAGCGCACGCCCGCCTCCTGGTACGCCTGGAGCTTCTGGAAGGCGTCGTCGGTGGTGCCGCAGGCGGTGACGTTCTGCACCAGGCTGTTGGGGACCAGGTGCATCGCCCGCTTGATGTCCTCCGGGGTGGCGGGCCAGCCGGCGATCTCCTGCAACCGGTCGACGAGTTCCCGCTCCACGCCGCAGTGCTCCGCGATGTGCGGCTGCTGGCACAGATAAAGGGTGAGGAACGCCTTGCAGGCGTCGATGGCCTCCTGCGGGTCGTCGTCGTTGACGCTGCACGAGACGATCTGGGTCAGGTCGATGGCGTCGCGGCCGTCGGTCCGCTTGGCCAGGCCACGGTCGATCGCCTGCCGGGCACCCACCATGTACGACGGCGGGAGCAGGAAGTCCATGTGCACGCCGTCGCTGATCTCCCCGGCGAGTTCGAGCATCCGGGGACCGACCGCGCCGATGTAGATCGGGATGTCGACCGGCTTGTTCTCCCGGTACATGCTGTCGAAGCGCACGTCCTGCATCTGCACGAACTCGCCGTCGAAGTTGACGACCTCGTTGCGGAAGAACGCCTGGAGCACGCCGATGTACTCGCGCATCGACTTGAGCGGCTTGGACAGCGGCTGGCCGACCTTGGTCGCCAGCGGCTCCCACCAGGCGCCGATGCCCAGGATGGCCCGGCCCGGCGCGACCTCGTCCAGCGTCTTGAAGGTGACCGCCATCAGGGCCGCGTTGCGGCTCTTGTTGTTGACCACACCGGTGCCGATCTTCACGTTCCGCGTCTTGCTCGCGATGATCGCCGCCGGGACGATGCCGTCGCGGGCGAGTCGTCCCTCGGCGACCCAGACGGACTCGAACCCGTTCTGGTCGGCGAACTCGGCCTGCCAGTAGGTCTGTTCCAGGCTGAGTCGCTCACCGACGTGGATACCCAGGGGAAGTGTCATCTGTCCAGCTCCGCTCGTACGTGGTGCAGGGGATTCGGTGGGTCAGAGGAGACGCGGCGCGTCGCGGGTCAGGAAGGCGCCCCGGCCGGGGGTGTCGATCCGCAGGCCGTCCGGGTCGACCAGGTGCTCGCCCCGGGAGAAGACGTGCACGGGTCGACCGGTCACGCGCATGCCCTCGTAGATGTTGTAGTCGGTGCGCGTGTGCGAGCCCGCCGCCGTGATCACGTGGTCGGCGGCCGGGTCCCAGATCACCAGGTCGGCGTCCGCCCCGACCGCGACGACGCCCTTGCGGGGGAACAGGCCGAACAGCTTGGCCGGTCGGGCGGCGACCAGGTCCACGAAGCGGCACGGGTCGATCACCCCGCTCACCACGCCGGACTGCCAGAGGACCATCAGCCGGTCCTCGACGCCGGGAACGCCGTTGGGCACCTTCGGGAAGTAACCGGGGCTGCGCAGCTTCTGCGGCGGCAGGTCCGCGGGTTGGTGCAGGCAGAAGCCGGCATGGTCGGTGGCGACGGTGGACAGGGCGCCGGTGGCGAGCATCCGCCAGAGACCGTCCTGGTTGCTGCGTTCCCGGATCGGCGGGGAGCAGACGTACGCGGCGGCCCGCTCCCCCAGGTCGGCGTAGTCCTCGTAGGCCACCACGAGGTACTGCGGGCAGGTCTCGCCGTAGACCCGTGACCCGGCGGCCCGGGCCCGGCTGATCTCGTCGGCCGCCTCCGCGCTGGAGACGTGCACCACGTACAGCGGTGTGCCGATGCTCTCGGCGAGCACGACGGCACGGTGCACCGCCTCGGCCTCGGAGTCGTGCCCGTGCGCCCGCATGTGGAAGTTCTCGGCGGTCCGGCCGCTGTCCACCAGGCGCCGCACCTCGCGGGCCACCATGTGCCCGTTCTCGGCGTGCACCATCGGCAGCACGTCGAGGTCGCGGGCCAGCTCGAAGCCGTCGAGCAGCTCGTCGTCGTCGACCATCTGGCCCGGGTAGGCCATGAAGAACTTCCAGCTCGTCGCGCCCTCGCCGACCAGCCGGCGCAGGTCGTCGAGGACGTCCGGCTGGGCGGCGCGGGGCGGGACGATGGCGTGCAGACCGACGTCCACCACGGCCTTGGCCGCCGCCGTGTCCCGCCGCCGCAGGTACGTGTCGTACAGCGTCCGGTCGGGTTCCTTCTTGACGAAGTCGATGACCGTGGTGGTGCCGCCGCACGCCGCCGCGACCGTGCCGCTGTGGAAGTCGTCGGCGGTGTGGGTGCTGAAGCCGTCGACCGGGTACTCCAGGTGGGTGTGCGCGTCGATGCCACCGGGCATGACCAGCTTGCCCGTCGCGTCCACCACGTGGTCGGCGGTCCAGTCCGTGCCGGTGCCGAGGGCGACGATCCGGCCGTCGCGTACCAGCACGTCGGCGCGGACCGCGGCGTCGGCGTTGACGACCGTACCGTTGGTGATCAGCGTCGTCGGCATCGTGCCTCTCCTCTCCCCGGCGGGTCCGTCACCCGCCGCCGTCGCTCAGTTCTGGTAGTGCTCGTCGGCGAGGTCGAGCACCTCGTCCAGGACGCCGAGCGCCAGGTCGATCTCCTCGGCGGTGATGACCAGGGGCGGGGTCAGCCGCAGCACGTTGAAGTTGGCGGTCAGGTAGACGCCCCGCTGCATCGCGGCCTTGAGCAGCCGGCCGACCGGCGCGGCGGCGGGTCCCTTGGCGTTGAACGGCACGAGGGGTTCCCGGGTGTCGCGGTCGCGGACCAGCTCCACGCCGTAGAACAGCCCCCGGCCCCGGATCTCGCCGATGCTCGGGTGGCGCTGGGCCAGCGTGGCCAGACCGGCACCGAGCCGCTCCCCCATCGCCCGCGCGTTCTCCACCACGCCCTCGTCCTGCATGATCCGCAGGGACGCCACGCCGGAGGCGCAGGCGAGCGGGTGCCCGGCGTACGTCAGGCCGCCCCAGAACATGTTGTCGCGCAGCCACTCGGAGATCCGGGTGGAGACCGTCATCGCGCCGAGCGGCACGTACCCGGAGTTCAGCCCCTTGGCGGTGGTCAGGATGTCCGGCACCACGTCCCAGTGGTCGCAGGCGAACCACTCGCCGGTACGCCCGAACCCGGCCATCACCTCGTCGAAGATGAGCAGGATGCCGTACCGGTCGCAGACCTCCCGCAGCGAGCGCAGGTAGCCGTCCGGCGGGTAGAGCAGCCCGTTCGTGCCGGTGACCGGCTCGACGATCACGGCGGCGACGGTCTCCGGGTTCTCGTAGCGGAGGATCTCCTCCAGGTGCGGGCCGCCGGAGCAGACCGGGCACGGGTCGGGGTGCCCGGCCGGGCAGCGGTAGGTGTACGGGTCGAGCATCCGCACCACACCGCTCATCCCCGGCTCGGCCGCCCACCGACGCGGGTCGCCGGTCAGCGACATCGCCCCCGCCGTCGCGCCGTGGTACGACCGGTACCGCGCGATGACCTTCTGTCGGCCGGTGACGTGCCGGGCCAGCCGGACGGCGTTCTCGTTGGCCGCCGCGCCGCCGGTGGTGAAGAAGCTCATCTTGAGGTCACCGGGGGTGATCCCGGCCATCATCTCGGCCAGCTCCGCCCGGGACCGCTCGGCGAAGCCGGGTCCGATGTAGCAGAGCTGTTCGGCCTGGGCGCGGATCGCCTCGACCAGTCGGGGGTGCTGGTGGCCCAGGTTCAGGTTGACCAGTTGGGACTGGAAGTCGAGGTACCGGCGGCCGTCGTAGTCCCAGAACCACGACCCGGATCCGCCGGCCACGGGGATGGGGTCGAGCTTGCCCTGCACCGACCAGGAGTGGATAACGTACTCCTTGTCGGTCTCCTTGAGCCGCTCGCTGGTCCAGGTGGTGGTGTCGGTGTCGGTGATGGTCATCGGCTGGCTCCGTCCCGTCGGGCGCTCAGGTCAGTTGCTCTTGAGCTCGGCGCCGAAGGCGGCGAGGCGGGCCAGCGGACGTCCGGTGTTCGACGCGGCGCAGACCACGAGGATCTCCCGGGGTCGGGGCACGTCGGCCACCTGGAGGGTCACCGTCTGGTGGTGCGAGCGGGTCTTGGAGTCCAGCTTGTGCTTGAGCGGGATGTCGATCGGGCTGCCGGGCACGCCGACCTTCTCGGCGGCGGGCAGCAGTTCGGTGCCGCCGGCCGCGGTGCGGAAGACGTTGCCGAAGCGCAGGTTGTGGATCAGCGCCGAGCCGTGCTCGACCTCGCCGTCGATGCCGACGAGCGCGGCCTTGCCGAACGCCTCGACCTCGGCGCCGAGCAGCTCCACGCAGGCGGGGCCGACCAGCTCGCCGATCTCCTGGCCGATCTCGTCGGCGAGGGTGACCAGGTCCTGCACGTACTCGCTGGGGTAGGGATTCTCGATGACCACGCCGGCGAAGGCAACCCGGTGCACCGGCTGCACCGCTCTGCCGTTCTCCAGCCGCGTCTCTTCGAGGTGACGGATCAGCTTGCGAACCCGGATGCTCACGATCACTCCTTAGTGGTTCATTGGATGAACCATTGGTTCATATCCTGGCGTTGCAGAGGGTGCGAGTCAATAGCCCTCAGGGACGTATCCGGCTATCCGGCGAGGTTCACCTGTCGCCGTCCACGCAGGTCAGCGCGGTGACGGCAGCACCGCCGGCACGGTCGACGTCGCCGGTCACATAGAGATCGGTCCGCCGGTCGGCCAGCGGTTGGTTGAACGGGTTGTGCCACCGTTGCGCCCGCGTACCGATCAGGTCCACCTCGGCCAGCACGAGTTCCTCGCGGTCCCCGCTGGCCGGGCCGGCGATCGGCCAGCCGTCCGGTCCGACCAGGACGGACCGGCCGACGAAGGGTTGGCCGTTCTCCACCCCGATCCGGCTGATCCCGGCCACGTAGCACTGGTTGGAGTGCGCCCCGGTCATGCACATCAGGTTCGCCATCGCGGGCGCCGTCGTCGGCTGTCCCGGCACCGGCACCCAGTTCGACGGCAGCACCACCAGGTCGGCGCCCTGCAACGCGGCGCTGCGGAACGTCTCGGGGAACCAGGCGTCGTAACAGATCCCGATGCCGATGCGGCCCAGTGGCGTGTCGTAGACCGGGAAGCCGTCGGCGTTGCGGTCGTAGATCTCCTTCTCGTCGTTCCACAGGTGGGCCTTGCGGAACGTGCCGAGGTGCCCGGTCGGACCGAGCAGCACCGCCGAGTTGAAGACCGCGTCGCCGTCGCGCTCGGTCACCCCGCCGACGATCCAGACGTCCAGCTCGGCGGCGAGCCGCGACCACGCGGTGACCGTCGGCCCGTCCGGCACCGGCTGGGCGTACCGGGCGGCCTCCGCCCGGTCGGCGAAGACGTACCCGGCCGAGGCCGCCTCGGGCAGCACCACGAGTCGGGCTCCCTGGTCGGCCGCCGCCCGGATCCAGGCGGAGGTGCCGGCGATGTTCGCCGCGACGTCGCCGAAGACCGGCGCCATCTGCACCCCGGCGAGCAGGAAGCGGGTCACCATTGCGCCCGCACCGCCGCGTACTTGACGAACAGGTACTCGTCGATGCCGACCGCGCCGCCCTCGCGGCCCGTCCCGGACTGCTTGACGCCGCCGAAGGGGGCCGCCGGGTTGGAGATGACGCCCTGGTTGAGCCCCACCATCCCGCTCTCCAGCCGCTCGGTCACCCGCAGGCCCCGGCCCAGGTTCTCGGTGAAGACGTACGCGGCCAGACCGTACTCGGAGTCGTTGGCCAGGCCGACCGCCTCGTCCTCGTCGTCGAAGACCACCACCGGGGCGACCGGGCCGAAGATCTCCTCGCGGACGCACCGGGCGCGCTCCGGCACGCCGGAGAGCACGGTCGGCGCGAAGAAGTGCCCGGCTCCCTCGACCGGCCCGCCACCGGTGACGACCGCCGCACCCGCCTGCGTGGCGTCGGCGACCAGCTCGGCGACCGAGGTCACCGCGCCGCCGTCGATCAGCGGCCCGACGTCGGTCGACGGGTCCAGGCCGTGCCCGACGCGCAGCCCGCCGAGCCGTTCGGCGAGCGCCTCGACGAAGCGCGGCGCCACCGAACGGTGCACGTAGAAGCGGTTCGCGGCGGTGCACGCCTCGCCGACGTTACGCATCTTGGCCTGGACCGCCCCCTCGACGGCCAGGTCGAGGTCGGCGTCGCCGAAGACCAGGAACGGCGCGTTCCCGCCCAGCTCCATCGAGGTGCGCAGCACCCGCTCGGCGGACTGGGCCAGCAGGGTCCGGCCGACCGGGGTCGAACCGGTGAACGACAGCTTGCGCAGTCGCTCGTCGGTGAGCAGGGCCGAGGTGACCCGGCCGGACTGCGAGGTGGTGATCACGTTGACCACGCCCCGGGGCAGGCCGGCCTCCTCCAGGATCCGCACCAGCGCCAGCATGGACAGCGGGGTCTGCTTGGCCGGCTTGACCACGACGGTGCACCCGGCCGCCAGGGCGGGACCGATCTTGCGGGTGCCCATCGCCATCGGGAAGTTCCACGGGGTCACCAGCAGGCAGGGGCCGACCGGTTGACGCATCACCACGACCCGCGAGTTGCCGCCCGGCGCCGGCAGGTAGCCGCCGTCGATGCGGACCGCCTCCTCGGCGAACCAGCGCAGGAACTCGGCGGCGTAAGCCACCTCGGCCTGGGACTCGGCGAACGCCTTACCCATCTCCAGGGTCATCATCCGGGCCAGGTCGTCGCGGCGCTCCATGATCAGGTCGAACGCCCGGCGCAACACCTCGCCCCGCTCCCGGGGCGGGGTCGCGGCCCACCCGGCCTGGGCCTGGGCGGCGGCGGCCAACGCGTCCCGCCCGTCCTCGACCGAGGCGTCCGCCACCTCGGCGATGGTGGTGCCGGTCGCCGGGTCCTCCACGGGCAGGACGGCACCGTCCCGACCCGCGCGCCACTCGCCGTCGACGTACAGCCCCTTGGGGGTCTCGTCGACCACCGTCAGTGCCGCCGCCAACACCTCGGCTGGTACGGCCATTGTCTCCTCCTTCACCGCACGCGTGGACGAGCCGTGCGGTCGGCGGGTGCCCTAGCGTCTGGCGAAGGCACTCGGAATGTCGATGTCTGCGTTACTGAGCAGGTCGGTGAGCTGCCGAGCGGCCTTGATCACCGACTCCGCCATGGTGTCGATGCGCTCGCGGGTGATCCGGTAGGTGGGCCCGCCGATCCAGACCGCGTACGGCGTGTTGCCGCGCAGCCGCACCGGCGCCGCGACCGACGCCGCCCCGACCTCCAGCTCGTCGTACGCGAAGGCGAACCCGCGTTCCCGGACCGCGTCCAGCGAGGCCACGAAGGACTCCAGGTCGCCCACCTCCGGCGGGGCGTGCTCGGCGAACTCCTCGGTGAAGTCCTCCCACACCGACTCCGCGCTCAGCGCCGCCAGCAACACCTTGCCGGTGGAGGTGGCCCAGACCGGCTGGGTACGGGGTACCGGCTTGAGCGTCTGCCCGATCAGCGACGGACCCGGCACCTGCGCCACGACCATCACCTGCGGCGGCAGCAGCACGTCGAAGCCGGCGGTCTCCCGGGTCTCCTCGGCGAGGTTGCGCAGCACCTCCCGCATGTGGCCGTAGGCGCCACCGCCGTCGAGCAGTCCGCCCACGATGGAGAGCAGACCGAGGGACACCCGGTAGCGGCGGGTGATCGGGTCCAGGGTCAGCCAGCTCTCCCGCTCCAGCACGGTGAGCACCCGGTAGCAGGTGGCCTTGGGGATGCCCGCCTCGCGGGCGACCTCGCTGAGCCCGACACCTTCCGGGTGCGCCGCCACCGCCCGCAGGAGCCAGATCGTGCGTCGCACCAGGCCCGCCTCACTGGGCGCCATCGCTACCTCCATCAATCGCCGTCAGCCGTGGGATACGGCCCACATCTTGGCAGAAGCCATCGGCTGCGGGGGGGGGGGGGGGGGGGGGGGGGGCGGCCCCCCCCCCCCCCCCCCCCGCCCGCCTACCTACCGCCTTCCGTGATCGTCACGGTCTCCGGTGTGTAGGAGTTCCCGTTGGCGTCGAAGCCGTCGGCCGAGAGTTCGTCGTTGGCGCGCTTGGACAGGTCGGTGCGGAACGCGTCGGAGTCCGGCACGCCCTTGAGCACGCCGCCGCCCATCGCGATCTTGATGGTCTGGTCCCAGGCCGCCTGGTCCATCATCCCGACGCCGTTGGCGGCCGGCCAGATCAGCTTGTTGATCTCGTTGAGCATCCAGGTCTGGTGTCCCTTGCCCAGCGCGCTGCCGGCGTTGAGCACGATGTCCACACAGTCGTCCAGCTCGTCGCGGCAGAAGCCCCAGCCCCGGTAGGACGCCTTCAGGAACTTCACCGCCGTGTCCTGGTTGGCCTGCTCGTTGAGCCAGTCACCCCGGGCGTAGACGCCGTCCTCGAGGCTGGTGTAGCCGGCGTCCTGAAGGTTGATCACGGAGAAGTCCGACGGCTGGTAGAGCTCACCGGTGTCCGGGTTCTTGGTCTCCAGCAACTGGGCGTACTCGTTGTAGGTCTTGGCCTGGGCGGCGTCGACCTCCTTGCGCAGCAGCAGCGACATGTCGAACGGCTGCTGGATGATCTCGGCATCCTTGGTCGGGTCGACACCGGCGTCCTTCATCGCGGCGAACAGCACGAGTTCGTTGCCGTAACCCCAGCTCCCGACCTTCTTGCCCTTGAGGTCGGTCAGCTCCTTGATGCCGGAGTCGGCCCAGGCGACCTGGAGGTACGCGCCGCGCTGGAACACCTGGCCGATGTTGACCAGGTCCGCGCCCTGTTCCCGGGTGACCATCGTCTTGGTGACGTGGCTGACCGCGAACTCGGCGTTGCCGGCGGAGAGCACCTGCTGGGGGACGATGTTGACGCCACCCTCCTGGATGGTCACGTCGAGGCACTCCTCGGCGTAGTACCCCTTCTCCTTCGCCGCGTAGTAGCCGGCGAACTGGGCCTGGGCGACCCACTGGAGCACCACCCGGACCTTGGTGGTCGACTCGCAGTTCTTGGCGGCCTCGGCCGCGGACTCGCTCGGGCCGTCGGACATGCCGCCGCAGGCCGAGGCGGCGAGCAGGACGGCGGTGAGGCTGGCGGCGATCGTGATCGGGCGGTTCCTCCGCGAGGTCCGCCGTAGGTGCAGGGCCATATCTGACTCCAACATTTCGTGGGGGATCCGGGCTTTAGGAGTCGCTGTCGTGCAGGGACTCGTGCCAGGGCATCAGGAGGCGTTCCAAGAGGGACGTGGCACCGAACAGCAGCAGACCGAGGGCACTGGCCACGGCGATCCCGGCCCAGGCGTACTCGAAGCGGGGCAGGGCCGCCTGGTAGGCGATGTACACCCCGAGCGCGTTGCTCGGTCCACCGAAGTACTCGGTCACGATCACGCCGATCACGGCGAGCGTGCTGCCGAGTTTGAGCGCGTTGAACAGGTACGGCAACGCGTTGGGCAGCCGCAGCATGAGCGCCACCTGTCGAGGCTGTGCCGCGAGCGACTGCATGATCTCCAGGTGCAGGGGTGAGACCTGGAGGAGACCTCTGGTGGTGTTGACCAGGACCGGGAAGAAGACCATCACCGCGGCCACACCCGCTTTGGACATCGGGTTGGTGACCCCGAACCAGTTGTTGAAGATCGGGGCGAGAGCCACGATCGGGGCGCAGTTGATGATGACGGCGGCGGTCAGCACCGGGCCGGACACGCCCGGGAAGCGGCTGAGCGCCAGGGCCACCGAGACCCCGGCGACCGCGCCCAGGAGCAGGCCGAGGAGCACCGCCCGCACGGTGATCACCGAGGCCGACATGATCGTGCCGAACTCGGAGCGGAACGCGGACGAGATCTCCACCGGCGCCGGCACGATGAACGACGGGACGTCGAAGATCGTGACGACCAGTTGCCACGAGCCGAGGATCACCACGGCGGTGAGCACGACCGGCAGGAACCGGCCGACGGCCGTCCGGAGCCCGGCGGCGGACGGGGCGGTCCGGGTCAGCGGCGTGGTGCTCATCGGGCCGCCTGCTCGGACGGGACGCCGTGCAGCGCCGCGCGCACCTCGGTGACCTTGGCGAAGAACGCGTCGGTGGTCCGGGTCGCCGCGGTGCGCGGGTACGGCAGGTCGACGTCGATGCTGGCGGCGATCCGACCGGGACGGGCGGACATCACGACGATCCGGGAGGAGAGGAAGACCGCCTCGGAGATGCTGTGCGTGACGAAGACGACGGTGGTCCGGGTGTCCGACCAGATCCGCAGCAACTCGCCCTGTAGGCGTTCACGGTTCATCTCGTCGAGCGCGCCCAGCGGCTCGTCCATGAACAGGATCTCCGGGTCCGCCGACAGCGCGCGGGCGATCGCCACCCGCTGCTGCATGCCGCCGGAGAGCTGCCAGGGGAAGTGGCGGGAGAAGTCGGAGAGGCGGACCAGGTCCAGCATCTCGTGGGCCTTGGCCCGCCGGGTCGCCTTGTCCACTCCGGCCACCTGCAACGGCAGTTCGACGTTGCGCTGCACGGTCCGCCACTCGAAGAGGCCGGCCTGCTGGAAGACCATGCCGTAGTCCCGGTCCAACCGGGACGCGGCCGGCGTCTTGCCGTTGAGCGACACCGTGCCGTCGGTCGGCTCGGTGAGGTCCGCCAGGATCCGCAGCAGGGTGCTCTTGCCGCAGCCGCTGGGCCCCAGCAGGGACACGAACTCGCCCCGCTCGATCGACAGGTCGATGTCCTCAAGCGCCGTCACCGTACGGTCTCCGCCGGTGAACTGCTTGGTGACTCCTCGCACGGAAATGATCGCGGCCTCAGACATCAGCGTCTCTCCAGGTGTTGTGGAGGCGGAAGGGGTGGTCACCGGGTCTGCCGGTTCCGGAGCGCGACGCGCTCGATGAGTGCCAGGGACTGCACGAAGACGATGCCGGCCGCCGCCGCGACCAGGACGGCGGCGTACAACTTCTCGGGGCCGTTGGAGTAGTAGTAGGCGAAGGTGAGGATGGCCCGGCCGATGCCCCGGCCGGTGCCGGCGGAGAGTTCGCCGACGATCGCGCCCACCACGCTCGCCGTCGCCGCGAGGCGCAGGCCGGCGAAGACGAAGGGCAGCGCCGCGGGCATCCGCAGCCACCCGAGTACCTGCCACCGGCCGGCACCGACGCTGCGCATGAACTCCAGTTGGACCTTCGGCGGCGACTTGAGACCGCGCAGGGTGTTGATGGTGACCGGAAAGAACGCGAGGTAGGCGGCGATACCGGTGACCGCCACCCAGGGCGGTGCGCCGGCCTTGCCGCCCCAGATCACGATCATCGGTGCGATGGCCACCAGGGGGACCGTCTGCGACGCCACCAGCCAGGGCATCAGCCCCTTGCTCAGCGGCACCACGTTCAGGAAGAGGACGGCGAGCAGCAGTCCGAGCGACGCGCCGGCCACCAGGCCGTAGAACGCCTCGCGCAACGTCACGCTGGTCTCGCCGAGCAGATAGACGCCGAGTGTGGTCGCGTCGCCGCGCCGGGCCGGTTCGACGAGTGCGCCGAGGATCGTCCACACGTGCGGCATCGACAGGTCGTCGGTGGCGACGGGGAAGGCGATCCGGGTGCCGGGCACGACGTCGCCGACGGCCCGGCCCAACGCCTTGTAGCCCTCCCAGAGGCCGGCGAGCGCCGCCACCACCAGGACGGCTCCGGCCGCGTTGCGACCGCTCCTGCTCGCGGCGGCCAGTCGGGCGTTTCGGCGGCGTGGTGTCGGCGGGTCCACCTGACCGGCAGGTCCGCCCTGGGCGGCCACCGCGGCGGTGGTCGTTCTTGTCACGGTCATGCAGGCACTCTCCGAATCCCTCGGAAGCGTCGTCTGGCGTGGGATCCGCCGGCTTCCCCCGCCCGGATCGGATCACTCAGTGAACTGGTGGTTCACCATAGGAGCGTGAGCGAGGCCACGTCAACGGTTCGGAGCCGCCCTCAGATCACGATTTACGACCTTGTAACCCGCGCCCACCTGCGGATACCCCGATCCGGGCGGACGCCCACCACCCGCCGCCACGCAGAGCGACGTCGCGGGCACCACGCGTGCCAGCGGCCGTCGTCGTCCGCACGGCGACGAGGCGTCAGGACGGTGCGGACGCCGGGCCGCCAGTCCCAGAACGCGTCCGGGCACACCCCCACACCGTCCGGACACACCCGCTCATCGTTCGGGTGGCGTACCGTCCCCGGTTCGTCCCGGCGGGGCGGTCGGCACCGCGTCCGGCCCGTCGATAGGCGCACCGGTGGGCGTACCCGACCCGAGGCCGGCCGTCGGCGCAGCCGGCGGGGCGAAGGTCACCGGGGCGTCGAACGCGGCCCGGCGGGCGGCCCGGCGCAACGCGGCCAGGACCGCCGGACCGACCAGGACGATCGCGACGGCGGTGGTGACCGCCCGGCCGGTGTCCCAGCCGAAGGTGGAGGTGACGGCGGTGAAGACCGCGAAGCGGTGCAGGTTCTCCAGCACCGGCGCACCGGCGACGTACGAGAGCTGGGTGTCCGCGCCGACGCTGAACGGCCAGAACCAGAGGTTCATCAGCAGCCCGTACGCGTAGGCGGCGACCGCGCCGTACCCGGCCAGCACGGCGATCTCGGCCCGGCCCCGCAACCGGGACGGCAGCAGACCCGCGCCGAGCCCCAGCCAGGCGGCGGCCAGCATCTGGAACGGCAGCCAGGGTCCGACCCCGGCGGTGAGCAGCGCGGAGGCGAACAGCGAGATGGCACCCAGCAGGAAGCCGAAACCGGGCCCGAACACCCGACCGGCCAGCACCAGCAGGAAGAACACCGTCTCGATCCCGGCGGTGCCGGCGCCCAGCGGGCGTAACGCGGCGTTGACGGCGGCGAGCACGCCGAGCATCGCCAGCGCCTTGCTGTCGATGCCGCCCGAGCTGAGTTCGGCCAGGACGAGGGCGAGCAGGACCGGCAGGACGACGATGAAGACCAGCGGCGCCTCGGTGGTCCGCGCCGTCGCCTCCGGCTGGGCGGGCACGAAGAACGGCCAGGTGAAGGTGGCGAACGCGGCGACCGAGGCGAGGGTCAGGATGACAGCCGTACGCGGAGCGACCCGCAGCACGCTCATCGCGTCACTTCAGCACGGGCCAGTGCCGAGGTGACCTGGTCCACCGTCAGCCAGGGCTGCGGGGCCAGGACCTTGGCGACCTGGGGCGCGAACGCCGGTGAGGCGAGCATGACCTCGGCGGCGGTGCCGTCGGCGACGATCTCGCCCTGGGCCATCACCACCACCCGGTCGGCGAGGGTGGCGACGAGTTCCACGTCGTGGGTGGCGACCACGACCGCCCGGCCCTGCGCGGCCAGTCGGCGGACCACGGTGGCGAACTGCCGCTTGGCCCGGTAGTCCAGCCCCCGGGTGGGCTCGTCGAGCAGGACCACCGGCGGAGCGGCGGTGAGCTGGACCGCGAGCGCGAGGGCCAGCCGCTGCCCCTCCGACAGGTCCCGTGGGTGCCGGTCGTCCGGCAGCCCCGGGGTGAGGTGGTCCAGCAACTCCCGGCAGGTCCCCTCGGGCACCTCGGACTCCCGGTCGGCCTGGGCGCACTCGGCGGCCACCGTCTCCAGATAGAGCAGGTCGCCCGGGGTCTGCGGGACCAGACCGACCCGGCGGCGGGCCCGCGCGGCGGACAGGGCCTTCGGATCGGTGTCGCCGTCCGGGCCGGGCACGGTCACCGTGCCGCCCTGGCGTGGGCCGCTGCCCTGCACCGCCCAGAGCAGGCTCGACTTCCCGGAGCCGTTGCGGCCCATCAGCGCGACGACCTGGCCCGGATGCAGGTCGAGGTCGACGCCGCGCACCGCCACCGTGCCCGGGTACCGCACCACGACGGCCCGCGCGGTCAGCGCCGGGACGCCCTCCGGTGCCGGTGCCGCCGGTGGGGGCGACGCGTCGGCGAGCCGCTGCCGGAGGTCGCCCGCACGACGCCGGGCGTCGCGGACGGAGAGCGGCAGGGGTGTCCAGCCGGCGACGCGGCCCAACTCGATCAACGGCGGGGCCAGCTCGATGCCGGCGAGCACGGCGTCCGGTGGCCCGTCGACGACGGTGCCGTCACCGGGCAGATAGAGCAGCCGGTCGGCGTACTGCACGACGCGTTCGAGCCGGTGCTCGGCCACCACCACGGTGACGCCGAGGTCGTGGACCAGGCGGGTGACGGCGGCCAGCACGTCCTCGGCGGCCGTCGGGTCCAGCGCCGAGGTCGGTTCGTCGAGCACCAGCACCTGCGGATGGCTGGTGAGGACCGCGCCGATGGCGACCCGCTGCTGCTGCCCGCCGGAGAGTGTCCGCAGCGGGCGGTCCCGCAGCTCGGCGATGCCGAGCAGGTCGAGGGTCTCCTCGACGCGCTTGCGCATGACCGGCGCGGACAGCGCGAGTTGCTCCATGCCGTAGGCGAGTTCCTCCTCGACGGTGTCGGTCACGAAGCCGGCGAGCGGGTCCTGACCGACCACGCCGACGACGTCGGCGAGATCGCGCGGCGGATGTGCCCGGGTGTCCCGGCCGTGCACGGTGACGGTGCCGTACAGGGTGCCGCCGGTGAAGTGCGGCACCAGCCCGTTGATCGCCCGCAGCAGCGTCGACTTGCCGGCTCCGGTGCGGCCGGCGACCAGGCACAGCTCGCCCTCCGGGATGTGCAGGCGGACGTCGCGCAGCATCGGCTCGCGGCTCTCGGCGTACCGGACGGTGACCCGGTCGAAGTCGATCATCGGTGCGCCTCCGGCTGGGCGGTGTCGCGGCGCGACGTGTGGTCGGTGCGACCGGTCGCCGACGGTGGCACGGGCAGCGGTCGCGGGGCGGGGTTCGCCGTCGGCGCCGGTGGGGCCAGCCAGCCCGGCGCCACGGCCACCAGCACCGCGAGCACCACCAGGGGCGTCAACTCCGGCCAGGTGAGCGGGCTGACCGGCGGGTAGAGCCGCTCCGGGTCCACCGTGCCGGCCAGCATCATCACCGCGGCGGTGGCCAGGCCGCACCCGGCGACGGCCAGCTCGGCCAGCCGCCACCGGTCGGGGCGGTAGCGACTACGCCGCACCTGACGCCCGGCCAGCAGCATTCCGGCCACCGCCGTGGCCAGCCCGGCGAGCAGCATCGGCAGACCGAGATAGCCGGGCACGGTCGCGTCGAGCAGACCGTACGTGCCGACGCAGACACCGACCAGCCCGGTGAGCACCAGGGCACCGGTGAGAGCACGCCGACCGGCCGGTACGGCGGCGGTGCGCCCGTAACCCCGCGAGTCCATCGCCGCCGCCAGGGCGAGGGACCGGTCCAGGGCGTCGGCCAGCACCGGCAGGGCGATGCCGCGCAGGGCGCGCAGGCCGTGCCCGGGCGCACCGCGCAGTCGGCGGGCACGGCGTACCCGCAGCACGCTCTCGACCAGTTGCGGGGCGACCGACAGGGCGACCACCACCGCCGTGCTGACCGCGTAGAGGGCGCCCGGCACGGCCTTGAGCAGCCGCTTCGGGTTGGCCAGGGCGTTGGCGGCACCGAGACAGATCAGCATCGTGGCCAGCCGCAGCCCGTCGTAGAAGCCACCGAGGAGCTGTTCGGCGGCGACCGGCCCGAACAGCCGGATACCGGCCGCCCAGGCGGGCAACGGGATCTCCGGCAGGTGGAACAGGACATGGTCGCCCTGGCCACCGCCGAAGACCAGGCGGAACAGCACCCGCATCGCCACGATCACCGCACCGAGCACCAGGTACATCCGGAACGCCAACGCCCAGGGTGCGTCGCCGCGACGACGGACCACCACCAGCGCCGCCGCGGCGACGATCAGCGCCAGCGGCAGCGGGTTCGTGGTGTGGCTGGCCGCCGTCGCCAGCCCGAGCGCCCAACACCACCAGGCGCCCGGATGCAGGCCGCGCGGCAGCCGAGAGGTCCCGGCGGTCCGAGCCCCGGACCGCACCGACAGCCGAGCGGACGGGCCGCTGTCGACGACGGCCCGGTCACTCATCCGGTGCGGCGGTACGCCGACGACGCGCCGCGAGGACACCACCGCCGACCAGTGCGACCAGCAGGAACAGCCCGGCCAGGGTGCCCAGCGGCAGACCGTCGCCGTCCCGGGCTCCGGTGACCTCGACCGGCGGGAGCGATCCCGTCGGGTCGGTCGGCGGCGCGGGCGCGGCACCCAGGGGCGGGACGGCGCTCGCCGACGGCGGCACCTCCGGCGGCGGAGCGGACGCGTCCCCGGTCGGCGCGACCGGGGCCGAGGCGGCGGGCGTACCGGCCGCACCGGTCGGGACGCCGACGCCGGGCGCCACGGGTGCGCCTGCGGCCGGCGGCGGGGCGGCGGGCGGCGGGGCACCCGGCGGTGGCGGGGCGGGTGCGGGTGGCGGCGGTGCCGGTGCCGAGGTGCGGGGCGGCGGCGGTGCCGGTGGTGTGGTGCGCGGCGGTGGTGCCGGCCGGTTCGGTGCCACCGCAGGCCGGGGCGCGTTGTCGGCGCTGCGGTTCAGCGAGAACGACCAGCCGTCGAAGCTGCCCGCCGGTGGCTTGCGGTTGAGCACGCCCCGGTCGCTGTACGTCCACGAACCGCCGTCCGGCGCGTGCCAGTACGACCAGTAGGCGCTGGCCGGTGGCGTGTCGACGCACTTCTCCGTGGCGGTCGAGGGTTTGCCCTCGATCCGGCAGATGAAGCCCTCGCCCCAGCGCAGGGTGCCGGCGATCTGGAACCCGGCGTTCTTCAACGCGGCCAGACCGGTGGCCTGGTCGCCCGGGGCGCAGCGGACCACCACCCCACCGCCGAGTTCCTTGAAGTCGACCACCACGGTCACGCCGTTGGCGTCCGGGCAGTGGCCGGCGCGACCGGCGGCCTGTGCGGGAGCCGCGCCGAGGGCCGTGCTCGCGGCGGTCACCGCGAGCACCAGTGCCGCGCGGACCGTCCGGCCGCTCATGTGGCCCGCCGACGGCCCAGCACCAGCAGCACCGCTCCCCCGCCGACGAGCAGCAGCGCGGTGAGCACGTACCCGCCGATGGCCACGCCGGTGGTGGGCAGGCGTCCCGGCCCGCCCGCGACCGGGCTGGTGCTCACGGTCGGCGTGGCGACCGGCGTGGACGGCGTGTCACTCGGGGAGGCGCTCGGGTCGACGGTCGGCGGGTCGGTCGGCGTCGATGGCGTGCTCGGCGTCGGTGACGCGGTCGGTGTGGGCGAGCCGGTGGGCGTGGGCGACGCGCTGGCCGACGGGGTGGGGCCTCCGGTGGGCGGCGGATCGAGACCGATCCGGCCGAGCGGCACCTGGGCCAGGCCGAGCAGCGCCTGGGCGGTGGCGCGACGCCACTGGTCCCGGAGGTTGTCGGTGATGCCCGCGTCGACCGCCTCGGTCAGCGCGTCGGTGTTGTAGGCGATGGCACCGGCCTCGGTCGCGGCGGCACCGCCGTTGCCGGAGGTGATCTGGAGTGCCGCCAACGCCTCGGCGGCCCGGGTCGCCTCGCTGTCCCGACCCGCTGCGGCCAGGGCCTGCCCGGCGAGGCCGGTGCTGTTGGAGTTGGCGCCGCTGGTCGGCCCCGAGCCGCCGAACGACCCGTCGGCGCGTTGCTGTGCCGCCAGCCACTGGGCTCCGCGCTGGGCGGCGTCGTCCGCGCCGTCGGCCCCGCTGGCCAGCAGCGCCTGGACGGCCATCGAGGTGGAGTCGACGTCGAGCGTGGCGTTGCTCTGCGCGTCGCAGCTCGCCGACGGTGCGCCGTCCGCGTCGGGATAGAGCCGGAAGCCGCCGGCCGCGCACTGCTGGCGGACCAGGAAGTCGACCGTCTCCTGCGGTGCGCCGCCGCTGCGGGCCAGCCCGAGGACGGCGAAGCTCTGGTCGAAGGTGTTGGACGGGTCCTGACCGGACGCCTCGGTGGTGCGGCTGGTGATCCGGCCGTGCTGGTGGCCGGTGTCCGCGCCGGAGACCAGCGACAGGGCCTCCGCGCGCAGGTTCCAGCCGCCGAAGTCGGTCGGGTCGCCACCGGCGGCGGAGGCGGCGTAGAGCAGCTTGGCGGTGGCCCCGCCGTCGGTGAAGCCCTCGATGCCCCAGTCGTCGTAGCTGTTGTAGGAGCGCACGTTCGCGGCGATCTGTGCGGTCGCCGCCTGCCGGGTCGACGGGTCGACGCCGGTGGCGGCGAGGGCGAGCACGCCGTCGACGGTGAGGCCCCAGTCGGCGCCGCCGAACGGCCCGGGCAGGACACCGTCGGCGTACTCACCGGCGAGCCAGCGCGCGGCGTCCCCGGCGGCGGCGGTGTGGGGCGCGGTCGGTGCGGCCACCCCGCCCAGCGGTGTGGCGACGACGACGGCGAGCGCGGTGGCGGTGGCGGCGCCGAGTCCGGCGCCGACGCGCCGGAGCGAGCAGGAGAGCATGAGGGGTGCCTTTCGCAGAGCGGTCGGTGAAAGCTCCGGAAGGCACCGGCGGCATCCCGTACGCGTGGTCGCGACGAGGTGCCGAAAGTCGGCTGGCCGGACTCCACCCTGTAGACCTCGACAGTGGAAGCCGCTCGTCCGATTCGGGGCATTCCGGCTCGCGAGACAGAGCTCGCTCACGGTTGCGGGTCAGCGCCGGCTTCGACCGGCTTCCCCCCGAACGGGACGCATTCAGTTGTGGCCCGGCACGCCGGGTGTCGACACCGTACCGCCCGGTCGCCCTACGGCGCCAGACGGCGTCGACACCCGGCGGGCGCGCGACCCGTCAGGCTATCCGCAGGTCAGGGGGCGGTGATGCTGGGTGCCGTGCCGGTGCCGAAGGACCATCCCTCGACCGTTCCCGGTGCCGGGTTGTAGCTGGTCGCGCCCAGCGTGCTGTAGGTCCAGGCCGCACCGCTGCCGGAGGCGTGCCAGTAGGACCAGTACGCGCTGGCCGGCGGGGTGTTCACGCAGGGCTCGGTGGCGGCGGTCGGCTGGCCGTTGATCCGGCAGATGAACGCCAGGCCCCATCGTTGGGTGCCGGTCACCGCGAAGCCCGCGCCCTGGAGGGCGGCCAGCCCGGTGGCCGGGTCGCCGAGCGCGCACGCCACCTGGACGCCGCCGCCGAGCGGTCCGTAGTCGACCACGACGGTGACCCCCGTCGTGCCGGTGCAGGCGGCGGCGTGGGCGGCGCGCGGCGACGGTTCGACGGCGATCAGGCCGAGCGCGACGACGGCCGCTGCCAACAGGCCGGCGAACCACCGGCGGACGGGACTCTGGACATGGGACATGGGCACTCCTTCGGCTCGGGGAACGGGGATCGGTGTGCGGATCAACGGCAGGGCAGGGTGGGTGCGCCGGGGTCGGCGGTGGCGGCGGAGAGCCGCGCGTACCCGGTGCCGGTGATACCGAGGACGGCCTGGGCGGTGGCGCGGGTGGCGGTGCCCGGGTCGAAGACGCCGCCGTCGAAGTCCACGGCACCCCGGTCGGCCGCCGGCCCGGCGCAGCCGACCTGCAACCCGGTCAGGAAGACCCGGGCCCGCAGCCAGGCCACCGGCCGACCGCCGTCGCGCAGCGCCTGCGCCGCCAGGCCGGTGCTGTTGGCGTTGGCGATCCCGTCGGCGTTGGCGAACCCGCCGTCGACCCGCTGCACCGACACCAGCCAGCGCAGTGCCCCGGCGGCATCGGAGTGCCGACCGGCGGCCCGCAACGCCTGCGCCGTGAGGGCGGTGGCGTCCACGTCGGAGCTACAGACCGACTGCGCCGGCAGCACCGGGTAACCACCGTCCGGGCACCGGGTGCCGGCCAGCCACCCGGCGGCCGACGGCGGCACCCCCGCTGCGGTCCGACGCAACGCGAGAATCGCGAAGGACTGGCTGAACGTGTTGCTGTAGTCGCCCCACGCCGACCGGTCGGTGAACCGGCCGTCGGGCGCCTGCAACCCGCGCAGCCGGGCGACCAGGTCCACCCCGCCGACGTCGGTCGGGTCGCCGCCGCGTACCGCGACGGCGAGGGCGAGCTTGGCGGTCGCGCCCGCGTACGCCTCGGTGGTGCCGTTGCCGACGTAGCCGTCGCGGACGTCCGGCCGGGTGACCCAGGCCAGCGCCGACGCGCCGAAGTCGTCGGCGACACCGGCGGCGGCGAAGGCGAAGACCGCGTCGAGGGTCAACCCCTGGTCCGGGTACGCGACGCCGTCGAAGACGGTCTCGAATCGTTCCCCGTCGACCAGTTGGCGGGCCAGCCAACCGGCGGCCGCGTCGGAGCGGACGCTGCCCACCTGGGCGGGGGCGGCGATCGCCGGGCCGGTGAGTGTCAGGGTGAGGGTGAGGGCGGCGAGTACGCCGCAGAGGAGGGTGAGCAGGCGGTACCGGCTCAGGCGGACGACCATCGGGGCGCGCCTTTCCGGCCCGGCGGTCGTCAGGAACCCGGCCCGCCCGTCAGAACGTGGCTGGCCGGCCTCCGACCCGTGGGCCACGACGGGTGAGGAGCAGGGACTCGCGGGCACGTCGGGTATTCGGGCTCGCCACCGGGGTATCCCCCGGCGGCCTACCGTTGCGGGCCAGCGCCGGACTTCGACCGGACTTCCCCCACACGTGACCGCGGATGTGGAATTGTCGGGCCAGTCTGTCGACCCCCACCGTCGCTGTCAATGTGCGACGGCTCGCACGCCGTGCGTCACGTCCGCTCCCGATGTCGGTGCTCGGGGCTATCGTCCGGCCATGACGAATAGTGATCTTGAGGTTCCCCCGACGCTGCCGACGGCCGAGGAGGAGGACCGTTTCTGGGCGCTGGTGGAGCAGGCGTGGGCCGCGCTGGGGCCGGAGCCGGCGGCCCTACGCCGCGCCCTGGTCGGCCGCGACCCCGCGCACGACGACGGGTACGCCATCGACCGGTGGCTCGACCCGTTCGTCGCCGAGCTGCGCCGACTCTCCGCCGACCTGTCCCGCACCGAGCTGGTCGCCCTCGACCGGGTCGTGGAGCGCAAGCTGTACGACATCGACCGCGCCGACATCCACGAGATCACCGACGGTTCCGACGACGGCTTCCTGTACGCGCGTGGGTACATCGTGGCGCTGGGTCGGGAGTTCTATGAGGCGGTCAAGGCGAATCCGGTGACGGCGGTGCCCGACGCCGGCTGCGAGGGCTTCTGCTACCTCTTCTCCCACCTGCATCACGAGCGGTTCGGCGACTGGCCGGACACCGGCTCGGGGATCAGCCGGGAGTCGTGCATGAATCCGGCCGGCTGGGCCGACGCGTAGCTCGCGGGTCGGCACGACCAGGACGCCACCGGATCGGCGTCGCTTGTGAAGTATGTTCGGTTCGACTCCCTCAATGCCACACACACGCTATCGGCGTATGCACATAAGTGAGCAGACGATCTCTCCCGCGACCGGCACCGTAGTGCTGCCCGATGTCGCGAGGGAGGTGATTCTCATGAAGAAGCTCACGGTTCGCCGGCTGGAGTCGGTGAAGACCAGCGCTGTCGCCGCTGCGTGTGTCGTCTCCTGACGGTGACACACCTGAAGGCCGGCACCCGGACGGCAACTCCGGGTGCCGGCCTTCAACGACCCGGATGAGATGAGCGAAAAGGACGACTGACCATGGCCGGCTACCCACCAGACACACTTGTCCGAGTGCGCCCGTTCGACCACCGAGCGGAGGGCGACACCGTCATCATCGGCGACGTCGAGCGACAGGTGTTCCTGTCGATTCCCGCCGAAGGGCTGGATCTGCTCCACTCGCTGGCCGCCGGCAACTCGGTGGGCGAGGCGGTCCGCCAGTACGAACAGAAGTACTCCGAGACGCCCGACATCACCGACTTCCTCGACGCCCTGGGCGACGAGGGCTTCGTCGAGGTCGACGGCGAGGCCGCCACACCCGGCCCCGCCCCGGCCCCCGCCCCGGCCGCGACGTCCCGCCCCCGGCGCAGCTGGAGCCTGAACTGGCTCAGCCCGACGGTGGCCCGCCGCATGGTCAGCCTCCCCGTGCTGCTGCTCTGCGTCCTGATCATCGCGGGTGGCGTGTACCTCGCCGCGGACGATCCCGACCTGCTGCCGACGCCCGGCGAGACGCTGCTGTTCCCGATCCACTTCGCGGCGCTGACCTGGGCGACGTTCATCCTCACCCTGGTCGGGGTCGCGATCCACGAGGCCGCGCACATGGTCGCGGCGCGGGCGGCGGGCGTACCGTCGCGGCTCGTCATCGGCAACCAGATGTACATCCTGGTGGTCCAGACCGACATGAGCACGATCTGGATGGCGCCGAAGCGGCAGCGCTTCGTCGCGTTCATCGCCGGAACCCTGGTGGACGGTGTGCTCGCCTCGTCCTTCGTCTTCGCCCTCTGGGCGGGCCGGCAGGGCTACCTGCAACTGCCGGAGTGGGGCGCGCTGCTGCTCACGGCACTGCTGTTCACGTACCTGGTCCGGATCATCTGGCAGACGTTCCTGTTCCTGCGGACCGACGGCTACTACATCGTCGCCACCGCGCTCGGTTGCCGGAACCTGATGTCCGACACCGAGGACTACCTGCGCAACCTGGTCGCGCGGATGGTGCGGCGCACGCCCCGGGTGGACCAGTCCGGCCTGCCCCGGCGGGAGATGCGTGTGGTGCGCTGGTACGCCCTGGCGTGGATCGGCGGGCGGTTCATGGCCCTGCTCACCCTGATCTTCGTCGGGATCCCGCTGCTGTGGGGCTTCATCTACCAGTTCCTGCTCTTTGTCTCCGGGCAGGACTCCATGATGGGGTCGCTGGACTTCGTCACCATCGCGGTGATCAGCTTCCTGCTCGACGGGGGTGGGCTGCTGCTGTGGGGCCGCAGCCTCTATCAGAACGCGCGGGAGCGGCGTCGCCGGCACGACGTCCGGTCGGCCCGGGAGCAGGCCCGCTCCGCCACCCCGAGCACCGCGACCCCGACGGTCGTGGAGCCGAGCGGCCAGCAGTGACCCTTCGCTTCCGCCGACTCCCACTCGCGGCCGACCGTGGTCGCGGGTGGGAGTCGGCGGCGTACGGGTGCCGGCCGGTGGATGGCGGGTGGCGCTCAGGCGACGGCGTCGGGGCGGCCCAACCGGCCCGACCCCAGGCCCATCCGCTCCATCAGGTAGTCGACGATCAGGCGCGGGTCGGCGTGAATGGCGCCGCACGGCGTTCTCCGGATCATCCCGCGATCGGTGAAGCGTTGCAGGAACAGCCCGACCCGGGAGCGGGTCGTGCCGATCATCGCGGCGTAGTCCTCGTGGCGCAGCTTGAGGCCGATGCGGATGCTGCGGCCGGACGCGGTGCCGAACCCCTGCGCCAGGTCGAGAAGTCGCATCGCCAGACGCGCCTCGCAGTCGGATGTGGTGTGTTGTAACAGCAGCGAGCGGTGCCGGCGCGCTTTCAACATCTGGCTGCGCAGCCACACGTCGCAGATGTTCGCCTCGTCGAGCAGGTCCCGCATGGCGACGTTTTCGAGCACGATCAGATTCGTGTCGACCACGGCGGCGGGAATGTACTGGTTCGGCATTCCGGGAAGCGAGTCCTCGCCGAAGTACTCGTTCTTCGACAACATGTCGATAATGGTTCGGCGGCCGGTCGGAGAATAGTGCTCCAGGAATATCGCGCCACTGTCGATGAAATAGACACGGCCGTCCGCGCCGTCCGTCTGCAACAGCTCGCCGGCCGCGAGCGCGACCCGCCGGGCCGCCACGGGGTGCGCATAGAGAGCGGATCGCACGCCCTTCATCAGGCGGAGCGTCAGCTCGGATCCGCGCGGCACGAGCATGTCGTCCAGGACACTCGTGGCGGTCCGCGTGCTGGCCAGGGTCATCTCCGTTCACCGTCCCGATGTCTCGTCAGCGCGGTGGGTGCCCAGGGATCGCGCCGGATCATCAATGATCTTGGCGTCCGTTCCTGATACGCTAGCGAGTCGCCCGGCCGCCCGTCAGTCGCGCGTTTTACCGGCACCGGCGGACCGAACGGTTCCTCAGGTATGGCCACCCGGCCAGGATGGGTCCGATTCGACACGGGAGTCAACCCGTGAAATGACCGCTCGTACCGCATATTGCCCACCGCGCCAGGGCGTCCCGCACGACGTGGCAGGCCACCCCGACTGGTGTAGCATGTCGGGTCCAGGCACCCGCGCCGAAAACGACACACGCGTATCCGGTTGGTCGAGTCAGGCGTACGCGAGCAGGAAGTCGACGGTGCCGGTGCCGCCGGGCTGACCCGGCGGCACGGTCAGCCCCGGCTCGCTGTTCAGGACGTAGAAGCCCCCATTGCCGATCAGGCGTGGGGTCACCGCCATCGCCTGGGCCGCCATGGTCGATCCGGTCGGCCGCACCACGCTGTCGAGCAGGAGCCGGAAGAGATCGTCGTTCAGGTTGGCGACGTGCAGGACTCGATAGGAGCGCGGGGCGGGGGCACCGGTGCTGGCGAGGCCCCAGATCGGCACGATCTGGTCACGCCACCGGGCCGGGTTGTTGGTGATCGACGCGTCGTGGTTCTGCAGTTGGGTCTGGATGCCCGAGTGGATCCCGGCCAGGTGGATGTGGAGCTGGTCCTGCTGCCGGATCGTCGGGTCGGCCGAGTTGATCCCGAGACCGACGTGCGGATAGACCACGTGCCCTGGCTGGCCCGGTTGGGCGTTGAGCCAGGCGTCGAGCCAGTAGTTCGGGGCGGCGGCGGTGGTGATGAACGGGCACTCGATGCCGCTGACACGGCAGGTCGGGACGAGCAGGTAGTCGTGGTTGGACCCGGACCCGCCGTTGAGGACCACGTACGTCGCGGTGGTGCGCAGGCACTGCGGGAACGGCGGGCCGGCTTTCGCCCCGGTGCAGACCTGCACCCGGTCCCACAGGTCGTAGCGACCGCCGGTGTCGCTCGGGTAGCCGCACAATGCGGAGGGCGTAGGACAGGTGGTGGCACCCGGAGCACCGGGAGCACCCGGGGTCGCCGGGGGTCCTCCCCCGTCGGCGGAGCCGCCGTCGGCCCGCCCCCGCCCGGCGGCGACCAGGCCCAGCAGGCCCGTGGCGCCGACCGTTCCCGAGAGTCTGACGAACTGGCGTCGGCCCAGTTCCGTGCCGGTCCTGTCGTCGCCCACCATCAGCCTCCGGGTGCCCGCTCCGTGTGGATGCGTCGGTGTCCGTCTCGGGCCAGGACGCCGGGACGGACGATTCGGACGCGGTGTCGACATTAGGGCGGAGTACTCGAAACCTCCTCGACGCCGGGAACCGGTCCCCTGATCGTGTCCGTCGACTCGTGATCGTCGTCTCCGGCCGCCGCGTTGACCTCAAGGCCGGTTGAGGTTCTAGCGTTCGTGTCGAGGACACGGAGAAGGGCAAGCCATGCGACTGTCACGTCTGTTCACGCCACGCACCGTGGCGAGCGCCCACTGCGACCTGCCGTGCGGGGTCTACGACCCGGCCCAGGCCCGCATCGAGGCGGAGTCGATCAAGGCGATCTGTGAGAAGTACCAGGCGAGCGACGACCCGGAGTTCCGGACCCGTTCGCTGATCATCAAGGAGCAGCGGGCCGAGCTGGTCAAACATCACCTGTGGGTGCTGTGGACCGACTACTTCAAGGCCCCGCACTTCGAGGCGTACCCGCATCTGCACCGGCTCTTCAACGAGGCGACCAAGCTGGCCGGGGCCGGCGGCGCGAAGGGGTCCGCGGACCCGGCCGTGGCCGACCAGCTCCTGGCCCGCATCGAGGAGATCTCGACCATCTTCTGGGAGATCAAGAAGCAGTGACCGTGAGCCGGGCGGTACGCGCCGCCCGGCCTGAGCCGGGGGTGGGGGGGGGGGGGGGGGGGGGGGGCCGGCCCCCCCCCGCCCCCCCCCCCCCGGGGGGGGGGCGGCTTTTGGTGGGGCGGGGGGGCGGCGCGGGGGGCAGCAGGGCGCC
>NZ_JBITKL010000009.1:242986-258311 GCF_044460945.1 Micromonospora sp. NPDC049903
CGCCCCTCCCCTCTTCTCATCTAAACCTCTGGTGCACAACAATAGGCGCGGGCGGGGGCCGCGCGGCCCCCCCCCCCCCCCCCGGCGGGGGGGGGGGGGGGGGGGGGGGCCCCGCCCCCCCCCCCCCCGACGTCTTCAGCTACGCAGGTTCCACTGCTGGTTCGTGCCGCCGTGGCAGGCCCAGAGGTGCACCTTCGTGCCGTTCGCGGTGGCGTTCCCGCTGGCGTCGAGACAGAGCCCGGACTGGGCGCCGGTGATCGTGCCGTTGGGATTGACCGTCCACTGCTGGTTGACCTGCCCGTTGCAGTCCCAGATGATCGCCAGGGTGCCGTTCGCGGTGCCCTGGCCGGACGCGTCGAGGCACTTGGTGCCGTACACCACGAGTTGCCGGGAAGCGGTGTACGTCCAGCGCTGGTTGGTGCCGCCGTGACAGTCCCAGAGCTGGGCCTGCGTGCCGTTGGTGGTGCTCGATCCGCCGATCTCGAGGCAGCGGCCGGACTGCCCGCCGACGAGCTGGACATTCTGCTGACCGCCACCGCCCTGCGGACCGGCCGCCGCCATCACCGCCTGCGCCCCGGCGGGCCAGTTGTTGTTGCTCACCGTCACGTTGCCGTTGACCACGTTGCCGCGATCGCCGTTGGTGACGTTGCTGCTGCCGTTGGTCGACCAGTTGTTGGTGACGGTGAAGTTGCCCATGTTCTCGGCGTACCAGTAGTTGGCGGTGGCCCAGGTGCCGGTCGACGAGAAGACGTTGTTGCGGGCGGTGAAGTAGCGGGAGCCCTCGTCGAAATAGAGCCCGAAGTGGCCGTTGGTCCGCAGGCAGTAGTTGTCGGCGATCAGGCCGCCCGGATTCGCCGACAGGGTGTAGATGCACCCGCCGTCGTTCATCTGCTGCATGACGTCGTGCACGTAGTTGCCGATGACCCGGTTGTTGGACGCGGTGGTGGCGGTGCTGTAGCGCGGCTGGTAGTTGTACAGCCCCCGGTCGGCGTAGTGGTTGCTGCCCCCGGCGTCGTTGGAGCCCCAGCCGTATCCGACGGACATGCCGGTGTACGGCATGTTGTAGACCTCGTTGTACGAGACGGTCGAGTTGGTGACGTACGTGGTCAGCACCGAGACGATGCCCCGGTACTCGATGCCCAGGTCGTGCAACCGGTTGTTGCTGATGGTGATGTCCCGGTTGACCATGCGCTGGTCGCTCGGGTGGTGGGCGTCGGCGCGTACGCCACCGACGACGATGCCACCGGCCACGTTGCGGGCGATCTCGGACCGGGTGATGGTGATGTTGCTGGCCCCGAGGCCGACCCCGCTGCCGTGGGCGTTCGCGTCGTTGCCGATGCCGATGGCGGTCTGACCGAGGTTGACGAACGAGGAGTCGATGAAGGTGACGTTGTTGGCGGCCGAGATCTGCACGGCGGCCGGCATCTGCTGCCAGTTCGGGCGGGTGGCCTCGAACTGCGGGCAGCCGTTGTGGCAGGACGTGAAGGCGGGCCAGCTCCAGTTCCCGGCGATGTACGCGCCGGTCTGCTGGTCCACGTAGCCCTGGTTGCTGCTGGCACCGAGCCAGCTCGTGCCGGTGACAGTGACCCCGCTGAACGTGAGGTGGTGGGCCGGAGCCGCGTACGTGCCGCCGATCTGGATCAGGGACTGCACCGTCGGCAGCTCCACCCGGGCGGTGCTCATGTTCTGCCCGGCCAGCGGGATGTAGGACAGCGCACCGCTGCCCGGGTCGAGATACCACTCCCCCGGCGTGTCCAGGAACTCGTAGGCGTTGCTCAGGTACAGCGGCCCGGCCCGGTGCGGGCTGGTGAAGGTGTCGTACCCGAAGTTGTTGTTGCTCCAGCCGGGTTGCTGCATCCGGATCTGGTTGCCGCTGATGCTCTGCACCGACACGTACCGGTCGGTGAACGAGTTGACGCTCTCCATCTGGATGCGGCTCTGATTGGCCAGGTTGTTGAGGTAGCCCAGCGCGCTGCTGGTGAACCGCATCCCGGTGCTGTCGGCGGTGAAGTCGGCCCGGTTGACCTGGGTACGCGCCCGGGTGGCGACGGCACCGTCGACGTAGAGCTGCCGGCTGTCCAGTCCGGCGCCGACGTTGGCCCGCCAGATGTTGCGTCCGGCGTCCACGAGGGACCAGCCGGTGACCGCGCGGGCGCCGCTGATCACCGGGCGGGCCGACGGGGCGGCCTGCCACAGCACGCGGTATCCGTTGGTGCCGGAGTCGGCGGCGGTGAAGCGCAGCGGCGCGGTGAGCCGGTAGGTCCCGTCGGCCAGTTGCACCACGATGTCGCCGGACATCGCGCTGTTCAGAGCGCGGACGGCGGTCTGCGCGCCGGTCAACGAACACGGCGCGGCGGCGCTGCACGCGCTGCCGCTGCCCGTCGGTGAGGCGTACAGGGTGGTGGTGGCCGCGAGGGCCGGGGCGGCGGTGGTGGCCACGACGGTGGCGGTGAGCACGCTGGTGAGCGCCACCGTGGTCACCGCGGCCAGCACCCGTCTGGGTGTGGAGGGACGAGGCGGTCCGGACACGGGAGGTCTCCTTCGGCTGGGACGGGTGGTGGTGGTGATCCTGCGAATGGGCGCGGCTCAGCCCAGGAGCCCGCGCAGGTAGGCCAGCCCGTCGAGAGCGAGCCGGTCCGGCGACGGGGCGAGGGGACGCCAGATGGACGCAGCGGTGGCGATCGTCTCGTTCTCGGCGGTGAACGACTCGATGCAGACCGCACCCCGGTAGCCGGTGCCGGCCAGCACCGCGAACAGCCGGGGCCAGTCCAGGTGGTCACTGCCGGGAGCACCCCGGTTGGTGCCACTGACCTGGACGTGCTTGATGTACGGGCCGGCGACGGCGAGCGCGCCGTACGGGTCGGCCTCCTCGATGTTCATGTGGTACGTGTCGATCATCAAGCCGACGTTCGACGGCAGACCGTCGATCAGGTCCACCGCCTGGTCGATCGTGTTGACCACACTGGTCTCGTACCGGTTGAGCGCCTCCACTCCGATGGAGACGCCCCGCGTACCGGCGTAGTCGGCGACCGGCGCCAGTGCCCGGCGAAAGTCCGCGTAACAGGCGGTGCGCTCGGCCGCCGTCATCCGCCAGGTCCGGCCCACCGAGGCGTAGACCGGACCGCCGACGCTCGGCGCGCCGACGGCCGCCGCGCTGTCCACACAGCCCTTCAGGTACGCCACGGTGGCCGCCACCACCGCCGGTGCGGCGTCGACGAGGTCCCGGCCGGGCGGGGTGACGGCGCAGACACCTGCCGCACTCAGCCCGTGCGCCGCGAGCAGATCCCGGGTCCGGACCGGGTCCCAGTCCCCGGGCTGCTCGATCGGCAGCTCGACCGCGTCGAAGCCGAAGCCGGCGATCCGGGGCACCAACTCGGCCAGGGCCGCGTCGTCGACCGGTGAGGCCCACACCCAGGGGTTGACGCCGATCTCGTACACCGATGGCCTACTTCCAGCGCTGGGGGTACCCGGGCAGGTCGGTGCAGCCGCACATCGCGTAGTGCAGCGGCGGCATGTCCGGGTCGAGGTAGCTGTCCAGGTTCTCCTGGGTGATGGTCGGCTGCGGCAGCTTCCACGGGTCGGAGACCTGCTCGCCGTCGAGGATCCGCAGGGCGGCGATGATCGGCGTGCGCCACTGATAGGTCGGGTAGGTCGGCGCGATGGCGGTCAGCCCGGCCTCCTTCCACACCTTGAGGAAGTCGAGCTGGTCCTCGCCGTTGATCGGCGGCACCGGCTTGCCGGCGTCCTGGAACGCCTCCACCGCCGCGACGGCGACCGCACCGGCGTCCATCCAGACGCCGTCGATGGTGCCGTACCGCTGGAGGTAGTCGTCGACGATCTTCTTGGTCTTGGCCGGGTCGCCGTCGGTGAACTCGACGCCGACGACGTCCACGCCCGCCTTGTCGAACGCGACCTTCGCCGCCGCCCAGCGCGTCTCCAGCACGTCGACGCCGGGCAGGATGCGCAGCGCGAGCAGCTTGCCGCCGGGCTTCATCCGCTGGCTGACGAACTCGGCGCCCACGTGGCCGAAGCCGTACCCGCCGATGGGGTTGATGAAGGTCACCGGGCAGTCCGTGTCGACGCCACGGTCGAAGACGATCACCGGCAGGCCGGTGCGGCAGGCGGCCTCCACCGCCGGGGTGAGGGTGGCGGTCGTGTTCGGCGAGACGATCAGGGCGTCGCAGTCGCGGCCGAGCAGGTCGTTGATGTCGGCGATCTGCTTCTGGTCCTTGCCCTCGGCCTCCACGTGCACGAACTCGGCGATCCGGTCTCCCTGTGCGGCCACCTCGGCCTGCATGGTCTTGTAGCCGACCTGACGCCAGGGGTTGTTCAGCGCGGCGTTGGAGAAGCAGATGCGGTGCGGCCCGGCCTTCTTGAACGAGGCGGTGTCCACCATCGCCGGATCGAGCGCCTGCTCCCACGGTTTGTCCGCCGGGCCGGTCGGCGTGGCCTGCAACAGGGCCAACTCGGCGTCGTAGGCGGCCTGCTCAAAGAAGGAGGACTGCTCGCCGGTGCCGGCCCCGGCGGGCGCGGACGAGGCACCGGACGGGTTCGCCACCGGTTGGTCGGTGGCGCACCCGGCGAGGGCCAGCAGTGTCACCGCGCCGAGCGCGGCCAGAGAGCGTTTCATCGGGATCCCCTTTATCTGGACGTGGACCGTCGGGCCGCGACCGCCACGGCGACCAGGATGATGACGCCCTGGACCGCCGGGCGGAGCGCGCCCGAGATGCCGTAGAAGTTCATGAGCGCGAAGAGCAGTTCGAGGGTGGTGGCACCGAGCATCGCGCCGACGACCGAACCCCGGCCGCCGCCCAGCGCCACACCGCCGAGGACCACGGCGGTGATGGCACCGAACTCCAGGCCGGCACCGGCCTGGAAGGAGACCCCGCTGTAGCCGCCGATCAGGATCGCCGCGACCGCCGCCGCGAGGCCGCTGAGGACGAACGCGGCGGTGCGGGTACGCCAGACGCGTACCCCGCTGAGCCGGGCGGTGCGCGGGTTGTCGCCGACGGCGACCAGGATCCGCCCGAAGTCGGCGCGGGTCAGCAGCACCGCCACGGTGGCGACGACCGCCAGGATCACCAGCGCGTACGGGACGCGGCCGAGCAGCGGCACGTCCTCGAAGGCGCGCCGGCCGTACTGCCGGAACTCCTCGGTGAGCCCGCCCTTCGGCGCCCCGTCGGACCAGAGGTAGACCGCGCCGACGAGGATCAGGAACATGCCGAGGGTGGTGACGAACGAGGGCACCCCGAGCCGGGTGGTGACCAGGCCGTTGACCAGCCCGACGAGCGCGCCGCCGACGAGCAGCACCAGCACCACCGGCCAGGTCCGCGTCGGGTCGCTGTCGATCAGTCGGGCGGCCACCACCACCTGCGCGGTGACCAGGGCGCCGACGGAGAGGTCGAACTCGCCGCAGACGATCACGAAGTACTGTCCGGCGGCGAGCAGGATGATCGGCGCGGAGCGGCCGAGGAACGACATCAGCGACGGTGGGCTGAGGAAGTCGGGCTGGCGGACGGTGATCAGGACCAGCAGCACCACCAGGATCGCGAGGATCGGCGCCAGGCCACCGGGCCGGGTCCACTGCGCCGGTTGGAGCCGACGCCGGAGGGTCTGCGTGCTCACCCGGCCGCCTTCCGCATGGTCCGACGGGCGTAGACGGCCACCGCCGCGATGATGATCACGCCCCGGACCACCTGCTTGGCGAACGCGTCGACGGCGAGCTGGTTGAAGACGGCGTCGATGGTGGCGAGCAGCAGCACGCCGCCGACCGTGCCGACCACGCCGCCCCGGCCACCGGCCAGCGCGGTGCCGCCGATCACCACGGCGGCGATCGACTCCAGGTCGTAGAGGCCCTCCGAGCCGACGCGGGGCGCACCCGAGCCGAGCCGGCTGGCGAGATAGATGCCGGCGATCCCGGCGCAGAGCGAGCAGAGCACGTGCGCGGTGACCCGCACCCGTTCGGTGCGTACCCCGGAGAGCCGGGCGACCTCCTCGTCACCGCCGACGGCGAGCAGATGGTGGCCGAACCTGGTCCGGGCCAGCGCGAACCAGGCCGCCCCGGCCACCAGGAGCAGCAGCAGGAAGGCCACCGGCACCGGACCGACGCGCTGGTAGCCGAGGGTCTGCACGAGGGGCGGCGAGGTGGTGCCGGCCGGGCCGGCGTACCCGTTGTCGAGGTACCCCTTGAGCAGCAGCCCGACGCCGAGCGTCGCGATGAACGCGTTGATCCGCCCGGCGGTGACGAGCAGGCCGTTGAGCAGCCCGATCCCGGCGCAGACCAGCAGCGTCAGGCCGATCGCGGGCAGCATCGCGCTGTCCCGACCGGCCATCGCCTCGGCGGCGACCAGCGTGCTCAGGCTGACCACGTACGCGACCGAGAGGTCGAGCGAGCCGCCGAGGATGACCAGGGTCTGCCCGACGGCGACGAAGCCCAGTCCGGCGGCGACGTGCAGCAGGCTCACCGTCGTCGACTGGTTGACGAGTTGACCGCCGTCGAGCAGGACGACCAGCCAGCCGATGGTCAGGGTGAGCGCGAGGGCCACGAACACGCCGGGCACCGGGCGTCGGGCGGGCAGCAGCGCGGGGGTGGTCACGCGGCGGTCTCCCGTACCGTGCCGAGGGCGAGCCCGACCACGTCCTCCTCGCGGCTGCCGGCGGGCAGTTCGCCCGCGATCCGGCCGTCGCGCATGACCACGATCCGGTCGCTCATGCCGAGCAGCTCGGGCAGGTCGGACGAGATCATCAGCACGGCGGCGCCCTCTGCGGCGAGGCGGCGGACCAGGTCGTGGATCGCCGACTTCGCGCCCACGTCGATGCCTCGGGTGGGTTCGTCGAAGAGCAGGACCCGGGGCTTCAGGGCGAGCCACCGCGCCAGTACGACCTTCTGCTGGTTGCCGCCGGAGAGGAATCGGATCTCCTGGTGGTCACCGGCGGCGCGGACCTCGACGGCGGCGAGCAGTTCCCGGATCCGGGCGGTGCGCGCGGCCCGGCCGGAGCGGATCGGGAAGGCGGCCCGACCGGCCAGCAACGCGTTGTCGAGCACCGACTGGCGGCCGAGAGTGCCCTCGCCCTTGCGGTCCTCGGTGACGTAGGCGATCCCGGCCCGCATCGCCGCACGCGGAGAGCGCACTCGGACCGGTCTGCCGTCGAGGCTGACCTCGCCGGTGGTGAACGGGGCGGCCCCGAACAGGGCCCGGGCCAGGGCGGAGCGGCCGGAGCCCTGGAGCCCGCCGATGCCGAGCACCTCGCCCGCGCGCAGGTCCAGCTCGATGTCGCGCAGTCTGCGGTTCCCGCCCCGACGCACGGTGAGCCGGACCGCGCCGACGTCGGCGGGGGCGGCGCGCGGCGGGTAGTAGTGCGACAGTTCGCGGCCGACCATGTGCCGGACGAGGTCGTCGGCGCCTGTGTCGGCGGTGTCCGTGGTGGTCACCCGGCGGCCGTCCTTGAGGACGGTGATCCGGTCGGAGAGGTCGAAGACCTCGGCGAGCCGGTGCGAGACATAGAGGATGCCGATGCCCTGTTCCTGGAGCCGGCGCACCAGGGCGTAGAGCAGGGTCACCTCGTGGTCGGCCAGGGCGGCGGTCGGCTCGTCCATGATGATGAGTCGGGCGTCCAGGGCGAGCGCCTTGGCGATCTCGACGACCTGCTGTTGCGCGACGCTGAGCCGCCCCACCGGTGCGTCGGCCGGCAGGGCGGTCTCCCCGACCGAAGCCAGGAGTTGCCGGGTGCGTTCGCGCATCCGACGGCGGTCGACCAGGCCACGGCGCGTCGGCTCGTGGCCCAGGAACACGTTCTCCGCGACGGTGCGTTCCGGCAGCAGGTTGAACTCCTGGTGGATGATGCCGATGCCGGCCCGCTGGGCGTCGCGTGGGCCGCCGAAGGCGCGCGGCTCGCCGTCGAGCTCGACGGTGCCCTCGTCGGGGGCGTACCCGCCGGAGACGATCTTCATCAGGGTGGACTTGCCGGCACCGTTCTCGCCGACGACGGCGTGCACCTCACCGGCGGCGACGTCGAGACCCACCCCGTCGAGGACGCGGACGCCGAGGAAGGACTTGCTGATTCCCCGCAGCGCGAGCAGGGGCGCCGGACGCCGGTCTGACATCGTCGAAGATCCTCACGGTCAGTAGCCAAGATCGGGTGCCGTCCGACGCCGGAGATCCTCCAGCGTGGATGGTCGATACTGTTTTGTCATCCAGGTGCGGCACTTCGTGTTGTCGTGCGCAAACTTTCGCTTGACACGACCGAAACATCACACGTATGAAGATAGATGTTCGGGTATGAGTTCGCAATCCCCCGCCCGCCAGGGACTTTCGGGCACCGTCCCATCGGCGCGGACCAGGAAAGACACACCTGCGCGAGAGCCAGCACCGACACGGAGACACCATCCATGGCGTCGTTAACATCCGACGGCATCGATGCATGGTGCGCTCCGGCTTCCCACCCCCACCCGACGGCACCTCAGTCCGACATGACGGTGTGTCACCACCGGAAGCGTTGGCGCGCCATCCGCATCCCCCGCCCGTCCCACGAGGAGACGCCATGCGTCGCACGACATCCATCATCGGAGTGATCGCGGGTCTGTTACTGACCTTCGCGGTCGTGAACCCGGCGGCGGCGGCTCCCGCCTTCCGGGCCCTGGTGTTCACCAAGACCGCCGGTTACCGGCACGACTCCATCCCCGCCGGCGTCACGATGTTCCAGCAGCAGGCGGCGGCCAACAACTTCGAGGTGGTGCACAGCGAGGACTCGGCCGTGTTCACCCCGGCCAACCTCGCCACCTTCGACGTCCTCGTGATGTTCCAGACCTCCGGCATGGTCTGGACCTCGGCCGCCCAACGGCAGGCGGTGGAGGGTTTCCTCGCCTCCGGCAAGGGAATCGTCGCCGTCCACAACGCCACCGACATGGGCATCGAGGGCGAGTACCCGTGGTGGGACCAGACCATCAACGCCGGTGCGCACATGCCGGAGCACTCCCCCGGCGTCCTGCCCGGCACCGCGATCGTGGCCGACAAGAAGCACCCCTCCACCGCCACCCTGCCGGACCGCTGGAACCGCAGCGAGGAGTGGTACAACTTCGACAAGAACCCGCGCGGCGACGTGCACGTGCTGGTCACGGCGGACGAACGGACGTACAACCCGGGTTCCCGGGCGATGGGCCCGGACCACCCGATCTCCTGGTGCCGCAGCGTCGGTGGCGGTCGGGTCTGGGCCACCGCCATGGGCCACGCCATCGAGTCCTACAGCGAGACCCACTTCCGCAACCACGTGCTCGGCGGGGTGAAATGGGCCGCCGGCAACGAGCCCGGCGACTGCGGCGGCACGGTCTGGGGCAACTTCGAGAAGCGCTCGCTGGACACCAACACCGTCGACCCGATGGCCCTCGCGGTGACCCCCGACGGTCGGGTGATCTACGTCCAACGCGGCGGCCAGATCAAGATCTTCAAGCCGAGTACGAGCAGCACCGTCACCGCCGGCACGCTCAGCGTCTACACCGGCGGTGAGGACGGCCTCACCGGGCTGGCCCTGGACCCGAACTTCGCCACCAACGGGTACGTCTACCTGTACCACTCGCCCGCCAGCAGCAGCACGGACATCAACCGGGTCTCCCGCTACACGCTGAGCGGTGACACATTGAACATGTCCAGCGGGGTCACCGTGATCGACATCCCGGCGTACCGCGACCGGACGTACCCGGAGCCCGGCCACACCGGCGGGTACATGGAATTCGGCCCGGACGGCAACCTCTACATCGGCACCGGCGACGACGTGCCGCCGAACCTCGACCCCAACTGGCAGGGCTACGCGCCGCTGGACTGGCGGTCGGGCAAGCACATGCTCGACGCCGCCCGGACCGCCGGCAACACCAACGACCTGCGCGGCAAGCTGCTGCGCATCCGGCCCTCGGCGAGCGGCGGCTACACCGTCCCGTCGGGCAACCTCTATCCCCAGGGCACCGCGCAGACCCGGCCGGAGATCTACGCGATGGGCTTCCGCAACCCGTTCCGCTTCTCCATCGACCCGGCCAACGGTTGGGTCTACCTGGCCGACTACGGGCCGGACCGGAACCCGCCGACCACCAACCGTGGCCCCGAGGGTCTCGTCGAGCTGAACGTGATCAAGACGCCGGGCAACTACGGCTGGCCCTTCTGCCACGGCGACAACCAGCCCTACGCGCCGTACAACCCGGACACCGGTGCGGTCGGGGCCAAGTTCAACTGCTCCTCCCCGGTCAACAACTCCCCCAACAACACCGGTTTGACCAGCCTGCGCCCGGTGGTCGCGCCGAACATGTGGTACGGCTACGGCACCTCGACCACCTTCCCGGAGCTGGGCTCCGGCGGCTCGGGGCCGATGGGCGGCCCGGTCTACCGCTACAACGCGGCGAACCCGTCGCAGACGAAGTTCCCGCCGTACTACGACGGGGTCCACTTCTTCTACGAGTGGTCGCGCAGCTACCTCAAGGAGGTGCACTTCGACTCGGCGACGGCGGTCACCCGGACCAACGCCTTCCTGCCCACCACCCGATTCAACAAGCCGATGGACATGGAGTTCGGCACGGACGGATCGCTCTACCTGCTGGAGTGGGGCACCAACTTCGGCGGCGGCAACAGCGACTCGGGTCTCTACCGGATCGACTACGTGCAGGGCGGTCGGTCCCCGATCGCCAAGGCCACCGGTACGCCCACCAGCGGCAACGCGCCGCTGACCGTGCAGTTCTCCAGCGCCGGGTCGGCGGACCCCGACCCCGGTGACACGATCAGCTACCAGTGGACCTTCGGTGACGGCACCACGTCGACGGCGGCCAACCCCTCGCACGTCTACACCGCCAACGGCAACTACACCGCCCAGCTCAAGGTCACCGACAGCACCGGCAAGACCGGCTTCGCCAACGTGGCGATCACGGTCGGCAACACCGCTCCGGTGGTCACCATCACCACCCCGGCGCACGGCGGCATGCTCACCTTCGGTGACCGGGTCTCCTACCAGATCAGCGTCTCCGACCCGGGTGGGGCGGCGATCGACTGCTCCAAGGTGATCCTCAACCCGGCGCTCGGGCACGACGACCACGCGCACGAGACCACCGACCTGCCCGGCTGCTCCGGCACCATCCCCACCGACCTGCTCGGCGGGCATCCGGACGGCGCGAACCTGTTCTATGTGCTCAACGCGCGCTACACCGACAACGGTGGGGCGGGCGGGGCCGCACCGCTGACCGGGCACGCACAGGTGATCCTCCAGCCCAAGCACAAGCAGGCCGAGTACTACAGCAGCCAGTCCGGCACCCGGGTGGTCGACCAGGCCGGGGCGGAGAGCGGCAAGCGGGTCGGCGACATCTCCAACAACGACTGGGTGGCCTTCACCCCGATGAGCCTCTCCGGCATCACCACGGTCAGCTACCGGTTGTCGTCACCGTCCGGCGGCGGCACGATCGAGCTGCGGGCCGGCTCCGCCACCGGCACGCTGCTGGCCACCACGCCGGTGCCGGCCACCGGCGGCTGGGACAACTACCAGTCGACACCACCGGTGAACGTCACCGCCCTGGCCGGTACGCACACCCTGTACCTGGTCTTCAAGGGCAGCGGTAACAACTGGTTCGACCTGGACTCGCACACCTTCGGCGGTGCGGGGGTCGGTGTCGGCGGCACCGGTGGGGTGGCCGGGCGGACCTGGACCCTCACCGCGCAGCACAGCGGCAAGGTGATGGACGTCAACGGGGTCTCCACCGCCGACGGCGCCCAGATCCACCAGTGGGCCGCCAGTGGTGGGAACAACCAGAAGTGGCAGGCGGTCGACGCCGGCAACGGTGCCGTCACGCTCAAGGCGGTGCACAGCGGCAAGTGCGCGGAGATCGTCGGCTCGTCCACCAGCGCGGGTGCCTTCCTCCAGCAGGCCACCTGCGGCACCGGCAACCAGCAGAAGTTCACCGTCACGGCGACCGGCACCAGCGGCGTCTACACGGTCCGCAGCGTGCTGAGCGGCCTGTGCCTGGACGTCAACGGCGCCGCCACCACCGACGGCGCGCGGCTGGTGCAGTGGACCTGCCACGGCGGCACCAACCAGCAGTGGCGGTTCGGCGCGGCCTGACGACCGCGACGCTGACCCGCCGATGACAGCGGTCGGGACCGGCCTCCGCACCACGGGAGCCGGTCCCGATCGCCGTGCCGTCAGGGTCGTCGACAGAATCCGGGGGTACGCGCGCCGGTGCGGCTCAGCGGCCGTCGGACTCGGCCAGCGGTGCGCCGGCACGTCCGCCGTGGCCGTTCACGCCGCCCACCGTCGCGCCGGTCGGCAGGTACGCCGTCCGGGTCGGTGCCGGAGCGCCGTGTTCCGGCAGCAGTCGCCGTCCCGCCGACACGGGCCGGACGTCGGGCCCCTCGGTGCTGCGGGCCGCCGGACGCCGGACGCAGGCGCGGATCGCCCGCTCGTCGACGCGGACGCCGAGGCCCGGCGCGTCGCCGAGGACGAAGGCACCGTCCTCCACGTGCAGGTCGAGCGTGACGCCGAGCGGTGGACGCAGGTCCTGCAACTCGCTGGTCAGGTGGTTGGGCACCGACGTCGCCGCGTGCAGCAGCCCGACCGGACTGTTGCCGATCGGGCTGACCGGCAGGTCGTGGGCGTGCGCCAGGGCCGACGTACGCAGGAAGTGGGTGACTCCCCAGACGGCGGCCGTCTGGACGATGTCGACCGCCCCGGCGGCGATCAGCGGGCGGTACTGTTCCAGCCCGGTGAGGTTCTCGCCGGTGGCGACGGAGGCCCGCACGCCCCGCCCGACCGCGGCCAGCCCCTCGGCGTCCCACCGGCGGACCGGCTCCTCGATCCAGATCAGGTCGAGGGTGCGTTCGAGTTCGCCGACGTGGCGGACGGCCTGCTTGCGGGTCCACGCCTCGTTGACGTCGAGCATCAGACCGGGTCGGCGTCCGTGCCCGGCCTCGGTCAGCACCTGCTCGACCAGGCCCAGGCGATGCCGGTCGCGGGCGATGTCCAGACCGCCCTTGAGCTTGGCGGCGCGCAGCCCGTGCGCGGCGTACGCGCGGTAGGTGTCGACCAGCTCGTCGTCGGTCAGGCCGATGTCCAGACCGGAGGCGTACGCGGGCACCCGCCGGTCGCGTCCGCCCAGCAGCCGCCAGAGCGGCTGGCCGGCGGCCTGCGCCTTGATGTCCCAGAGGGCGGTGTCGAGCGCGCCGATGGTGCCGAAGACGGTGCCCGCGTGTCCGGCCTTGAAGCTGTGGCGCAGCATCCGGTCGTAGAGCGTCGTGACGGCGCGCGGGTCCTCGCCGTCGACGGCCGCGAAGATCCGTTCGATCTCCACGTGCGGACCGAGGCCGACTCCGGAGATCCCCTCGTCGGTGTCGACGACGACGATCGACACCGGCACCACCCCGTCGGCGAAGACGCCGTTGGCGTCACCGACGGGACGTCCCCATTCCTGCACCGTGGTGAGCGTCCGATATCCGGTGATCCGCATGTCAGCCCTTCGTGGAGCCGGCGGCGACGCCGTCGGCGATCTGGCGCTGGAGGAAGAGATAGACCAGCAGGACGGGGAGCGCGGCGATCAGCACCCCGGAGGCGAAGGTCGGGATGTCGTCGGAGTACTGCCCGCGCAGCGAGGTCACGCCCACCATCAGGGTGCGCTGGTCGGCCGAGGGCATCATGACCAGTGACATCAGGACGTCGTTCCAGCAGAACAGGGCGTTGAGGATGCCGACGGAGAGCAGCGCCGGGGTGCCCAGCGGCAGCATGATCCGGCGGTACACGCCGTAGAGGCTGTTGCCGTCGATCCGGGCCGCGTCGATGACCTCCGGCGGGATCGACCGGTAGTAGCTGGTCATCAGGAAGACGGTGAACGGCAGGAACTGGGCGACGTAGACGATGATCAACCCGGGGTACGTGTCGATGAGCGCGGTGTCGGCCATGATCCGGGCCAGCGGCACCATGATCACCTGAAACGGCACGAAGAGGCCCGCGAGGCAGCCGAGGAACAGCGCCCGCGACCCGCGGAACCGGATCTGGCTGAGCGCGAAACCGGCCATCGAGCCGAGCAGGAGCAGCAGGAGCACCGACGACGACACCACGATCACCGAGTTGACGAAGTATCGGCTCATGCCGACGCTGCTCCACGCCGTCTCGATGTTGTCCCAGCGCAGCGTGTCGGTCAGGGCGAAGCGGTCGAGGATGTAGTCGCGCCGGGTCTTCATCGCCACGTTCGCGGTGAACAGCAGGGGGTAGATCGTCGCCAGGGCGAGCACCAGCATCGGGACGGCGATCAGCCACCGCCCCGGCCGCAGGCGGGACATCAGTTCTCCCTTCCGGCCCGGCTGAGCAGCTTGATCTGCACCAGCCCCACCACGAGCATGATCACGAAGAGGACCGTCGAGGCGGCCGAGGCGAGGGCGGGCCGGTTCATCTGGCCCTGCTGGATCCAGATGTAGTACTCCGGCAGGTAGGTGGATCCCTCCGGGCCGCCGCTGGTCATCACGAACAGCAGCCCGAACATCGAGGTCAACATCCCGATCATCGTGGTCACGAAGACGAACTGGATGGTCCGGGACAGCCCCGGGACGATCACGTGCCGGATGACCTGGGGCAGTGAGGCCCCGTCCACCCGGGCGGCGTCCAGCAGGGCGGCGTCGAGGGTCGCGAAGCCGGCGAGGAAGACCACCAGGGACATCCCGAAGGTGGCCCAGACGTGCACGCCGACCACGACGAACATCGCGATGTCCGGGTCGCCGAGCCAGTCGATCGGGCCGACACCGGCCGGGCCGAGGAGGGAGTTGAGGGGGCCGTCCACCGCGAGCAGCAGGTTGAAGATCGCGCCGACGATGACCGGGGAGAGCACGGCGGGGAAGAAGTAGACGCTGCGGTAGAGCCGGTGCCCGGGGACCCGCAGGTAGATGAAGGTCGCCAGCAGGCCGGGGATCGCCACCGCCACCGGCAGCAACAGCACCAGCCACCCGACGTTGCCCAGCGCGGTACGGAACAGCGGGTCGGCCAGCAGTTCCCGGTAGTTGTCGACGCCCACCGCCGTGCCGTCGCGCGCCCCGTCCCCGGTGAACGAGAAGTTGACGCCGAGCAGCAGCGGATACAGCCGCAACACCACGATGATCAGCACGGCGGGGGCGACCAGGACGTACGGTGCGAGGCGCTCGGAGCGCAGACGGCCGGCGGCCCGCGTCGCACCGGTCCGGCGACGGTCGGTCGCCGCGGGGGGGGGGGGGGGGGGGGGGCGGGGGGGCGCCGCCGGCGGGGGGGGGGGGGGCGGGCGCGCCGCCCGCCCCCGGGGCGGGGGGGCGGGCGGGGGCCCCCCCCCGCCCCCGCCCCCCCC
>NZ_JBITKL010000010.1:0-56305 GCF_044460945.1 Micromonospora sp. NPDC049903
CCCCGCCCCCCCGCCGCCCCCCCGTCGGGCCGCTGGGGGGGCCCCGCCCCGGGCCCCCCCCCCCCCCCCCCGGGGGGGGGGGGCCCGCCCGCCCCCCCCCCCCCGGGGGGGGCCCCGCACGGAACCGGCACGCGGAAGGTCTGGCCGGTTACGTCTTCCTGTCGCCCTGGCTCATCGGTCTGATGGCCATCACGGCGATGCCCATGCTGTTGTCGCTCTACCTCAGCTTCACCAACTACGACATCCTCACCCCCTGGTCCGAGGTGGAGTGGGTCGGGCTGGCCAACTACGAACGGATGTTCACCAGCGACCCGTCGTGGTGGCACTCGGTCCGGGTCACGCTCAGCTTCGCCCTGATCGCCGTACCGCTGAAACTGGCCGCGGCGCTCGGGGTGGCGCTGCTGCTCAACCGGGCCTGGCGCGGGGTCGGGCTGTTCCGGGGTCTGTTCTACCTGCCGTCGCTGCTCGGCGGCAGCGTGGCGCTGGCCATCGTCTGGGTGAACATGTTCAACCGGGAGGGTGCGTTCAACTCCTTCCTGGCGCTGTTCGGCATCGAGGGCAAGCCCTGGGTCAACGACCCGGACTGGGCCCTGGAGACCCTGATGGTGCTGGCCATCTGGCAGTTCGGCGCACCGATGGTGATCTTCCTGGCCGGGCTCAAGCAGGTGCCGACCGAGCTGTACGAGGCCGCGTCGGTGGACGGTGCCGGCAAGTTCCGGAAGTTCGTCAACGTGACGCTGCCGATGCTCTCCCCGGTGATCTTCTTCAATCTGGTGCTGGAGACCATCAACGGTTTCCAGGGCTTCACCGCCGCGTTCGTGCTCAGCAACGGCACCGGCGGGCCGGTCGACTCGACCCTGATGTACACGCTGAACCTCTACATCACCGGCTTCACCGACCTGGAGATGGGCTACGCCTCCGCGATGGCCTGGGTGTTCCTGATCGCCATCGCCCTGATCACGGTCGTCTTCTTCAGCACCGGCCGGTTCTGGGTGCACTACTCCGACGGGGAGGACCGCTGATGGTGGCGAGCACCGTGGCGCCCCCCGTGGCGACCCGCCCGCAACGCCCACGCAGCCGCTCCTGGCTGCGACTGATCGTGCTGCTGGCCATCGTCGCGGTGGTGCTCTACCCGCTGATCTGGATGATCGGCACGTCGTTCAAGTCGCAGCAGGAGATCGTCAACAACATCGGGCTGCTGCCGGAGAGGTTCACCCCGGGCAACTACACCAACGGGTGGAGCAACTTCGACGTCAGCTTCGGCCGGTTCTTCTTCAACAGCGCCATGGTCAGCCTGCTGACCGTGGTCGGCAACGCGGTGAGCTGCCTGCTGGCCGCGTACGCCTTCGCCCGGTTGAAGTTCCGGCTGCGTGGGATGTGGTTCGCCGTCATGATCGGCACCCTGCTGCTGCCGGGGCACGTGTTGATCGTGCCGCAGTACATCCTGTTCCGCAGCCTCGGCCTGGTCGGCGGCGACTGGCCGTACCTCCCACTGCTGATCCCGCAGTTCCTGGCCACCGAGGCGTTCTTCGTATTCCTGATGGTGCAGTTCATGCGGAGCATCCCGCGTGAGCTGGACGAGGCCGCCCGGATCGACGGCGCCAACGCGTACGGCATCTTCCGGTACGTCATCCTGCCGCTGAGCCGGCCCGCGCTGGTCACCACCGCGATCTTCTCGTTCATCTGGACCTGGAACGACTTCTTCCGGCAACTGGTCTTCCTGTCCAGCCTGAGCGACTACACGGTGCCGGTGGCGCTGACCCTGTTCATCGACTCCACCAGCCAGAGCGCGGTGGGACCGATGTTCGCCATGTCGGTGCTGTCCCTGCTGCCGGTCTTCGTGTTCTTCGTGGCCTTCCAACGGATGCTCGTCGAGGGGATCAACACCAGTGGACTCAAGGGCTGACGACGGCCACGACCGGCGCCTGCCGCGCCGCGACTGGCGGGATACCGTCCGCGACGCCGCCGACCTGGCGCTGGTCGGCATCCTGACGGTGCTCGCCTCGGTGCCGGTGGTGACCGCCGGTGCCGCGGTCGGCACCGCCAGCGCGGCCGTGCACGACTGGCTGGCCACCGGCAGTTGGCCGACGGCCCGGCAGACGTTCTCCCGGTTCGGCCGGGGACTGCTGCCGGGCCTGCCGGTGGCGCTGCTCGGGCTCGCCGTCGTCGGCCTGCTCGCCGCCGACCTGGTGGCGTTGGCCACCGGTCGGGTGCCTGGCGGGGCGCTGGCGTTGAGCGTCACCACCGTCGTCGCGGCGGGCCTGCTCGGCTACGCCGCCGCGGTCGTGGTCGAGGTGGGCTCGACCGGCGGCACCGGCTGGCGGTCGGCCGCCAGCCGGGCCGCCCGGGCCTGCCTCGACCACCCCGCGCACTGGGCCGCGCTGGCCGGCACCACCGTGGTCGCCGCGCTGCTCGGCGTGCTGGTCACCCCGGTCGCGGTGCCGATCCTCGCCGGGTACGCGCTGGCCGCGGTGCACGCCGTGGCCCGCCGCCGGCCGGTCGCCGAGGCGGAGCTGTCGTGACCGCCGCCGACCCGGTCGCCGGTACGCCCGCCACCGACGGCGATCCGCACCTGATGGTCGCCGGCACACCGGTCGCCCGGTACGTGCTCGCGCCCGACCTCGACGCCACGCACGGGCCCCGGCCCTACCTGCACCCGGTACGCACCCTGGCCGGCGTGCCGGTGACCGACGCGCTCCCGGCCGACCACGTCTGGCACCTCGGCGCCTCGCTGGCCGTGCAGGACGTCGACGGCACCAACCTCTGGGGCGGACGCACCTACGTCCGCGACGTCGGCTACACCTGGCGCGCCGACCACGGCCGGATCGCGCACGCCGGATGGGAGCACCGCTCACCCGACCGGCTCGACCACCGGCTGCACTGGCGCGATCCGTCCGGCGCGGTGCTGCTCACCGAGCGGCGCACCCTGACCGCCTCGGCGCTGCCCGGCCCCCCGGGCTCGACGCCCGCAGCGGGCCGCGACGGTGCCTGGCTGCTGGAGGTGACCAGCACCCTCACCGCTCCCGCCGACCGGCAGGTGACGCTGGGTAGCCCGGCCACCAACGGCCGCCCCGGCGGGGCCGGCTACGGCGGCTTCTTCTGGCGGGCGGTGGCGGACGGGCCACCGGAGGTGTTCACCGCCGAGCGGGACGGTGAGGAGACGGTCAACGGCTGCGACGAGCCGTGGGTGGCGATGCGGGCGAGGGCGCCGGGCGGGCCGGCGTACACCCTGGTGTTCAGTGGTCTCGGGCCGGGCGACCGGTGGTTCGTGCGGACCGCCATGTACCCGGGGGTCTGCGTGGCGTTCGCGTTCGAGGAGACCACGACGATCCCGGCCGGCACCAGCCGGCACGGCCGCTATCGGGTCGTCGTCGCCGACGGGGAGTTGGACCGCGCCACCGCCGCCACGCTGATCGGCGCTGCGCCCTAGGGGCACCCGGTCAGCCGGCGCCCAGGCAGACGAACGCGGCCGCGGTGGCGCGGGCGGTGCTGTCGCCGGTGGCGACGAACGCCTGCTGGGCGTCGGCGAGGGCCGAGGCCGGGCGGGCGCCCGCCCACATCCGTCGGTGCAGGTCCACCATCAGCGCGGTGGTGGGCTCGGCGGGCACCGGCAGGACGGTGGCGATCAGGCACCGGGTGCCCAGGGCCAGCAGCACCGCGGCGAAACCCATGATCTCGTCGCCGGGGCGTACGTCGGTCAGCCCCGACTCGCAGGCGGAGAGCACCACGCAGCCGGGTGGCCGGGCGACCCGCTCCCACTCGTAGGCGAACAGCGGCCCGTCGGCCAGCTCCAGTGTGGAGAACTGGGGGTTGTCGGCGCGGAAGGTGCCGTGGGCCGCGATGTGCACCATCCCGGCGCCGTCCAGCGCGGCGGTCAGCGCACCGGCGGTGGCGTCCGGCCCGACGAGCGGCCGGGCGCCCGGCAACACCTCGGCGAGCCGTTCGACCTCGGCCCGCCCGGCGGCCAGGCGCGGCCCACTGGCGAGCACCGGCGGGCCCGCCCACGTGGTCCGCCGGTCCGCCTGGAGCCAGGCCGTCGCGGAGGGGGCGACCGTGACGGCGCGTCCGACGCAGGTGGGCAACCCAGCCCAGGCCACCGAGTGCAGGACACCGACCGGGACGATCACCAGGGGCCGGTCGCCGAGGCGGGGCCGCAACGGATCGAAGAGTTGACTGTCGAGCGCCGCCGCGGCGTGGGCGGCCCCGACCCGTGCGGCGGTCGGATCCCCGCCGACGATCAGTCGGCGCAGTCCGAACCGGTGCCATCGGGCCAGCCTCGCCGCCTCGGCGAGCGGCCCGAGGTCGTGCAGGCTGGCCCGGCCGTCGCGGACCAGCACCGCCTTGAGCCGGTCGCCGTGGGCCACGAGTTCGACCAGGACGCGGAAGCCGAGCCGGTCGGCCAGTCGGCGTACGCCGGGCGGGGCGGTCACCCCGGCCGCGCCGGGCACCCGCCGGGCCAGGTCCCGGATGCGCTGTTCGAGTCGGGTCTGCCGACCGCGCAGGGCGCGTACCGGACGTCCGGCCAGGACCGCGTCCTCCAGGAGACCGCTGACGAGCCGTAGTTCGGCCAGCGCCGCGACCAGGTCGGGATCGTCGGGCGGCAGGGCGGGCCGCATGCGCAGCGCGTTGGCCCGCCACCGCTCGGCCCAGGCGAGGACCTGTGCCGGCGCGCCGGCCCGGATCGCGATGTCCAGCCCCTCGGCCGCCAGTTCCTGCCCGTACGCCCCGCTGCTGGCCCGCAGTTCGGTGGCGCCGAGCGAGGTCCGGTGCCGGTCGAGCACGCCCAGTCCACGGCGGAGCGCGCGGGCCGCACCCGCTTCGTCACCGCCCAGTCGACGCGACAGCGCCAGGGCGTACCAGCCCTGGGCGCGTCGCGGGGCGGTGCCCCGGGTCCGCGCGCGGGCGGCGACGGTGAACAGGGCCAGGGCACGGTCGGGGCGACCCACCGCGCTGGCCAGTAGTCCGGCGTCGATGCGGGTGACCAGCGCGGGGTCGGCCCACCCCGTGCCGTCGAGCTGGTCGGCGGTCCGCGTCATCGCCGTGAGCAGGGCCGGGGTCCGGGTGCCCCGGCGGGCCTCGGCGCGTAGCTCGACGTGCCGGGCGAACGCGGCCCAGGTGCGGCGGCCCTGCCGCCGGAACCGGGTCCGGGCGGCGGCCGCGGCCTCGGCGGCGGTGGCCAGGTCACCGGCGAGCAGCGCGGCCCGTGCCTGGGCGAGCAGCGCCTCGGCCAGGTCGGAGGCCATGCCACGGCGGCGCAGTTCCTGGATCGCCACGGCGGCGACCTGCACCGCCTCGTCGACCAGGGGCACCGACAGCAGCAACTCGAACCGGTCCAGCAGCAGCGCCGGCCGGGGCACGGCGAGGCGTCGGTACTCCTCGCCGACGGCGGCGAAGCAGCGCAGCGCCGCCGCGATGTCGCCGCGTCGTCCGGCCGCGATCCCGCTGTTCCAGCGAGCGTCGGCCGCCGCGAGGTCCAGGCCGAGCCGGTCGAAGGCGGTCGCCGCCCGGGAGAGGTCGTCGGCGCCGCCGGTGGTGCCCCGGTGGGCGTTGAGCAGGCCCCGGTTGTTGCGGGCGCGTGCCTCCAGCAGGAGGTCGCCCTCGCGTTGGGCGATGTCGATGGCGAGGCCGTAGTCCCGCACCGCCTCGTCGTATCTGCCGCGGTAGTGCAGCACCACCCCCCGTTGCATCCGGCCGCGACCGGCGTCGGCTCCGGTCAGGTCGGGCAGCGCGGCGGTGACGGCCCGCAGCGCCGCCGCGGTGTGCCCCGAGCTGGCCAGGACGTACCCGAGACTCATCCGGGCCAGCGCCCGGGTCCGGGCCGTGCCCGCGCTGCGCACCGCCCGACGGAGGTGGCGCCGGGCGCCGGCCAGGTCGTTGAGTTCGCGCAGCGCCAGACCGATGGCGCGGTCGGCGGTCGAGCGCTCGTCGTCGTCGGTTCCGGCGGCGAGCACCCGTTCGGCGATCATGATCGCGTCACTGGGGCGGCGCTGGACGGCGTCGAGTGCCGCCTGGGCGGTATCGACGCCGCCGGTGGTGCTGTCGGGCACCGGCGGAGAGTTCACCACCCGTTGAGTATCGTCGATGTCCCGCCGAGTGGTCGACAGGTGGCGGTGAGTATGCGCTTGGCATTGACATGCGCCGATCAAAGGGAAGAATTGACCGGAGACCGGGAATCCGCCGCACCACCACCAGTGACGTGCCGCCTCCCGAGTCGTCTGGGGGAGGACCCTTGCTGCCCGACCGTCCCGTCGCACCACCCGTCAGCACCCGGCTGTCCCGACGGCGCCTCCTGGCGGTGTCCGCACTGGCCACGGTGGCGGCGCCACTGGCCTCCACCGCGCGGCCGGCGTCGGCACTCGGCGACGACACCGCCGCCGACGACAGGGCGTACCAGCTCGCCTTCGCCGAGATGCTCGACGCCGACCGCAACGTGCGGCGGTACGCCGCGCCGGGCCGGGAGATGCTGTACCGGCCCCGGCAGTTGCTCACCGCTCCCGCCGACGCCCAGCGGGTCGCCGCCTGGCTCAGGGCCAGCGGCAACCCGGTGACGTTCGGCGTCGGCTTCGCCGGTGTCGCCCGGCTGGTGTTCGCCGGGGAGGCCGACATCCCCACGCTCGTGACGAAGCTGCGCGATCCCCGACAGTGGCCCGGAGCGCCGGTGCCCGTGGTCCAACCGCACCACGTCCTGCTCGGGCTCGGCAACATCATGGGCAACCCGGGCGGGCCGCCCCGGACGCTTGCCGCACTGCCGCCGCCGGACCCGGCCCGGCTCGCCGAGGGCGCGGGGGTGACGGTCGGGATCTGCGACACCGGCATCTGCCGCCAGGCCGGCAGCCGACACCCGCAGTGGCTCGGCGGCGCGTACCTGCCGGAGGTCGACGACGAGGACCCGCTCTACGTGCACACCGACGTGCTCGCCCCGCAGGGCGGTCACGGCACGTTCGTCGCCGGGGTGGTGCGGCAGGCCGCCCCGGGCGTACGCCTCGACCCTGAGACGGCGCTGACGCCCACCGGGGTCGGGGACGAGTCGATGCTGGTGGCCGCCCTGAGCCGACTCTCGGCCGAGGTGTCGGTGGTGAACCTCTCCCTGGGCGGCTTCACCCTCGACGACCGGCCCTCGGTGCCGCTGGCCAACGCGCTGGCGGCAATGCCGCAGGCGACGGCGGTGGTGGCGGCGGCGGGCAACGCCGGTGTCGACCGTCCGGTCTGGCCGGCCGCGCTGGACCGCGTGCTCGCGGTCGGGGCCGTCGAGACGGGTGCCGCAGGTGCGGTGGTGCCGACGGACTACAGCGGTCGGGGGCCATGGGTCGACGCCTGCGCCCTCGGCCGCCGCGACAGCACGTACGTCGAGGGGCGGCTGCCGTTGCCCGGACGACCGACCCGGCTGTTCCACCGGTACGCCACCTGGGCCGGCACGTCGTTCGCCACCGCACACGTCGCCGGCCGACTCGCCGCCCTGATGAGCGCGGGTGGCCTGAGCGCCGACGCGGCCCGGCTGGCCCTGCTCGCGGCACCGCGCTGGCACCCCGACTACGGCGTGCTCGTCGCGTGAGCGGCGCAGCGGAGCCCCCGAGCGGTGCCGTGGCGACCGACCGGAGCGTACGCGTCCTGGTCGCCGCCGCCGCCGACGGGGACGAGTCGGCCTGGGCCGAGCTGGTGCGCCGGTACACCCCGCTGGTGTACTCGGTGATCCGGTCGCACGACCTGAGCGGCGCCGACGCGGCGGATGTCAACCAGACCGTGTGGCTGCGCCTGGTGGAGCACCTGAAGCAGGTCCGCGAACCGGAAGCGCTGGCGGCCTGGCTGGCCGTCACCACCCGGCGGGAGTGCTACCGGATGTCCCGCCTCGTCCGGCGGACCCAACCCGTCGACCCGTCCGACGGTGCGCTCGACGCCTACCACGGGACCTGGGCGGACGCCGCGCCGCCGGACGAGGACCTGCTGCGGGCGGAACGGCGGCAGGCGCTGCGGGAGGGCTTCGCCCAGCTACCGCCCCGGTGCCAGGAACTACTCGCCCTGCTGATCGCCGAGCCGCCACCGAGCTATCGGCAGGTCTCCGACCGGTTGGGCGTACCGGTCGGCAGCATCGGCCCGACCCAGGCCCGCTGCCTGCGGAGGCTGCGGGGCTGCGAGGCGCTGGCGCCGTACCTCGGGCCGTGCCCGGACACCGGACGGCAGGGGGGTGAACGCGATGGAGCCGTGGCCGCCGGTCGATGACGACAGGTTCACGGCCGAACTGGTCGCCGCGCTCTGGGACTCCACGGGAGTGCCCGAGGGCCATCTGGCGGCGGCGCGGGCGGCGTTCGCCGAGCGGACGACGGACACCGGGCTGGCCCTGGCCGAGCTGACCTTCGACTCGGCGCTCGAGGCGGAGCCGGCCGGGCTCACCCGCTCGTCCGGTTCGGCGCGGAGCCTGTGCTTCCGGGGCGACGGGATCGTCCTGGAGATCGAGGTGAGCGACGCCGGCATCGTCGGCCAGTGTTCACCGGCCGGTCGTGGCCGGGTCAGCGCCCGGACCGTGAGCGGGATCTACGACGAGGCGACGGTCGACGCGGTGGGTCTCTTCTCGCTCGGGGTGCCGCCGACCGGCCCGGTGCAGCTTCGCGCCTACAGCGGCGAGTACGCGGTGGCCACCGACTGGGTCTGCCTGCGCTGACGTCACGAGGGTCGTGGGCCCCCTCGACCCACGACCCCCGCGACGCGGTGCGAGTTAGCCCTGCCTGCCGGTGCTGATCAGGTACTGCACACCGCCGAGGTCGGTCGACCGGGCCCCGCTGCTGTCCGGGCCGAACTGGGTCACGGTGAAGGAGATCTCCCGCTGGCTGTCCGCCGCAGCGGAGAAGAGCAGCGAGAACTCCGCCCGCTCACCGGGGTTCAGCGCCAGGTTGCCCAGGCTGGCCTTGGTGGGTTCGACGATCTCGACCTGGGTCCGGCCGACCGCCCGGACGCCGGTGCCGACCGCACCCCCGGCCCGCCAGCGCTCGAAGAGGTCTGGGCCGAGGTCGACGACGACCCGGCCGCCGATCGCCTGGAGCGGCTCGGCCGCCGCGAAGACGACCTCGTTCCGGGACGGTACGGTCAGCGAGTTGCCGATGGCGAAGGGCCGCACGACCGACGGTCCGCCCGCGGTGAGCCGGACCGAGTCGACGTTGCGCCATGCGATGTTGTTGTTGTACCGGGTGTTCGTGCTGATGTCCGGGCCCTCGAAGGTCATCGGGTCGGTCGCGGAGACCCAGCGGGCGAGCAGGCAGAAGTGCCCCGGCCCGGGGACTCCGGTCCACGGGATGGTGACCGTCGTGACGCCCGCGAACGCGACCACGTTGGCCGCGCCGATCTGGGTCCAGTGGGTCGGCCAGACCGCGCCGCCCCCCGGCGTGGTCCGGTAGACGCGGAGCACCCCGCTGCTGCCGCCCGAGCCGTACGGGCCGGGGTTGCGCAGCTTGATGAAGAGGTAGTTGGTGACGCCGACGATCGGGTTCTGGCTGACGGCGCACTCGATCGCGGTGGGGCAGACCTTGATGTCGGGGCTGGCCCAGAGCGGGTTCAGCGCGTGCGGCTCGACTCCGACGTCGGCGGTGGTGTCCTTGATGTAGACGTCGGTCCGGGCGGCTGCGGCGGCGGCCGGGACCGCCTCGACCGGCACCGCGGCGGCGGCGGTGACGGCCAGCAGGCCGGTCAGCATCGCGGCGGTGAGCCCGACCACCGTGGCGCGGCGGACCCGTCTTCCTGCACTGCTCATGACAGGTTCTCCTATCGAAGGAGCGTGCGCCGGTCACGGTGGGTGTCCGTACCGTTTCGGCGCGATGACGTTCTTCAGGAGCCGGTAACCGGGCCGGTGATACCTGTCGTCAGATGGTGCGAGGACGGGCGAATGCCCCGCCGGGCGGCGTCAGGCGGGGAACGGGCGGCAGGAGGCGCGGACCACGAGTTCGGTGGGGAGCCGGATGTGGGAGTCGCGCTCCACACCGGCGATCAGGTCGACGAGCAGCCGCAGCGCCTCGGCGCCCATCCGCTGGATCGGTTGCATGATGGTGGTCAGGGGCGGGTTGGTCAGCGCCGACTCCGGGACGTTGTCGAAGCCGATCACGGAGACGTCGTCCGGTACCGACAGGCCCATGCTCTGCGCCACGTCGATGGTCGAGATGGCGGAGAGGTCGTTGCCGGCGAAGACCGCGGTCGGCCGGTCGGGGAGGGCGAGCAGTTCGGCGGCGGTGCCGGCGGCGCTCTCGATCCGGAACCCACCGACGCGGACGAGCCGTTCGTCCACGGTCACGCCCGCGTCGGCCATGGCCTGCCGGAAGCCCGCCTCGCGCAGGCGGGACGACTCCAGGTCGGCGCGGCCGGAGATGTGCCCGATGCGGCGGTGGCCGAGCGAGAGCAGGTAGTTGGTGGCGAGCACGGCACCGGCGAAGTTGTCGGAGTCGACGGTGGGCAGGCCGGACGGCCCGGTGTGCGGGTCGACGGCCACCACGTGGAAGCCCTGCTTGGTCTCCACCACCGTGGGGGTGACGATCACGGCGCCGTCGATGAGCGTCCCGGAGAGCCGGGCCAGGGAGCGTCGTTCCCAGCCGACGGCGGCACCGGCCACGTCACCGCTGGAGTACGCCAGCAACTGGTAACCGGTGCCGGTGACCTCCGACGAGGCGCCCTTGAGCAACTCGGTGGAGAACGGTTCGAACTCGGCCACCAGAATCCCCAGCACGTTCGTACGGTGGCTGCGCAGGCTCTGCGCGCCGAGGCTGGCCTCGTAGCCGAGTTGGTGGATGACCTGCTGAACCCGCTCCACGGTCGCCTGCGCCACGCCGTACCGGCCATTCACCACCTTGGATACAGTCGCGACCGAGACGCCGGCCGCTCGGGCCACGTCCGACATGTTGACACGCTGCGGGAACGCCACGCCGACGATGATAGAGGGCTCGACGAGCGCTGCCGACGGCGAGTCGAAAACGTTATCGACACCGATTGACACTGAGTTACACGGCTGTAAAACTCGCCGGCAGGCCGAGCACCGCGACTGATACGTCGAGGAGATACCGATGGCTTTGAAGCGCCGCGTAACCACCGCCATAGCGCTGTCCATCACCACCGCACTGCTTGCCGCCGGATGTGGCGGCGGGGGTGAGTCCGAAGCTCCGGAGAGTGAGCTGTTCAAGAACCCGGTGACCCTGACCTGGTGGCACAACGCCTCCCAGGACGGGCCCGGCAAGACCTACTGGGAGAAGGTCGCCGCCGACTTCACCGCGCTCCACCCCACGGTCACGATCGAGATCGAGGGGATCGAGACCAACCAGCTCCAACGCACCCGGCTGCCCGCCGCGCTGCTGAGCAACGACCCGCCGGACATCTTCCAGGCGTGGGGCGGCGGCGAGATCCGCGAGCAGGTCGAGGCCGACTACCTCAAGGACATCACCGAGCAGGCGAAGTCCGAGGTCGACAACATCGGTAGCGCCGCCGAGATCTGGCAGGTGGACGGCAAGCAGTACGGTCTGCCGTACCGGATGGGCATCGAGGGCGTCTGGTACAACAAGGACATGTTCGAGCGGGCCGGCATCGCCGCCCCGCCGACCACGTTCGAGGAGCTCAACGACGCGGTCACCAAGCTCAAGGCGATCAACGTGATCCCGATCGCGCTGGGCGCCGGTGACAAGTGGCCCGCCGCGCACTGGTGGTACAACTTCGCCCTGCGCGCCTGCTCGGTGGACACGCTGAAGAAGGCCAGCGCCGAGACGGTCTTCGACGACCCGTGCTTCGTGAAGGCCGGCCAGGACCTCAAGGCCTTCATCGACACCACGCCGTTCCAGGACAACTTCATCGCCACCCCGGGTCAGAACGACCCGACCAGCGCCAACGGTCTGCTCGCCAACGGCAAGGCCGCCATGGAGCTGATGGGCGACTGGAACAAGGGCTCGCTGGAGACGGTGACCAACGACAAGGAGGCGCTCGACAAGTTCATCGGTTGGTTCCCGGTGCCGGCGATCTCCGGCTCCGCCGGTGACCCGAAGGCGGCGCTCGGCGGCGGCGACGGTTTCGCCTGCGCCAAGAACGCCCCGGGCGAGTGCGTCGAGTTCCTCAAGTACATCGTCAGCCCCGAGGTGCAGAAGGGCTACGCGCAGACCGGCACCGGCCTGCCCGTCGCCAAGGGTGCCGAGGACGGCGTCCAGGACCCGGCCCTGCGCTCCATCCTGGAGGCGACCACCGGCGCGACCTACGTGCAGCTCTGGCTGGACACCGCGTTCGGCAGCACCGTCGGTAACGCGATGAACGACGCGATCGTCGCCATCTTCGCTGGCAACGGGACTCCCGAGCAGGTCGTCGAGGCGATGAAGGCGGCCGCGCGCAAGTGACCGCCACCAACCCCACCACACTGGACCCTGCCGGCGGTGCCTCCGCGCCGCCGGCGGGGCTCCGGCCCGTCCGGCGCCCCTCGAAGGACCGGGCCGCCGAGACCCGACGCAAGTGGTACGAGATCATCGGTCTCACCACCCCGGCGATCGTCGTCTACGTGACGTTCGTCCTCGTACCGATGGGCTTCGCGCTCTACTACAGCCTCTTCCGCTGGCGTGGAGTCGGACCGCCCACCGAGTACATCGGGTTCGACAACTACGTCATGGCGTTCCAGGACCCGATCTTCCTCGACGCGTTGCGCAACAACGCCATCATCGTCTTCGGCTCGCTGCTGTTGCAGGGCCCGGTCGCCCTCGGCGTGGCCCTGCTGCTCAACCGGCACTTCCGGGGCCGCACCCTGTTCCGCCTGCTGGCCTTCGTGCCGTACGTGCTGGCCGAGGTCACGGTCGGCATCATGTGGAAGCTGATCCTGACCCCGAACGGCAGCCTGGACGCGCTGCTCCAGTCGATCGGGCTGGGCGGCCTGGTGCAGGCCTGGCTGGCCGACCTGGACATCGTCATCTGGACGCTGCTGTTCGTGCTCACCTGGAAGTACGTCGGCTTCGCCATCATCCTGCTGCTCGCCGGCCTGTCCAACGTGCCGCAGGAGCTGAACGAGGCCGCCGCCATCGACGGCGCGAGCTGGTGGCAGATCCAACGGCACGTCACCCTGCCGCTGCTCGGCCCCACCATCCGGATCTGGATGTTCCTGTCGATGATCGGCTCGTTGCAGGTCTTCGACGTGATCTGGGTGACCTCGGTGCCCGCCGTCCGCTCGCTCGGGGCCTCCGCCACCATGGCCACCTACATGGTGGACAACGGGTTCTTCGCCCGGCTGTGGGGGTACGGCAACGCGGTGGCGGTGATCCTCTTCGTCATCTCGTTCGTCGCGGCACTGCTGTTCCAGCGGTTCCTGCTGCGCCGTGACATCCAGGGTGCCACGACCGGAAGGGCGAACTGACGTGACCGCCAACGCCACCCTGTCCCCGTCCCGCCGGCGTCGCCCGGTGTCGTGGGGCAATCCCCTCACCTACGGGCTGGCCCTCGCGGTCGCGGCGGTGTCGATCGTCCCGGTGCTGTACGTCATCATCGGAGGCTTCCGCACCACCCCGCAGATCGTTGCGAACCCGGCCGGTCTGCCCGACCCGTGGGTCTTCGACAACTACGCCCGGGTGCTGACCCAGAGCGGCTTCTGGACGCAGGCGTTCAACAGCGCCGTGATCGCGCTGGGCACCACGCTCGGCGTCGTCCTGCTCGGGGTCTGCGCCGCGTTCGTGCTGGCCCGCTACACCTTCCGTGGCCGTGAGGTGCTCTATACCTTCTTCACGCTCGGCCTGCTCTTCCCGGCCGGCGCGGCGATCCTGCCGCTCTACCTCATGCTGCGGGACATGAACCTGATCAACTCCTACTTCGCGGTGATGCTGCCGCAGATCGCCTTCGCACTACCGTTGACGATCGTGATCCTGCGGCCCTTCCTCTCCGCGATCCCGCGCGAGCTGGAGGACGCCGCCGCGATCGACGGCACCGGCCGGCTCGGGTTCCTCTGGCGCATCATGCTCCCGCTGTCGCGTCCCGCCCTCGTCACCGTCGGGATCCTCGCGTTCGTGGCGAGTTGGAACGCCTTCCTCCTGCCGTTGCTGGTCCTCGGTGACGCCAGCCTGCACACCCTGCCGTTGGGCGTGCAGAACTTCTCCAGCCAGTACACCTCGGACACGGCCGGAATCCTCGCCTTCACCTCGCTGGCAATGCTGCCGGCACTTCTCTTCTTCACGTTCGCCGAAAAGCAGATCGTCGGTGGCCTGCAGGGCGCGGTCAAGGGCTGAGCGGCGCGGCCCGACGAGAGCCGACGCGGCGACAGCACAACACAAAGGGGAAAGCACAGCATGACTGAGGTCCACGGCGTGGTCGGCGCACCGGTCCCGGCACAACCGGGTCCGGGCCACGACCGGCACGACCGGTCCGACCGGCCGGACGGCGAGGCACGGGTCCGTGAGCTGCTCGGGCGGATGACCATCGAGGAGAAGGTCGCCCAACTCGTCGGCTTCTGGGAGAAGGAGGACGGCGAGACGGTCGCGCCGTTGCAGGGCGAGTTCGCCGACGTCGGCAAGCTGGAGACCTTCTCCCGGCACGGGCTCGGGCACCTCACCCGGGCGTACGGCACCCGACCGGTCGACGCCGAGGCCCGCGCGTCCTGGTTGTGGAAGTTCCAGTCCGACCTGGTGACCGGCACCCGGCTCGGTATCCCGGCGATCGTCCACGAGGAGTGCCTCACCGGGCTCTCCGCGTGGAAGGCGGCGACCTACCCCACCCCGCTGGCGTGGGGCGCCGCCTGCGATCCGGAACTCGTCACCGAGATGGCCGAGGCGATCGGGGCGTCCATGCGGGCTCTCGGCATCCACCAGGGGCTCTCCCCGGTGCTCGACGTGATCCGTGACCCCCGGTGGGGGCGGGTCGACGAGTGCATCGCCGAGGATCCCTACCTCGTCGGCACGCTCGGCACGTCGTACGTACGGGGACTCCAGGCACAGGGGGTGCTGGCCACGCTCAAGCACTTCGCCGGCTACTCCGCCTCCCGCGCCGGGCGCAACTTCGCCCCGGTGCACGCCGGCCCCCGGGAACTCGCCGACGTGCTGCTCCCGCCGTTCGAGATGGCGATCCTGGACGGCGACGCGCGGTCGGTCATGCACTCGTACGCGGAGATCGACGGCGTACCGGTGGCGGCCGACCCGACCATGCTGACCGGGATCCTGCGGGACCGGTGGGGCTTCGACGGCACGGTGGTCGCCGACTACTTCGGCGTGGCCTTCCTCAACCTGCTGCACCACGTCGCGGCCGACCACGCCGACGCGGCGGTGCAGGCGCTGACCGCCGGCGTCGACATCGAACTGCCGACCGGCGACGCCTACCTGACGGTGGCCGAGTCGGTGCGGTCGGGCCGGCTCGACGAGGCGCTCGTGGACCGGGCGGTGCTGCGGGTCCTGCGCCAGAAGGAGGCGCTCGGGCTGCTCGACGCCACCTTCGACGACGAGCCGCAGCCGGTCGACCTCGACTCGCCGGAGCACCGGTCGATCGCCCGCCGGCTCGCCGAGAAGTCCGTCGTCCTCGTCGCCAACCAGGGCGTACTCCCGCTGCCGGCCGGGCGGCGGGTGGCGGTGGTCGGGCCGAACGCGGACCGGGAGGGTGCGCTGTTCGGCTGCTACTCCTTCCTCAACCACGTGCTGGCCCAGCACCCCGACGTGGAGACCGGCATCGAGGTGCCGACGGTCCTCGCGGCGGCCCGTGCCGAGTTCGGCGCCGACCTGGTGAGCTGGGCGCGGGGCTGCGACGTGGACTCCGAGGACCGGTCCGGCTTCGACGAGGCGGTGGCCACCGCCGCCGCGGCGGACGTGGCGATCCTGGTCGTCGGCGACCACGCGGGACTGTTCGGGCGCGGCACCGTCGGCGAGGGGTGCGACCGGGAGGACCTGGAGCTGCCGGGTGTCCAGCGGGAGCTGGCCGAGGCGGTGCTGGCGACCGGTACGCCGGTGGTGCTGGTGCTGCTCACCGGTCGGCCGTACGTGCTCGGCTGGGCGATGGACCGCTGCGCGGCCGTGGTGCAGGCGTTCTTCCCCGGTGAGGAGGGGGCGGGCGCGATCGTCGGGGTGCTCTCCGGCCGGGTCAACCCGTCGGGGCGGCTGCCGGTCAGCCTGCCCGGATCGGCCGGGGCGCAGCCGTTCTCGTACCTGCACCCCACCCTCGGCGAGGGCAGCGAGGTGACCAACCTGCCGGCGATCCCGGTGGCACCGTTCGGTCACGGCCTGTCCTACACCACCTTCGAGTACGCCGACCTGACCGTACCCGCCACGGTGCCGACCGACGGGGCGCTGCCGGTGACCGTCCGGCTCACCAACACCGGTGCGGTGGCCGGCGACGAGGTGGTCCAGCTCTACGGTCGGGACCTGGTCGGCTCGGTGACCCGGCCGGTGGCCCAGTTGCTCGGCTACCGCCGGGTGCACCTGGAGCCGGGCCAGTCGGTCACGGTCGAGTTGACGGTGCCCACCACCCGCCTGGCCTTCTCCGACCGCAGCCTCACCCGCGTGGTGGAGCCCGGCGACGTCGACGTGTGGGTGGGAAGCAGTGTGCGCCGGGACGCCGAGGCGCGTACCACCCTGGTCGGCGACACCGCCGTGGTGACCAACGCCTCGCCGCGCTGGACCACCGCCGACGTGCGCTGACGTCTGTCACCGGTGATCCCGGTACGCCGCCCGGCAAGGGGGCGTACCGGGATCTCGGCGTCTATCGGCCGCGCGACGCGCCCCGGCGGGCGGTGGTCGGCTTCGCGCCCGGCCGGGGTGCGAGCGATCGGGCCGGGAGTGTGGCGCGGGCAGGGGTGGCCGTGGCGCCCGCCTTCGGCGTGCCGCTGGTCGGCGGCGGGTACCTCCGGAGGACCCAGGTCTGCTGGGCGAGGGAGAACAGGTTCGTGGTCACCCAGTAGATGATCACGCCGATCGGGAAGATCAGACCCGAGACGAGCAGCGAGAACGGGATGCCGTAGAGCATCAGCCGCTGCACCATCCGCTGCTGCGGGTCCTCGGCCCATCCGGTCCGCAGGATCATCTGCCGGCTGCTCAGGTAGGTCGTGGCGATCATCGTGACGATCAGGATCGCGGCGACGACCCGGACGGTCGTGCCGTCCGTGCCGAGCAGCGACAACTCCTGCGCGCCGGACCGGAAGCTGGCGGCGATCGGCGCCCCGAACAACGTTGCCGACGAGGCGCTGTCGAACTGGGTCACCGTCCAGCCGTACAGCGTCTTCATGTGCTCCGGCATGGTCGGCTTGAGATGCCGCAGCACGTGGAACAGGCCCAGGAAGACCGGGATCTGCACCAGCATCGGCAGGAAGGCCGTCAGCGGATTGGCCTTCTCCGTGCGATAGAGATCCAGCAGCTCCTTCTGCATGGTCTCCCGGTCGTTCTTGTGCTTCTCCTGGATCTCCCTGATACGCGGCTGGAGCGCCTGCATGGCGCGTTGCGACTTGATCTGCTTGACGAAGACCGGGAACAGCACACCCCGGACGGTCAGCACCAGGAAGACGATGCCCAACACCCAGGCCCAGTCGGTGCCCAGCGCGGCGGCGTCGCCGAAGAGCATCTCCCAGGCGCCGTGCCAGAACAGCAGGATGGCCGAGATGGTGCCGTAGACGACGGCCATCAGTGGGCTGAACAGGGCGCTCACCGGAGGGCTCCGATGGTGTACCGGCGGCAGAAAGCGGACGAATTAGACATGTGGGTACCCCTCGGAACGCGACACGACTGATGACAGGCGGGACGGGTCAGCAGCGGTCGCCGAGGAGCGGCAGGTGGAACGAGCGACGGTGAGTGCTCAGGCGACCGCGAGGGTCGCGGTCGGCGCCCTGGGGCGGGCCCGGCCGGCGGCGTCCGGATCGCGGTGTCGGGGCACGCCGGTGCGCCCGGCCCGTTCCCGCAGCAGCCGTCGGGTGATCCGCAGGTCGGGGACGGTGACCACCCGATGGACCAGGTTCGCGGCGGCGAGCACGACGGTCAGCAGCACACCTGTCGCCGCGGCCGTGCCGGACAGCATGCTGGAGGCACCGACGTCGGCGAGTACGCCGACGAGGTACCAGATCATGCCGAGCCCGATCACGGCACCACCATATCCGCCCCGCGCACCCAACGACCGGTGTGTCGGGCCTAGCGGTCGGGATCGGGCTCGGCGCGCAGCGCGGCGGTGGCCCGCAGCGCCTTGACGATCGCCGGGATCGCGCCGATCAGCAGCACCAGCGCCCAGACGATCGCGATGATCGCGAAGAGCAGCGCGCCCAGGTCGTCGAGGATGCTCACCAGGATCACCGGCACCAGATTGTGCAGGAACTCCAGCAGCACGGTGCAGAGCAGGCTGGTCAGGATCAGCAGGACCAGGCCCTTGTTCTGGAGGAACTTCGGCTGGGCCAGCACCAGCAGCCCGGCCCAGGCGAGCTTGAGCAGCAGCGCCAGGCCGAGCAGCAAGGCCGCGTCGCCGACCGGGAAGAACCCCCACAACGCCAGGTACGCCAGCGTGCCGAACGGCGGTGCCAGGAACAACGACACCATGATCATCAACTCGACGAAGGCGACGATCAACGCCACGAACGCCACGATGATCAGGATGATCGAGAAGATCAGCGTCGCGACGCCCTGCACCCGGCCGTGGATCCGTTCGGGCAGCACCAGCCCCAGGCAGAACAGCCCGGTGGTCCAGAGCGCCACCGCGTCGACGAGCGCCAGATAGCCGGTGCCCCGGCCGGACGGCTCGCCGACCCCGCTCACGTCACCGACCTCGACCCCGAGATCACCGGCGCTCTCGGCCAGCGCCGCACCGGCGTCACCGCCACCCAGCAGCAGCCCGGCACCCAACTCGACGCCCACCGCCAGCACCAGCGCCAGCATCGCCAGCAGCAGGAACGGCTTGCGCAGCGCACCCATCCCGGCCTCCCCGCCTCAGTCCCGCGCGATCGTGACCGGGCAGCCGCCGGAGCAGCTCACCCGTACCGTGGTGGCCCGGTCCACGGCGATCCGGGTCACCGCGCCGGTGCCGTCGTCGGCCGGGACGAGGTCGTCCTCGACGGTGAAGTCGGCGTCCCCCGGTGCCGGCGCCTCGACGGTGAACGCCTCCGGGCTGCGCAGGATCAGCGTGCGCAGCCCACCCGGGTCGGCCACCCGCAGCTCGCAGTCACCGGTGACGGCCAGCCGACCGGGCGCCTCGGCACAGTCCGCGTCGACGGTGACCGGGTCCACCGCCGACGTCCCGCCGCCAACCCGCCCCAGCAGGTCGACCAGCGAACTGCGCGCCGCCGGGTCCCCCCGCCCCCCGCCCCCCACGCCGCCCCCCACCCCGACCGCCACCACGAACAGGACCACCACCAGCACCCCGAGCGCCGCCACCAGCACCTCCTGCCGTCCCGTCACCACTGCACCTCGCTCTCGTCGCACGTCGTCTCGCCGCGTTGATCAAGAGTTTTGCGTCGGAAAGAGGCGCTGAGCCGACGCAATCCTCTTGATCAACCAGGGTCAGGGGGTGGGGCCAGGGTGGGGGTGGGGGTTAGGGGGTTGGGGGGAGTTCGGTGAAGCGGATCGCGTCCACCCCGGCGAAGTAGCGGTCGGTGCTCTGCGTTCTGCCGATCGCCACCAGGGTGATCTGGTGCGGGCCCGCCGCCAGCGGCACCCGCGCCACGTCGACCCAGTCGGTGACCCGCACCGTGGGGGAGAAGCCGATGAAGGGGTCACCGACCTGCCGGCCGTCGATCAGGAACACCGTGTTGGCGTAGTCGGGAGCGGTGGTCCGCACCGTGGAGAACTGCCAGACGGCCTGGGCCGGCAGCTCCACCGTCACGGTCACCCGGTCGTTGATCGCCCGCCCCAGGAAGAAGAGCTGGTTGTCCTGCGACCAGGTCACCTCGCAGCAGTTCGGCTGCACCGCCACCGTCGGCGCGGCGCCGGTCGGCGACTCGACCCGGGCGCCGGTCACCAGCGTCTCCGCCTCGACGGTCACCACCCGGGCCTGCGGCGGCGGGTCGTCGTCGCGCGCCACCAGGAACACCACCACCGCCGAGACCACCAGCACCAACGCCGCCGCAGCGGCGATCCACGGCCAGGGCGTACGCTTCGGCGGCGCCACGGCCCGCACCTCGTAGGTGACCCGGCCGCTGGACCGGGAACTCTCCTCCGGCGCGGTGTTCGCCGAGTACGCGAACCCGGTCATGTCGTAGCGACGCGGCGGCGTCCCCGCCGGCACGGCCAGCCGGACCAGGAACGACACCGAGCCCTGCCCGGGCACCACCCGCTGCGGTTCGGTGACGGTGAACCAGGAGCGTTGCGTGCCCTCGCCGGGCGCCACGTCGAACACCACCGTGTCCGGCGCGAGTCCCGGGTTGGAGACGGTGAAGGTCAGCTCCCCGGCGTTCCGGACGTCCAGGGTGAACTGCTCGGCTGCGGCGACGACGGTCCATTCGGTGGTCATGACGGCTCCTTCGGAGCGGGATCGGGCGGGGTGGGAACGGGGGAGGGGGACGGCACGCTGGCCCGGCCGACCGCCGGCGCGTCCGCCACGACGGTGACCTCGGCGGTCACGGCGGCCGGTTTCTCCGCCGCCACGATCCGGCTGACCAGGGCGAGCTGGTCGGCGGCGGTCGGCGGCACCCGGACGACCAGGTGGAACGGCCGGTCGGTCGGCTCGTCGAGGACGAACCCGGTGACCCCGGTGGCCAGTTCCAGGGCGGTTCGCAACCCTTCCGGAGTGCCCCGCCAGGTCGCCAGCGCCGCCCCGTGCGCCACCAGGTCACGCAGCCGGCTGGACGGCAACGGCAGCGGGGCGTCCCGCCGGGGCGCGCCGACCACGTGGTCCATCGCCACCCACCCGGCCAGGTACGCCACCATGCCGTCCGGCGCGCGGTACGGCGCGAACAGCGCGTCGACCTCGGCCAGCACCGCCTCGTCCGGCGCGTGCAGCGCCTCCATCACGTCCAGCAACGCCCACAGCACGCTGCCCGGCACGCAGGCGCGCTGGTAGGCGGCGGGCAGCAGCCGCTCAATGGCCGGTCGACGCATCCTGCCGCACCACCTCGATGTCGTGCTCGCCGGAGCAGAGCAGCCAGGTGTCCGGGACGGTGACCACGTCGGCGGTGGCCTGGTTGGCGCTGGCCGACCAGTCGACCGCGTCGCCGCTGCGGTGCACACCGCGTTCCCCACCGGCGAGCACCAGCCGGTCCGTCCCGGTGGTCGCGGCGATCGCGTCCACCGGCACGAACCGGGTGCGGTCGCGCAGCGGCAGCCCGCAGTTGACCGACACCGACGACCACTGCGGCTGCGCCGCGACCGTGTCCAGCCGCAACACCCCGCCGCTCTGGGTTGCGGCCAGCGCCAGGGTGCCGCTGAAGGCCAGGTCCCGGCAGGTGCCGCCGATCCAGCCGGACTGCATCGCCTGCCACTTCACGTCGGACTCGAACAGCCGGGCCCGGAAGCAGCCCTGCCCGGGCCGCTTCGGGTCCGGCTCCCCGGCGCCGCTCCACAGCAGCGTGGCCGGACCGTCGTACTGCACGGCGAGCAGCCGGTTGTCGACATTGGCCAGACCGACGTGGGAGAAGCTGCCGGGGCGGCCCGCGTTGCCGGACAGATAGACCCCGAACCCGGCCTGCGCCGCCACCGCCACCCCGGGCACGCCACGCTCGGAGACGAACGCCCGCACCGCGTAGAAGCCCCGGTCGGCGTCGGCCGGGTCGACCAGGATCTGCAACGGCACCGCGCCGGGCAGCAACGACACCTCGTACAGGCCGGTGTCGGTGGCGACCAGCAACGCGCCCGCCCCGTCCCGGTCGATCCAGGCCAGGTCACTGATCCGGGAGTCCAGGTCGGCCAGCAGCGACCAGGTCTCGCCCAGGTCGGCGCTGAGGTGCACCCGGGAACCACCGCCGGACCGGACCGTGGCCACCGCCACCGACCCGGGCCGAGGCACGATGCCGGGCCGGACCGGGGCGGGCGCGGGCGCCACCCGCTGCACGGTCTCCCCGTCGAACCGGCTCGCCGGCTCCCACCCCGCACCGGCGTTGGTGGAACGGAACAGCACCGGGCCGCTGCCCGCGTACCAGGTGCGTGGTTGGTACTGGTCCGCGGCGATCGTGCGGACCTGCTGGTCGGGGGCCTCGTCCACGACGAACCGCACCGACTCGACATAGCGCACCCCGGGCTCGGCGTGCTCCAGCAGCCGGTACACGTTGGAGGCGCGCAGCGGCTCGCCGAACGCCCAGCCGGTCGGGTTCAGCGGGGTGGGCAGCGGACTCAGCGTCTGGTGCAGCCGGTCGTGGATACGCCGCCGCACCGCCTCCGCGTCCTCCTCCCGGCGCACCACCACCCGGGCCCGGATCGACACCGCCTTGTACCGCGCCCAGCTCGCCCGACAGGTGGTGCCGAGCGAGCGGCGGCGTTCCAGATCCGCCTCCACCCGCAGCCGGGCCTCCTCCACCTCGTGCCCGCGCAGCACCGCCACCGGCAGCCGGCCGCCGGGCCGGGCGTCGTCCGGCACGTACGGCACCAGCACCACCTCGACCTCGCCGGGCCGGGCGAAGCTGTAGACGGCGGCCCGGGTGAAGGCGCGGGCCCGACTCACCCCGCCGGAGCCGGTGGCCAGCACCTCGAAGTCGCGGGCGGTCACCGCGCGCTGCTGGGCGAAGAAGGCGTACGGGCCGCGCAGCAGCACCGACTCCATCGCCTCCATCTCCCGGCCACCCGCCGCCGGTGACGGGTTGACCACCTTCACCCCGGGCAGCGGGTCCCGCAGGCTGGTCAGCGTCCCGGCCGCCACGTTGCCGGCGGTGCCGCCACCGGCGCGGTACCAGAGCCGCACCTGCCGCCCGGCCGGCGGCACCGCCGCGACCGGGGCGTCGTCGCCCGACGAGTCCGGCCCGCGCAGGTCCAGCGCCGGGGCGAAGGTCACCGTGCCCGAGCACCGGTCCACCAGGTACGCCTTGTCCTGCGACCCGAGGCCGGCGAAGCTGTCCACCGCCCGCCAGATCTCGAAGGTGCGTCCCTCGTGCTCGCGGGCCGCCGCGCCCAACTCCACCGAGCCGGTCGGCACCTCGACGCCGAGCAGCAGGTCCAGCGGCTCGGCGGTCCGGGCCAGCGGGGCCCGCCCGGCCCGCAGCACCTGCCCCGGCGCGCCGGTGCCGACGCCGAGCAGCTCGGCCTCGACCGGCTCGCAGTGGTGCATCCGGACGGTCACCTCGCGCTGGCCGGCGGCGAGCAGCGCCGGTTCGCAGGTGACGAAGACGACCGGTCGCGGGTCCGCCCCGCGCGCCGCCGCGACCCGGGTGCCGACGGGGATGCGCAGCGCCTCGTCGTCGGTGCCGGTCCGGGTGAACCGGACGTCCGCCCAGGCCGCCGACGGCGCGTGCCGAACCACCCCGAGCAGGTTGAGGAAGGAGACGTACGCCTTCTCCGGCAACTGGTTCAGCCGATAGATCATCACCTCGGTGAGGTGCGCGAACGCCTCCAGCAGGGCGATGCCCGGGTCGTGCGCGGACAGGTCGGTCCAGCCGGGGCAGGACTGCCGGATCCGCTCCCGGGCCTCGGTCACCAGGTCGAGGAAGGTCCGGTCGTCCAGGTGCGGCACGGGCAGGGTCATCGCCCCTCCTCAGCGTCGGCGCCGGGGTCGGGGGTCGGCCCCGGCGGGTCGTCGTCGACGGGCAGCAGGTCCACGGAGAAGACCAGCTGCCCGGGGGTGAGGCTGGCCCGGATCCGATAGTCCAGCCGGATCACCAGCCGCCACGGGTCGTCCGGGTCCGGCCCGGCGTCCACGTCGAGCACGTCGATGCGGGGCTCCCAGCGGGTGACCGCCGCACGGACGTAGTGGATGGCCAGCCCGGCGGTGGTGTCGTCGTTCGGGGCGAAGACCAACCGGTGCAGCCGGGAGCCGTACCCGGGACGCATCAGCCGCTCGCCCGGCGTGGTGGACAGCAGCAGGAACAGCGCCTGGCGTACCGTCTCGTCGCCGTCGGTCATGGCCAGCCCGCCGGCTGCGGTCAGCCCGAGCCCACCACTGCGACCGACGTCGAAACCCGCGCCGAGGAACCGGATGGCCCTCACCGGTCGGCCCCCAGGAACCGTTGCCGGGGATCGCGCACCCGATATCGGAACTGGCCCGGCGGGCTGCCGTCGGTGAAGCCCTCCAGGTGCGACAGCACCACCCGGTGGCCGTCCACGCGGACGAAGTCGCTGTAGCCGACCCGGACCGGCTCGGTCTTCGTGCACGGCTTGACCGTCGCGCCGTAGTTCGGGCAGGCGACGATCTTGCGGCCCTTCGGGTCGTCGGCCACCAGCACCGGTACGCCCACCACCCGCACCCACCCCTGCGACTCCTCGTTGCGGACCCGGCCGTCGTGGTCACACCTGATCACCGAGTCGCGATGGATCCAGCGCATCAGCCACCTCCTTGGTGATGGGCGCGGGCCAGGCTGCGGGCCCGCTCGGCGGCGGTGCCCGGGTCCTCGGTCGCCTCGGCGTGCAGGAAGTCGACGCTGCGGGCGCGCACCACCATCGCCCGGCCCGGCGCGGAGAGCACCAGGTCGGCGGCGGCGTGCAGGGTGACCAGATCCGGGGTCAGCTCCAGCCAGCTACCGCCGTCGGTGCTCAACCGCAGGCTGCGGGCCACGTCGTCGACCACCACCTGCTGCCCGCCCGAGGTCCGCAGCGACCAGCGCCGGGCCCGCCCGTCGTCCACCCCGGTGTCGTACGGCGTGACGGCGCCGAACAGCGCGCCGAGCACCACACCGGAGGCGGGTTCGCCACCGGGCAGCGCCACCAGCACGGCGTCCTGCGGATCGGGCAGCGCCACCAGTCCCTTGCCCCGGCCCGCGCCCGGGCAGAGCACCGCCAACCAACCCGCGTCCGCCCCGCCGTACGCGGGCAGCTCCACCCGCACCCGGCCCAGCCCGTCCGGGTCGGCCACGTCCGTGACGGTGCCCAGGGTGACCACCGCCGGGGCGGGTGGCCCGGCCGGCGGTGCCGGCGGCGGCACGGTGGAGAACCGACTCAGGTATCCGTCGGCGTCGACGGTGTGCACCACCTCGGTCAGCACGTACGTGCCGGCCATCGACTCGGTGACCCCGGTCAGTCGGATCCGGCGGCCGGGGCGCAACGCGGGATCACCCTCGGCGGTGCCCTCGGCGGTGACCAGCGCCGCCGCCCGTACGTCCAGCCGGGCCTGGGCCAGCGCGGCGATCTCGTCGTCGCTGCGGCCCGGCTGGTCCAGCGCGGTCCGGGTGCCGTCCGCGCCCACGTCGGCCGGATCCGGGTCCACCGGCGTGTCCCGCCCGCACCGGGCCACCCCGGCCTGCGACGTGAACGGTTCGGCGCGCTGCGGGTGCCAGCCCAGCGCGGCGCTCTCGCCCACGGCGGTGTCCGCGTTCACCGACAGCCGCAGGCCGTGCACGTCGAGGCCGAGCGCGAGTGGGATCGGAGTGCCGTACCCGTCGAGCGTCAGCAGACGCAGCACGTCCTCGTCGACACTGAGGTGCAGCCCGGCCCGGCCGGTCACCTCCAGCAGCAGGTCGAGGTCGCTCGGGCGGTGGTGCGGCAGTCGGTCCAGCCGTGGCCCGTCGACCTCGGCGTCGACCCGCAGGCCCAGGTCGGCGCAGAGGTCGGCGGCCAACTCGGCGGCGGTTACGGACTCGAACACCCGCAACCGCTGCCGCTTGCGCAACCGGTGCAGCGCGTCGTACGCCCGGATCCGCAGGGTCGCCGCGCCGTCGGCGGCGTACTCGACCTCGACGGCGGTGACCTCGCCGTCGAACAACGCCGCCGGGTGCCCGTCCAGGCGGACCTCCAGGCGGGCGCCGACCCGCGCCGAGGCGACCGGCGCGGCGCTGCCCGGCCCGGCGGCCAGCGCCACCTCGCACTGGGCGGGCCGGTTCAGTCGGGCGGCCACCCGCACCGAGTGCACCCGTCCGCTCCCACGGCCGGCCAACGGGCCGCCGTCGAGCAGCACGGTCAGCGCCCGGGGCGCGCCGCCGCTCATACCCCGTCACCCGTGGCGGCGACGGTCCCTGGCAGCGGCGGCACGGCCAGCGCGGTGCCGGGCGGCACGGCGAGCGGGTCGGTGATCCGGTTGTGCTCGGCCAGCAGCCGCCAGCGCAGCGGCGAGCCGAGCGCGTCGTGGGCGAGCAGGTCGAAACGTACGCCGGTGGAGTCGGCCGTGGCGGTGCCGTCACCGGCGGCGACCAGGGCCGTGCCCGGCGCGACGGCCGGCGTCTGCGCCTCGGCCAGCTCCTCGGCGAAACCCTCCTCGGCCCGGGTGGCGTCCTCGGCCACCCGCACCAGCTTGAGCCGCAGCCAGGAGCGGCGCGGTGAGCCGGTCGCGGTGAACGCGTCGAACCGTTCCGCCACCGCCACGATCACCCCCGGCACGTTCCAGGTCTTGCCCCAGACCAGCCGCACCAGCGGCGGCCGGACCCAGCCGTGCTCGACCGCCGAGTTCTCCGCCAACATCCAGAGTGGACGGGTCAGCGCGCGCACGTCGGTGGGCCGGACCTGCCCCTCCGCGAAGTCGGTGTCGAAGAGCAGGTCGAGCACCAGTTCGGTACGCCCACCCCCGGTGAAGACCAGCGGATCGTCGGCGAGCCCGGCGCCGGTGAGCTGACTGCCGGCGCTGCCCCGGTGCCGTACTCCGGCCAGCCGACTGACCTGCACCGTCTCCGGGTTGAGCAGACAGTCCACCCGCTCGCCGGTGGCGTCGACGAGGAACGCGACCCGTTCCATCAGCCGCCCGCCTGTTCCCGGTCGAGTCGGCGCAGGTGGGCCGTTGCGGCGTCCTCCGGGTCAGGGACCGCCCAGAGTGCCCGGTCGTCGGGCAGGGCGGGCCACGGGTCGGACGCGTCCCGCCCGCCACCCGTCCGGACGTCGGCGTTCCCGTCCGAGCCCAGCTCCGGCCAGGGCCCGCGCGCCGGTGCCGGCCGCTGACCGGTACCGGCCGGCAGCCCCGCACCGGGCCAGAGCCCGTCCCCGTACGCGCCGTCCGCGCGCCGCCGCCCGACCGCGCCGCCCCTCCCGGACGGACCGTCCCCACCCGCCGCTCCCCACCGCTCCGGGTACCGCGTCCCGTCGGGCCCGTCCCCACCCGACCACGCCGGATGCCGATCCCCGTCGCGTCCGCTGCCGGGTGATCGCGCCGGACGCCGCGTCCCGTCGGGCTCCCGGCCGGCGCCGAGCGCGGCCGAGGTGCCGGCGGTCCCGGCGCTGCCACCGATCGAGGGGTACGCCCGCACCCCGCCCGCCTCCGGCCCCGGCACCTGTGACGGCGAGGTGTCCGGGTCCGAGCTGACCAGGCGCAGCACCGCCCGATTCCGGCCCGGCACCGGTCGCGGTGCTTCCGACGGATCCGTCACCGACCGTGAACGCCCCGTCGTCGACCCGGAGCCGGACGGCGATCCGGCGGACGCCACGGGAGCGTCGGTCTGTCGGTCGGCACCCGAGCCCCGCCGTCGTCGGCCCGACACGTCTGCCACACCGGTGCCGGTCGCGCTGGTCACCGGGTCCGTCCCCTCGCGGGGCGGATCCGCGCGACGCCCACGTCCGCCCGCCCACGGCATCGTCGCGTCGTCCACCGCCGGACCCGCACCCTCCCCATCGGACGCCGCCCCGCTGACGCCCGCACCTGTTTGCGGCGTGTTCGGTCCGCCGACGCCCGCCGCTGCTCCTGGTGCGCGTGCCCCGCTGACGCCGGGGGCTGCTCCTACCGTGCCCGCACCTCTTTCCGAGGGCGGGCCGACCGTGGACGGCCACGGCGCACCCGCCATCCCGGCTCCTGTGCCGGCTCCGCTTCCCGTACGTCGGCCTCCCGGTACGCCGTGGTCGCTCGACGTCGCGCTGGCCCCGCGTACCACCGCCGGGCCGGTCGCCGGTCCCGTCGTCACGCCGGTCGCCGGTCCCGTCATGGGGCCGGACGTAGGGCTGGTCGTGGGGCCGGACGTAGGGCTGGTCGTGGGGTCGGTACCTGTCCCTGCGCTGCCCCTTTGCTCTGCTTCACTCCACGCAACGGCGGTTGTGCGGTATCCCGGGCGTTGCGTCGGTTGAAGCAGAGCAAAGGGGCCGGGGGAGGACCGGTCGCTCCCCGGTGACGCGACGTGAGCCGACGAGACCCCGTCGCCCCAGCCACCGCCGGGCGGCCGTCGCCCGGCCCACGGATCGGTCACGCCCACCGGTCCCTCCGCCGACGGGGTGCCGGCCGCCGGAGCACCAGGTGGCAGGGCACCCGGCGGCAGCTCGGCCGCGAGGTCGCGGAGCAACCCCGGGGCATGGGCGGCGATCAGTCGCAGCCAGTGCTCCGGGGGGCGGTCCGGATGCCGGAACGCGACCGCCTCCCACACGTCCGACGGCGCTACGGCGTCAGTCCCGTGGTCCGCGCCGCCGACCGCGTCGCCACGCAGGCCCCCGATCGCGCCGCCACGTCGGCCCCCGATCGCGCTGGCGGGCATGCCACCACGCAGGTCGTCGTCCGATCCATCGTCGTTGGTGTCGACCAGACCGGCGAACCGGTCCACGGCACGCGCGGCGGACCGGAGCCGACCGGCGACCCAGCTACGCGGGCGTGGGCGCGGCACCGCCGGTCTCCAGTTCCAGGCTCTCGTAGCGCAGCGTCAGCGCCGCGATGGCGATCTCCTGGCCGAGCGTGTTGAGGTGTGCGCCGCGCCATCGGGTGGGCCAGGCGTTGAGCAGGTTCCAGCGCAGCACCTCGGCCGTGCCGACGGAGTCGAGCAGCACCACCGAGACGTTGCGGCGGTCGCTGGTGCCCCGGGCGATCGTGTGCACCCAGTCCCACAGCTCCCGGGACGCGGTCAGGCCGAAGTGCAGCGTGACCGGGCCGTACTCGACCTGTCCGGGGATCATCCGGATCCGGTCGTTGCCCTGCTCCCGGTACGGCTGCGCGGGGATGTTCACGTCCAGGCCGCTCACCTCGGTGAAGTGGCCGTTGGTGACCCCGTTGACCAGCAGCTTGAAGTTGTACGCCCGGTACGGGTCGACCGGGGCGCCCGGCTGCGGAGTGGCCGTGGTCGGCATGTCAGCCTCCAATCGTCTCGGTCTCGGTGCCGCCGGCCCACTGGCTCAGCTTGAACACCACGAACTCGGCCGGCTTGACCACCGCGATGCCGATGTGGGCGACCACCATCCCGGCGTCGCGGACGTCGGCCGGGTTGGTCTCCTCGTCGCACTTGACGAAGAACGCCTCCTCGGGCGTACGCCCCAGCAGCGCGCCGTCGCGCCACACCCGGGTCAGGAAGGCGCCGATGTCCCGGCGGATGGAGCGCCACAGCGTGTAGTCGTTCGGCTCGAACACCATCCACCGGGTGCCGTTGGCGATGGCCTGCTCGATGGCGATGGAGAGCCGCCGGACGTTGAGGTACCGCCACTCGCTGGCCTCGGCGGCGAGCGTCCGCGCGCCCCAGACCCGGATGCCCTCGCCGGGGAAGTACCGGATCACGTTGACGCCCTTGGGGTTGAGCACGTCGTGCTCGGAGCGGGTGACCAGGTGGCCCAGGTCGACGGCGCCGCGTACCGGCTCGTTGGCGGGTGCCTTGTGCACGCCGCGCAGGGCGTCCGTGCGGGCCCAGATGCCGGCCAGGTGCCCGCTCGGCGGGGTGAGCACCAGCTCGCCGCTGAGCGGGTCGCGTACCCGCAGCCAGGGGAAGTACAGCGCGCCGAAGTCGGACTGTCGGGGCCGGTGCGCCTGCGGGCCACCGCTCGACCCGGTCGCACCCCCGCCTGAGCCACCCGAACTGGCGGGGCTGTCGCCGCCCTCGGTGGGCTTCGCCGGCCGGCCGGAGCCGGCCGTGGCCACCCGGGTGAGCGTCGAGATGTCGTCGATGTCGGGAGCGGGATCGCAGATCGCGACCATCGTGCGGGTGCGCTCGGCCAGGCTCAGCAGCGCCTCGTGCGCGACCGCGTCGTGGAAGCCGGGTGCGGCCACGATGGAGATCTCGTCGATCGCCTCCAGCAGGTCCAGTCCGCCGCGCTGGCGTCCGCTGCCGGTGAGCGCGCCGCCCTCGCCGACGTTGACGACCCAGCAGCGGGTGCCCCCGTTGTCGAGGAAACCGAAGACCGCGCGGGCCAACGGGGTGCTCTCGAACTCGTCACCGTCGGCGTAGAGGCGGAGGAACTCGGTCCAGTTGTTCACGGCGAGGGCCTCGCCGAGACGGGCCGTGCGGTCCGGAGCCACGCCGACGAAGGCTGCCGTGCTGGTGCCGACCGGTCCGATCGGCCGGGCACCGGCAGGCACCTCCTCGACATAGATCCCGGGTGAGAAGTAGCTGGGCATCGGTCCTCCCGTACGGGTCGGGTCAGCGGGTCGGTGGCGCGCAGACGATGACGATGTCGGGGTCGGTCGGGTCCACCTCGGCGGTGAGCACCTGACCCCGACCGGTGAGCCGGAGCCGTACCGTTCCGGGCTGCTGCGGGTCGTGCGGAACGCCGACGACCCGGAACCGTCCCGCCGGATCGGTCCGGGTCGCGTACGGCTGACCGACGACCTCCACCCGCATCGCGGCGAGCGGCTGGTCGGCGGGACCGACGACGCGGCCGTCGAAGGTGAGCATCTCCAGTTGCCGCAGCCGCAGCGGACGCAGCACCGGCGGCGCCGGCTCGTGCGGGTGGGTGACCTGCACCGGTACGTCGATCAGCAGGGCCGGCCGGGGCGGGACGCCGAGGGCCACCCACAGCGCCGGGTCACCGGCCTCCAGCACGAGCGTGTGTCCGCTTCCTCCGGTCGCCGCGACGAGCACCCGGTCCAACGTCGCCAGCGCCTCCGGCCCGTTCGCGGCGAGCAGGTAACGGGCGATGAGCCGGTACGGCTCGGGGCCACCGCTGCCCCGGGTCTGCCGGGCCGGGCGCAACTCCAGCGGCCACAGGGTCAGCCCGCCCGCCGCCGGACCGGACCCGGGCGGACCGACCGGGACGGCGTCTCCCGCCGCCCCGGCCAGCCACTCCGCCAGATCGGCGGTGGCCGTCTCGATCGGACCGGTCATCGCGGCGGCGTCCCCTGGATCCGGTACGCGATCGCCTCGTTCCACACGTGCGGGTAGACGCCGATCTCGAAGTACCGGGTGAAGCGGTTGATCGGGGCGCCGGTGTGGTCGTGGTAGAGCAGCCACACCGGCGCGATGGTGAACAGCACGTAGTTGGCCAGGACCAGCGGGATGTAGAGCGGTCCGAGCAGTCGGGCCTGGAAGATGTGCACGTCCTCGTGGCGCTGGATGCCCGGCCCGGAGCCGGCGCAGACCGTGCCCAGCGTGGTGGCGTAGCGCGGCGAGACGCCCTCCACCACGTTGACCCGGCAGCTGTGCTGCGAGGTGGCCCGGTCCAGCGAGTGGCCGAAGACCAGGTGCACCGCGAGGTAGGTCGCGCCCACCACCGTGTTCAGCAGACTCCACGTGTGGTCGACGACGAACAGGAAGATCCCTCGGGCGTCGGCCCCGTAGACCCGGGCCGAGGTGATCGACCATCCGAAGACGATGCCGACGACCAGCCCGACGCCCGCCCCGACGAGCAGCCCGACGGGTCCTCCCACCAGCCCGCCGAGGACCGTGCCCGCCGCGACGTGGACGGCGGCGCTGATGACTCCGAAGACGGCCATGACGGTTCCCCTCTAGGCCCAGGAGCGGATGAAGCGGGGCTCGTTGCCCTGCGCCAGCCGGGTCGGAGTCGCCTGCCGGTTGCCGGGAGGCAGTTGGTTGACGCCGAGGGCGGCGGAGAAGATGACCAGCCCGTTGAAGAAGGCGATGATCCACTTCTCGGCGCCCGCGTCGGTGGCGAAGGCCGCGGTGAGGTACGACAGCAGCAGGGCGATACCCAGCGCGATCCACTTGCGTGCCGTGTCGGCACTCGGGCCGATCAGCCCGCCGATGACGTTCGTGGCCAGCAGCGTCGCGGCGCTCGCGCCGGTCAGACTGCCCAGCGCCGCCCAGGTGAAGAGATCGTTCATCGCCGATCTCCCTTCGGTTTCGCGTGGTGCGAGGTGGGATGTGGTGCCGCCCGCCGGGCGGGCGACGGTGCCGGCTGACCTGCGTCAGCCGGAGCCCGGCACACCGCCGGTCGTGGTGTGCGGTGCCGGACCGATGGTGCCCGGACCACCGGAGGTGCCCGGTCCGCCGGGCGTCGGCGCGTCGCCATCCGCCGGGCCCGTGCCGGGCCGACGCAGCAGCAGTACGACGAGCGCCGCGACGAGCAGCAGGATCACCGCACCGGCACCGACCAGCAGCCACGGGAAACTCCCGCCGCTCTCCTCGTCGTCCGCCGAGGCGGACGGCCGGGGTGGTGCCTCGGCGACGGCCCGCAGTTCCGGTGGCTTCGGCTGGTTGCGGGCGACCCGCCAGGTGACCGTCCGGTCGTTGACCTGACCGCCCGCGCTGACGTCCAGAACGCGTCCGGGGAACGTCACCGAGATCTCGAACGACATCAGCGTCATGAAGTGCGCCTGATTCGCCGGATTCTGTTCGGCCACTTTTCCGCCGTACTTCTTCGGATCGAGCGGAAGAGTGAACACGTACCGGTCGTCGCCCTGTCGGGCGATGCTCAGACTTTCGCTGTCGAATTGATCGAGCGGGACATTCCGGTAGTTGATCTGAGAGCCGTAGTGGGTGGCGTCCTCGTACCGGCTCTCGTTGCCTTGAGGCAGGGCCGGGATGTTCTGCCGGAGCTCGGCGAATCCGGCCTCGACCGTCTTGTTGTTCGCGGTCAGCACGTTGCGCTCGGCGGTCAGCAGGAGTTGCCCGCTGACCGTGTCGTCGGCGTTGACGGTCAGTCCGGTGTTGAGTTGCATGCAGCCGGAAAGAACCGCCAGAAGGACGAGACACGCCGCGCCGCGGAGTATCCAGGTGCGTTCGAGCCCCGTATTCATGGGCTCAGTCTGTGCGTTCGCGAGCCGAGCCATCAGTCAGCGATCAGTCAGATGGCAGTCGCCGATCTTACCGCTCACCAGTCACATTCGACCGAGGTCGCACACCCCGGAAATGGATATCCTGGAAGGTTGTGCCGTCAGGCGCTGTCGCGGCGTACCAGTGCGGACGGGAAGCGGGTGCACATCGGGGCGTGCCGGTGTTCCAGCACCATGGTGGCGGCGGCGCTGGCGATCTGGCGGACCGGGTGGCTGGCGGTGGTCAGGGCCGGTGCCGTCACGGCGGCCAGCGGGATGTCGTCGAAGCCGGTCACCGCGACGTCGCCGGGCACCTGCACGCCGTCGGCGCGGAGCCGACCGATCACGCCCAGCGCGGTCGCGTCGCTGATCCCGACGATCGCGTCCGTGTCCGGCCAGCGGCGCAGCACCTCGCGGGCGGCGGCGCGGCCCCGCTCCACGGAGAAGTCGCCGACCACCTCGCGTGCCGGCAGGCCGGCGTCACGCAACAATCCCCGGTACGCGTCCACGGAGCGGTTGGCGCAGGTCAGCCAGGGGGGACCGGTGACCATCGCGATCCGTCGGCGACCGCCGGCGTAGAGGTGGCGGACGATGGCCTCGGTGGCGCCGCCGTTGTCGATGTCCACCGACGGCACGGTGGCCGAGCCGACTCCGATCGACACGGCCCGCCCGCGCAGTCGGCGCGGCACCAACTCCAACAGCTCCGCGGTCGTGTTGACCAGGATCAGGCCGGTCACTCCCCGGTCGTCGGTCAACCGGACCAGCCGCTCCGGCGCGTGCAGCGGCACCCAGTCGACGGTGACGCCCAGCCCGTGCGGTGCGCAGACCCGCGCGGTGGCGCCGAGGACCTGGTCGACATAGCTGTCGTCGAGGACCGCCGGGTCGGTGCCGGCCACCGCCACCAGCAGCCGTACGCCGGTGCCGTGCACCAGCGCCCGGGCAGCCGGGTTGGGTACGTAGCCGAGCTCGTCCGCGGCGGTGCGTACCCGCTCCCGAGCGGTCGGTGACGCGAACCCGTTGCCCGCGATGACCCGGGACGCCGTGGAGCGGGAGACTCCGGCGGCTCGGGCGACGTCGTCCAGGGTTGCCGGCCGGCGTGCCGTGGTCATGGTGTCTCCCTGTTGCCTGCGGCCCGCCTGGTACGCGGGCTCCCACCCGCATCATGCCTCGCCGAAGGTCCAGGGGTAAGGACCGGAGGTGGATTGTGGTGGTAGCGCTCCCAGGTGTGTGATCGTTGCCTGCGCTCCCACCACCGTCGAGAGGACCGGGAAGTTCCATGGATCCCGCCATCAGCACGCCCGCCACACCGCCGGTCTCCTCGGGTCCGCCTCGGGCGGTGCTGGCCGCCCGCAACGGCGTGGCGGTGGTGTTCGCACTCAACGGGCTGGCCGTCGCGACCTGGTTCTCCCGGGTGCCGGCGGTCCGCGACGCGCTGGAGCTCAGCCCCGGTCGCCTCGGCCTGCTCCTGCTCGCCATGTCCATCGGCGCGATCGTCGCGATGCCCACCGCCGGCCTGCTCACCCAGCGGCTCGGCGCGGCCCGTGCGGTGGTGTTCTCCACCACCGTGGTCGCCCTCGGCCTCAGCGTGGCCGGGGTGTCGGCGGTGGCCGGCTCGCTGCCCGGGGTGGCGGTGGGCCTGTTCGCGCTCGGGTACGGCTCCGGAAGTTGCGACGTGGCGATGAACATCGAGGGCGCGATCGTCGAACGCCGCCTGGGCTGGACGGTGATGCCCCGGTTCCACGCGGCGTGGAGCCTCGGTTCGGTGGCCGGTGCCGGTCTGGGCGCCGGGGCCGCCCGGCTCGGCCTGCCGATCGCCGTCCACCTCGGGGTGCTGGCGGCGGTGGTGCTCGGCGGCACGCTGCTGGGGGCCCGCGCGTTCCTGCCCGCCGCACCCGGTACGGAGGGCGAGGGCTCCGGTGGCGGTCGCAAGTCCCTGCTCGCCGCCTGGCGGGAACCGCGCACCCTGCTCATCGGTCTGGTGGTGCTGGCGGCGGCGTTCGCCGAGGGCAGCGCCAACGATTGGATCGCGGTCGCCTTCATCGACGGGTACGGCTTCAGCGAGGCGGCTGGCGCGGCGGTCTTCGCCGTCTTCGTCACCGGCATGACCGTGGGCCGCACGCTCGGCACGGTGGCCCTGGACCGGTGGGGGCGGGTGCCGGTGCTGACCGTGACCATCCTGCTCGCCATCGTCGGCGCCGGGGTGGCGATCCTGGCCGGTTCCGGTCCGGTCGCGGTGGTCGGTGTGGTGCTGTGGGGGGTCGGCGCCTCGCTCGGTTTCCCGGTCGGCATGAGCGCCGCCGCCGACGACGAGGAGCACGCCCACGTCCGGGTCAGCGTGGTCGCGGTCATCGGTTACACCGCGTTCCTGGCCGGCCCGCCGTTGCTGGGGCTGCTCGGCGACCGGATCGGCACGCTGCACGCGTTGCTGGTGGTGCCGTTGCTGCTGCTGCCGACCCTGCTGCTGGTACGCGTCACCCGTCCGCCCGTCTCCGGCGCCACGGGGGAGCCGGAGCGGGCGGGCGTCCCGGAGCCGGAGCGGGCGGGTCCTCCCCGGCCGGAGGCGTAGCGACCAGGGCCCGTGCACCGGCCGTCCAGGGAACTGCCAGGTCCGGGTGCTGCACTGGGAGGTACGCCGAGGAGAGGAGCCGGGTATGGGCTGGTTCAGCCGGCGGCCCCGGGCCGCAGAGGGCACCCCGACGAAGTTGGACCGCGAGGCGACCCCGGAGGACCTCGCCTCGCTGGAGGAGTTCGCGACCAGTCGGCAGGGGGTGGAGTTCTATCTCGAACCGGAGACCACCGCCACCGACACCACGGTGGTCGCCATCGCGCACGACGGCGAGTGGATCCGACGGCGTACCGGGACGCCCCGGGCCGCCGGGAAGATGGCCCGTAAGCACACCATCCCGCTGTACGAGGCGACCAAGGTCGGTTATCCGGAACGGATGCGGGCCTGGAACCGGGCGCACCCGGAACGTCGGGCCCGCTGACCGGTCCGTCCGGTGGCCGCCACGCGGGCGGTCACCGGACGGCGACGACCGCCGCGTCCGCGCCGCCGCGCCAGAGCGTGCCGACCTCGGTGAATCCGGCCTCGGAGAGCGCGCCGAGATGCCAGGAGACCGGCGGGCTCCACTCCTGGCTGTGCCCGGTCGGATAGATGGCGTGGCGACGCTCGACGAGGGACCGCAGCTCCGGGTCCTGTGCGGCGTGCTCCCACCACTGCGCCCAGGAGGGCACCGCACCCGCCGCGTACCGCGCCGCCCGGCGCGCCTCGGCCTTGGCGAGCAGGCGCTTGGTCAGCTCGGGCAGGGTGTCGTCGGGCATGTGGTCGGCGTTGACCAGCAGGCCGCCGGGGCGCAGCAGCTCGCGGAGCTCGGTGTAGAGCCCGGTCAGTCGGTCGGCGGGCAGCCAGTGCAGCGCGGTGGCGGTGAGCACCGCGTCGTAACCGCGATGCGGCAGGGCGTCCACCCAGTCCGGCCGGGTCAGGTCGGCGGTGACGATGGTGGCCCGGTCGCCGAGCGAGGCGGTGGCGAGGGCGAGTAGCGCCGGATCGAGGTCGACCAGGGTCAGCTCGGCGTCGGGGAAGCGGCGCAGCGCGCGCAGCGAGATGGTGCCGGTGCCGCCGGCCAGGTCCAGCAGCCGCGGCGGGGCGGTCTCGCGGACCGCCTCGACCGCGTCGAGCATGGCGGTGAAGCGGTGTTCCCGGTCCGGCAGGTACGCCTCCTGCTGCCGGTCCCAGCTCTCCTGCCATGCGGCGGCATCGGTGATGTAAGGACTCATGGCGAGCAGGCTAGTTACATCGACGGGCCGTTGTCCAGCCTTGTTGCCAACAATGTGCAACTGCGGGACAATGGCGGAGCGATGATCAGTGCCGGGCCGGATCGGGGACACCGATCCGGCCCGGTCGTCGTCGCGGACCCACCGGGCCGGACGCCCCGGTCGACGGTGGCATGATGGCGGTCCCCGGGGCGCAGGGCCCCGCCGACCCACAGTCGGGAGCCAGGTGGACCTCCGCACCGCCGCGCACGAGATGTTCGAGGCCGACGTGGCGTCGAACCGGCTCGGCATCGAGTTGGTCAGCGCCGCGGACGGCACCGCGACGGCCCGGATGCGGGTCACCGACAGCATGGTCAACGGCCACCGCATCGCCCACGGCGGCTTCGTCTTCCTGCTCGCCGACACCGCCTTCGCACTGGCCTGCAACAGCCACGGCCCGGCCACCGTCGCGGCCGGCGGCGAGATCACCTTCGTCCGTCCGGCCCGCGAGGGGGACGTGCTGGTCGCCCGGGCCACGGAACGGACCCGGTACGGCCGCAGCGGGATCTACGACGTCACGGTGAGCCGCGCGGACGGGCAGGTAATCGCCGAGTTCCGGGGGCACAGCCGGGTCCTCCGGCCGGACGCCGGTGCCCGGGATGGCGTAACGGCTCCGGCGCGGCCGGACGACGGACCGGGCTCGGAGGCACCGGCCGGCGGACCGGACGGCGCCGGCCGAGACTGACCGGGGTGCCCGCGCGTGCCGGGCCGAAGCTGTCGGTGCCGTCCGGCACGATGAGCGAATGGGACATGTCGCACTCTTCCACTCCGTGTACGGGCTGCGGCCTGCGGTGCGGGACGCCGCCGAGCGGCTGCGCGCCGCCGGACACCAGGTGCACGCGCCCGACCTGTACGGAGTACCCGCCGTGGACACGGTCGAGGAGGGCTTCGCCCTGCTGGACCGGATCGGGCAGCAGACCGTGTTGGACCGCGCCCGGGCCGCGCTGCACGGGCTCCCGCCTGACGCCGTGCTCGCCGGGTTCTCGATGGGCGCCGGGGTGGCCGGCGCGATGCTGGCCGAACGCCCCGACAGCGGCGGCCTGCTGCTGTTCCACGGCACCGGCGGCGCGCCCGCCGACGTCCGGCCCGGGCTGGCGGTCGAGCTGCACCTGGCCGACCCGGATCCGTACGACCCGCCGGACGAGGTCGACCAGTGGCGGCGGGAGATGACCGCCGCCGGCGCCCACGTCACCGGGTACGGCTACCCGGGTGCGGGTCACCTGTTCACCGATCCGGCCGAGGCCGACCACGATCCGGCCGCCACCGCGCTCGCCTGGGAGCGCGCGCTGTCCTTCCTGGCCGCTCGCTGACCACGACCGCGCCGACCCTGCGGCCGCCGCCGACCTCGCGGCAGGTGTCGACTGCGCCGGCCGCGCCGCCGATGCGGACTGCGCCGGCCGCGCCGCCGATGCGGACCGCGCCGACCTCGCGGCCGGTTGCGACCGGGTCGGTCCCGACCGAACCGATCCTGGATGCGTCGATGCCGCCCGCGCGACTGCGGACCGTGCCGTTGCCGGCTCGGGAGGCGGCGCGTCGGTGGCCGGGACACCGGCCCGGCGGGTGAAGGTGGCCCGGGTCGCCCGGGGAAGCCGGGCGACGGCGACCTCCCGCAGCGCCGGGTCGACGAACGCGTGCCCGCCGGCGGGCAACCGGACGAGCAGGCCCGCCCCGGTCAGCGCGCGCAGGGCCGCCTCCACCTGCGCCGCCGCCCAGCCGAGTGCCCGCGCCAGGTCCGCGACGGGACAGCCGGGCGGAAGGGCGGCGACCGCCATCAGAGCCGCTCGCCGGGGGCCGTCCAGCCGGTCCAGCCGGGCTTCGGCGGCCCGCCGGATGCTCTCCGGCACGGCAAGCCGCGCCGGGTCCGCCCCGGCGAGCGACCGCACGTACGCCACCGCCCGTCCGGGATTGCCGCCGACCAGCGGGATCAGCCGCCCTACCAGGCCGCCCGGCTGACCGGCCCGGCGCAGCAGGCGACGCAGCAGCCGACCGACGGTCACCGTGTCGAGCGGACGCAACCGGACCCGGGCCGTCGGCCGGGCGGAGTCGACGCTCGCCCCGGTGCCGACCAGCACCAGCGGCAGGCCGTCCGCGGTGGCCAGGTCGACCAGGGCGTCCAGGTGCCGGCGCAGTGTTGGGGCGGCCCGGTCCAGGTCGTCCACGGCCACCACCACCGGCTGTCGGCGGGCCAGCCCGAGCAGGACGTCCCGCCAGCGCATCGCCGCTCGGGCACCGGCGGCCCCGCCGCCGGTCACCAGATCGTCCACTGTGTCCAATGCCGCGGCCAGGTGCTCGCCCGACACCGATCCGCCCAGGGCGGCGGCCAGCCGGTCGCGGAGCACGTCGGTGCCGGTGGCGGCGGTGCGGCTGCCGGCCAGCGTCCGCACCAGCTCCACGACGGGTGCCAGCGGCCCGTCCGGGTACGGCGGGCAGGCGGTCAGGCACCACCGCACCGGTACCCCGTCCAGCGTCGGCGTGCTGCGGGCCAGCTCGCGCAGCAACCGGCTCCGTCCGCTGCCCGACGGACCGGTCAGCACCAGCCGCCGGACGCCGTGTCCGCGTACCGCCTCGGCGAGCTGTTCCCGGACGGCGGCCAGCTCCCGGTGCCGGCCGACCAGCGGCGTGTCGTGGCGCGGCGGCCGGGGCGGCAGCGTGCCCACGGCGTGCCAGACGCCGACCGGCAGCGTCTTGCCGCTGACCGTCACCGCCGGCACCGGGCGCAGCGCGATCAGGCCGGCGACGGCCCGGTGCGTGGTCTCGCAGACCGCCACACCGCCGTGTGGCGCGTGTTCCTGGAGGCGGGCGGCGAGTGTGATCACCGCGCCGCTGGCCATGCCGTGCCCGCCGTCGCGCCCGGCGGCCAGGTCCACCACGGCCTCGCCGGTGGCGACCCCGACGCGGACCCGCAGCCCGGGCGCGGTCGCCAGCGGCCGGCGGTCCAGGGCCCGCTGGACCTCCAACCCGGCCCGCACCGCCCGGTACGCCTCGAAGCCGTCCCCGGCCCGCGCGCCGAACAACGCCATCACCGCGTCGCCGACGTACTTCTCCACCACGCCGTCCCAGCGCCGCAGCACCCGGGCGACCGTGCGGAAGTAGACCCGTTGCAGTGTGCGGACGTCCTCCGGGTCGAGCCGGTCGACCAGACGTGTCGACCCGACGATGTCGACGAAGAGGACAGTCAACGTCCGTCGTTCCTCAGCTACCGGCCAGCGCCCCCGCTGAGCCGGCTGACCTGCGACAACCGACATGGGCATCGAGATCGCACCCGCCTCTCCCCCCGTGCGTGCCAACGATGTCCCGGAGACTGTCATCCCCGGTCCGACGGCGGATCTGCCGAACGACGTATGTCGGCCGAGCGCAACCTTCGGTCGCAATGTCGACGCGAGTGGGGGAGGGGCGGCGCGGCGGCGGTAGAACGGGGGCGGCGGCTGTGACTAGGCTGCGAGCCATGGCCAGCGACGTGGACACCACACCGCTCGTCGGTCGGGCCGACCTGGTGGCGACGGTACGCGCCGCGTTGCTCGACGACGTGGCGCCGGGAAACACGGCCGGGGTCTTCCTCACCGGCGAGAGCGGCGTGGGCAAGACCCGGCTGCTGCACGAGGTGGGCGGGCAGTTGAGCGCGGGCGGGGCGCTGGTGCTCACCGGTTCCTGTCTGGACATCGGCGACGCCTCACCGCTGCACCCGTTGCGGCAGGCGTTGCGGCGCCTCGACGCGGACCTCCCGCCGGCCGCCACCGCGTCGGTGCGCGCGTTGCTCGGGGTGTTCGCCGAGGACGCGACCGGGCCGGACGGTGCCGGGGCGCTGCTGGAACGGGTGTCCCGGGGACTGGGCGTGATCGCCGGTGGTCGCCCGCTGGTGCTCGTCCTTGACGACCTCCAGTGGGTCGACCGGACCACCCGCCAGTTGCTGCTCTATCTGCTCGCCGGTCTGGGCGACCTGCAACTGTCGGTGCTGGCGGCGGTCCGGTCGGAGTCGTTGCAGGGCGCGCACCCGCTGCGCCGGGTGCTGACCGAGTTGCGTCGGCTGCGGTCGGTGCGGGTGCTGGACCTGGCGCCGCTGGACCGTGCCGCCACCGAGGAACTCGCCGCGGCGATCGTCCGGGCCCCGCTCGCGCCCGAGGCGGCCGACCGGCTGTGGCAACGCAGCGGGGGCAACCCGTTCGTGGTGGAGGAGCTGTCGCGGGACCTGCGCGACGGCCGCGACGACCTGTCCGACACGCTGCGCGAGGTGTTCCTGGCCCGGGTGGACGCGCTGCCGCAACCGGCGCACCAGGCCGTGCACGCGGTCGCCGCCGGGGTGGAGCCGGTCGAGCACCGGCTGCTCACCGAGGTGGTCGGGCTGCCGGAGCAGGACCTGCTCGTCGCGGTCCGGGCCGCCGTCGCGCACCGGCTGCTGGTCGGCTCCGAGGACGGCTACCGGCTGCGGCACCGGCTCGTCGCCGAGGTGCTGGAGGACGAGCTGCTGCCCGCCGAACGCGCCCTGCTGCACCGGCGTTACGCCGAGGCGCTGACTGCCGCGCCGGGCGAGCTGCACCAGGCCCGGCTGGCGTACCACTGGCGGTTGGCCGGTGAGCCGGAACGGGCGTTGCCGGCGGCGGTGGCCGCCGCCGAGGAGGCCGAGCGGCTGTACGGCTACGCCGAGGCGCACCGGCACTGGTCGGTGGCGGTGGAGCTGAGCCAGGGGCGGGCCGGGGTCGACCGGGCGGCGCTGCTGGGGCAGGCCGCCGAGGCCGCGCACAAGAGCGGTGAGTACGCCCGGGCGCTCGCCCTGCTGGAGGAGTTGGCCGCCACCGACACCGGCCCACCCGCCTGCGAGCTGCACATCCGGCGGGCGCGATATCTGGCCGCCGCCGGACGGTCGGCGTTGGCCGAGGTGGAGTACCAACAGGCGCTGGACGCCGCGGACTGCACGCCCCGACAGCGGGCCGCCGCCGCCGCACACCTGGCGGACCTGCTGGTGTACCTCGGCCGGTACGCCGACGCGGGCCAGCGCGCGCGGGAGGCGCTGGCCCTGGCGGAGCAGGTCGACGGAGCCACCACCGAAGTGGTGCTGGCCAGCGCGGCGTTGGGCTTCTCCGAGGCGTACCTGGAGGATCCGGACGCCGGCCTGGCGGTGCTGCGGCGGGCGCTGGACACCGCCGAGCGGGCCGGTCGCCCGGAGGACGTGGCGCGGGCCTACCTGCACCTGGCCGAGCTGCTCACCGGGCCGCTGAACATCCTCGAGGAGGGGGTGGTGGTGGCCCGCCGGGGCGCCGAGCGGGTGGCCGAGTTGGGGTTGGGTCGTGCATACGAGACGCGGCTGCTGGCCGTCGCCACCAACGGGCTGTTCCGGGTGGGGCAGTGGGCCGAGGCGGAGAAGGTCATCGCGGCGGCGCTGCGGCACCGCCCGTCCGGGGCGGACGCGGTCGAGCTGCTGCTGGCCCGGTGCAAGCTGTCGGTCGGGTACGGCGACGTCGAGGCCGCCGCCCGGGACCTGGACGCGGCGGCCACCATGCTGGCCGGCGGCGGTGCCCGGCACGTCATCCCGCTGCTCACCCTGCGCGCCGGGCTGGCGATGTGGCAGGGGCGGCACGACGTGGCCCGGCACGCGGTGCAGCGCGGCCTGACCGAGACCCGCTCCGACGACCTGGTGATCCTCGCCGTGCTGGTCTGGCACGGGCTGCGCGCCGAGGCCGAGGCGCACGCCAGCCGCACCGTCGCGGTCGACCAGAGCGCGGTACGCCGGCTGCGGGAGATCGCCGACCGGGTGGCCGGGCGGAGCGTGCCCGCGGCCCGTCCGGTGCGCGACGTGGTCGACGGCTACCTGGCGCTCTGCGCGGCCGAGGTGAGCCGACTCGACGACAGCGACCCGGATCTGTGGGGGCGGGCGGCAGCCGAGTGGGATCGCCGCAACCATCCGTATCCGGCGGCCTACGCGCGACTGCGCCAGGCCGAGGCGCTGCTGGCCCGCCGCCGCCGTACGGCGACCGCCGGCCGACTGCTCCGGCAGGCGTACCAGGCGGCGCAGGGCCTCGGCGCGGTGCCGTTCACCGAGGAGATCCGTACCCTCGCCGGCCGGGCCCGGGTGGAGCTGGAGGAACGCCCCGCCGGCCGGGTCGAGCCGCCGCCCGGCGCCGGTGACGAGCTGGCCGCGTTGACCGCGCGGGAGCGCGAGGTGCTCGCCGCGGTGGCCGAGGGGCTGACCAACAAGGAGATCGGCCAGCGGCTGTTCATCAGCGAACGGACCATCGGCGTACACGTCTCGCACATCTTCGACAAGCTCCACGTACGTACCCGGGTGCAGGCGAGCGCCATCTTCCTGCGTAGTCGGGTGTCGGTGTCGGATACGTAGTTCTACTGATGTCGGCGGTGTCCCCGCCTGAAAGGCTGTGCCCGGCGTCGGATCGCGACGCCGGGAGCAGCGAGGGGGCAGCGTGAGTGAACCGGTCTGGGGGCCAGTGCACCGGGACATCGTGGACCTGCTCGCCGATCACCCGGCCGACGTGCCCGCCGTCGTCGACCACCTGACCAAGCTCCAGGACATGCTGGTCCGGCTGCCACCGCTGCTGGACAGCTGCCCGCTGGCCGACTTCAACAAGCTCTACCTCACCATCACCACGAGCGTGTTGGACGGCCTCTACGCCGACCGGTTCGTCGACCCGGTCTTCCTGTCCCGGCTTGACGTCGAGTTCGCCGCCCGCTACTTCGACGCGCTGCGGATGTGGAGCGACTCCAGCCCCGGTACGCCCAAGGCGTGGGCCTGCCTGTTCGAGCGGATGCGCGGCCCGGACGCCCGGCCGTTGCCGTCGGCGGCGGCCGGCGTCAACGCGCACATCAACTTCGACCTGCCGTTCGCCCTGGTCACGACGTTCGACTACCTGGAGTCGGAGCCGGTCGAGGGCAGCGACCAGCACCGCGACTACCTGGAGATCAACCGGATCTTCGCCGACAAGATCCCCGGCCTGCGCCGGGGCTACCTGGAGCAGTGGCAGCTGCTCATCGACATGGTCAACGGCGACATCGACGACTGGTACCAGGGTGAGCTGATCGAGTACACCCGGGATGTCGCCTGGCGCAACGCACAACGGATCTGGCGATGCCGGCACGACCCGCATCGACACGAGCGCGAGCGCGCGCGGCTGGACCAGACGGCCTCCGCGCTCGGTCGGTTGCTGCTGTCGCCCCTCGGGGCATTCCTGCAGTAGCCGGGACGGGGGGTCCCCGCGTCTCGCCCGACGGCGAGGCACGGGGGCATCCGACCCGCCCGGGCGACGTCGCCCGGTATGTGAGCACGGGGGGAACAGGAGGCCGGCCGGCCAGGGGGGTGTCGGCCGGCCTTCGCGGGGTACGCGGCGCCCATGACCGCTGCCTTCCGGCGTCCCGCCGCACGGCCCCGCCCGCGCCCCGCCGCACCGCCTCGTCCGAGTCGGCCGGGGGACCGGGTCGGCCGGCGGGTCCGGGGATGACCACACACCGCTTCCCGTTCCGGTTCGACCCGCCGCTGCGCCCGCTCCTGGCCCTGCTCGGGGTACGGCCCTCCACCGCCTGGGTACGGGTCGACGGCGACACGTTGACGGTGCGGTTCGGGCCCTGGCGGCTGCGCACCGAACGGGCGAACGTCCTGGACACCGAGACCACCGGCCCGTACCGCTGGTGGCGGGTGGTCGGTCCGCGCCTGTCCGCCGCCGACCTCGGCGTCACCTTCGGCAGTTCCACCGCCACCGGGCTCTGCGTCCGCTTCGCGCGACCGGTGCCGGCGCTGCTGCCGGGCGGCCGTCCGCGCCATCCCGGGCTGACGGTGACCGTCGACGACCCCGCCGCCCTGGCCCGCGCGCTGGCCGCACCGCCCGGCGGCTGACCGCGATGGGGGACGGGACCAGAGCGCGACGGGGCCGGGACCGGCGCCGCCCGGCGTCCGGGACACCGGAACCGTCGCTGCGTGCCGCGCGGGACCCCACCCGCCCCGGCGAACGGGCCGGTCGACGGGTCACCGTGCCCGACCGGGTCGCGGTGCCGGCCGGACCGGCCCGGCCGGAGAGCCGGCTGCGCCAGTGGCTGTTCGTGCACCAGGTGCAGCCGGTCGGACCGGAGACGGCCGAGGGGCAGACCCGGTCGCATGCCTGGTGGCGGGTGATGTGCCTGACCGGCGTCGACTACTTCTCCACCCTGTCGTACCTGCCCGGCATCGCCGCGCTGGCCGCCGGGGCGCTCTCCCCGCTGGCGACGCTGCTGATCGTGGCGCTGACCCTGTTCGGCATGCTGCCGATGTACCGCCGGGTGGCCGGGGACAGCCCGCACGGCCAGGGGTCGGTGGCGATGCTCGAACGGCTGCTGCCGTTCTGGCGGGGCAAGGTCTTCGTCCTGGTGCTGCTCGGTTTCGTGGCCACCTCGTGGATCGTGACGATCACGCTCTCCTCGGCCGACGCCACGGTGCACATGTTGCAGAACCCGTACCTGCCGGACGCGTTCGGCGGGCCCGCCGTGGCGGTCGGGGTCACCGTGGTGCTGCTGCTGATCCTGGGTGGGGTGTTCCTGCTCGGTTTCCGGGAGGCGGTGGCGGTGGCGGTGCCACTGGTCGCCGTGTTCCTGGCGTTGAACGCGGTGATCGTGGTGGTGTCGCTGACCGACCTCGCCGCCGATCCCGCCCCGCTGGCGGACTGGACGGCGGCGCTGACCACGGGCGGCGGCGGACCGGGCGGCGTGGCGCTGACCGCGGCGCTGGCGTTCCCGCTGCTGGTGCTGGGACTCTCCGGCTTCGAGACCGGGGTGAGCATGATGCCGCTGGTCGCCGGGGAGGGCCGGGACGCCGAGGCCCGGCTGGCCGCGCGCATCCGCAACACCCGGCGACTGCTCACCGTCGCCGCGCTGATCATGTCGGTCTACCTGCTCTCCACCACCTTCGTCACCACGCTGCTCATCCCGCCCGAGCAGTTCGCGCCGGGCGGTGCGGCCAACGGGCGGGCGCTGGCCTACCTCGCCCACGAACACGTCGGCGAGGCGTTCGGCACCGTCTACGACCTGAGCAGCGTGCTGATCCTCTGGTTCGCCGGCGCCTCGGCGATGGCCGGGCTGATCAACATCGTGCCGCGCTACCTGCCCTCGTACGGCATGGCGCCGGAGTGGGCGCGTGCGGTACGGCCCGTGGTGATCGTCTACACCCTGGTCTGCATCGTGCTGACCGTCCTCTTCCGCGCCGACGTGGACGCGCAGGCCGGCGCGTACGCGACCGGGATCCTGGCGATGATGGTCTCCGCGTCGGTGGCGGTGGCCATCGCCGCGGTCGCCCGGCGGCAGCGCGCCGCCTCTGTCGGCTTCACCGTGCTCACCCTGGTGCTGGTGTACGCCCTGGTGGAGAACGTGATCGAGAAGCCGGACGGGATCGCCATCTCCGGCCTGTTCATCCTCGGCATCATCGCCGTCTCGCTGGTCTCCCGGGTCAGCCGGACCACCGAGCTGCGGGCCGAGCGGGTCGAGTTCGACGAGGTGGCGCGGCGCTTCGTCGCCGATTCGGTGGCGCACGACGGCCGGTTGCACGTGATCGCCCACAAGCGGCGCAGCGGCGCGGTCAAGGAGTACACCATCAAGGAGCGCGCCCAGCGTGGGCTGAACCCGGTGCCGGGCGCGACCGACGTGCTGTTCCTGGAGATCGACGTGGTGGACCCGTCCGGGTTCCGCCACGTGCTGCGGGTGTGCGGCGTCGAGGTGGGCGGGTACCGGGTGCTGCGGGCCAGCAGCCCGGCCGCGCCGAACGCCATCGCCGCGATCCTGCTGGCGCTGCGTGACGCCACCGGGGTACGCCCGCACGCGCACTTCGAGTGGTCCGAGGGCAACCCGATCGCGCACCTGCTGCGGTATCTGATCCTGGGGCGGGGCGACACGCCGCCGGTGGTCCGGGAGATCCTGCGCAAGTCCGAGCCGGACCCGGCCCGGCGGCCGGGCATCCACGTCGGCGGATGATCCGGGTCCTCTCTGAGACAACATGAACGCGAGCGGCGTACTTATTCACGTATGCCGGATATGAACCTTTGATCGCCGTACGGTGACCTCTGGTGGCGGAGGCGACGTCCGCCACCCCGCGCCCGGTTCGGCGCGGCCGTGTCTTCGCATGCACGAGAGGCAGGAACCTTGATGTCCACCTACCGAGGCAGCCCCGGGTCGGGTCGACCCGCACGGCGGTCCCGCTGGCTGCTGGCCGGCGGCCTGATGGCGGGAACCCTGGTGGTCGGGGCGGCGGGCGTGACCGCCGTCGCCTCCGCCAACGAGAACAACACACCGGCGCCGAGCCCGGGACGGCCCGCCGCGATGTACTCCGACGTCCCCGGCGTCCCGGACGCCGGCCCCGATCCCGACTCCGCGCGGCAGCGCCCGGACCGGCAGCGCCCCGAGTGGCGGCACGACGGTGGCGAACCGGACGGCGCGCGGGACGGCCGTCGCGACGGCGCCGCCTCCGATCGTGGCGACGACGCGTCCGCCGACCGACCGGCCCGCAACGGTCGTCCGTCGCGAGCCGAGACGATCAAGGTGCCGTGCGACTCCGCCCGACTCATCGCGGCGCTGGTCCGCGCCAACGCCGAGGGCGGCGCGACGCTGCGCCTGGCCGAGGAGTGCACCTACACCCTGACCCACGCCTTCGCGCAGGTCGACGAGTACGACGGTGGTATCCGCGACGCGCGGGAGGCCGCGGACGCCGCCGAGACCCCGGGCGACGCGGAGGCGCCGCCGCGCGACCCGGCCGACGACAAGGCCGGACTGCCGGTCATCTATCACGGCATCACCATCGAGGGCTCCGGCGCCTCCATCGTGCGCGCCGCCGACGCCGAGGAGTTCCGGTTCTTCACGGTCCGGGACGGCGGTGAGCTGACCCTGCGTGACGTGACCCTGCGCAACGGTCGGTCGAAGGTGGAGGGCGGCAGCCTCTTCGTGGTGCACGGCGCGACCGCCGTGGTCGAGGGAGTCACCGTGGTGAACAGCACCTCGCTGTCCGCCGAGGGCGGCGGTGGAGGCATCTTCAACGACGGCAACCTCCAGATCAGCGACAGCCGGCTGATCGGCAACCGTGCCGCCGGTGCCCAGGGCAAGGGTGGGGGCCTGCTCAACGGCGGTGTGATGACCATGCACCGCACCGAGTTCCGGCACAACAGCGCGGTCAGCTACGGCGGTGGCCTGGCCAACTTCCGGGCCGCCGGTGACGTGTACTCCTCCACCTTCGTGCAGAACAACGCCGGGCAGGGCGGTGGCCTGGCCAGCTTCTCCGCGCGTACCAAGGTCTTCGACAGCGCGGTGATCGGCAACAGCGCCCAGACCGGCGGTGGCCTGGCCAACTCGGACGCGGTGCTGGTGTTGCGGCAGATGACGATCCGGGACAACCTGGCCGCGGTGGCCGGTGGCGGTATCTCCACCGTCCAGGGCCTGCTGCCGCTGGACGACAGCGTGATCCAGGACAACACCACCCGAGGCAACGGGGGCGGCATCTACGCCGAGAAGTCCAACCTGCTGGTGCGCGGCAGCGACGTGCAGGCCAACGCGGCGGTCGGGCCGCAGTCCCTGGGTGCCGGGCTGTTCGTCACCGCCGGGACCGCCTCGCTCTATCGCAGCCAGGTGACCGGCAACCGGGCGACCGTGCAGGCCGGTGGCGCGCATGTCGAGCGGGCCCAGATCAAGATCGACGACGATACCGTCGTCATCGAGAACAACCCCACCAACTGTGAGGGAAGCCGGGTGCCCGTGGCGCACTGCTTCCGCTGACCCACGTACGTACGCCCGGCCCTCCGCCGCCTGGTCCGTCGTGACCGGGCGCGGGGGGCCGGTCCCGTCCGCCCCGGCACCCCCGTCCTGGGCCGGTGACCGTCGCTATCTCCGCAAGATCACGCTCGATCCGGGATCGAGTGGCCTCGTAGCGCGACGCCAGCCACTCGATCCCGGATCGAGCGTGATCTTCTACGTGCAGGTGTGCGCCGACGGGTGATGCTGGGGTGCTGGGGGCGCCGGGTGGGGGTCACCCGGCGCCACCCGGGAAGAGTCACTGCGAGGGCTGCGGCAGTTCGCATTCGACCTGGGGGTTGGCGCCGACGTAGTTGAGCGGCCCGGCGACGATGGTCACCAGTATGGTGCCCAACTCGGCACAGTTGGTCTCCTCGTTGTCGTAGTAGCCGCGCTGACCGGCGGCGACCGCGCCGATGATGAGCCAGATCACGACCAGGACTCCGAATATCGACGTGCCACGCATGGCTTCCTCCACGGTCCGGTGGGTTGCACGGTGCCGGGCCTTGTACCCAGACGGACCGAACGGCCAAACGGAGGGCGGCGCGTCCCCGTCGACGGGCCGTGTCCCCGGACACCATCACCGGCAACACGGTGACCGCAACGGAACGGGCCGCCGACCCGGGACGGTCCGAAGACCCGTCCGCGTCGGCGGCCCGTGTGGGCGTGCCGTCAGTCGGTGCCGCCGGCCGCCAGCACCTTCGCCTGCTGTGGCCAGGTGACCAGGCTCGCGGTGGCGCGCAGCCCGGCACCCTTGATGACCTCCCGCAGCGCGGCCTCGTCCAGCTCGGCCAACTGCCGGTACGTGAGGATGCCCGCGCCCTGCAGCGCGGCGGCGATCTTCGGCCCGACCCCCTGGATACGTCGGAAGTCGTCCGCCGCTCCGGCAGCGGGCGCGGCCACCGAGGACGCGGCGGTCACCGGCTCGGCGGGTGCCACCGGCTCGGCAGCGACCGGCTCGGCGGCGACCGGCTCGGCAGCGACCGGCTCGGTGGTGACCGGCGACGCGGTGGGCTCAGGGATGACCGGCGACGTGGCGGACTCGGTGACGGCCGGCTCGGCGACGGGGTCCGGGGTGACCGGCTCAGGGGTGACCGGCTCGGTGGTGACCGGCTCGGTGGTGACCGATGCGGCGGACACCGCCGGGGCGGGCTCGGGCTCGGCTGCCGCCGTCGCGTCGACGGTCGTCGGCGCGGTGACGACGTCCTCGGCCGGGGCGGTGTCGGTGCTCACCGGCGCGTCGACCACCGGCTGGGTGGCGGCCGGCTCGACGTCCACCGCAGGCGCGGTCTCGACGATGGTCGACGCCGGCTCGGGCTCGACAGCGGTGGAGGTCTCAGTCTCGGCGACGGGCGCGGTCTCGACGCTGGTCGGAGCCGGCGCGGTCTCGGCGGCTGAGGTCTCGGTCTCCACCGCGGTCGGAGCCGGCTCGGTCTCCACCGCGGTCGGGGCCGGTTCCGCAATGCTAGCGGCGGGGGCCGGTGCGGTCTCGACGGCGGCAGGGGTCGGCTCGGTCTCGGTGGCGGCCGGGGTCGGCTCGCTGGTGGTGGTGCTCGCGGTGGCCGACGCGGGAGGTTCGCCCCGTCGCCCGCGCAGCAGCACCCAGCCCACCGCCAGACCTGCCAGCAGCGCCACGAGCAGTATCAGCCAGCTCCCGAAGGAGTCGCCCACGGTAAACCTCCCTGAAGTCCTACGTCCGAATCGTCGCGAAAAAAGCTCGCCGCAGCTTCGCACACGTGGGGCCGGGGCAACAGGCAGGCCATGTAACAGTCCGTACTCGCGGGACGGGGTTCACCGCAGGTGTCCGAGGCGGAACGGACGGTGTGGACACGGTGGGTACACCACGACCCCCGGCACGACGACCCCCGGCACGGGGTCGTCGTGCCGGGGGTCGGGTGGGGACGGATCAGTCTTCCTCGCCGCGATAGGTATAGAAGTCGTCGACGAACTTGCGGCGCAGCGGGGGCACCCGGCTGGTGACCCGGAAGTACCCGCGTGCGCCAAGCAGCGCGAGTCGGCCGAACACCGGCTTGTACATCCGGTCGTCACCGTTGGTGCCGCTACGGTTCAACGAGTCTGCCACCCGGGCGAAGCCGTACGGCAGCATGGCCGCCTCGTAGTCGGCCACCGCCTGCACCAGCGTCTTCTCGCCGGCTACGGCGTGCACCAGGTGCCGCCGCAGCAGGTTGGCGTCGCGCAACGCGGTGTTGGCGCCGACACCCCGACCCGGCGTCATGGTGTGGATCGCGTCACCGAGCAGCGTGACGGTGCTGCTCTTCCAGGGCGGCACAGACTCCGATGTGGACACCCGGATCGGCAGGGCGCTGTCCGGGTCGGCGCGGCTGAGCAGTTCGCGCAGGGTCGGGTGCCAGTTGGCGGTCAACTCCAGCGCTACCTGGACCAGCTCCCCGCCCCGACGGCGCAGCACGTCCGCCGGGAAGCGCCGCGCGGTGCTCCACACCACCAGGTTGATGTTGTCGCGGGTCGGGTCGTGTCGCAGCCCCGGCCAGTCGGCCAGCAGGGCCGCGTCGGCGGGCGGGAGGTCCGGCTTGAGTCGTCCGTCGTCGTCCCACTTGAACTCCATCACGTGCAGGACGCCCATCACCCCACCGGTCCCGAAGATCAGCGAGATGCCGCGCCGGACGGTCTCCGGCAGAAGTCCCCGGGTGTGTGCGGTGAGCGGGATCCGGGTGGCGATGTTGACGGTGCCGGCGTCCCGGACGGTGGCGTGCGGCAGGTACTGCCGGCGGACCGCGGAGTGCGTGCCGTCCGCCGCCACCAGCAGGTCGCCGACGGCGCTGGTGCCGTCGGCGAAGTACGCGGTGACCGTACCGTCGTCGTGCTGCTCGTAGTGCGTGAAGGTGCGGTCGAAGTGCACCACGTCCTCCATGCCGGTCAACAGCACCTGACGCAGCGTCATCCGGGCCACCGACCGTTCGGTGTCCACCGGGTCGGTGTCCGGTCGCAAGGGGAACGACGCGGTGTGCCGCATCCGCTGGGTGAGCACGTTGAAGTAGCGGGGCGAGCGGGCACAGGTGGCCAGGTAGATCTGGAACAGCTCAGGCGGCAGGCAGTCGCGCAGCGCCCGGCTGCCGGTGGGCCCGATGCCCACCCGGTAGCCGAGCAGTCCGTCGGCCCGGGTCCGGTGCCGCTCGTACACGGCGACGCTGATCCCGGCCCGGCGCAGCCCGTGCGCCAGGCAGAGACCGCCGGTGCCCGCGCCGATGACCAGCACGTGCGGCGCTCGGGTGGACATCAGCCGACCGCCGGTCAGCCGGCCACGCGGGGCGCCGGGACGTCCGCGGCGTCCCAGCGGTAGAAGCAGCTGGCGATCGCGTCGCGGGGGGAGCGCCAGGTCGGCAGGTACGGCGAGGTGTGCGCGGAGAGTCGCTCGTTGACCTCGCGGTACAGCGGGTGGTTGCGGGCCGCCGCGAGGGCGTCGGTGCCGACGTCGTCGGTCTCCATCAGGTGTACGCACAGGTCGTGCAGGCAGTACAGGGACCGGTGGCGTACCCCGGTCAGGCTGGGCAGTTCGGTCGCGTCGGACTCGGCGAATATCTGCGCCACCCGTCCCTCCGCTCCCGGGATGATCCTGTTCACGATCACTAGACGGCTCATCGGACCCCTTTCACCGGTGTTCCCGCCCGGGCATCTGGCCGGGCCACGGACGGCTGTCCGGTGTCACCCTGTCCGGCGGACTGTCACCTGCCCGTCAACGCGACCGGTCGGGCCGGTGACGCCACCGGCGGGTCAGCGGATCCGGCGGGTCAGCGGGTCCGGAACCGCGCCCGGCCGCCCGGGTGGCGGGTCTCGGCCGGTACCCGGGTGGCCCGGCGGATCGGTTCCAGCGTCTCGTCGAGCAGCGCGCTCATCGCCGGGGACGGTTCCAGGCGCAGTTCCCGCAGCAGCAGGTCGCGGTAGACATAGAAGGCGTGTACCGCCTCGAAGGCGTTGCCCTCGGCGAGGTGGATGCGGACCACCAGCCGGTGCGGCGTCTCGCGCAGCGGTTCGGCGGCCATCGCCTCCAGCGCCGCCTCGAGGGCCTCGCCGTGCCGTCCGGCGGTCAGATGCTGGGCGGCGACCTGTTCCAGCATGTGCAGCCGGAGCTGGCGCAGCCGTTCCCGGTCGGTCAGCACCCAGTCCTCGTACCAGCCGGGCAGCAGGTCGTGCCGCCCGGCGGCGAGCGCCTCGGCGGCGTCCTCGGGCGCCTGGCCGTCGCGTACCCGGGCGGCGGTCTCGACCAGCCGGTCGACGTCCACGGTGACCAGCGGGTCGAGGCGGATGGTGTCGGCGGTGGTGGTCAACGGGCAGTACGGATCCTGCCGCAGCCGCCACAGCGCGGTGCGCAGTGAGGAGAGGGCGCGGTCCTCGCCGGCCTCGGGCCAGAGCAGCCCGGCCAGGTGGGCGCGGGTCGCGTCGGGCCGGAGCCCGATCAGCGCGATGATCCGTTGCAGCCCTCGGGGCACCACCACCGGTGCGGTGTCGTGGGTGAGCCGGAAACCGCCCAGCAGGTGCAGTCGTACCTCGGTGGTGTGGTGTTCGCCGGTGGTCGGCGCGGGTGGTTCGGCGGCCACGGCGGTACCCCCTGCGGGACGGGTCGGTTCCGTCGTGAAGATTATCAATCACAGTTACTCTGAGTCAACGACGGTATCGGCTTAGTAACTTAACTTGCTTCATGAGTGGGGCTCTGAACTGCGTACTTGCGATGATCATGGTGTTCGGTAGCACACAGGTGGGGCACAGCATGCGTCAACGGAACGTCACCAACCGTCCTTGTGGACCGAGATTCCGGTGACGCCGGGGTGACGCGCGGCGGCGCATCGTGGCCGCAGTCGTCCGGGCACCCGGTGGTGTCACCACCGGCCCATGGGGGGAGGTCCAGCATGGACCGCACGCTGATCGTCGCGAAGGTGGACCCGACCGCCGAGGCCACCGTCGCCGAGATCTTCGCCGAGTCCGACACCACCGAGCTGCCCCGGTTGGTCGGTGTGCGGCACCGGTCGCTCTACCGGCTCGGTGACCTGTACGTGCACCTGCTGGAAACCGAGTCACCCGGCGACGAGGCGGTCGCCGCCGTCCGGGACCATCCCGAGTTCCAGCGGGTCAGCGCCCGACTGAGTCCGTACGTCTCGCCGTACCTGCCGACCTGGCGGTCCCCCCGCGACGCGATGGCCCGCTGCTTCTACCACTTCGACGGGCCCCGGTCGTGACCGCCACCGCGCCGGCCGACGGGACGCTCTGGTCGCGCTGTGGCGGCTGCGCCACCCTGCTGTATCGCAAACGGCTGCGGCGCAACCTCGACGTCTGCCCCGAGTGCGGCCGGCACGCCCGACTCGCGGCACCCGAGCGGGTTCGTCAACTGGTCGACCCGTCCTCCTTCCAGCCGCTGCCGGACCGCGCGGTCGAGGTGGACCCGATCGGCTTCGTCGACGTGCTGCCGTACCCGCACCGGCTCACCGCCGCCCGCGCCGACACCGGCCTCGCCGAGGCGGTGCTCTGCGGCACCGCCACCGTCGGCCGGTACCGGTGCGCGCTCGCCGTGATGGACTTCCGGTTCCTCGGCGGCAGCCTGGGCAGCGCGGTCGGTGAACTGATCACCCGCACCGCCGAGGAGTCGCTGGCGTCCGGCGTCCCGCTGGTCCTGGTCACCGCCTCCGGAGGTGCCCGGATGCAGGAGGGCGCCCTGTCCCTGATGCAGATGGCCACCGTCAGCCAGGCGATCGCCGCGCTGCGGGAGGCCGGGCTGCTCACCGTCAGCGTGCTCACCGACCCGACGTACGGGGGAGTGGCCGCCTCGTTCGCCACCTGCACCGACCTGGTGATCGCCGAGAGCGGCGCCCGGATGGGCTTCGCCGGCCCCCGGGTGATCCGCCAGGTCACCGGACGGAACCTGCCGGAGGGCTTCCAGACCGCCGAGTTCCTGCTGCGGCACGGCCAGGTCGACATGGTGGTGCCCCGGCACGCGCTGCGCGCCCGGCTGACGACGCTGCTCGCCGCCGCCGCGGCCGGCGGGCGTCGACCCGGCGTCACGCCCATGTCGGCGCGTCCCGTCGGCCCGGTCGTGGACCCGGAGCCGACGACCCGGGACGCCTGGGCGACGGTACGACTGGCCCGGCACCCCGCCCGCCCGACCACGCTGGACTACCTGGAGACCGCCTTCGACGGGTTCACCGAACTGCACGGCGACCGGCTGCGCGGCGACTGCCCGGCCGTGGTCGGTGGACTGGCCCGGCTCGACGGCCGGCACCTGATGGTGATCGGGCACCAGAAGGGACACACCAGTGCCGAACTGGTGGCCCGCAACTTCGGCATGGCCAGCCCGGCCGGGCACCGCAAGGCGCTGCGGCTGATGCGACTCGCCGCCCGGCTCGGCCTGCCGGTGGTGACCCTGGTGGACACCCCGGGCGCGGACCCCGGCATCGCCGCCGAGGAGCACGGCCAGGCCGCCGCCATCGCGGAGAACATCCTGACGATGAGCGTGCTGCCCACCCCGGTCGTCACCGTGGTCACCGGCGAGGGCGGCAGCGGCGGCGCGCTCGCCCTCGCGGTCGCCGACCGGGTGCTGATGCTCCAGCACGCGGTCTACTCGGTGATCAGCCCGGAAGGCTGCGCCGCGATCCTCTGGCCGGGGCGGACCGCCGCGCCGGAGGCGGCCCGGGCACTGAAGCTGACCGCCCCGGACCTGGTCCGGCTCGGCATCGTCGACGAGGTGGTGCCCGAACCGCCCGGCTCGGCCGCCGACGACCCGGAGGCGGTGGCCCACGCGGTCCGTGAGGCGGTGCTGACGAACCTGCTGCCGCTGCTGGAACTGCCGGTCGCCACGCTGGTGCAGCGCCGCCGACGCCGGTTCCGCCGGTTCGGCGCGGCCCGGACCGGCCTGCGGGCGGGTGCCCGGTGAGCGCCCCGGGCGGCACCGTGCCCGCCGTCGCCGGTACCCCGACGGTCCGGCCGCCGGTGCCGGGCGGCCCGGAGGGCGGCCTGCCGGGGCTCGCTGTCGCGGCACCGGTCGACCGGCCAGCGGCAGCCGTGAGGCAGCCGGCGCCCGCCCCGACGCCGAGGGACGAGCACGTTCCGGAGCCCACCTGCCCGCCGCCCGCACCGGCCGCGTCCGGCGCGACGGAGTCACACCGATCGGACCCGCACCGATCGGACCCGCACCGGCCGGACCTCGCCGGATCGGAGTCCGGAGCGCGTGACGAGGCGGACACCGAGGCCGCGCTGACCGGGTTGCGGCGGCACGTCGGCCGACTCGTCGCCGAGCTGCCCGGTCCGTTGCGCCGCCTCAGGTTGTGCGCCGGCGGGGCCGAGCTGGAGGTGGAATGGCAGCACGAGGCCGGATCCGGCCCGCTCACCTCCGTACCCGGCACGTCGGCCGTACACCCTGCGCCGCCCGTACACCCCGCGCCGCCCGTACCCACGGTCCCGGTCGGAGCCGGTGCGCCGCCGGTGCCGCCGGTCCCTCGCAGCGCGGTGCGCTCGCCCATGGTCGGCACCTTCTATCGGGCGCCGGAGCCCGGTGCCGCGCCCTTCGTGACCGTCGGCGACCTGGTACGACCCGGGCAGGTGGTGGGCATCGTCGAGGCGATGAAGCTGATGAACGAGATCACCGCCGACCGGGCCGGACGGGTGACCGAGGTGCTGGTCGCCGACGGCCAGCCGGTGGAGTACGACCAGCCGCTGGTCGCCCTGGACCCGGCCTGAGGTGGTGGACCGTGTTCGAGAAGGTGCTCATCGCCAACCGGGGCGAGGTCGCGCTGCGCATCCTGCGGGCCTGCCGTGAGCTGGGCATCCGTACCGCCGTGGTCTACTCCACCGCGGACGCCGACTCGGCGGCGGTGGGGGGGGGGGGGGGGGGGGGGGCGGGGGGGGGCCGGGGGGCGCCCCCCCCCCCGGGGGGGCCCCCCCCCGCGGGGGGGGGGGGGCCGCCGCGGGGGGGGGCGGC
>NZ_JBITKL010000010.1:56315-67662 GCF_044460945.1 Micromonospora sp. NPDC049903
GCCCCCCCCCCCCCCCACCACCACCCCCCCCCCCCCCCCCCCCCCCGCCGGGGGGGGGGGGGGGGGGGCGCGCCCGGGGGGGGCGCCCCGCCGCCCCCCCCCCCCCCCCCGCCGCAGCTATCTCAACGCCGCCGCCGTGGTGGAGGCGGCCCGCAAGGTCGGCGCGCAGGCGGTCCATCCCGGCTACGGCTTCCTGTCCGAGGACGCCGACTTCGCCGAGATCTGCGCGGACAACGGGCTCACCTTCGTCGGCCCGTCGCCGCAGGTGATGGCCGCGCTGGCGGACAAGTCCTCGGCCCGGGCGCTGATGCGCCGCGCCGGGCTGCCGCTGCCGCCGGGCGCGGTGCAACCGGTGCCGACGGTGGGCGAGGCCGCGGTGGTCGCCGCCGAGGTGGGCTACCCGGTGATCGTCAAGGCGACGGCCGGCGGCGGCGGCCGGGGGATGACGGTGGTCCGCGCGCCGGCCGACCTGCCCCGCGCGTACGCCCGCACCCGGGCCGCCGCGCAGGCCGCCTTCGGCGACGACCGGGTGTACGTCGAGCGGTACCTGACCGACGCCCGGCACGTCGAGGTGCAGGTGCTCTGCGACTCCCACGGCAACGGTGTGCACCTGGGCACCCGGGACTGTTCGGTGCAGCGCCGGCACCAGAAGCTGGTCGAGGAGGCACCCGCGCCGGCGCTGGCCACGGCGACCCTGGACGCGTTGGCGCGGACCGCCCTGCGCGGCGCGCTGGAGGTCGGCTTCACCGGTGCCGGGACGCTGGAGTTCCTGGTGGACGACGAGGAGCGGTTCCACTTCCTGGAGATCAACTGTCGGATCCAGGTGGAGCACCCGGTGACCGAGATGATCACCGGGATCGACCTGGTGCACGAGCAGTTCCACGTCGCGGCCGGTACGCCGCTGCGCCTGCGGCAGGAGGACATCCGGTTCACCGGCGTGGCCGTCGAGTGCCGAGTCAACGTGGAGGACCCGGACCGGGGTTTCGTCCCCACCCCCGGCCGGCTGGACCGCTTCGTGCCGCCCGGCGGCCCGTTCACCCGGGTCGACACCCACGGGCACGCCGGTTACCTGGTCGGTCCGCACTACGACTCGTTGCTGGCCAAGGTCGCCGTCTGGGCCCCCGACCGTGACCTGGCCCTGAGCCGACTGGACCGGGCCCTGCGCGAGTTCGAGATCACCGGTCCGGGAGTGCGGACCACCATCCCCTTCGTCCGGCGGGTCCTCGACGACGCCGACTTCCGCAAGGGGCGCTACTCCACCGGCCTCGTCGACCGGATGACCGCCGGATCGACCCCCGTTCAGCAGAGGAGAAACCGATGACCGTCACCGATGGCCGTTCGCTGACCGCGGAGATCACCCACATCCTGGTGACCAACTGCGGGCTCGACCCGGACGCGGCCGCCCGCGCCCCGGCCGCCTCGCTGGAGGAACTGGGGATGGACTCGCTCGCGCTGCTCGAACTCTCCGCCGTGGTCGCCGACCGGTGGCGGGTGAGCATCCCGGAGCAGGCCGCGCAGCTCACCATCCCGGCCGTCGCCGAACTGGTCGCCGAGCAGACGGACCCGCCCGCGCCGGCCGCCGATCCGCCCGGGCACACCGAGAACAGCATCGTCATCGCCGCGCCGCTGGAGCTGGTCTGGTCGGTCACCAACGACGTCGCCGGTTGGCCCGAGCTGTTCACCGAGTACGCCAAGGCCGAGATCCTCGGCCGGGACGGCGACACCGTCCGGTTCCGCCTCACCATGCACCCCGACGAGAACGGGGTGGCCTGGAGCTGGGTCAGCGAACGCACCCCCGACCCGGCGACCCGGCAGGTGCGGGCGCGTCGGGTGGAGACTGGACCGTTCGAGTACATGCGGATCCACTGGACCTACACCGAGGAGCCCGACGGCGTCCGGATGACCTGGGTGCAGGACTTCGCGATGAAGCCGACCGCCCCGGTGGACAACGCCGGGATGACCGAGCGGATCAACACCAACAGCGTGGTGCAGCTCGCCGTGATCAAAGACCGGATCGAGCGGCTGGCCCGGGAACACGCCGCAGCGGTGGCGACCGCCCCGACGAACGGAGACGACGATGAGTGACCTGGCACTGGTGGCCGCCCGGGACGTACCCGCCGACCGCCGTCGCGGCGGTGAGCTGCGTGTCCTGCTCGGCCCGCGTACCGTCGGCAGTACCTCGGGGTTCATGGGCGTGGCGACCATGGGGCCGGGGGAGCGGATCGCCGAGCACTACCACCCGTACAGCGAGGAGTTCCTCTACGTCGCCCGGGGCACGATCACCGTCGACCTGGACGACGAGCCGGTGCTGCTGACCGCCGGTGAGGCGCTGTTCGTGGCCCGCAACGTCCGGCACCGGCTGCGCAACACCGGTGACGAACCGGCCGAGGTGGTGTTCCACCTCGGTCCGCTGGCCCCCCGTCCGGAACTGGGTCACGTCGACACCGAGGTGGCCGACGAGCGGAACGGGTCGTGACGGGGCGGCGCACGGTAGTGACCGGGATCGGCGTGGTCGCTCCCGGGGGCGTTACCCGGGACCGGTTCTGGAAGGGCATCACCGAGGGGCGGACCGCGACCCGGCGGATCAGCTTCTTCGACCCGTCGCCGTTCCGCTCGCAGATCGCCGCCGAGTGCGACTTCGACCCGGACGCCGCCCGGCTGACCCCGGCGCAACGACAGCGCGCCGACCGGTACGTGCAGTTCGCGCTGGCCTGCGCCGCCGAGGCGGTCGCCGACAGCGGGTTGGAGCTCACCGACGCCGAGCGGGACCGCACCGGCGTGGTGCTCGGCACCGCCGTCGGCGGCACCATGGCGCTGGAACAGGAGTACGTCACGGTCAGCGACAGTGGACGGCGCTGGCTGGTCGACGCGGCGCTCGGCGGACCGTACCTCTATCCGGCGCTGGTGCCCAGCAGCCTGGCCGCCGACGTGGCCTGCCACCACGGGCTGCACGGCCCGGCGCAGGTCGTCTCCACCGGCTGCACCTCCGGCATCGACGCCATCGGGTACGCCCACCAGCTCATCGCCGACGGTGAGGCGGACATCGTGCTGGCCGGCGCGGCCGACTCGCCGATCTCCCCGGTCACGGTGGCCTCGTTCGACGCGATCAAGGCCACCAGCCCGGACAACGACGACCCGGCACACGCCTCGCGTCCCTTCGACGCCGACCGGCACGGCTTCGTGCTCGCCGAGGGGGCGGCGGTGCTGGTGCTGGAGGAGGCCACGCACGCCCAGCGGCGCGGCGCGCACGTCTACTGCGAGGTGGCCGGCTACGCCAGCCGCAGCAACGGCTACCACATGACCGGGCTGCGTCCGGACGGGGTGGAGATGGGCCTGGCCATCACCGACGCGCTGCGGCAGGCGCGGCTCGCGCCGGAGGAGGTCTCCTACATCAGCGCGCACGGCTCCGGCACGCGGCAGAACGACCGGCACGAGACCGCCGCGTTCAAGCGGGCCCTCGGGCCGGCCGCGTACCGGGTGCCGATCAGCTCGATCAAGTCGATGGTCGGGCACTCGCTGGGCGCGATCGGCTCGATCGAGATGGCCGCGTGCGCGCTGGCCATCGAGTTCGGGGTGGTGCCGCCGACCGCCAACTGGACCACCCGCGACCCGGAGTGCGACCTGGACTACGTGCCGAACGAGGCACGGGAGGTGCCGGTGGACGTGGCGCTCTCGGTGGGCAGCGGCTTCGGCGGGTTCCAGTCGGCCATGCTGTTCCGCCGACTCGGCCGGGAGGTGACGCGATGACCGCCCCCGCGTACGACGACACGACGACCGCCCGACCGTCCGGCGACGGCACGGTGGCCCGCGCGGTGGTGACCGGAATCGGCGTGGTCGCGCCCAGCGGAGTGGGTGCCGACGCGCACTGGCGCACCGTGCTCGCGGGTCAGCGCCGCACCGGACCGATCACGCTCTTCGACGCCGCCGGCTACCCGACCCGCCTCGGTGGGGAGGTGGCCGACTTCGACCCGGCCCGGTACGCCGACAACCGCGCCCTGGTGCAGACCGACCGGTGGACCCACCTCGGGTTCGCCGCCACCGGGCTGGCCCTGGCCGACGCCGGCCTGCCCGAGCAGGCTCCCGACCCGTACGCGTGGGCGGTCACGTTGGCCAGCTCCTCCGGCGGCAACCTGTTCGGCCAGCGGGAGCTGCAACGGCTCTGGTCGTCGCCGAGCCGCACCGTCGGGGCGTACCAGTCGATCGCCTGGTTCTACGCGGCCAGCGTCGGGCAACTCTCCATCCGGCACCAGGCCAAGGGCCCGTGCGGGGTGCTGGTGGCCGAGTCGGCCGGTGGCCTGGACAGCCTCGCCCACGCGGTCCGCACCGTACGGCGGGGCGCCTCCGTGGTGCTGGCCGGGGCGACCGAGTGCCCGCTGAGCCCGTACGCGCTGGCCTGTCAGCTCCGCTCCGGCCTGCTCAGCGCGGAGACCGACCCGGAGCGGGCGTACCGGCCGTTCGACGCCGGAGCCAGCGGCTACCTGCCCGCCGAGGGCGGGGCGGTCTTCGTGGTGGAGGAGCTGGGTCACGCCCTGGCCCGGGGCGTCCGGATCTACGGCGAGGTGACCGGGTGGGGTGCCACCCACGACGCCGCGCACACCACCGCCGAGTCCGCCGGCGACCCTCGGCAGTACGCCCGCGCCATGCGGCTGGCCCTGGGCCGGGCCGGGGTCGAACCGGACGAGGTGGACGTGGTGGTCCCCGACGGGCTCGGGGTGCCCCGCTACGACCGGTCCGAGGCCGAGGCGCTGCGGTCGGTCTTCGGTGCGCTGGCTCCGCCGGTGACCACCCACAAGTCGCTGACCGGGCGGGCGCATCAGGGCGGTTCGGCACTGGACGTGGCCACCGCGCTGCTCGCCTTCGCGCACGACACGCTGCCCGCGTCGGCCGGTCCGGACACCGTGGCACCGGGCTGTGAGCTGGGTTTCCTGCGGGCGGCCCGGCGTCCGCGCCACCGACTGGCGTTGGTCTGCGCCCGAGGATTCGACGGATTCAACAGCGCGCTGGTGCTGCGCGGCGCGCCACCGAGCGGAACGGAGCAGTGATGACGGCGATCGAGCGCGGGGACGGGCCGGGTCCGCAGCGAGGGCGGGTGGTGTTCCTGGTCCGGGTCCCCGTCGATCGCACCGACGACTTCCTGCGGGCGTACGAGGCGGTCCGCCATCTGGTCGCCGACGGGGTGCCGGGGCACCTGGTCGACCAGGTGTGCCGCTCGGCGACCGACCCGGAGCAGTGGCTGATCACCAGCGAGTGGGCCAGCCTGACCGACTTCGAGGCGTGGGAGCGCAGTCCCGAGCACCGTGACCTGGTCCGGCCGATGCGGGAGTGTTTCACCGACGCGCGCTCGTTGCGCTTCCAGGTGTACGCCCAGACCCCGGTGCCGGCCTGACCGACCACATCGGATCGTACGTCCGGTCACCTCGCGTGTACCGGGAGTAGACACACGGATCCGATCCTGCCCGTCGGAGGGGGTGTCGACAATCCCGCCAGCCGCCCTTTCTCCTTGAGCCATTTGCATCTGGCAATGCTCGTCCCGGCTGCCGTAGGGTTCCCGCAGCGTTCCGAGGCACGCGGCACGTGGGCGGTCGCCCACGTCGACACAGGACGGTGGCGATCACATGACGGGCCCGCTGTACCTCCCGGCCGAGTCGAGCCGGCAGATGCCCGCCGACCTGTTCGGGCGTCCCGTCGACGAGTGCCGGCCGGAGCGGGTCCGGGGTGGCCGCGGTGAGGTGACGGGTGCGGAGTCGGGCGCGCGGCACGTCCCGACCGCGGGAGCGGTCCCGGGCGACGAGTGACGCCCGCCTGACCGGCCTCTCCCGCTACCGGTCATCCGGTGCCGCCGATCGTCCACACAGGTTGGACCGGTGGTCGCGCACCGGGCGCGCCGGGGTGTCGACCGGTCTGCGGCCGGGGTGCGAATCGGTCCACCGCGTGCCCGACCGGGTCGGGTGAGGGTGGTTCCTCCGATGCCGACGATCCGGGACTCGTTCGGTTTCCGATCACTTCACAATGCCCGAAACCGGGGTCGGTCATTCGGTCGTCTGATGCTGTCCGAATGGGCAGAACCCAAGCTCTCCGGCCGTGACGATTCCGCCTGAGGGTTGTGGGCGGCCGGGTATGCCGGGATATTGCTGTGATCAATCCCCCTGATGCCTCACACCGGCCTGCGTGGCCATGTCGGTGATTGGAGACCGCGTGTCCACACAGGTTCCCGACCGATGCGCCGTGCCGGCGTTCGACCACAGCACGGCCCGGGCGCCGAGGAGCCTGTGGTGACAGGCGGCGGCAGCATCCGCAGTCGACTCGCCGCCATCATCGCGTTGCCGGTGGCGGCCGTGCTGCTCCTGCTCGGCTACGTGACGGTCGTCGAGGTGTCGTCCTACCAGGCCGTCCGCAAGGCCAGCGAGTCGGTGTCGCTGGCCCTGCAGGTGCAGGACCTGACCCAGGAGCTGCAGGTCGAGCGTGGCATCAGCGCCGCACTGCTCGGTGGTAACGAGGGCTTCCGCAACGAGGTGGCCCCGGCCCGCGAGCGGGTGGACGAGCGCCGCCGGGCGGTCGAGGAGGCGATCTCCGGCGGCGGACAGGTGGCCGACCGGGTCGGCGCCGCGCTGCGCGAACTCGACGGGCTCGACGTGGTCCGCTCCGCCACCGACAGCGGCAGCGCGGGTCGGGCCGCGACCTTTGACTTCTTCACCGAGCGCATCGCCGCTCTGAACCGCCTCGACTACGACCTGGACCAGGCGCAGGACCCGCAACTGCAACGGCACGTGGCGACCCTGACCGCGTTGAGCCGGATCAAGGAGAGCACCGCCCAGCAGCGCGCCTTCCTCAACGGGGTCTTCTCCGCCGGCGGTTTCGCCGACGGCGAGTTCCTCCAGTTCGCCGAGATGCGCGCGGCCCGCGACACGGCGCTGGCCGACTTCGAGGAGCGGGCCACCCCGGGCCAGCGGGCCGCCAACGACTGGGTGCTGGACACCGGCGCCGCCCGGGTGGCCGGCTTCTTCGAGCAGGTCGCGCTCGACTCCGCCGACGGCCGCCGGGTGCAGGTCAACCCGCAGGCATGGTGGTCGGCCCTGACCACGGTGCTGGACGGCATGCGCCACATGCAGGAGTACGTCGGCGCGGAGATCGAGGCGCGGGCCGCCGAACGGCAGGGCGAGTCGACCCGACGGCTGTTCGTGCTCGGTGCGCTGGTCGCGTTCTTCCTCGCCGGTGCGGTGGGCCTACTGGTGCTCGCCTCCCGCTCGATCACCCGGCCGCTGGCGATGCTGGCCGCCGAGGCGCGTGACCTGGCCGCCAACCGACTGCCCGTCGCCGTGCGGCAGCTCCAGGACGGCACCGAGGAGAGCGAACCACGGGCCCCGGAGCCGGTCCAGGTGCCGACCCGCTCCAGCACCGAGGTCCGCTCGGTGGCCGGCGCCCTCGACCAGGTCCAGGAGGTGGCGTTCCGCCTCGCGACCGAGCAGGCGGTGCTGCGGCGAAGCACCACCGAGTCGCTGGCCAACCTGGGCCGACGCAACCAGAACCTGCTTCGCCGCCAGCTCAGCTTCATCACCAAGCTCGAACGGGAGGAGACCGACCCGGCCGGACTGGCCAACCTCTTCGAGCTGGACCACCTGGCCACCCGCATGCGCCGGAACGCGGAGAGCCTGCTGGTCCTGGTGGGGGCCGGCGGTCCTCGCCAGTGGACCCGGCCGCTCGCGATCGCCGACGTCATCCGGGCCGCCATCTCCGAGGTCGAGGAGTACCGGCGGGTGCAGATCCGCCGGATCGACGACGCCTGGGTGGTCGGCGCCAACGTCAGCGCGGTCGCGCACATGCTCGCCGAGCTGGTCGAGAACGGGCTGACCTTCTCCCCGCCGGACTCCGACGTGGAGATCCAGGGCCGGCGCAGCGGGGACGGTTACCTCGTGGCCATCACCGACCAGGGCATCGGCATGTCGCCCGAGGACCTGGCCGAGGCCAACGCCCGCCTGCGCGGTGAGGTCGACTACGTCTCGGCCCCGACCCGCTACCTCGGCCACCACGTGGTCGGTCAGCTCGCCCGGGACCTCGGCATCGACGTGCAGCTCGCGCCCTCCCCGGTGACCGGGGTGACCGCCCGGGTGCTGCTGCCCGCCACGGTGCTGACCAGCCGGAACGCGATCGCCCCGGACGACGGGGCGGACGCGGTCGGCACCACGCAGACGGCCATCACGGTCACCTCCACCACCGCCCGGGTGGCCGCCGAACCGGCTGCGCCGCCGCTGCTGCCGTCGGTGCCCGCCGCCCGTCCGACGCCGGCCGTCGGCATCGCCGGGGTCGGTCCGCGCACCGCCATCGACGCGCCGCCGCCCGCCACCCGCGTCGCGCCCGCGCCGCGCGGGCACGACCGGCCCGTCGCCGGTCGGCCGCCCACCATCGCCGGTGAGGTGTCCGCCGTCGGCCCGGTGGAGGAGCGCACCACCAACGGGCTGCGCAAACGCCTGCCCCGCGAGCGGCGTGCCAGCGCGCCCGCCCCGGCCGCCGACCCGGTCGCGTCCGCGCCGCGTCCGGCCGCCATGGACGACTCGCCGATGGAGATCCGGAACCGGTTGACCGCGTTGCGCGCCGGAACGCTCCGCGGCCAGGTCGACCGGCCGGCACCACCGACCCGGTCCAGCGACGACACCACGACCGAGCCTTGGGGGACCCGTGAAGGTTGACATCCAGAGCGATCCACACCAGTTGAACTGGCTGCTGGCGAACTTCGTCCGGCAGACGGACGGGGTACGGGACGCGGTCGCCGTCTCGTCCGACGGGTTGCTCATCGCCGTCTCCGCAGGTCTCAACCGGGGTGCCGGCGACCAACTCGCCGCGATCGTGTCCAGCATGGCCAGCCTGGCCCGGACCGCCTCCCGTAAGTACGACTTCGACGGGCTGAAACTCATCATGATCGAGATGAGACGCGGCTTCCTGCTGGTGTCGGCGATCAGCGACGGCAGTTGCCTGGGGGTGCTCGCTGACGGGGACTGCGACCTGGGCCTGGTCGGCTATGAGATCTCGCTGCTCGCCGACCGGTTCGGCAGCATGCTGACACCGGCGTTGATCTCCGAGTCGAGACGGGTGTTGCCCCGGTGAGCGGTGCAGGACCGCGGCTGCCCGACCCGCGGATGATCCCGTACTGGACCGCTGCCCCGGCATCCGTCGGCCCGGCACCCGAGCCGCCGCCGTCCACACCGGAGCCGTCCGACGCGGAGGCGGTACGCCCGTTCCTGCTCACCGGCGGACGTACCCGCCCGGTCCAGGACGGGCTACGGGTGGAGACGTTGCTCTCCGCCCAACCGGCGGCGCTCTCCGCGCCGCTGCGTTTCGAGGCCCGCCGGATCGTCGAGTTGTGCCAGCGGGCCATCACCGTGGCCGACCTGGCGGTGGCGCTGCGGGTACCGCTCGGCGTCACCCGGGTGCTGGTGGCAGACCTGCTCAGCGAGGGCTACCTGCGCCGTGAGGAACAGGGCGAGCTCTCCGTCGCCATGATCGAGAGGATCAGGGACCGTGTCCGCGCTCTCTAGCCAGCCGCCCACACCCACCGCGGTCAAGATCGTGGTGAGCGGGGGGTTCGGCGTCGGCAAGACCACCTTCGTCGGCGCGGTGTCGGAGATCGAGCCGCTCGTCACCGAGGCCGACCTGACCGAGGTCTCGGTGGGGGTCGACGACACCTCGGTGGTGGCCGGCAAGACCACCACCACCGTGGCCCTGGACTTCGGTCGGATCAGTCTCGACGAGTCCCTGCTGATGTACCTGTTCGGCACGCCCGGACAGGACCGCTTCGCCTTCCTCTGGGACGACCTGGTGGACGGCGCGCTGGGTGCGGTCGTGCTGATCGACACCCGGCGGATCGAGGACTGCTTCCCGGCCATCGACTACTTCGAGGACCACCAGATCCCGTTCCTGCTGGCCGTCAACACGTTCGAGGCGACCCGCCGCTTCGCGCTGGCCGAGGTGCGCGAGGCCCTCGGCGTGGCCGACGACGTGGTGCTGGTGGAGTGCGACGCGCGTCAGCGGGAGTCGGTCAAGCAGGTGCTCGTCGCGCTCACCGAGGTGGTGCTGGCGCAACGCCTCGCGCGGGCCGGCGTCGGTCGCTGACCAGCGGACGCCCAGCACCCCTCCGGCCCAGCGGACGGCCGCACCCCCTCCGGCCCCGCGGCCGGACGCAACGACGAAGAGGAGAAGAGGCAGCGATGCAGAGATCAGGGTGGACCAGGGCGGCGGCCCTCGCCTGCGTGGCCGCACTGGCACTGACCGGCTGCGCGGCCGACATCCAGCCCCGGGTCGCACCGCCGGGACCGCCGGAGCGCACGGAGTGCGGCACGCTGACGCTGGCCAACCTGCCGTGGATCGGGTACGAGGCGAACCTCGCGGTGATCGGCTACCTGGCCAAGAACCGGCTCAACTGCACGGTGGTGGTCAAGGACCTCACCGCGGAGGAGGCATGGGAGGAGGTCGCCGCCGGAAGCACCGACGTCATCCTGGAGAACTGGGGCCGTGAGGGGCTGAAGAAGAAGTACATCGACGAGGAACGCAAGGCCGTCGAGCACGGCATGACCGGCAACAAGGGCGTCGTCGGCTGGTACGTGACGCCGTGGCTGGTCGAGCAGCACCCCAACATCACCAACTGGCGGAACCTCAACGACTACGCCTACCTGTTCCGGACGCCCACCTCCGGCGGCCGGGGCGTCCTGCTCAACGGCGACCCCTCGTACGAGACCAACGACCGGGCGTTGATCCGCAACCTGAAGCTGAACTACACGGTCAGCACCGTGGGCAGCGAGGACAAGCTCATCGAGGCGTTCCGGGAGGCGGAGCGCGACCGTCGGCCGGCGATCGGCTACTTCTACGCGCCGCAGTGGTTCCTCGCCGAGGTCGACCTGGTGCACGTCAAGCTGCCGCCCTACACCCCGGGCTGTGACGTGGACCCGGAGAAGGTGGCCTGCGACTACCAGCCCTACGACCTCGACAAGATCGCCAACCGGGAGTTCGCCGAGTCCGGCAACCCGGCCGCCGAACTGATCAAGAACTTCCAGTGGACCAACGCCCAGCAGAACGAGGTGGCCCGCTACCTCACGGTCGACGAGTTGTCCCACGACGAGGCCGCCAAGAAGTGGCTGGACGCCAACCCGGACGTCTGGCAGGACTGGCTGCCCGCCGACTGAGTCGGCCCCGGCGGAACGCGTCCCGATCGGCCGCCGGACACGGAGCGCGGGGGGGGGGGGGGGGGGGGGGGGGGGGGGGCGGCGGCCGGGGGGGGGGGGGGGGGGGGGGGGGGGCCCCCCCACCGGCCGGTCGAGGCGACGGAGTTGTTCATCCCGTTCCTCGAACGCAGCGGATA
>NZ_JBITKL010000010.1:67671-217107 GCF_044460945.1 Micromonospora sp. NPDC049903
CCGGCGGGGGGGCCGGGGGGGCGCCCCGCGGCGGGGGCGGCCCCCGGCGCACGGCGCCCCGCCCGCCCCCCCCCCCGGGGGGGGGGGGGGGCCCCCCCCCCCCGGCCCCCCCCGCCGATCGGTCAGCGGGGTGCGTCCCGGACGACTAGAGTCCGACCTCGTGCATGCTCCCGAGGTCGGCGTCGCGAGTCCGGAAGACCGGACGCCGGTGGTCGACGCCCTGGTGGCCACGTTCGTCAACGATCCCGTCGTGCGCTTCTTCTTCCCCGACGACGAGAGCTACACACGGTCGGCTGCCGTCCTCTTCGGTCACCTCTTCGACAAGCAGGTGGTCAAAGGCACCGTCTGGACCGTCGAGCGGGGTGCCGCGACCGCCATCTGGGAGCCGCCGGTCGCCGGTACGGCCGTCCTCGACGACGGACGTCGCCCGGCCCTGCCCGACGACGCGCTGCGCCGGGTGCACGCCTACGACCAGGCGCTGCGTGCCGTCCTGCCCCGCCATCCGCACTGGTACCTGGGCATACTCGGCACCCACCCGGCCCACGCCGGTCGTCGCCTGGGGCGGGCCGCGATGAGCGCGGGGCTGCGTCGGGCCGCCGACGACGGCCTGCCGGCCGTGCTGGAGACCGGCAACTCGGTCAACGTCGAGATCTACCGGCGTGCCGGCTGGGAGTTGGTCGACACGCTGACCGACCCGATCCCAGTCTGGGTGATGCGACGGTAACCCGCTCCGCCCGCTCCGCCCGTGCCACGCCCGCTCCACCCGCGGCCCGCAGCAGGCCCATGCTCCCGCCTCCACCGCAAGATCACGCTCGATGCAGGATCGAGTGGTCATCGTCGCGTTCGGATACCACTCGATCCGGGATCGAGCGGGATCTTCGGTAAGCGGGGGCTTCTCCGGCGGCCGGTGGGACATCTGTGCCGGTGACCAGCTCGGTGTCATCCGAGCTGTCAGACCTCGGGTGGCGTTGTGTCGAAGGTGCTGCCTGGATGGTGATGGAAGTGCCGCCGTAAGCCCTGCCGGACGAGTCGGGTGGAGGGCGCTGTGTCGATGCACGTGGCGGTAGCGTGCCTTGTCCACCCACTATCCGATATGGAGGACGGATTGGTTTCCAGACTGGTCCGGATGGCACTCGTCGTCACCTTGGCGCTGGCCGGGGGCACAGTGGCCGTGGTGTCGCCCGCGCAGGCTGCCCCGACGAAGTTCAAGAACTGCACCGCGCTGAACAAGAAGTACCGGCATGGCGTCGGCAAGAAGGGCGCTCGGGACAAGGTTCGCGGCAGGACGAAGCCGGTCACGAACTTCACGGTTTCGACGGCGATCTACAAGGCGAACACCAAACTCGACCGGGACAAGGACGGCGTTGCCTGCGAGAAGCGATAGCGGCTGGACGGGGCCCGGGACGCTACCAACCCGCCATCCGTGATGCCGGCCTGCCGCCTTGCCGATCATGGAGTTGTGGCCTTCGCGAAAGCCGTGAATCGTGGCATTTCGCTGACCACGACTCCATGATCGGCGGGACAGACGGGGTGCAGCCGAGCGGTCATCGGTTAGGCGGCCGAAGAGCGTTGGCGGTCGGGGCAGGCGCGGTGTGGTGGGTGCGGCGTCAGGCTTCGGGCGGTGCCGTCGCGGCCCGGTGGGCGGCGGCGAGCCGCTTCGGCGCGCGGGCGAACCACGCCTCCGTGATGATCTCGGTCAGTTCGGCCTCGTCGATCCGGTCCAACTGCACCAGCACCGCCGGGTAGCCGTCGAGGTGTGGCGTGGTCAAATAGACGGCGGGGTCGTCGGCGAGCAACGCCTCCTTGACGCCGAGGTCGGCGACGCGTACGCCGAGGATCGGGCCGTCCGGCGCGGCCGCTCCGAGCGTGTCGAGGTCGGTGCGGCGCAGCGGGCGCTCCCACACGAAGGACTTGTCCCGTACGGTCCAGGCGGGCAGCCCGTCGTAGGAGGGGCGCTCGCCGGTCTCCGGCAGGCTCAACGCGATCCGGCGGACGTCATCCCAACTGGCCACCGCCCGACCATACGCCTCGGCCGAGGCCGGCAGGGGGCGCGCACGGGTCCCGCACGGCGTGTCGGACACCGCGCCACGCGCACCCCGACGGCGACACACCGCGTTCGCCGGAAAGCGAACGGTGACCTTCGCCGTATCGTGCTCCTGCGTGGACGGTCATAATGGGCGGCATGGTTGCCTGGGAGTACGCCCTGCTGGTTCGCCGTTACCAGGGACAGGGCCGCAATTTCCATGTGTCGTTCGTCTGGTACGGCCCGGACGGATCCCGTAAGGACATCACCGCGTACGGCGACACCGCCGTGGCGCACCTCAACCGGTACGGCCGGGAAGGCTGGGAACTGGTCACCGCCGCCGAGGACGTCAACAACGTCCAGGGCAGCACCGAGGTGCACCGATACCACCTCAAGCGTCCGCTGAACTGAGTCCACCCCACCGTCGGTCGACCGCCGCCCGGGAACGCGTTGACGACGCGCCCCGGGCGTCGTCGCGCTTGTCGCGAGATGTCGAGTCGTGTGCGTCGGGCGCGCCGAGCCGGACACCGGCCCGGCGCGCGTCCGTCGTCAGCCCAGGTCGACGTTCGGGTACAGCGGGAACCCGGCGAGCAGCTCACCGGCCTGCCGACTGACCTTGTCCGCGAGCGCGGGGTCCAGCACGTACTTGGCCTTGGAGGCGGTGCCGTCCGGGTTGGCACCGGCGCTGGTCTGGCTGAGCACCGTGTGGATCAGCTCGGCGGTGCCGTCCATCTCGGCCGTGCCCAGCCCCCGGGTGGTCAGCGCGGGCGTGCCGATCCGGATGCCGGAGGTGTACCAGGCGCCGTTGGCGTCCTGCGGCACCGCGTTGCGGTTGGTCACGATGCCCGAGTCCAGCAGCGCCTGCTCGGCCTGCCGACCGGTCAGCCCGTAGCCGGTGACGTCGATGAGCACCAGGTGATTGTCGGTGCCGCCGGTGACCAGCGTGGCGCCCCGTCGCAGTAGCCCGTCGGCCAGCGCCTGGGCGTTGTCGACGATCCGCTGGGCGTAGTCGGCGAAGTCGGGGCGACGTGCCTCGGCCAGCGCGACCGCCTTGGCCGCCATCACGTGCGGCAGCGGGCCGCCGAGCACCATCGGGCAGCCCCGGTCCACCTGGTCGGCCAGCTCGGGGCCGCAGAGCACCATGCCGCCGCGCGGGCCGCGCAGCGACTTGTGCGTGGTGGTGGTGACGATGTGCGCGTGCGGCACCGGGTTGAAGTCGCCGGTGAAGACCTTGCCGGCGACCAGACCGGCGAAGTGGGCCATGTCCACCATGAAGGTGGCGCCGACCGAGTCGGCGATCTCCCGCATGATCCGGAAGTTCACCTTGCGCGGGTACGCCGAGTAGCCGGCGACCAGCACCAGCGGCCGGAACTCGCGGGCCGCCTCGGCGACCCGGTCGTAGTCGATCAGCCCGGTGGCCGGGTCGGTGCCGTAGCTGCGCTGGTCGAACATCTTGCCGGAGATGTTCGGCCGGAAGCCGTGGGTGAGGTGACCGCCCGCGTCCAGCGACATGCCGAGCATCCGCTGGTCGCCCAGCTCCCGGCGGAGCGCGAACCAGTCCTGCTCGGTGAGGTCGTTGACGTGCCGGGCCTGCGCCCGCTTGAGCGCGGGGGACTCCACCCGGTCGGCCAGGATGGCCCAGAACGCCACCAGGTTCGCGTCGATGCCCGAGTGCGGCTGCACGTACGCGTGCGTCGCGCCGAACAGCTCCCGGGCGTGCTCGGCGGCGAGCGCCTCGACCGTGTCGACGTTCTGGCAGCCGGCGTAGAACCGACGCCCGACCGTGCCCTCGGCGTACTTGTCGCTGAACCAGTTGCCCATCGCCAGCAGGGTGGCCGGCGAGGCGTAGTTCTCGCTGGCGATCAGCTTGAGCGACTCGCGCTGGTCGGCCAGCTCCGCGCCGATGGCGTCGGCCACCCGGGGCTCGACGGCGCGGATGACCTCCAGCGCGCTGCGGAAGGCGGCGGATTCGGCGTTCGGCGGCATGCGACCTCCTGGTGACGTACGGAAGGCCCAGGCGCTCGGCGTGCGTCCTCATGACGGGGCCGCTTCCCGATGGTGCTCCATCTCGACGCGCCAGTCACGGCCCCCGCCGATCCTAGCGGGTCGGCTACCCGGCCCCACGCACACCGGGTCGGACCGGTCCCGACCGGCCCGCGAGGTCGCCCCCGCGTCGGCCGTACGCGTCGTACGCTCGGCAGATGGCGACCGCGGCCGAGGAGATCCAGGTGGGGCGGCGGGTGGTACGCGTCTCCAGCCCGGACAAGCCGTACTTCCCGGAGCGCGGGCTGACCAAGCTCGACGTGGTGCGTTACTTCCTCGCCGTCGGCGACGGGATCCTACGCGCGCTCAGGGACCGGCCGACCATGCTGGAGCGCTGGCCGCGTGGCGTGTTCGAGGGGGCGACGGTCGCCACCCGGCAGGACAACCGGGGCGACGCCTTCTATCAGAAGCGGGTGCCGGCGGGCGCGCCCGACTGGGTGGGCACCGCGCACATCACGTTCCCCAGCGGGCGCAGCGCCGACGAGGTCGCGCCGGGGGAGTTGGCGGTGGTGATCTGGGCGGTCAACCTGGGCACCCTGCGGTTTCACCCGTGGCCGGTGACCCGGGCCGACGTGGAGCGGCCGGACCAACTCCGGATCGACCTGGACCCGATGCCCGGGGTGGGGTTCGACCAGGTCGTCCCGGTGGCGCACGAGGTGCACGGCTTCCTCGACGAGCTGGGCCTGACCGGCTACCCCAAGACCACCGGCGGTCGCGGCCTGCACGTGTACGTCCCGATCGAACCGCGGTGGAGCTTCGGCGACTGCCGGCGGGCGGTGCTGGCGCTCGGCGGCGAGATGCGGCGGCGTCGGCCGGACCTGGTCACCACCACCTGGTGGCGGGACCAGCGGGACCGGCCGGTCTTCGTCGACTACAACCAGATGGCCCGGGACCACACGATGACCTCGGCGTACTCGATCCGGCCGACGCCTGCGGCGCTGGTCTCCGCCCCGCTCGACTGGGCCGAGCTGGACGACGTACGGCCGGAGGACTTCGACGTGACCACCATGCCGGCCCGGTTCGCCGAGCGGGGCGACCCGCACGGCGGTCTGGACGGGCCACGGTTCTCGCTGGACCCGCTGCTGGAGCTGGCCGACCGGGAGGGGCTGGCCGCGCCGCCGGAGCGCTGAGCGGCGGTCAGGCCCACGGGCTGCGGACGCCGTCGTACTCCTCGAAGACCAGCCAGCTCCGGGTGGACAGCACCCCGGCGATGCGCTGGACCCGGTCCAGCACCACGTCCCGCAGGGTGGCGTTGTCCGGCGCGCGGACCAGGGCGAGTACGTCGTGTTCGCCGCTGAGCAGCGCCACGTGCTCGACGTAGCGCACCCGGGCCAGCTCCGCCGACACCTCCCGCCAGGTGTTCTGCTGGATGGTCAGGGCGATGTACGCCGAGGTGCCCAGCCCGGCCGGCTCCGGCGCGACCCGGGCGGCGAACCCGGTGACCACCCCGTCGCGCAGCAGCCGTTCCATCCGCGCGTACGCGTTGGTGCGCGACACGTGCACCCGCTCGGCGAGCGTCCGGACGGAGATCCGCCCGTCCCGGGTCAGTTCGTCCAGGATCCGCCGGTCCACCTCGTCCAATCCTGGTGCCGTTCGTCCCGTGCCACCCCGCAGGGGCACTGTGTCAGCGGTCTCCTGGCTCACCCGAGCCTCCCATCAGTGCCATACATCCCGCGTTCACCGGCCATCTTGAGTCAATCATCCGACCAAAGGAGCATAGGTCCACCACACGTCCAGGAGGTACCGCCGTGACGACCACCCCTCAGGCGGCCCGCAGGGCAACCCCGCGGAAGCGCCGGTCGGCCACCCCGACCGCGCCCGACCCGGCCGCCGCCCTGCTTCCCCAGGCCGATCCGGTCCGACTGCTGAACCCGGACGGCACCCTGCTGCCGTCCCGGGCCGACTATCCCGAGCCACCCCTGGCGGCCCTGCGCGAGATGTACCGCCGGATGGTCGTCGGCCGCCGGTTCGACGCGCAGGCCACCGCGCTGACCAAGCAGGGCCGCCTCGCGGTCTACCCGTCCTCCCGGGGCCAGGAGGCGTGCCAGGTCGGCGGCGTGCTCGCGCTGCGCGACGACGACTGGGTCTTCCCGACCTACCGCGAGTCGATGGCGCTGACCGCGCGGGGCATCGACCCGGTCGAGGTGCTCACCCTGCTGCGCGGCGACTGGCACTGCGGGTACGACCCGGCCGTGCGGCGCACCGCCCCGCAGTGCACGCCGCTGGCCACCCAGTGCGTGCACGCCGCCGGTCTGGCCTACGGCGAGACGTACCAGGGGCGGGACACGGTCGCGCTGGTCTACATCGGTGACGGCGCGACCAGCGAGGGCGACTTCCACGAGGGGGTCAACTTCGCCGCCGTGTTCAAGGCCCCGGTGGTCTACTTCGTGCAGAACAACAGGTACGCGATCAGCGTGCCGCTGTCCCGGCAGACCGCCGCCCCGTCGCTGGCCTACAAGGGCGTCGGCTACGGCGTGCCCAGCGAGCAGGTCGACGGCAACGACCCGGTGGCCGTGCTCGCCGTGCTGGAGAAGGCGGTCGCGCACGCCCGCGCCGGCAAGGGACCGTTCCTGGTCGAGGCGCACACCTACCGGATGGAACCGCACACCAACGCCGACGACGCGACGCGCTACCGCGACGCCGACGAGGTGGAGGCGTGGCGGGACCGCGACCCGGTGGCCAGACTGGAGGCGTACCTGCGCTCCCGCGAGGTCCTCGACGACCACGCCGTCGCCGCGATCGCCCAGGAGGCCGAGGAGTACGCCGCGCGGCTGCGCGAGCGGATGAACGTCCAGCCCACCGTCGACCCGCTCACCCTCTTCGACCACGTCTACGCGCAGCCCACCCCGCAGCTCGTCGAACAGCGTGACCAGGTCCGCGCCGAGCTCGCCGCGCAGGAGGAGGACGCCTGATGGCCACCATGACCATGGCGAAGGCGCTCAACGCGGCGCTCGCCGACGCGCTGCTCGACGACGAGCGGGTCGTCGTCTTCGGCGAGGACGTCGGGCAACTCGGCGGCGTCTTCCGGATCACCGACGGGCTACAGGCACGCTTCGGCGACAAGCGCTGCTTCGACACCCCGCTGGCCGAGGCCGGCATCGTCGGATTCGCGGTCGGACTGGCCATGTCCGGGCTGCGCCCGGTGGTCGAGATGCAGTTCGACGCGTTCGCGTACCCGGCGTTCGAGCAGATCGCCTCGCACGTGGCGAAGCTGCGCAACCGCACCCGGGGCGCGTTGAGCGTGCCCATGGTGATCCGCGTGCCGTACGCCGGTGGCATCGGCGGCGTGGAACACCACTGCGACTCCTCCGAGGCGTACTACGCGCACACCCCGGGCCTGAAGGTGGTCACCCCGGCGACCGTCGACGACGCGTACTCGCTGCTGCGGGAGGCGATCGACGACCCCGACCCGGTGGTGTTCATGGAGCCGAAGAAGCTCTACTTCACCAGCGCCGAGGCGGACCTGCCCACGCGTACCGCACCCTTCGGCCGGGCGGTGGTCCGTCGGCCCGGCCGGGACGCCACCCTGGTCGCGTACGGGCCGGCGGTGCCGGTCGCGCTGGAGGCCGCCGAGGCCGCCCGCGAGGAGGGCTGGGACCTGGAGGTCGTCGACGTACGCACCATCGTGCCCTTCGACGACGACACGATCGCCGCCTCGGTCCGGCGTACCGGCCGCTGTGTCGTGGTGCAGGAGGCCCAGGGCTTCGCCGGGGTCGGCGCGGAGATCGCCGCCCGGGTCCAGGAACGGTGCTTCCACGCCCTGCACGCGCCGGTGCTGCGGGTCTCCGGGCTGGACATCCCCTACCCCGCGCCGATGCTGGAGCACACCCACCTGCCCTCCGTCGACCGGGTGCTGGACGCGGTGGCCCGCCTCCAGTGGGACGACCAGCCGGACTCCCGCTGGCTCACCGAGGTGCCGGCATGAGCGAGCGGAGTGAGCGAATCATCGGGTGCAGTGCGGTGGAGTCTCGTGGCGGCACGCAGCGGAGCGGAGTGCCGGCATGAGCGAGCAGGTGTTCTTCCTTCCTGACCTCGGTGAAGGGCTCGCCGAGGCGGAGATCGTGCAGTGGCGGGTCGCGGTGGGTGACGTGGTCACGGTGGACCAGACCGTGGTCGAGGTGGAGACCGCCAAGGCGGTCGTGGACGTGCCCTGCCCGTACGCCGGCCGGGTGGTGGCCCTGCACGGCGCCGAGGGTGAGGTGCGTCCGGTGGGCCAGCCGCTGATCACGGTGGCCGACCCGGCCGCCGACGGTGCCGCCGGCCCGACCGAGCCCACCGGGCACGCGGTCTACCGCGAGGAGGAGCGGGCGGGATCCGGCAACGTGCTGATCGGGTACGGCACCGGGCACGGTGCCACGCGCCGTCGTCGGCGTCCCCGCCTCGCCCCGACCGCGCGGGCTGGGGCGGCGGTCACCGGCACGGCGGTGACGAACGGCGCTGCCCCGGCAGCCCCCGTCGCCTCGGCCCCTGTCGCCTCGGCCCCGGTTGTGCCGGTCGCCTCGGCCCCGGTTGTGCCGGTCGCCTCGGTCCCGGCTGTCCCGGTCGCCTCGGTTCCGGCTGTCCCGGTCAACGCGGCTCCGGCAGTTGCTGTCGGCTCGGCCCCGGCCGTCGTCGGTTCGGCTCCTGCTGTTCCTGTCGGCTCGGCCGTCGTCGGTGCGGGTCCGTCCGAGACTCCGGCGTTGGTCATCTCGCCGATCGTGCGGCGGTTGGCCCGTGAGCACGGCGTCGACCTGACCACGCTGCGCGGCACCGGGCCGGGCGGGGTGGTCCGCCGCGCCGACGTCGAGGCGGCGGCCGACGCGATCACGATGGCGCGCTCGACGACGGGCGTGACCACGGCGGATGCGATCACGACGGACCGGTCGGCGGCGGGCGCGCCCGTGACGGGACTCGCCGCGCCGGACCTGGCCGCCGGGACCCCGTCCCCGTCGGCGCACGTGGGACTCGCTCCGGCCGACGCGCGGGACCAGGTGATCCCGTTGACCGGCATCCGCCGGGTGATCGCCGACAAGCTCTCCCGCAGCCGGCGGGAGATCCCGGAGGTGACCATCTGGGTCGACGTGGACGCCACCGGACTGCTGAGCACCCGAGCCGCGATCAACGCCGCCCGACCGGACCAGCCGGTGAGCATCCTGGCGTTGCTCGCCCGGATCTGCCTGTCCGGGCTGCGCCGGTACCCGCAGCTCAACGCCCGGGTGGACACTGAGGGCCAGCGGATCGTCCAGTCCGCCGCCGTGCACCTGGGCATCGCCGCCCAGACCGATCGTGGCCTGCTCGTGCCGGTGCTGCGCGACGCCGACCGGCTCACCACCGCCGAGTTGGCCACCGAGCTGGCGGCGACCACGACCGCGGCGCGCGCCGGTGAGCTGCCGCCGGCCCGCCTCACCGGCGGCACGTTCACGCTGAACAACTACGGAGTGTTCGGTGTCGACGGCTCGACCCCGATCATCAACCACCCGGAGGCGGCGCTGCTCGGGGTGGGCCGCATCGTGGACAAGCCATGGGTGGTGGACGGAGAACTGGCGGTGCGGAAGGTGACGCAGCTCAGCCTCACCTTCGACCACCGGGTGTGCGACGGGGGAGTCGCCGGTGGCTTCCTACGGCACGTCGCCGACTGCGTCGAGCAACCGGCCCTGCTGATCGCCGCCGTCTGAGCCCCGCCCACCCCCACCCCCGCCCACTCCCGCCCACCCGGCCTGCGCCGCCCCGCAGGCGTCGATCATGGAGTTGTGCAGAGGGCATAACGGCGTATAGAGGTCGAATTGCCAGCCACAACTCCATGATCGGCGCAGGCGGGGCCACAACTCCGTGATCGGCGCGGACGGGAACCACAAGTCCATGATCGGCGCGGACGTGGACGTGGACGTGGACAACTCCACCTCCTGCTGGCCGTAAGGTCGCCATGCGGCCGATGCCTGTCCTGTCCGACCGCCCAGGTGTCTCGCAGCTCGCAGTCTCTTGCCGACCACCGACCACACGCCCGAGGGTCGCGCCCGAACACGCGCGGCTGCCCCGGCCGCCACACGAGGGTGCCCTTAAGGCCGCCTCCCAAGATCGCCCCGTTGATCAAGGAGTTTTGGTCTGGATGGGCGGCGGATTCGGACCAAAACTCCTTGATCAACCATGTTCCCGGAAGTGGACGCCGGGCCCATGGGCGGCCGTATGCCCGAGATCGGGCGGACCGTCGTGGACCAACGGGTGTGCGGACATCGGTCGCAGTTCGCCGGCTAACGGTCGGGATAACCCGCCCGGGCATTTCCCGGCATTTTGTGTCGCAGTGGCGCGGAAATGTTCCCGGTGCAATAAGGGCGCGGTTTCGGAGAATTGCTAAGCCGCTGGCGGGTAGCCGGTCAGAATGTGGCGGAGGGCGAGAAATAAACGGGGGGACGCATCATGAACCTGAGGGGGCGATTGGCGCTGCTGACGGTGGCCGTGGCAGCGACGCCGCTGGCGTTGGGCGCGTGCACGGGCGACCGGAAGGTCGTCGGCGAGGGACGGCAGGCGGCTCCGGAGCTCGCCGTGACACCGGCCGAGGGCACGCGGGACGTACCGGTCAGCGGTGAGATCGGCACCACCGTCAAGCACGGGCGGGTCACCGACGTGCGGATCACCGACGACAAGGGCGGGAAGGTCGAGGCCGAGCCGCGCGAGGACGGGACCGGCTGGGTGCCGACCGAGGTGTTGCAGCCCAAGCGGACCTACACCGCCGAGGTCACGGTGACCGGCGAGAAGGGGCAGACCGTCACCCGGAAGACGACCTTCACGACGCAGCCGAAAACGTCCAAACCGGCGATCACCAGTACGCTCTATTTCGCCGGCAATCGGACGTACGGCACCGCCATGCCGGTGACCGTCGCGTTCGACCCGCCCATTCCGAAAGAAGCCAGGGCGGATGTGCAACGTCGTTTGTTCGTGAAGACGGATCCGCCGCAGCCGGGCACCTGGTCCTGGGTGTCCGACGGTAGTCAGGTCTATTACCGGGCGCCCGATTTCTGGCGGCCCGGCACGTCGATCAGCGTGCGTGCCGCGCTGGAGGGCCTGCCGATCGGTAAGGAGAACGTCGGCGACGCCGACCGGCGGGCCACGTCGAAGATCGGCCGACAGGTGGCGTTGGAGATCGACAACGCGACCAAGCAGATGTCGGTGATCCGGGACGGGAAGGTGCTGCGCAAGCTCCCGGTCAGCCTCGGCAAGCCGAGCACCCCGACCTCCAGCGGCAAGATGGTGATCATGGAGAAGCACGACTTCACCACCTTCGACACCACGGGCTCGGCCGACCCGTACGTCGTCGATGTCGAGGACGCGCAGCGGCTGACCTGGGGCGGCGAGTTCATCCACGGCGCGCCCTGGTCGGAGGGGGACCAGGGGTACGCCAACGTGTCGCACGGGTGCACCAACCTCTCGGCGGCCAACGCCGACTGGCTGATGGGCGTCACCCAGGTCGGTGACCTGGTCACCGTCAAGGGCACCGAGGTCGGACTCGGCGAGGGCAACGGCTGGACGGCCTGGAACGTCGGCTGGGACCAGTTCGCCAAGGGCAGCGCGCTGCCCGTACCCGCCGGACTGGCACCGGCGCCGACCACGTCTGCGGACCCGGGCGCGGTGGCCGGCGGCGGCTCGCCGGAGCCGCAGCCCTCGGCCAGCGGCGGCTGACACACCGACGTCGGGCACCGGGTCGTCACCGGCCCGGTGCTCCCGTCGTGGGCGGGCGGAGGGTGGTGCCCGGGATCGTCCCTAGGGTGGATACACCGGGCCTGCGGGTCATGCCCTGGGCTTACCCGGAACCCCCTTTGTGCAGGGTGTGAGTGTCGGTGGTGCGGGATAGGTTCAACTCATGCCAGAGCGCGAGGAGCGGTTCCACACCGAGACCACGGTCTTCGACGACGCGGTGTGCGTCCGCGTGGTCGGTGCCGTCGACATCGCCACCGTCGCGGCGTTCCGCGCGGCCCTCTGGGCGGCGCCGGCCCGGCCGGAGCTGCGGGTGGATCTCTCCGAGGTGCGGGTGCTCTCCGCCGCCGGTGTGCGCACGCTGATCGCGGCCCGACTCTGGGTCCGGGCGCAGGGTGGCCAACTGGTGCTGACGGACCCGCCGCCGGTGGTGGAGCGGGTGCTGCGCGCCACCGGACTGCGTCGGGTCATCCCGGTCGTCGGCTCGTGCTCCGAGCGGGTGCTGGCCGGCGTGTGACGCCGCTACGGCGGGTTCGCCCGCCGGGGCGTGCGGTGGTCGGCGTCCGACGCCGACCGCGCGTCCGGCGCCGGGTACGGGGGCCGGCGCCGGACGCGGCGCTCAGCGGACGCCGAGCAGGTCGACCACGAAGACCAGGGTCTCGTTGGGCTTGATGACGCCACCGGCGCCCTGGCTGCCGTAGCCCAGGTGCGGCGGGATGGTCAGCTTGCGCCGGCCACCGACCCGCATGCCGACCACGCCCTGGTCCCAGCCGGCGATGACCCGGCCACCGCCGAGCGGGAACTCGAAGGCGTCCCCCCGGTTCCAGGAGGCGTCGAACTCGGCGCCGGTGGAGTGCGAGACCCCGACGTAGTGGACGCGGGCGCGCTGGCCGGGCTGGGCCTCGGGGCCGTCGCCCACGGTGATGTCCTCGATCACGAGGTCGGCGGGCGGGGCACCCTCGATCGGACCGATCTCGGGCTTGCTCGCTGCCTGGTTCATGCGGATTCTCCTGTGACGTCGGTTCTGGTCAGCACAATCCTGCCGGATGCTACGCCAGCGGTGCCCGTCGCACGCGCCACGACCTCCCGAGAGGCCCGGCCGTGCACGACGGCGGGCGGCACCCGAAGGGGTGCCGCCCGCCGTGTGGGGAGGGAGGTGACAGGTCAGCGGAGCCAGGCGAAGCGCTTGACGATCGGCAGCCGGGCCCAGGTGCGGCCGAGGCCCCAGGTGTCACCGGCGTTGGTCACCGCGAGTAGCGCGAGCACCCCGACGTAGATCAGGTGGTCGTCCATGAAGGGGTTGTTCGCGGGCAGCAGGGCGGCGGTCCACATCAGCACCAGCAGCAGACCACCGGCGACGGCGGCGACGCGTACCCCGATGCCGAGGATCAGGGCGGTGCCGATCGCGGCCAGACCGATCATGAACAGCCAGTCGGCCCAGACCGCTCCGGCCATGCTCTGGTAGAAGCCCTCGAACGGACCGGTGACGCCGAAGCTGAGGAAGCCCTTGGTGGGGCTGCCGCCGTTGATCCAGGCGTTCTTGCCCTCGGTGGCGAACCCCAGGCCGAACAGCTTGTCCAGGAAGGCCCAGAGGAAGATCCAGCCCAACGCCAGGCGCAGCCCGGCGAGCAGGTAACGGGTGGCTCGCTTCCGGTCGGCCTGCTCCCGAACGGTCTCGGCCCCCGGGGTCTTGGCGGCGGTGTTCCGCTCCATCATCGCGGTCATGATGTCCACGTCCCTTCTCTGCTTCGCACCGCTGTCCCGGTGACACCTCCATTGGACGCCGGTGGGGTCGGAAGCGGTCAGGGCCGACCGGGCCCGGACCGGACGGGACCTTCGACCCCTTCCGGCCCGGGCCGTCGGACCGGGTACGGGACGGGCGCACGCCAGGGCGGTCGGCACGACGCCGGGGCGCTCACGCGCCGGGTGAATCGGGTGCCGTGAGGTTCGGGCACGTGGGTGTTCGGGCGCCGGTGGCGCTCAGCCGACGACGACCGGGTTCGCCAGTTGGTCGGCCAGCACCGACGGGGCCTCGGCCAGCGACGGGCCGTACCAGGTCAGGTGCCGTCCGGAGAGCAGGGCGCACGGTACGCCCGGAAACGCCTCCGGCCCGTCGTCGGCGGTGAAGCGGTACGGCTCGTCCGGCAGCACGACCAGGTCGGGTGCGGTGGCGCGCAGCTCGTCCAGCGTGGGTCGCGGATACCGTTCCGGCTGCCCGGCGTAGAGATTGGCCACGCCCAGCCGGCGGAGCACGTCACCGGCGAAGGTGTCGCTGCCGAGCACCACCCAGGGACGCCGCCAGACCGGCACCACCGCCCGGTGCCGCACCGCAGGCGCCGGCCGGTCGGCCCAGGCCCGTCGCGCCTCCGCCAGCCACTCGGGTTCGGTGGATGCGCCCAGGTCATGCAGCAGGTCGGCGAGTTCAGTCAGGGCGGTGTCCACCGTACGCGGATAGGTGACCCGGACCGGCACTCCGGCGGCGGCCAGCGCGTCGGCGTCCTCGCGCCGGTTCTCCTCCACGTTGAGCAGCACCAGGTCCGGTCGCAACGCGCGGACCCGGTCCAGGTCGGGGTACTTGCTGCCGCCCACCCGGGGTACGTCCAGATCGGCCGGAGCGGTGCACCAGTCGGTGGCCCCGACCAGCAGCCCGGGCAGGGTCACCGCCACCGCCTCGGTCAGCGAGGGCACCAGGGAGACCACCCGCATCCGCCCACCTCCTCGCCTCCGGCGCGGTCGGTCACCGTCGTGGTGGTCACCAGGGGCCCACCGGGGGAGCCGTCCGGCATGATCGTCATCCTAGACTCGGTCGGTCGGCGGCAGGATTGGGTGGATACGACGATGACCGGTGGCGACGCGTGGCTGTCGACGATTCCGGCCGGTGGGCGTACGCCCGTGCTGGCCCGTGCGGGGCAGCGGGTGCACGCCGGCCCGCGCCTGGGTGAGGTGATCCGACGTCGTCCGCCGGGGCTCACCGGCAACCAGTGGAACACCGCCGCCCGCGTGGTGCTCGACCACGTGGTCTGCGCCGACGACACCGGCCTGCCGCAGTTCGCGGTCGAGTTCCGGGAGCCGGCGCCGGACGCCCCCGCCCGTCGGGTGGACCGGATCGTCGAGGCGGTCACCGCCAGCGTCGGCCTGCCGCTGCTGCGGATCGGCTCGGCCACCCTGCGCGCCGTCGACCACGGTCCGGGCATCGTCGGGTACGTGCTCGACGCCCGCCAGTACGCCGACGGTGCCGCCGGGTCGGACGTAGCCGCCGTCGGGTTCCGCGACATCGTCGGCCGGCTGCCCGACGGGCGCACCGGCGCGGTCAACGACCTCGGCGCGCTCGCCCGGGCCGAGGCGGTCGAGGCGTACGTGGCACGGCGACTGGCGGATCCGATCCTGCGCGGGCTGCACGTGCGCTGGGCCGACGGTCCGGTCGAGGGGTGGAGCTGGGTCGAGGTGCGTCCCGGCGAGTTCCTGGTGGAACGGGTCCTCCTGCGGACGTACCGGTTCTTCTGCGGTGTCGATCCGGCACGACTGGCCGAGGACCTCGCCGCACTCGCTGTCGGTGAGCGTCTGCGCACCCTCGATACGGAAACTCCCGACGTGATGGGTCGTGCCGATCTGCTCGACGACATCCGGCGACTCGGGCAGCGCCGCGACGAACTCGTGGACGGTTTCGCCTACGACCATCTGCACCAGGTCTGACCTGCCCCGGAGCAGTACGTCCCGAGTCGCCGAAAAAAAGTCCACCTTCTTTTGAACTCCCGCCACGGCGGGGCCGTACCTCACCGGGAATGGACAGGATCTCCCCAACCCGCGCCGGGCGGCGCGGGAGACGGTGCGGAAAGGGCATCGTCGTCTGTCGACGTGCCACCGGTGCGTTCGAACGGCCTCCGTCGAGCGCGCCACCACGATTCCGTTCGGTCCGTCGAGTCACGCGTCAGGTACCGGATCGAGAAGGAGAGCAATTCGATGCGCAGGTCCACCCGGTCACGCAGACCATCAGGTAACACGCGGACCAAACGACTTCTGGCCGTTGGTGCCACGCTCGCCGTCTTCGGTGGCGTCGTCGCCGTTACCCAGATCTCGTCGGCCGGTGACCGACGGCCGAACAAGCAGCAGACCCGCCCGATCTCGGCCGAGTGTGTGGAGCCCAGCCCGGGTGCGACCGCGCCGACCGCCCGTGGCGCCACCACCACCCGTACGTTCCAGAACGGTCGATGGGTGACCAACCACTGGGGTGACGGGCAGCAGTCCGTGGAGGAGTGCCAGGAGACCCGCAGCGGCAACGGTGGCGCCACCACCGGCGCCTTCGCCGTGGCCTGTCCCGACGTGGTCAGCCGCCTGCCGCAGGTGCCCGACCGGGCCCGCGCCGAGGTGGACCGCAACCTGGCCCTGCTGCAGACCCAGATCACCGAGGCCGACCAGCGTCTGGCCGCCGAGGGCAACAAGGGCCAGGCGTTCATCCGCAACGCGATCCTCGACCCGCTGGCCAGCAAGCGGCGGGCCACGCTCGACCGCATCACGATCTCCATCGACCGCTTCGGCCCCCGGCCGCGCGGTCTCGCCGGCCTGGCCGCCTGCCAGGTGCAGCCGGTGAACAACAACAACGGTGGGAACAACGGCGGCAACAACCCCGGCAACGGTGGGAACAACGGCGGGGGCAACAACAACGGCGGCAACAACGGCGGGGGCAACAACAACGGCCTCGACGTGCTGGCCAACAACTGCAACAACAGCCAGCTCCAGCCGCACGACGGCTTCCAGAACGGCAACCGCTGCATCAGCACCGCCTTCGGCGAGGTCGGCTCGGCGGCGAACAACCCGTCGCTGCTGATCACCGAGTTCCCGCAGCAGATCAACCGCAACGAGGGCTTCTCGCTGCGGGTCAGCACCCGCAACCTGGTCCGGGACCGGTTCCTCCCGGCCGGTCAGGGTGGCTACTACCTGGAGAGCTCGCTGCTCAACGGTGAGGGCCTGACCCGAGGCCACTTCCACACCGCCTGCCGGATGCTGAACAACACCGACGAGGCGCCGGCGGCGGATCCGGTACCGGCCTTCTTCGTGGCCACCGAGGACGGCGGCGGCGGTCGCCAGCCGGACAGCGTGGTCATCCAGATCCCGGGTCTGCCGGACTCCGGCACCGCGCAGTGCGCGGTCTGGGCCGGTGACGGCTCGCACCGTATCCCGATGTCGGAGCGGGCGAACCAGACCCCCGCCTTCGACGCGGTGCGGATCCAGGTCAACTGACCTGAAACGACACGCGGGCCGTCCGGAACGAGGTTCCGGACGGCCCGCGACGTTGTGTGGCGACGCCGCTGTTCAGCGGTTCTTGTACGCCTCGACGACCTCGACCGGGATACGACCCCGCTCGGAAATCTTGTAGCCGTTGCTGACCGCCCATTCCCGGATCGCGCGGTTCTGCTCGCGGTTCATTCCGGGGGCCGCAGCGGTGACCCGACGCGGACCGCGACCGGTGTCGGCGCTGCCGCGTCCAAGCCGTCGGCCCGCATTGATAAACGGATCCAGCGCCTTGCGCAGGACTCCCGCGTTCTCATCGGAGACGTCGATGGTGTAGCTCACGCCATCCAGGCTGAACTCGACCGTCCGATCGGCCTTTCCGCCGTCGAGGTCGTCAGTCAGCACCGTGATTACTTTTCTCGCCATCGTCGATTACTCCCTGTGTCTGGCGGGGTGTGGTCAAAGTTTGACTCATCGCCCGGCAATTGCGCAACAAAAGCCCCTGCTTGCCGGCTCTCGCGTTTTGCGCCGCGCGTAAATCCCGATTACCCGGCGTTCCCGTGTTCGGCACGGATGTGTCGGCGCCACCTGAAGGTCGGGGTGGTTCGTGTGCTGGGTCACACCGTGGAACAACGGTGGCGCGCGTCGACTTGAGTCAGACACGCTCAACTCAATGCGATAGCAGGTGTTCGATGGCAACTCTTCCGGTACTCCCACTGACCGACGCGGTACTGCTGCCCGGCATGGTCATCCCGGTGACCCTCGACCCGACCACCCAGGCCGCCGTCGACGCGGCCCGCGCCACCGGCGACCGCAGGCTGCTAGCCGTGCCCCGCCTCGACGGCGAGTACGGCTCCGTCGGCGCGATCGCCACCATCGAGAAGGTCGGTCGGCTGCCCAGCGGCGAGCCCGCCGCAGTCGTCCGCGGCCTCGCCCGCGCCCGCATCGGCTCCGGGGTACCCGGGCCCGGCGCGGCGCTCTGGGTCGAGGCGACCGAGATCGACGAGCCCGCCCCGGCCGGCAAGGCACGGGAACTGGCCCGCGAGTACCGCGCCCTGGTGACCTCCGTGCTGCAACAGCGCGGCGCATGGCAGGTCATCGACGCGATGGAGCGGATGACCGACCTCTCCGAACTGGCCGACTCGGCCGGCTACGCGCCCTGGCTCACCCTGGCGCAGAAGACCGAACTGCTCGCCGCGCCGGACGTCACCGCCCGGCTGGAACTGCTCGTCGGCTGGGTCAAGGACCACCTCGCCGAGCAGGAGGTCACCGAACAGATCAACTCCGATGTCCGCGAGGGGTTGGAGAAGTCGCAGCGGGAGTTCCTGCTGCGCCAGCAACTCGCCGCGATCCGCAAGGAACTCGGCGAGGACGCCCCGGAGGGCTCCGCCGACTACCGGGCCCGCGTCGAGTCCGCCGACCTGCCCGAGAAGGTACGCGAGGCGGCACTGCGCGAGGTCGGCAAGCTGGAGCGGGCCAGTGACGCCTCCCCGGAGGCGGGCTGGATCCGTACCTGGCTCGACACGGTGCTGGAGATGCCGTGGAGCACGCGTACCGAGGACAACACCGACCTGGCGTCGGCGCGGGCCGTGCTCGACGCCGACCACGCCGGCCTGGCCGACGTCAAGGACCGCATCCTGGAGTACCTGGCGGTGCGCAACCGGCGGGCCGACCGCAACCTCGGTGTGGTCGGCGGTCGCGGCTCCGGTGCGGTGCTGGCCCTGGCGGGCCCGCCCGGCGTCGGCAAGACCAGCCTCGGCGAGTCCGTCGCCCGGGCGCTCGGCCGCAGGTTCGTCCGGGTCTCCCTCGGCGGCGTACGCGACGAGGCCGAGATCCGAGGCCACCGGCGCACCTACGTCGGCGCGCTGCCCGGCCGGATCGTGCGGGCGCTGCGCGAGGCCGGCTCGATGAACCCGGTGGTGCTGCTCGACGAGGTCGACAAGCTCTCCGTCGGGTACGCCGGTGACCCGGCCGCCGCCCTGCTGGAGGTGCTCGACCCGGCCCAGAACCACACCTTCCGGGACCACTACCTGGAGGTCGACCTCGACCTGTCCGACGTGCTGTTCCTCGCCACGGCCAACGTGGTGGAGGCCATCCCCGGCCCGCTGCTGGACCGGATGGAACTGGTCACGCTGGACGGCTACACCGAGGACGAGAAGGTGGCCATCGCCCGGGACCACCTGCTGCCCCGGCAGCGGGAGCGGGCCGGGCTGACCACCGACGAGGTCGACGTCGACGCCCCGGCACTGGCCCGGATCGCGGGGGAGTACACCCGGGAGGCCGGCGTACGGCAACTGGAGCGGGCCCTGGCGAAGGTCATGCGCAAGGTCGCGGTGGCCCTCACCGACGACCCGACCCCGGTCCGCGTCGGCGCCGACGACCTGACCCGCTACCTCGGCCGACCCAAGCACACGCCGGAGTCGGCGGAGCGGACGGCGGTGCCGGGCGTGGCCACCGGGCTGGCGGTCACCGGTGCCGGCGGCGACGTGCTGTTCATCGAGGCGACCAGCATGGACGGTGAGCCGGGACTGACCCTGACCGGTCAACTCGGCGACGTGATGAAGGAGTCGGCGCACATCGCGCTCTCCTACCTGCGCGCCAACGGCCGACGGCTCGGTCTGGACCCGAACGCCCTCGCCGGGCGGCGGATCCACCTGCACGTCCCGGCGGGCGCGGTACCCAAGGACGGCCCCAGCGCCGGCATCACCATGGTCACCGCGCTGGCGTCACTGGCCAGCGGCCGGCCGGTACGCCCCGAGTTCGGGATGACCGGCGAGGTGACGCTCTCCGGCCGGGTGCTGCCCATCGGCGGGGTGAAGCAGAAACTGCTCGCCGCGCACCGGGCCGGTCTGACCGAGGTGATCATCCCGGCCCGTAACGAGCCGGACCTCGACGACCTGCCCACCGAGGTCCGCGAGGCGCTGACCGTGCACACGCTCGCCGACGTCGCCGACGTACTCGCCCTGGCGCTGCGCCCGGCCGAGATCGACCCGGCGTCGCTGGGCGGTGAGGCGCTCACCGCCGCCTGAGCGACGAGCGCATGCACGGCGGCACGTAGGGCGACATGTAGGGCGGCATGTAAGGACGCACGTAAGGACGCATGTAAGGAGGGGGCCCTTGTTAACGCCTGCGGTAGAGCAGGGGTCCCCTACTAACACCAGGCACCGCCGACTGGCGTCATCCCGAGCGGGGTGGCGCCAGTCGCCGCATGTCAGGGCATGCCGGGGTGAGAAGGGCTCCCTGCTATACCGCAGGCGTTAACAAGGGGCCCCTCCTTACACCTCAGCCTTACACCTCAGCGGCGCTCGTCGCGGTCGCGGCGTACGGTGGCCTTGCGGCCCTTGATGGTGCTGCCGCGCAGCCCGGCGATCACCTCGTCGGCCACCCCGTTGGGCACCTCGACCAGGGAGAACCGGTCGGCGATCTCGATCGAGCCGATGTCCCGGCCCCGGATGCCGGTCTCCCCGGTGATCGCCCCGACCAGGTCCTGCGGGCGGACTCCGGCGCGCCGGCCCAGCCCGATGAAGACCTGGGTGGTGCCGCCGGTGCGGGGCCGTGCTGGCCGACGGTCACCCCGAGTGTCCTGGCCGGGCCGAGCGTCCCGGGTCGGACGGACCGCCACCTGCGGAATCTCCTCCTCGGCCTCGTCGGAGCCGGGCAGGGTCGCCTCGTGGGACAGCTTCACCGCGGCGAGCGCCACCTCCATCAGGTCGAACTCGTCGCTGAGCGTCTCCACGATGACCCGGAACGGCTCCAGGTCGTCCTCCAGCAGGCTCTCCCGCAGCGCGGCCTGGGTCAGTTCCAGCCGGCGGGTACGCAGGTCGGCGACGGTGGGGATCTTGTCGATCGTGATGCGCTGGCCGGTGACCCGCTCGATGGTCTTGAGCATCCGGTGTTCCCGGGGCTCGGCCAGGGTGATCGCCACGCCCTCCCGGCCGGCGCGACCGACCCGGCCGATGCGGTGCACGTACGACTCGGGTGCCGACGGCACGTCGTAGTTGACCACGTGGCTGAGCTGTTCGACGTCGAGTCCCCGGGCGGCGACGTCGGTGGCCACCAACAGGTCGGCGGTGCCGGAACGCAGCCGGCCCATCACCCGGTCCCGCTGTTCCTGGCTCATCCCGCCGTGCAGGGCCTCGGCACGGTAGCCGCGCCCGTTCATCGTCTCGGTGAGCCGGTCGACCTCCTCGCGGCTGCGGCAGAAGACGATCGCCGCAGTCGGCGACTCGACGTCCAGCACCCGGCCCAGCGCCGCCGGCTTGTGCGCCCGCGCCACCAGGTACGCGCTCTGGCGTACCCGGGGCGCCGCACCGGCCACCGGCTGCTCGCGGGCGATGAGGATGCGGACCGGGTCGGTGAGGTGTGCCTGGGCCATGCCCTCGATGCGCGACGGCATGGTCGCCGAGAAGAGGACCGTCTGGCGCTGTGCGGGCGCGTGCTCCAGGATCGCCTCGATGTCCTCGGCGAACCCCATGTCCAGCATCTCGTCGGCCTCGTCGAGGACGACCGTGATCAGGTTGCCGAGCCGTAGCGTGCCCCGGGCTATGTGGTCCAGCGCCCGGCCGGGGGTGGCCACCACCACGTCCACACCGAGGTCCAACGCCCGCAGCTGGCGGCCGATCGGCTGCCCGCCGTAGATCGGCAGCACCCGGGCCCCGAGGTCCTTGCCGTACCGGTGGAACGCCTCGGACACCTGCACGGCGAGTTCCCGGGTGGGCACCAGCACCAACGCCAGGGGATCGCCGCCGGGCCGGTCGTCCGGCATCCGTTGCAGCAGGGGCAGCGCGAACGCGGCCGTCTTGCCCGTACCCGTGGCCGCCTGCCCGAGCAGGTCACGGCCGGTCAGCAGGGTCGGGATCGCCTCCCGCTGGATCGGCGTCGGCTCCTCGTAGCCGAGCGCGGAGAGCGCGGCGAGCAGTTCGGGCCGCAGGCCGAGGTCCGTGAAGGCGGGCGGATCCATGGTCGCGTCGGGCGGTACGGGCGTGGAACTCATGGGTCAAGCCTTTCATCACGCCCACCCGGCCGCTGCGGCGACCACCGGCAACACGCGGTCGGGGCCCGCCGCCGGGTGGCGACGGGCCCCGCCGCAGGCCGCCGACTAGGCGGTGACCAGCGCCAGGATGATGGTGATCCCGAGGACCGCGTCGATCACCCCGCACCACTGGGCGTAGGCGCGGGGTACCACCTGGCCGCTCCGGTGATGGATCACGTCCCAGCCCGCGTGGGCCAGCCAGCCGATCGCGACCAGCCACTGCCCGGCCGTGCCGCCGACGATCACGGCGAGCAGCGCCAGGCCCGACCAGCCGGCCAGGCCGACGAGCTGAAGCCGGAGAGCGCCCGGTACGCCCCACTGCCGCCGGACCGTACCGATGATCAGGTAACCGGCCGGCAGGGCCAGCAGCGTGTACGCGGCCAGCGGCGCGGGTGAGCTCCAGGTGTCGGCGGTCATGAGCAGCGCCAGCCCGGCCGGCCAGCGCTGCGCCACCGCCCGTGCCCACGGGTGTCGCGGCGCGGCGCGGTTCGGGCGGTGCACGGCGTACTCGGCCCGGCGCCGCAGCACCGCCGCCACCATCGCCGGCACCATCAGCACGTGCGCGCCCATCAGCAGGGCGTCGCCGTCGAGCCACCCGGCCTGGTACGGCACCAGCAGCACCAGCACGGGCACGTACATGGCCAGGACCATCTCGCCGACGGCCGGACCGGAGTGCCCTCGGAACCACATCCAGACCGCCATGCCGATGCTCATGTCGGTGGCCATCAGCAGCGCCGCGACGCCGGGGGTGGCCGGGGCCAGCCCGAGCAGTCCGCCCAGGGCGGCGCGGGCCGGACCGAGCACGAGCATGCCGGCCACCATGGCCAGCGCCATCTCCAACAGGTGCCGGGCCAGCGGCGTCAGGCGCGAGTGGCGGACCGGCGTCGCCGGTGGCCCGTGGATCGTCGGGGTGGACGGGGTCGGTCCGCCGGGGGTGGCGAGGGCGTCGGTCATGACGTCGATCGTGGCGGCGCGCGGCGGCGGCGACAATCCGCGTTCTGTCTCCGGTCGGCCGGGCACGACGCCCGGTCGGACCGGGCGGAACGGGGGGTACGCCCGTGGGGTAGCGGGTTCTACCCTGACCGGCGTGGTGACGGACGGGACGGTGCCGGGCGGCGAACGGACGCTGCGCCGGGCCCGGACGGCGACGCGGGTCTCGCTCGCCTCCGGCATGGTCGCCACCCTGTTCCTGCCGGCGATCGGCCCGCTGCGGGAGCCGGACCCGTGGCGGGTGACCTCCGGCGTACTCGCCATCGTCGGGTTCACGCTGGTCCTGGCGGCGGCGGTGGGCGCGGCGGTGACCACCGGTGGGTCCGCCCGGCAGCGCCGACGGCTGCGGATCGGGTACGCCGCCGTCGCGGTGCTCGGTGTACCGCTGGCCGCACCGGTCGCCGTCGGCGACTGGCCCACCTGGGCCTGGCTGGGCGCGGCGACGGTCGGCGGGGTGCCGTTGCTGGCGCCGCTGCGGGCGGCCCTTCCGGCCACTGTGCTGGCGATGGTGGTCGCCGGGGCGGTGGCCGGGGTGACCGGCGCGTCGATCGGCCAGGCGCTGCTGGTCGTCGGCACCGCCGGCCCCGGCGTCGCGCTGGTGAACGGCTTCCAGGTGTGGTTCTGGGGCCTGCTGGTGCAGGCGGAGCGGGGACGGGCGGCGCAGGCCCGGCTGGCTGCCGCGCAGGAGAGGTTGCGCTTCGCGGCGGACGTGCACGACCTGCTCGGGCACCACCTGACCGTGATCGCGCTGAAGGCCGAGCTGGCCGCCCGGCTGGCCGACGCCGACCCGTCGCGGGCCGCCCGGGAGGCGGGCGAGGCGCAGCGGCTGGCCGCCACCGCGCTGACCGAACTGCGCCGCACGGTGCACGGCTACCGCCGGGTCGACCTCGGCGAGCAGGTGAGCGCGGTGGCGCAGGTGCTGCGGTCGTCCGGCGTACGGTGCACGGTCGTGCCGCCCGCCGGTGAGCTGCCGCCGGAGGCGGCCACCCAGCTCGCGGCGGTGCTCCGCGAGGCCGGCACCAACGTGCTGCGACACAGCCGGGCCGGCTGGTGCCGGATCGAGATCAGTCAGCGGGAGGACGAGGTGCGGATGACCGTGACGAACGACGGAGCGACCGAAACGGGGACGGGGACGGCGGACCGGCACAGCCACGGCCTGCGTGGGCTGTCCGAGCGACTCGCCGGTGCCGGTGGGCGGCTGCGCGTCGACCGGGCCGACGGCGTGTTCACCGTCGAGGCGACCGTACCGGCCACCGCATGATCCGGGTCCTGCTCGCCGACGACGAGGAACTGATCCGCACCGCCCTGGCCGCCCTGCTGGAGCTGGAGGCGGACCTGACGGTCGTCGCGCAGGCGGCCGACGGGACGGCGGCGGTCAGCGCCGCTCTCGCCCACCGACCCGACGTGGCCGTGGTCGACCTGACCATGCCCCGGCAGGACGGCTTCGGAGTCGCCGCCGAGCTGTCCCGGGTGCTGCCGGACTGCGCGGTGGTCATCCTCACCGGGCAGGGCCGCCCGCCGCACCTGGCCCGCGCGCTGTCCGCGGGAGCGCGCGGTTTCCTGCCCAAGGGCGCGCCGGGCGGGGCGCTCGCCGACGTGATCCGCCGGGTGCACGCCGGTGGCCGGTACGTCGACCCGGCGCTGGCGGCCGACGCGCTGACCATCCCGCCGTGTCCGCTGACCCCGCGCGAGTTGGAGACGCTGCGGCTGGCCGAGGAGGACGCCCCGGTGGCCGTGATCGCCCGCCGGGCTCGGCTCTCCCCGGGCACGGTACGAAACTATCTGGCCCTCGCGGTGCAGAAGCTCGGTGCGGACAGCCGGGCGGAGGCTCGACGGATCGCGCGGGACAACGGCTGGCTGTGACCGTTTCGTCCGCGAGCGGTGACACTGCCGCTGGTCCACGCGGTCTCGCCCGGCCTGGTCCCCTTCGGGGGAGAACGGAGGATTGTTCGTACCCATCCCGATCGGCGTGATTACCGTCTGCTACAGGCGATCACCGCACGACGGGAGAGGGGACCCACCATGCGAGTGCCGAGCCGAAGCCCGGGACACCAGTCCGGTCCTCCCTCGCCGACCCGTCGGCGTCCCCGGGTCCCGGCGCGCCCACGGCGGACGGACGGGCCGGACCTGGACGCCTACCGGGAGGCCGTGGGTGAACTGCTGGTCGAGGTGGGCGCGCTCGCGTCGGCGAGCAGCACCAAGGCCCGTCAGGTGCTGATCGACCAGCGGCTGCGGGAGCCGGCCATCGCCGCGGTGCTCGACGACACCCCGCAGGGTTTGATCGGCGCGCGGGAGACCCTGCTGCTGGAGATGGCCCGGTACCAGCCGAACGCCCGCAGCTCCGCGGGCGACCTGGCCGCGCTGGTGCGGATCTATCTGCTGTCGCGCATCGACGTGATGTGGTGGCGCGACGCGTCCACCTTCGTCACCGACGCCGAGGTTCACCACAGCGCCCAACTCGTCGACCTGGAGTGGCTGCGTCGCCGGGGCCTGCTGCGGTTCCGCTACACCGAACAGCCCCGCACGGTGCTCGGCCGGGGCGTACGCGCGGTGCGGCGTCGGGTACTGCCGGACGCCACCCCGCGTACCGCCGGGTTGCTGTTCCGCCGGGCCCGGCGGGAGGTGGTCGCGCTGCTCAACGACATCGGCCGGGAGTTCACCGCGGCCACCACGGTCGGCACTCCGCCGCTCTGGGTGACCAGTCTGGTCCGCAGCGCCGAGCACCAGTACCGGCTGCGCCGTCTCGGGTACGCCGCGATGGTGCCGAGCGGGCACTGCCTGGGGTGGGCGGTGGACGTGGAGATGGCCTGGTACGAGCGCTTCGGCGCGCGGGACACGCTGGCCGGGATCCTGCTGGACCGGCAGCGTGCCGGCGAACTCAACGTGATCGACGAGGGGCAGGCCTGGCACATCTGCCTCGCGCCCTCGGCGACGCGGCGACTGCGTCGCGCGTACGAGGCAGAGATGGGGATCTGACGATGTGCGGCATCGCGCTGAGCGTCGGTCCGGAGGCCGACCCGGCGATCTTCCGACGGATGCTCGCCGCGCTGGTCCCGCGCGGTGAGGTGACCGAGACACGGTCCGAGAGCGGTCTGCTCGCCGGCACCCGGCGGCTACGCGTGGTGGACCGGGACCGCGCGGTCCAGCCCTGGCTCTCCGCCGACGAGCGGTGGCTGCTCTGCTACAACGGCGAGGTCTTCAACCACCACGAGTTGCGCGCCGAGCTGACGGCTCTGGGCCACCGCTTCACCAGCGCCAGCGACACCGAGGTGGTGCTCGCCGCCTTCGAGCGCTGGGGTGAGGAGATGGTGACCCGGCTGCGCGGCGAGTACGCCTTCGCCGTCGTGGAACGGGCCACCGGCCGGGTGTACCTGGTGCGGGACCCGCTCGGCGTGAAACCGTTGTACTGGTCCCGCGTACCGGGGTGTCTGCACGTGGCCAGCGAGGTCAAGGCGCTGGTCCCGGCACGGGCGCCGGTGACCGAGGTGCCGCCGGGGCACCACGGCTGGGTCGACGGGGACCACCGGGTCCGGCTCCGCCCGTACGTGGACCTGCTCTCCCTCGCCGCCGACCTGCCGCCGGTGACCGACCCGGACGAGGCCGCCCTGCTCGTCCGGGACACCCTCACCGACAGCATCCGGGTACGCCTGGACACCGACCTCACGGTGGGCGTGGTGCTCTCCGGCGGGCTGGACAGCTCGCTGGCGCTGCTGCACACGGCACAGGCGCACCCGGACTGCGTCGCGGTCACCGTCGGTGCGCCGGGCAGCCCCGACCTGGCGTACGCCCGGCGGTTGGCCAAGGAGCTCGGGGTGCCGCACGAGGTGGTCGAGTTGCGTCCGCGCGACATCCGCCTCGCCGACGTGCGCGAGGCGATCCGGATCTCCGAGCTGACCGAGTACGGCGACATCATCAACGCGGTGGTCTCGGTGCCGATCTTCCGTCGGCTACGCGAGTTGGGCGTGAAGGTGGTGCTCACCGGGGACGGCTCCGACGAACTGTTCGGCGGCTACCCGATGTACCACGAGGTCGGCCCGGCGGCGTCCCGTCGGCTGTTCCTTCACAAGATCCGCAACCTGTGTCGTACCGAGTTGCAGCGGGTCGACCGGACCAGCATGGGCTTCGGCGTGGAGGCCCGGGTGCCCTTCCTGGACCTGGCCCTGGTCGAGTTGGCCATGCGGCTGCCGCTCGACCTCAAGATGCGCGACGGCCAGGAGAAGTGGATCGTCCGCCGGGCCTTCGCCGACCTGCTGCCGGACTACATCCGGCGCCGTCCCAAGAACCCGATGTCGTACTCCTCGGGCCTGCACGAGCGGGCCCGGCTGTACAAGCCGCTCTTCGCCCGCCTGCACCGCTCGTTCGGCTACGACCTGCTGGAACCGGTCCGGCGTGACTTCGACAGCGTGCTGACGCGCTGCGGCAACGACCTGGACGCGGCGATCGCCGCCGGCCGGACCCGACCGGACTACACCGTCCTGGAGCATGCCCGTGACCTGGTGGGCGCGGCCCGCTGGAACGCCACTCCGGTGGTCCGCCGGCTGGTCACCCCACGCCGTACCCGGGGCGACGAGGCACCCCTGCCCGGCTGAGCCTGCCTCGTCGTATGGGGCGCGGGCGGGTCAGGTGGTGAGCAGGAGGGCGCTGACGGCGGCGAGGGTGCCGAGGGTCGCGACGGCGGCGCTGGTGGCGAGGAAGCGGGCCACCGGCACCCGTACCCGGGCGGCCCGGCAGCGCTCCAGCCAGAGCAGGGTGGCCAGGGACGCCCACGGCAGCGCCAGCGGGCCGATGTTGGTGCCGATCAGCAGGGCGAGCAGGCGTTGCCGGTCGCCGGCCGGCAGCACCGCCTCGCCGGCCAGGTAGGCGGGCAGGTTGTTGACCAGGTTGGACAGCAGCGCGCCGGTGCCGCCCGCGCGCAGCAGGCCGGGCACCCCGCCGTCGTCACCGGCGAGGCGGGCGACGAGGTCGTTCAGACCGAACGCGCCGATGGTCTGGATCACCAGGAACAGGCCGGTGACGAAGAGCAGCAGCCGCCAGGGCAGCAGGGCGGGGCGCAGCGTGCCGGGGGAGCGGAAGGCGAAGACGATCAGCAGCAGGCCGGCGGCGACGGCCGAGGCCAGGCCGACCGGTGCGCCGGCCACGATCGCGCCGACGAAGAGCAGGCAGGCGACGAGCGCGGTGCGGTAGAGCACCGGGTCGGCGGGCCGGTGCACCGGCGGTGGCGGGAAGCGGCCGTCGACGGGGCGGTCGCGTCGCCACCAGAAGTACCAGAGCAGGACCGTGGTGACCGCGAGCACGGCCAGTTGGGGCAGCCACATGACGCTCGCGTACGCCAGCGGGTCGAGTCCGATCCGGTCGGCGGCCAGCAGGTTGGTCAGGTTGGAGACCGGCAGCAGCAGGCTCGCCGTGTTCGCCAGCCAGACCGTGGTGACCGCCAGCGGGGCCACCGCCGTGCGCAGGGTGACCGCCAGCGCGAGCATCACCGGCGTGAGCAGCACCGCCGTGGTGTCCAGGTTGAGTACGACGGTGGTGAGCGCGGCGAAGCCGACGCAGAGCGCGAACAGGAGCGGCCAGCGGCCCCGGGCGGCGACCGCCAGCCGGGTGGCGAGCACGTCGAAGACACCGGCGGCGGCGGTCAGTTCGGCGAGGACCACCACGGTGCCGAGGAAGACCAGCAGCGGCAGGACCCGGGCGAGGGTGTCGGCGGCGTCGGCGCGGGGCAGCAGACCGGTCGCCACGCACGCGGCACCCAGGACGGCCAGCCCGACGGCGATCACGTCGAGCGGGTGCGGCCGGCGTCGGCCGGGTCCGGCCGGAACGGCCTCTGGGGAGGTCACGGCGCATCTTCGCACGGCCGGGCGGCCTCATCCGCTCGGGTGCCGGGCGAGGTGACGACCGGTACCGCCGGGTCGTGCGACGGTGGCGCGGGCGGGTGCCGTCCCGGACGCGTCGGCGGCGAGCCGGAGATTTGCGGAGCGCGGCGGCGGCCCGCCGGGATCGTGGCGCAGACACGACGGCGGCCTGCCGGCGGCACCGGGATCGGTGCGGTCGGCAGGCCGCCGGGGGGATCGCGGTCAGCCGGCGGGCGGGTACGGGTCGTCCTGGTAGGTGTACTCGGTCTCGATCTGACCGTCGGCGGTGTGCACCACGAGCTGGCTCGGCTCGTTGCCGTGCGCCACCTTCCGCCCCGCGTCGACCGCGTGCTGCTTCGTGTCGTACGTGCCGACGACGGTCCCGCCCTGCTCGACCTTCCAGCCGCCGCCGTTCGGCACCACGTGGTACTCGGTCCGCGCCATTGCTGCACCCCTTAACTGCGTGACGGAACGTGCCGGACGAGGTACCCGGGACGGACGGGGCAAAACACGACGCGGGGTGCGTCTGACCGCTTCCGGCCCCGTACACGTGACCGGGCCCGGCCCCCGAGCAGGGGACCGGGCCCGGTGGGCGCGGGTGGTGCTACCAGCTCAGGTAGCTGGGCTGGGTCTGGACGTTGAACTCGCGGTAGTGGACCAGCTTGGCCGACCACGTCCGCCAGTCGTTGAGTTCGAGCACGTCCAGCCCCTTCTGGATGTCGGAGGAGTAGATGTGCCCGTTGTAGTAGTAGGCCGACCAGGAGCCGCCGACGACCAGCTGGCTGTCCGAGAGCGGGCCCCGCTCCCAGAAGCCGATCTCCTTGGGCTTGCGGGAGTCGGTGAAGTCCCACACCGAGATGCCGCCCTGGTACCACGCCTGGACCATGATGTCCTTGCCGAGGACCGGGATCAGCGAGCCGTTGTGTGCCACGCAGTTCTCGGTGTCGCCGTTGGTGCGCGGAATCTTGAAGTAGCTGCGGAACTCCAGCTTGCGGTTGTCGCCCCGGCCGGTGAGGTCGTAGATCGCGTTGGCGCCCCGGTTCGGGCCGATCTCCTCGTTGCAGGTGGCTCCGCCACCGCCGCCGAGCTCGTCGGTGAAGACGACCTTGGTGCCGCGGTTGTTGAAGGTGGCCGAGTGCCAGAACGCGAAGTTGACCGTGTCGCGCACCGTGTGCAGCACGCGCGGGGCCTCCCGCTTGCTGATGTCCAGCAGCACGCCGTCACCCATGCACGCCCCCGCGGCGAGGTCCTTCTCCGGGTAGGCGGTGATGTCGTGGCAGCCGCTGGTCGCCGATCCGCCCGTCCGGCCCTCGTAGCCGCCGTCCGGGAAGAGGTTCGGCGTGGCGACCACGGCCGCGTCGGTCGGCTTCTTCAGCGGGACCTTGACGATGCTGATCGAGTCGTGCGGCGGCTGGCAGTCGGGGAAGGTGGCCTGCGGGCTGTACGAGGAGACGTACAGGTAGACCGACTTCTTGTCCTTCGCGGGCACCAGCGTGTGGGTGTGCGAGCCGCAGGCGGTCTCGACCGCCTTGAGGTAGCGCGGCTTCTTCTTGTCCCTGACGTCGAAGATCTTGATGCCCTCCCACGACTCCTTGATCGTGGCGGGCTGGGAGACGCTGCTGCACGAGTCGTCGCTGCGGGACGCGTCGGTCGACAGGAAGAGCAGGTCACCATAGATGGAGATGTCGTTCTGCGCGCCCGGGCAGAGCACCTGCGACACGATCTTCGGCTTGCTCGGCTTGGCGACGTCATAGATGACGAAGCCGTCGTAGTTGCCGACGAAGGCGTACTTGCCCTGGAAGGCGATGTCGGTGCCGAGCGCCGCCGTGGTGTCGAACGGGGCCTGCTTGGGCAGGTTGGCGATCTGTGTGAGGTTGGGGCTGTGGGAGATCTCGTCGACACGCAGGGGTGCCTCGACGGCGGCGGACTCGGTGGCCGTCCGCGTGACCGTCTGCGCGTTGCCGGGTGAGGCGACGGCGATGCTGGCGAGGAGGAGCCCGGTGGCGGCCACGCTGACGACGCGTAGCTGCCGCCCCCGCGGCGGGGTCGATCCGACCATCGGCGATGCCCTTCGAGAGGCGAGTGGCGATGGGCCGTACCATAACTCCGCGACGACACTCATCGATGTGACCTGGCTCACATCTAGCAAACATCGTGAATGGATACGATCGCTGCGACCTCGACCCTGAGGGGGTGTCGCATGACCGTCCGACGTGGACGCATGCTGGCTGTCGTCACATCGGTCGTGGTGGTACTCGCGGTGTCGGCGTTCGCGTTGCGTGACGGCGACGAGTCCGCGCCACCCGGGCCGGCGCCCGCCGCCGCCGAGGCATCGTCGTCGGTCGGTCCGTCGCCGGATCCGGACGCGCCACTGGTGATCGTGCCCGGACGTCCCGGCGAACCGGCCGTCGAGCGGCCCGGCACCGAGGTGCGCGACGACTCGCCACCGCGGTTCAACACCCTGGACGCCTGGTTCGCGCGCATGATGATCCCGCACCACGAGCAGGCGCTGGAGATGTCCGCGCTCGCCCCGGACCGGGCCGCCGACCCCCGGGTACGCGCCCTGGCCGACCGGATCCGCGCCGGCCAGCGCCCCGAGATCGGCGTGCTGCGAGCCTGGCTGGCCGAGCGCCACCTCTCCACCGAGGTGTCCGGGCACGACCACGCCACGATGAAGGGCATGCAGTCGCCCGAGGCGATGGGCCGGCTCGCCGCCGCCCGGGGCGTCGACTTCGACCGGCTCTTCCTGCGGATGATGACCGAACACCACGAGGGCGCCGTGGTGATGGCGACCGACCTGCTCAAGGTCGGCCTCGACCAACGCATGTCGGAGTTCGCCACCTCGGTCGCCACCGAGCAGGGCGTGGAGATCGTCCGGATGCGCGACCTCACTCCCTGACCAGCACCGGGACGACCCCGCGTCACCCGTAGGCTGGGCGACGATGAGAGCGACGGTCCTGGGTCGCCCGCTGCGCGGGGTCGCCTTCGACGTGGCGGTCTCCGGCCTGGTGGCGCTGCTCGCGCTGGCGTCCACCGCCGGTAGCGCCGCCGGCTGGCCGGGCACCGTCCTCGGGCTGGGCATGGCGGTGGCGCTGCTGTGGCGGCGGGGCCGGCCGGTCGGCGTGACGGTGGTCGTGGCGGCGCTGGCGTACGTCCAGGTCGCCCTCGACTGGGCGCCCCTGCCGTACGACGTGGCGGTGCTGATCGCCCTCTACAGCATGGTCAAGTACGCCGACCGGCTACGCGACGGGGTGCTGGCCGGGGTCGTCGCCGCCGTCGGGGTGGTGTTCGCCGCGGCACGGACGCCGTCCCAGGTCGCCTGGCCCTTCACCGCTGTCTTCTACGGGCTGGTGGTGGGCGCGGTCTGGCTGGCCGCGCTGAACGTGCGGACCCGCCGGTTGTACGTGCTCAGCCTGGAGGAGCGGGCGGCCACCCTGGAACGGGAGCGCGAGGCGCAGTCGCGGGCAGCGGTGGCCGAGGAACGCACCCGGATCGCCCGCGAGCTGCACGACGTGGTGGCGCACGGCATGGCGGTCATGATCGTGCAGGCGGACGGCGCCCGGTACGTGCTCGACAAGGACCCGCAGGCGGCCCGGGAGGCGGTCCGGATCGTCGCGGACACCGGCCGACAGGCGTTGGCCGACATGCGGCGGCTGGTGGGCGTCCTGCGTGAACCGAGCCCGCCGGAGCCGACGGCCGGACCCGACCCGGCACCGGAACCCGCCGAGCCGACGCATCGGCGTCCCTCCGTCGCCGAGCTGCCCGCCCTGCTGGACCGGTTCCGCGCCGCCGGACTCCGGGTGCGCCACACCGTCACCGGCGACTCCGGGGCACTGCCGCCCGCGCTGGAGCTGACCGTCTACCGGCTGGTGCAGGAGGCGTTGACCAACACGCTCAAGCACGCCGGGGTCGGTGCCACCGCCGAGGTCGACCTGGCGCACCGCGCCGACGCCGTCGTGCTCGAGGTCCTCGACGACGGGCGGGGCCGCATCCCGACCACCCCGGCACCGCCCGGCGGTCACGGCCTGGTCGGCATGCGCGAGCGGGTCTCGGTGTACGACGGCAGCCTCACCGCCGGCCCCCGCCCGGGCGGGGGATGGCTGCTGCGGGCGCGACTGCCGCTACCCTCGTCCCCCGGGACGGAGGTGGTCACGGCATGACGGTCCGGGTGGTGATCGTGGACGACCAGGCACTGGTCCGGGCCGGCTTCCGGATGGTGCTCGACTCCCAGCCCGACCTGGAGGTGGTCGGCGAGGCGATCGACGGTGCCGACGCCCTGCGGCTGCTCACCCGCGTCGAGGCCGACGTGGTGGTGATGGACGTCCGGATGCCGACCATGGACGGGGTGGAGGCCACCCGACGGCTCTGCGCCGACCAGCCCTCCGACGGTCCCCGGGTGCTGGTGCTGACCACGTTCGACACCGAGGCCGACGCCTTCGCCGCGCTGCGCGCCGGTGCCAGCGGATTCCTGCTCAAGAACGTGCCGCCCGAGGAGTTGCTCGCCGCGATCCGGGTGGTCGCCCAGGGCGACTCGGTGGTGGCCCCGTCGATCACCCGACGCCTGCTGGACCGGTTCGCCGAGCAGCTCGGCACCGGCCCGACCGAGGACCCCCGGCTGACCCGGCTGACCGAGCGGGAACGGGAGATCCTGCTGCTGGTCGCGCAGGGCCTGGCCAACGCCGAGATCGCCGGCCGGGTGCACGTCGCCGAGGCGACGGTGAAGACCCACGTCGGGCGGATCCTGGCCAAGCTCGAAGTGCGCGACCGGGTGCAGGCCGTGGTGCTGGCGTACGAGAGCGGCCTGGTCACCCCGGGCGCGGAGAACCGGCGTACGACCTGAGGCGTACGGGTCCGCCCGGTCCGGGACGACCTGCGGCGTACCGAGGTCGAGCGCGTGGGTTGATCTCGACCGGCCGGTGTCCTTCCTAGCGTCGGAGGCGTCCTGGTCCGTCCTTTGCACGGGAGTCGCACGTGTCCCTCGCACCGCCCGCCCACGCTGTCGCCGGTGTCGCCGTTACTGCCCGGGGCCTGTCCAAGCGGTACGGCACCGGCCCGGCCGCCGTCGTCGCGCTCGACCGGGTCGACCTCGACGTCGCCGCCGGCCGGTTCACCGCCGTCATGGGACCGTCCGGCTCCGGCAAGTCGACGCTGATGCACTGCCTGGCCGGTCTGGACCGGCCCACCGCGGGCACGGTGTGCGTCGGCGACGCCGAGCTGGGCCGCCTGGACGACCGGCGGCTCACCCTGCTGCGCCGGGACCGGGTCGGCTTCGTGTTCCAGAAGTTCAACCTGCTGCCCGCGCTCAGCGCGGCGGAGAACATCACGCTGCCGCTGGACATCGCCGGTCGCCGGGCCGACCCGGCCTGGCTGCGTCAGGTGGTCGCCGCCGTCGGGCTGACCGACCGGCTCCGGCACCGGCCGGCCGAACTCTCCGGCGGCCAGCAGCAGCGCGTCGCGGTGGCCCGGGCACTGATCACCAAACCGTGGGTGATCTTCGCCGACGAGCCGACCGGCAACCTGGACTCCCGGGCCGGGGCCGAGGTGCTGCGGCTGCTGCGCGCGGCGGTCGACAACCTCGGTCAGACGGTGGTGATGGTGACCCACGACCCGGTCGCCGCCGGGTACGCCGACCGGGTGGTCTTCCTCGCCGACGGGTGCCCGGTCCGGGACCTGACCGAGCCCACTGCCGAGCTGGTCCTCGACGTGCTCGCCGGGCTGGACCCGTCCGCCGCTGTGGCCGGCGCGTCGACCCGGGGGCGGTGACCGTGCTCCGGCTGACACTTCGCTCGCTACGCGCCGAGGCGGCACGGATGGTGATGTCCACCCTCGCCGTGGTGCTCGGCGTGGCCTTCATCGCCGGCACGCTGATCTTCGTCGACGGGATGCGGGCCGGCGCGTACGACCGGGCCGGCACCTTCGACCGGCACACCGACGCCGGGATCTACGCCGACCGGGAGCCGATCGACCCGGCGCTTGTCGAACGGGTCCGCGCGGTCGACGGGGTCCGCGCCGCCGAGGGCGAACTGACCGACACCGCCGGAGTGGTCGGCGCGGACGGGCGACCGGTGCTCGGCTTCGGCGTCCTCGCCGCCGTGCCGACCGATCCGGTGCTCCAGTCCTACGACGTGGTGTCCGGGCGGCTGCCCGCCCGGGCCGGCGAGGTGGTGCTCGACCGGCGGACCGTCGACGACCAGTCGTTCCGCCTCGGCGGCACGGTACGCGTCGGCGGCGCCGCCGGGGCGGCCCAGCCGTACACGCTGGTCGGCGTGGTCGACGTGGCCGACACCCCGCGCGACATCGGCGGGCCGTTCGTCGGGCTGGTCGGCGCCGACGCGCTCGCCGTCACCGGCTGGTCCGGGTACGGGCGGATCATGGTCGCGGCCGAGTCCGGGATCACCGGGACCGAGCTGGCCGCCCGGCTCGCCGACGTCGCCGGGGCGGGCACCACCGTGCGGACCCGCGCGGAGATCCTGGAGGCCGCCGTCGCCGACGCGGTCCGCGACGTGGACCAGTTCCACCTGGTGCTGCTCACCTTCGCCGGGGTGGCGGTGGTGGTCGCGGCCTTCGTCATCGGCAACACCTTCACCATCGTGCTGGCCCAGCGCACCCGCCGGACCGCGCTGCTGCGCCTGGTCGGGGCCACCCGGGGGCAGGTGTTCCGGGCCGCCGTGCTGGAGTCGGCGGTGGTGGGACTGGCCGCCTCGGCGCTCGGCGTCCTGGTCGGGGCCGGACTCGCCGCCGCGCTGACCGCCCTGGTGTCCCGACTGGACATGCCGCTGAGCGGTGAGCTGACCGTCACCGTCGGCACCGTGCTGGGCTGCCTGTTCGCCGGCACCGCGCTCACCGTCGCCGCCGCGTGCGTACCGGCCTGGCAGGGCACCCGGGTCGCCCCGGTGGCGGCCCTCACCGACGCCGCCGTGCAGGTCACCCGTCCCGCCGGCCGGGTGCGGCTGGCAGGTGGCGCGGTGGTCCTCGTCGCCGGGATCGCCGCCCTGGCCGGTGCGGCCTCCGCCGGACAGGTCGTGCTGGTCGCCCTGGGCGGGGTGCTGAGCTTCCTCGGCATCGTGCTGTTCGGCCCGGTGCTGGTGCCGGCGCTGGTCCGCCTGTTCGGGGCACCGGTGCGGCGGGTCCTCGGCGTCACCGGCGCGTTGGCCGTGGCCAACGCGGTGCGCAACCCCCGACGGGTGGCCGCGACCGCCACCGCGCTGGTGATCGGCATCGGTCTGGTCTCGTCGTTCCTGGTCGGTGCGCAGAGCACCAAGATGGCCATCGAACGGACCGTGGACGCCGAGGTCGGGGTGGACTTCCTGGTCACCGGCATCGGTGTGGACCTGCCCGCCGGGCTGACCGGCGCGTTGGCCGCCCGGCCGGAGCTGGGCGTGGTGCACGAGGCACGGACCCGGACCGCCGACGACGTCGAGTACCGGACGGTCCACCCGGCACTGGTCGGCGACCGGATCGAGCAGGTGGTGACCGGGCAGCTCGACCGGCTCGGTCCGGGACGGATCCTGGTGGACCGCGAGCTGGCCCAGCGACGCGGCTGGTCGGCGGGGGACCGGGTGACCCTGCGGTCCCAGCCGTTCGAAGTGGCGGCGGTGGTCGACGGACTGGCCTCCGGCGGCACCGGGGCGACGGTGCCACCCGGACACGCGGTGGGTCTGGTCGACGCCGACCACACCCGGCTCTTCCCCGGCGAGCGCGGCTTCCAGGCCGAGGTCGACCCGGCCCAGGGCGTCCCGGCCGGTACGGCACGCGCCGCCATCGAGGCGGTACTGGTCGACTACCCGACGGTCAACCTGCTCGATCAGGCGGCCTACAAGCGGATGCTCACCTCCACGGTGGACATGCTGCTCGCGTTCGTGGTCGCGCTGCTCGGGCTGGCGGTGGTGATCGCCCTGGTCGGGGTGGCGAACACGTTGAGCCTGTCGGTGGTGGAACGGACCCGGGAGAACGCGGTGCTGCGTGCCGTCGGGCTGACCGGTGGGCGGATGCGCGCCATGCTGGCCGTCGAGGCGGTCCTCACCGCGCTGGTCGGCGCGGTGCTCGGAGTCGCGCTCGGCACCGGCGTCACCGCCGGGGCGATGGCGCTGCTGGCCCGGCTCGCCGGGGAGTTCACCCTGGTCGTGCCCTGGGCACGGCTCGGCGGGGTGCTGGCCGTCGCGGTGCTGGCCGCGCTGCTGGCGTCGGTGCTGCCGGCGCGGCGCGCGCTGTCCCGGCCGGTCGTCGAGGCGCTCGCCGACCAGTGACTGTCAAACCCCGACCGCTGATCGTGGCAGTGTGGCTGCTCGACACGCCGACGCGGGAACAGCTAGACCGCCACGATGGTGTGCGGGCTGTCAGAGGCGTTCGACGGTGGGGCCGGTGCAGCGGTTGCGGGTGTCGAAGACGTAGCGGGACTGCCGGGCCACCAGGTCGTAGTCGAACGCGTCGTGGTCGGTCACCACCACCACACCGTCGGCCTCGCGCAGCTCGCGTTCGGTCAGGTCCACGATCAGCACCCCGTCGGGCAGGTGGTGCGCCTCGGCGTACGGCTCCACCGCGCGGACCTCGGCACCGAGGTCCCGCAGCCGGCGGGCCACGTCCACCGCCGGGGAGTCGCGCATGTCGCCGGTGTTGCGCTTGTACGCCAGCCCGAGCAGCAGCAGCCGCGCGCCGCTGACCGCCCGGCCGGAGCGGTTCAGCCCCGCCATCACCCGCTGCGCCACGTGCTCGGGCATCTCGTGGTTGATGTCGTTGGCCAGCTCGATGAACCGGAACTGCCGGCCCAGGCGTCGCTTGACCTGCCAGGACAGATAGCACGGGTCGATCGGCAGGCAGTGCCCGCCGACGCCGGGGCCGGGCCGGAACGGCATGAAACCGAACGGCTTGGTCTCGGCCGCGTCGATGGCCTGCCAGACGTCGATGTCGAGCTGGTGCGACAGCATCGTCAGCTCGTTGACCAGGGCGATGTTGACCTGGCGGAAGGTGTTCTCGATCAGCTTGGTCAACTCGGCCACCCGGGTCGAGTCGACCGGCACGGTCCGCTCCACCAGCCGCCGGTAGAACTCGTCGACCCGGGCCAGGGACACCTCGTCGACCCCGGAGACCACCTTCGGGGTGTTCTCCAGCCGCCAGCTCGGGTTGCCCGGGTCGATCCGTTCCGGGCTGTACCCGAGGTGGTAGTCGCCGGGGCTGCGCAGCCCGCTGACCGACTCCAGCAGCGGGCGCAGCAGCTCCTCGGTGGTGCCCGGGTACGTGGTGGACTCCAGGATCACCGTGCAGCCGGGCCGCAGGTACGGCGCGATGCCGGCGCCGGCCTGCTCCACGTAGCTCAGGTCCGGGGTGCCGTCGCGCAGCGGGGTCGGCACCGTGATGACGCAGATGTCGAAGTCCTGCGCGTCGGCGTACTCGCTGCTGGGCCGGTACCGGCCGCTGGACAGGGCCCGGCCGAGTCGGTCGGCGGGGATGTCCGCCACGAACGACTCACCCGAGGCGAGCCGCTTGACCCGGTCGGTGTCGACGTCGAGACCCACCACGTCCAGGCCGGCTTCGACGGCGCGCATGGCCAGCGGCAGGCCGACGTACCCCTGCCCGATGACGACCAACTTCTCCAGGCTCACCCGAGCTCCTGACCGGTAGAAAATACCTGCTGGTCAGGAGCCTAGAGCGGAGTGTGACCCCGTACGTCCGTTTCGGTGATATAGGGGCTGGTGGGACTCAGCTCGCCTCGCCGTTGTCCGGCGGGTCGACCGGCGGCGGTGCCGTGGTGGTGGTCGGCGTGCTGCCGGGCGTCTGCGACGGCGTGGGGCTGGGCGTGGTCGGCTCGGGGCTGGTCGCGCTGGGCGTCGGCGACGCGGACCCGCTCGGCTCGCTGGGCTGCGGGCTGCTCGGCTGCGCCGACGGCGACTCGGTCGGGCTGGCCGTGGAACCGGCCGGGCGCAGCGGCGGAACCCGGGCGGGGCTGCTCTCCTCGGTGCTCGCCGACGTCTCGGCGGGCCCGGTGGCGTCGGGGCTCGGCGAACTGGTCGGCAACTTCACCGCCGGGGTGTCGGCCTCGCTGGTCGCGCCGAGCGCGGCACCGAGGGCCACGAAGCCGACCAGCACGGCGGTGAGCGCGCCGACCAGTGCGCCGCGTCGACGCCGACCGGCCGGGGCGGCACCGCCCGCCGGGACGTCCGTGCGGGTGTCCGGGCCGGCTTCGCGCAGTGCCCCGGCGGCAGCCGGGACCAGCGCGGTCGGCAGTGACCCGTCGGAGACCGCGGCCCGTGCCGCCTCGGCCATCGCCGCGCCGCTGCTGAACCGGTCGGCCGGGTCCTTGGCGAGCGCGCGAGCGACCAGGACGCGTACCGCCTCCGGGATGTCGGGCGGCAGGTCCGGCGGCGGGTCGTCGAGGTGCCGGACGGCGACCTGGAGCGGGTTGTCCCCGGTGAACGGCGGGCTGCCGGTCAGGCAGCAGTAGGCGACGGCGCCCAGCGCGTACAGGTCGGTCGCGCCGGAGACCGGGCGTCCGGCGGCCTGTTCGGGCGCCATGTAGAGCGCGGTGCCGGGCACCGCGTTGGTGCTGGTGATGCTGGTCACGTTGGCGGACCGGGCCACCCCGAAGTCGACCAGGACGACCGTGCCGTCCTCCTGCACCAGCAGGTTGCTCGGCTTCACGTCGCGGTGCACGATGCCGCCGAGGTGTGCGGCGTGCAGCGCCTGCGCCGCCTGCGCCACCACCGACATCGCCAGACTCACGTCCAGGCGACCCTCGGCCTCGATCCGCTTGGACAGCGGCTGGCCGGTGACGTACTCCATGACCAGGTAGTCGGCCCGGCCGCCGTCGGGCAGGTCGTCCTCGCCGCAGTCGTAGACCTGGACGATGCCGGGGTGGCGCAGCGCCGCCATGATCCGGGCCTCGGCGCGGAAGCGGGCGATGAAGTCGGGGTCGGAGACCAGCGAGGGCAGCAGCACCTTCACCGCGACCTGCCGGCCGAGGATCAGGTCGGACGCGCGCCAGACGTCACCCATGCCGCCGGTGGCGACGCGTTCGTCCAGGCGGTACCGACCGCTGAGTACGACCTCCGAAGACAACACGGCACCACCGTACCCACTAGGGGGCCGAGAGGCGCGCCGGCATGGCGACGCATCTTACCGCCGACCGTGTTCGACACGGGGCGTGTCGTGATGTGACGTGTACCGTGAGTCACGGCGTGTGGATGGCCCGCCGACCCGTCGAGGTCAGGCGGCCGGGCCCGCCGAAGGTAGCGTCGGCGGACCGCGGTTCGTTACGGCGAAACACCGCCCGGGCCGGTTGAGAATTGTCACTGTGTCGACCGGCCTCCAGCAGCTTGTCCGACCTGGGCGGACGCTCTAACGTCAGCCCGATCCGGAGAGCTCGTGAAAGTTCCGCCGGTGTGGTTGTGGATCGCGACGCTGTCGGGAAAAATCCGCTTCCGGGCCATGGCGGTCCGTAGGCGAACAGGTCACGGGGGCGGGGTGCGGGAAGAGGTCCGGGTCGTGGACCGGGCCGGCACCGGATCGTCCGCCCGGCCCACGTCCCGCGAGAGAACCGGTGGACGGAAGCGGCAGTGCCATGACCGGTGAACTGAACCAGGCGGTCGAGGCGGCCAAGAGTGGGGACGAGGAAGCCTTCCGCTTCCTCTATCGCAGCCTGCAGCCGGGGCTGTTGCGGTACCTGACCGCGCTGGTCGGCGCGGACGCCGAGGACGTCGCCTCGGAGACGTGGTTGCAGGTCGCCCGCGACCTGCCCAACTTCACGGGTGGAGAGTTCCGTGCCTGGGTCGTCACCATCGCCCGCAACCGGGCCATGGACCACCTGCGGCGGCAGCGCCGTCGACCGGCACTCCCGGTGCCGGTGCAGGAACTCAGCGAGTTGGCCGGTGACGCCGACACCGCCGAACGCGCCGGGGAGACCATCGGCACGGAGGCCGCCCTCGCCATGATCGCCAGCCTGCCACCCCGCGAGGCCGAGGCGGTCCTGCTGCGGGCGGTCGTCGGGCTCGACGCCGCGACCGCCGGACGCGTGCTGGGCCGCCGCGCCGGAGCGGTCCGTACCGCCGCGCACCGGGGACTGCGGCGGTTGGCGCTGATGCTGGACCGGCAGGCCGTCCAGGGCGACGTCCCGCCGCGTCCGCGTACCGGCCCCGCGCAGGCGCCGCACGCCGAGCCGGTGGACGGCTGACGTGAGAGGACTGTGGATGAGGTGGCGTCGGTCGGGTACGGCCGTCTCCCGGGCCGCGCACGACCGGTTGCTCGACACCGCCGCCCCACCCTCGGCGTCCGGGCCGGACGACCCGCTCGCCGGGCTGCTGCGGGCCGCCGCCGCCCCGCCGCGCGACCACGAACTCGCCGGGGAACAGGCCGCTCTCGCCGCGTTCCGTGCCGCCCGGCAGGGGGCTGCGCCGGTCACCTCGCCGTCGGTCCGGCCGCGTCGCCGTCGCTTCACCGCCGGTGCGGTGGCCTGGATCGCCGGTGTCGCGGCGACCGCCACCGCCGGGGCCGCCCTCGCCGCGGTCAACCTCGACCGCCCGGAGCCGCCGCCGGTGCCCCCGGCCACCTCCGCCCCCGCCGAGACCTCCGCGCCTGCCACCCCGACCCCGTCCGAGACCCGGCCGGACACCACCGCCGACCCGACCGGGAGTACGTCCGCCTCCGTGTCGCCGTCGCCCACCGTGTCGCCCACCGGCTCGCCCAGCCCGTCCGAGACGGGCACCCCCGAGGCGTCGGCGTACGGCGGACCGCTCGACTCCGGCCACACCGGCCACTGCCGGTCGTACCTGTCGAAGTCCGAGCGGCAGCGGGAGAAGGCGATGGACAGCCCCGGTTTCGCCGACCTGCGGGACGCGGCCGGCGGTGCCGAGAACGTGGCGGCGTACTGCCGGGCGCTGCTCGCCGAGGTCGACCCGGACTGGCTGGCCAAGCACGGCACCGACCCGGACGACACGCCCGCCACCGGATAGCGGCGGGGGCCACCGGCGACCCGCGCACCGATTGCGACGGGAACGTGAATTCGGTTCGACGGAAGCGCCGACAGCGTGAAGATGTCACTGCGACGCGTTACGGTGACGATTACCGAGCCGGCATCGGACAAGGGAGCCGTTGCGTGGTCACCTCACCGGACGTCGATCACATCCCCGTGCTGCGGGACCGTGCCGCAGCCGCCCGACATCTCGCCCGGATCTGCTTCAAGACCGGCCCACCGACCTACACCGGCGTCGAGCTCGAATGGACGGTCCACGAGGCCGTCGACCCCACACGTCCCGTCGACGCCGCCCGGCTGAGAGCGGCACTGGGGCCCTACAGCCCCATCACGTTGGATCGGACCAGCCCCGCCCGCAGACTGCTGCGGGGTGGCACGGTGACCGTCGAGCCCGGCGGGCAGGTGGAGATCTCCACCCCGCCGCAAGCCTCCGTCACCGCTCTGATCGACGCCACCCAGTCCGACATCGACCAGGTCACCCGCCTGCTCGACGCCGCCGGCCTGCGCCTCGGCCGTGCCGGCATCGACGCGTACCGGCCACCGCGACCGGTGATCGACACACCCCGCTACCGGGCCATGCGCCGGGTCTTCGACCGGCACGGACCGGACGGCCGGACGATGATGTACAGCACCGCCGGCCTGCAGGTCTGTCTCGACGCGGGGCGGCCCGAGCAGGTCGCCGTCCGCTGGGCGCTGGTGCACGCGGTCGGGCCACCGCTGCTGGCCGCCTTCGCCACCGCCGACCGGCACGCCGGCCGGAACACCGGCTGGGCGTCGGCCCGGATGGGCGCCTGGGCGCGCATCGACCCGGCCCGCACCGCGCCGGTCTGGACGCCCGACGTGGCCGGCGTCGACCCGGTCGCTGCCTGGGTCCGGTACGCGCTGGCAGCCCCGCTGCTCTGCGTACGGGACGACAGCGGCGACTGGACCCCGCCGCCGGACGTGACGTTCGCGGACTGGGTCGACGGGGCGTTGTCCCGCCCGCCCACCACCGACGACCTGGAATACCACGTCAGCACGCTGTTCCCGCCGGTACGGCCCCGTGGCTACCTGGAACTGCGGTACTTCGACGCCCAGCCCGGGCGCGACTGGACGCTGCCGCTGGCGGTGCTCGCCGCCCTGCTCGGCGCCACCGACACCGCCGAGGCCGCGATGGCGCTGGCCGCCCCGGTGGCCGACCGCTGGCTCATCGCCGCCCGGCACGGACTGCACGACCCGTGCCTGGCCACCGTCGCCGTGGGCCTGCTCGACCTGGCCCTGACGGCGTTGCCCCGGCTCGACCTGCCGGGTGCCCTGCACGACGAGATCGACCAGGGAATACGACGACGGCGTGACGCCGCCCGGAGGAGGCAGCGATGACCGACATCACCACCGGCCTCGGCGCGGAGGATCTGCGCGCTCGGATCGCCTCGGAGCTGGACCGCACCCGGGCCCGCACCGTCGGGCTGACCGAGGCGGTCGACGACGGCGACCTGACCCGCCAGCACTCGCCGCTGATGTCCCCGCTGGTCTGGGATTTCGCCCACATCGGCAACCAGGAGGAACTCTGGCTGGTCCGGGACGTCGGCGGACGCGAACCGGTCCGGTGCGACATCGACGAGCTCTACGACGCCTTCAAGCAGCCCCGCAAGGACCGCCCGTCGCTGCCGTTGCTGCCGCCGACCGAGGCCCGGGCGTACGTGTCGACCGTCCGCGAGAAGGTGTACGACCTGCTCGACAGCGTCTCCTTCGAGGAGCGCCGACTGGTCACCGACGGGTTCGCGTTCGGGATGATCGTGCAGCACGAGCAGCAGCACGACGAGACGATGCTCGCCACCCACCAACTGCGCTCCGGTCCCGTGGTGCTGCACGCGCCGCCGCCGCCGGAACCGGCCGCCCGGGTGGCCGGGGAGGTGCTGGTGCCGGCCGGCCCGTTCACCATGGGCACCGACACCGACCCGTGGGCGCTGGACAACGAACGTCCGGCCCACCGGGTGGAGCTGCCCGCGTACGTCATCGACTCCGCCCCGGTGACCAACGGGGCGTACCGCGAGTTCATCGCCGACGGCGGGTACGACGACCCGCGCTGGTGGAGCGAGGCGGGCTGGCGGCACCGGCAGGAGGCCGGACTGGGCGCGCCGATGCACTGGCGGCGTGACGGCGACGGTTGGGCGTACCAGCGGTTCGGCCGGTGGGACCGGGTCCGCGACGACGAGCCGGTGGTGCACGTCTGCTTCCACGAGGCGCGGGCGTACGCCGCCTGGGCCGGGAAGCGGCTGCCCACCGAGGCGGAGTGGGAGAAGGCGGCCCGGTGGGACCCGGCCACCGGTCGGTCCCGCCGTTACCCGTGGGGCGACGACGACCCCACCTCGGTCCACGCCAACCTGGGCCAGCGACACCTCTGGCCGGCGCCGGTCGGCGCGTACCCGGCCGGGGCGTCGCCGCTCGGCGTGCACCAGCTCGTCGGCGACGTGTGGGAGTGGGTGTCGACGCCGTTGCGCGGCTATCCCGGCTTCGCCGCCTTCCCTTACCGGGAGTACTCCGAGGTCTTCTTCGGCGACGACTACCAGGTGCTGCGCGGCGGGTCGTTCGGCACCGACCGGGCCGCCTGTCGGGGCACCTTCCGCAACTGGGACTACCCGATCCGTCGGCAGATCTTCAGCGGCTTCCGCTGCGCCCGCGACGCCCGACCCGAGGAGGCCGACCGGTGACGGTCGTGCCCCGGGTGGCCTGATGTGCCGCCACCTGGCCTACCTCGGGCCGCCGCTGACCCTGCGGGAGCTGCTGTTCGACCCGCTGCACTCGCTGGTCCGCCAGTCCTGGGCGCCCCGCGACATGCGGGGCGGCGGGACGATCAACGCGGACGGGTTCGGTGTCGGCTGGTACCCGCCGACCGGCGGCGACCCGGTGCGGTACCGGCGGGCGCAGCCGATCTGGAGCGACCCGACCATCGCCGACCTGGCGGCGGCCACCTCGACCGGCGCGGTGCTGGCCGCGGTGCGCTCGGCCACGGTCGGGATGGCGGTGGTGGATGCCGCCGCCGCGCCCTTCGCCGAGGGCCGGTGGCTGTTCAGCCACAACGGTGTGGTGCGTGGCTGGCCGGACACGGTGGTGCCGCTGGCCGCCACCCTGCCCGTCCGCGACCTGCTCACCCTCGACGCCACCACCGACTCGGCGCTGCTGTGGGCGCTGGTCCGGCATCGGCTGCGCGCCGGCCTGCCGCCCGAGCAGGCGGTCGCCGAGACGGTCACCTCGGTCGCCGCGGCGGCCCCGGGGTCGCGGCTGAACCTGCTGCTCACCGACGGCGCGACGGTGGTCGCCAGCGTGGCCGGGCACGCCCTGTCGGTCCGCACCACGCCGGACTCGGTGCTGCTGTCCTCGGAACCGCACGACGACGACCCGGCCTGGCGGGAGGTGCCGGACGACCACCTCGTCACCGCCTCCGCCACCGGGATGCACCTGCGCCCTCTGCCCCGGCCCGAGAACCACCACCGACCGCCCGACGGAAGGGAAGACGGATGAGCACCGAGCCGCTGGAGATCCACCTCGACGACCGGGACATCGGCCGCAGCCTTCGGCACGACGTCCGGGTCGGGCTGACCGCCGAGCCGAAGTGGCTGCCGCCGAAGTGGTTCTACGATGCGCGGGGCAGTGAACTCTTCGAGGAGATCACCCGGCTGCCGGAGTACTACCCGACCCGGGCCGAACGCGCGGTGCTGGCCGCGCACGCGACCGAGATCGCGGAGCTGACCGGCGCGAAGACGCTCATCGAGCTCGGGTCGGGGTCGTCGGAGAAGACCCGGCTGCTGCTGGACGCCTTCACTCGGCGACGAGGTCTGGGCACGTTCGTGCCCCTGGACGTGTCGGCCAGCGCGCTCGCCACGTCCACCGCCGCGCTCGCCGCCGACTACCCCGGGCTGCGGGTACGCGGCATCGTCGGCGACTTCACCCGGCACCTGGACCGGCTGCCCGCCGGTGGCCGGCGACTGGTGATCTTCCTCGGCGGCACCATCGGCAACCTGCTGCCGGCCGAGCGGGCCGAGTTCCTCACCCGGATGCGGGCCGCGCTGGAGGTGGGGGACTGGCTGCTGGTCGGTACCGACCTGGTGAAGGACCCGGCGGTGATCGTGCCCGCGTACGACGATGCGGCGGGGGTGACCGCGGAGTTCAACCGCAACGTGCTGCGGGTGCTCAACCGCGAGCTGGACGCCGACTTCGACCCGGCGGACTTCGCCCACGTCGCGCTCTGGGACCCGGAGCGGGAGTGGATCGAGATGCGGCTGCGGGCGCAGCGGCCGGTCCGGGTACGCGTACTCGACCTGGACGTCGCCTTCGCCGAGGGGGAGGAACTGCGGACCGAGGTGTCGGCGAAGTTCCGCCCGGAGGGGATCGCCGGGGAGCTTGCCTCGGCCGGGTTCCACGCCGAGCGCTTCTGGACCGACCCCGACGACCTGTTCGGCGTGACCCTGGCCCGCGCCGACTGAGAGGCCGGCAAGCGGATTGACGGGGGTGTGTCGGGTCACCCGGCGGCCTGGCCGGCCGACGATCGGCTAGGCTGTGCCGCAGCGAAGGGGAGTAGCCCGCAACGCCGTGGTCGACATACTGGTGCGTTCCGCATCCGGCCACGCGGCCTCGTCATGACGGGGCGGGCGAGACCTTCGACCCAGGCTTAACAGCCGGGTCGAGGGCACCCCGTATCCTCCTCCCGGCCTGACCCGGAAGGACGTCATGGAGGGGTTCCTCGTCGCGCTGGCGGTCAGCTTCGGCGTGATCTTCGTTGCCGAGCTGGGAGACAAGTCCCAGCTCATGGCCCTGGCATTCGCCACCAGATACCGCACTGTGCCGATCCTGATCGGTATCACCGTCGCCACCGCCGTGGTGCACCTGGCCTCGGTGGCGATCGGTGTCGGGCTGGGTGCCGCCCTGCCCACCGGCTGGATCTCGCTCCTGGCGGGTCTGGCCTTCATCGGCTTCGGCCTCTGGACCCTGCGCGGGGACACGCTCACCGAGGAGGAGAAGCGCAAGGCGGCCAAGGGCGGCAAGTCGGCCGTCTTCGCCGTCGGTGTCGCGTTCTTCCTCGCCGAGCTGGGCGACAAGACCATGCTCGCCACGATCACGTTGGCCACCCAGTACGGCTGGTTCGGCACCTGGATCGGCTCGACCATCGGCATGGTCGCCGCCGACGCGCTCGCCATCGTCGTCGGCCGGCTGCTCGGCCGCAAGCTGCCGGAGCGGACCATCAAGTACGGTGCCGCCGCCCTGTTCGCGATCAGCGGCATCTGGCTGCTCGTGGAGGCGGTCGCGGAGCTGACCTGATCCGGCGGGCGACTACCCGGAGCCTCGCCGGGTAGTCGCCCGCGTGAACGTCGACGTGCTCCTGGAGCGCGGTCACCACACGCTGGTGATCGGGGTGGAGCTGGTCGGCGCGGCGGTGATCGTCATCGGGGCGGCCTGGGCCGCGCTGCGGTTCGTGGTCGACGGGATCCGCTACCGCGACGCCACCGTGTTCACCCGGATCCGGCTGACCCTCGGCCGGTTCCTGGTGCTCGGGCTGGAGTTCCAGTTGGCGGCGGACATCCTGCGGACCGCGCTGTCGCCGACCTTCACCCAGATCGGCCAGCTGGCCGCGATCGCCGCCATCCGGACCGTGCTGAACCACGTGCTCGGCCGGGAGATCGAGCACGAGCAGGAGCAGGTCGGTCGGCCGGGGCGGGCCTCGTGATCCAGGCGTTGGCGACGGTCGTCGCGGCGCTCGGCGTACTCGGTGCCGGGGTCGTGCTGGTCACCACCGGGTCCCGGTCGACGGCGCTGCGGGTACTGCTGGACATGCTCGTCGCCGCCGGTCTGCTGCGGCTGACCGGGGAGCAGACCTGGCGGGAACTCGCCGCCGCCGTCGTGATCGTGCTGCTGCGGCGGATCCTCAGCAGCGCGTTGACGGAGAACTTCCGCTGGTCGGCACGCCCGGCCGAACGGGTCGGCCGGGCGTCCGGAGGCTGACGGCGCGCGGTCCTGCTCAGTCGGCGGGCCGCTGGTAGACGTCGGGTACGCCGTCCCGGTCGGCGTCCACCCGCTCCTTGCGGGCGATCGCCCGGTACCTGCGGTTGCGGGGGGCCAGCACCAGGGTGGCGCAGAGCGCCGAGATCAGCGAACCGCCGAGTACCGCCACCGTGACGTTGTCCCCGGCTGTACCGGCCGCGCCGAAGGCCAGCTCGCCGATCAGCAGCGACACGGTGAACCCGATGCCCGCCAGCAGCGACACGCCGAGCAGGTCCGGCCAGGTGATGTCCTCGGCCAGCCGGGCCCGGGTGAACCGGGCCAGCAGGAAGGTGGCGCCGAGGACGCCGACGCACTTGCCGACCACCAGCCCGAGCACGATGCCGACGACGATCGGATCGGTGACGACTGCACCCAGGTCGGCGCCGCGCAGCGACACCCCGGCGGCGAAGAACGCGAAGACCGGCACGGCGATCCCGGCCGAGATCGGCCGCCAGCGGTGTTCCAGGTGGGCGGCGAGGCCGGGCCGGTGGCGGCCGTCGCGCCCGCGCCCGGCCAGCACCGGCACGGTGAAGCCGAGCGCGACGCCGGCCACCGTGGCGTGCACGCCGGAGGAGTGCACCAGCGTCCAGGCCAGCAGCGCGAGCGGGCCGAGCGCCCACCACCAGGTGTGCCGGCGCTGCACCAGCAGGCCGAACAGCGCGATCGGCACCACGGCGCCGAGCAGCGGCACCGGATCGAAGTGGTCGGTGTAGAAGACCGCGATGACGGTGATCGCGAGCAGGTCGTCCACCACGGCGAGGGTGAGCAGGAAGGCCCGCAGCCCCTGCGGCAGGTACGCCCCGATCACCGCCAGCACGGCCAGCGCGAAGGCGATGTCGGTGGCGGTCGGCACGGCCCAGCCGCGCAGCCCCTCGCCACCGGCCGCGAGGTTCACCCCGACGTAGATCAAAGCGGGGGCCACCATCCCGCCCACGGCGGCGACCACCGGCAGCGCGGCGCGGCGCGGGTCGCGCAGCCCACCGGCGACGAACTCCCGCTTCAGTTCCAGCCCGACCACGAAGAAGAAGACCGCCAGCAGGCCGTCGGCGGCCCAGGTCGCCAGGTCCAGATCGAGGTGCAGGGGAGCGCCGCCGGGCCACGGCACCCAGGCGCCGAGCGCGGAGTACCCGTCGGACCAGGGGGAGTTCGCCCAGACCAGGGCGATCACCGCGCCGACGAGCAGGAGCGCTCCGCCGACGGTCTCGGTGCGCAGCACCTCGCCCAGGAACCGGGCCTCGGGCCAGGAGGTACGCGCGAAGAGACGCCACAGGCCGCGGCGTCGGGGTGGTGGGGTGGATGTGGACATGCCTGGTTCTCACCTCGCCGGTCGGGGACAGCACGACTGCCACGCCGACCAGGCTTCCCGGCACACCGTCCACGACCTTATCCAGCGGCGCCGGTGGCGACGAGCCCGGGGGAGTGCCCCGCACCTGGTCACCGTGTGCCGATCCGGCACATCCCGACGGAGAAATCGCATTTTTCCCGGTGGAGAGGCGATTCCGACGGACGGTCGGTCCGGTTGGGCATTGCGGGCGCGGTCCTCCACCGAGGAAAACCCCTAACTCCGGACATAACGCTTATGAGCGGCTTTAATGGTTCACGAGATTGAAGAGACCTTGGGGGTTTTCGTGAGTTTCTTTGGCGTTACCGGCCCGGTACGGAGGCGCGCCTGATGGACCTGTACCGCCAACTGCGTCTCGTACGCCAGCGCTGGTGGATCGTCCTGGTCACCCTCGTGGTGGCCCTCGGGCTGACCGCCCTGGTCACCGTTCGGGCGCAGCCTCGCTACGTCGCCTCGGTCACCTTCTTCGTCACCACCCCGAGCCAGGGCGTCACCGACGCCTACCAGGGTGGTCTCTTCCTGCAACAGCGCGTCAAGTCCTATGCCGAGTTGCTGACCAGCGACCGGCTGGCGCAGGCGGCGGTCGCGGACAACCAGCTCGGGCTGACCGCCGAGGAGGTCCAGCAGCGGGTCAGCACGTCGACCGAGACCGGCACCGTCCTGCTGCGGGCGTCGGTGACCGACACCGACCAGACCCGCGCGTTGCGCGTGACAGAGGCGCTCTCGGCGAAGTTCGTCGAACTCGTGCAGAAGGTCGAGGCCCGGCCGGACGGCAGCGCCGGACCCATCAAGATCGAAGTGGTCAGCGGGCCCCGGGTCACCCCCACCCCGGTCTCGCCACAGCCGCTGCGCAACACCGCCATCGGCACCCTGATCGGCCTGCTGGCCGGGGTGGCCCTGGCGATCCTGCGCGGCATGGCCGACGTACGCCTGCGGGACGCCGCCGGCCTGCAACGGGTCACCGGCAGCCCGCTGCTCGGCGAGATCCCGATCGACACCAGCGCCCGTACCGCCCCGCTGATTGTCGGCGACGCCGCCACCTCCGCGCGGGCCGAGGCGGTCCGCAAGCTCCGCACCAACCTGCGCTTCGTCGACGTGCACGAACCCGCCCGGGTCATCGCCGTCACCAGCGCGTTGCAGGGCGAGGGCAAGACCACCATGTCGTGCAACCTGGCCATCGCCCTGGCCGAGGCGGGCTGGCGGGTCCTGCTGGTCGACGCCGACCTGCGCCGGCCGAAGGTCGGCGACTACCTCGGCATCGACTCCGGCGTCGGGCTGACCGACGTGCTCGTCGGCGACGTGCAGGTCGGCGACGTGGTCCAGCGCTGGGGCGACAAGTCCCTGCTGGTGCTGCCCAGCGGCTCGGCCCCGCCGAACCCGAGCGAGCTGCTCGGCTCCAAGGCCATGTCCGACCTGCTGATCGCCCTGCGCGAGTCCGCCGACATCGTCGTCATCGACACCGCGCCGCTGCTCGCGGTCACCGACGGTGTGGTGGTCGCGGTGCAGGCCGACGGCGCGTTGCTGGTCACCCAGCAGGGGCGTACCTCACGGGCGCAGGTGGCCGCCGCGGCGCGGGCGCTGCACTCGGTCTCGGTACGGCTGCTCGGCTGCGTGCTGAACATGGCCCGGGTGCCCAAGGCGGAGGCATACCAGTACGAGGCGTACCGGGTGGTCGCCGAGACACCGGAGGCGACGACCGCGACGGGCGAGCGGGCCGGTGCCGGTCGGCACGCCGAGCGTAAGCCGGTGGCCGACCTGCCCGATCACACCCAGGAACTCACCCGGCTGCCCCGATGAGCGCCGCCAGGGGGCGCAGCGACCGCTCGATCTCCTCCGCGCAGGCGCGGAAGTCGGCGGGCGTACCGGCGACCGGGTCGCGCAGGTCGTCGGCGTCGGCCGGGGCGGGTTGCAGCCGTCCCCGGGCCAGGGCGGCGGCGGCCACCGCGGCCTCCAGCGAGTCGTCCGGCTCGTCCGTCGCGGGCGCGGCCGCCGCGGCGAGCCGGCCGAACTGGCGCAACGTGAACGTCCGGTGCAGCGCCGCCGGCGCCAGCGCGGTGCAGATACTGCGCTGGCGCCGGGTGGCGGTCAGCACCAGCACCGCCTCGGTCAGGTGCGCGGAGGCGAGCCGCCGACTGCGGAACGCCGCCGGATCCGCACCGGCCCCGGCGGCGATCTCGGCGGCGTGCGGGTGCATCTCCAGGCCCTCGACAGCGTCGGTGCCGGCGCTCGCGACGGTCAGCGGGCGGCCGGCGAGCAGGCGACGCGCGGTGTACTCGGCCATCGGCGACCGGCACAGGTTGGCGTGGCAGACGAACAGCACCCCGGTGAGCATGGGTGACCCCTTCGACGACGTGGCCGCCGGCGGCAGCGCCGCGACGGGGGACGACCGCCGGTGGCGACCGTCCGGTGAGGGGTTGCCGAGATCGTACGCAGCCGGGCCGCCGTGGTACCCGGCCGCCGCGCCGGACGGACGCCCGGCCAGGGAGGTGGCGGGATGCGGATCGGCCTGCTGACGTACCACTTCCCGCCGGAACCGGCCTTCATCCCCGGCAGCCTGGCCGAGGAGCTGACCGCCCGCGGCCACGAGGTGCGGGTGCTGACCGGCTTCCCGGACTACCCGGGCGGGCACGTCTACCCGGGGTGGCACCAGCGCTGGCGTCACGAGACGCGCAGCCGGGGTCTGACCGTGCGGCGGGTGCCCCGGTACAGCACCGGTGACCTCACGCCGCGCGGCCGGATCGCCTCCTGGCTCTCCTTCGCCGGCAGCGCCGCGCTGGTCGGACGTCGGTACCTCGCCGGGGTCGACGTGCTCTACGTGCACCAGCCGCCGGCCACCGCGTTCGCCACGGCGGCCCTGCTGCGCCTGCTCGGCCCGGTCCCGCTGGTGCTGCACGTGCCGGACGTGTGGGCCGAGGACCTGCCGGACGGCGGCGACGGGCGGTGGGCGGCCCGGGTGCGGGCGGCGATGGCCCTGACCTACCGGGCTGCCACCGTGGTGGCGGTGACCGCGCCCTCGTTGCAGGACGCGGTCGTCGGGGTCGGGGTGGATCCGGCCAAGGTCCGGACGGTGCTGAACTGGACCGACGAGCGGATCTTCCAACCCGCCACGGCCGGTCCGGCCGCGCGTCGCCTGGTGCGCCGTGACGACCGGTGCGTGGTGATGCACGCCGGCACCATCGGGGCGCGGCAGGGTCTGGAGACCGCGGTACGGGCGGCGGCCGCGCTGGAGAGGACCGTGGACCTGGTCCTGGTGGGCTCGGGGGCGGACGAGCGGCGGGTGCGGGGGCTCGCCGACGAACTGCGCGCCGACAACGTCCGGTTCGTCGACCGGCGCTCGCCGTTGGACATGCCGGAGCTGTACGCCGCCGCCGACTACCAACTGGTCATGTCCCGGGACCTGCCGGCGCTGCGCAGCGCCGTGCCGGACAAGCTCCAGGCGGCGCTCTCCTGCGGTGCGCCGGTCGTGGCGTCGACCGGCGGCGACACGGCGGCCCTGGTCGAACGCACCCGTGCCGGGCTCTCCTGCCCGCCGGAGGACTGGGCCACCCTGGCGGACCGGTTCTGGCTGGCCGCGCACATCCCCGCACCGGCGCGCGCCGAGATGGGCCGACGCGGCCGGGAGGCGTACCTGCGGGAGATGGCGTTGCCGGCCGGGGTGGACCGCATCGAGGCGCTGCTGCGGGCGGCGGCCGCCGACGCGCGGCGGAACACGAGTCGCGACCGAAACTCACATATGACCCAAGAGCGTCATTAAAGCACCAACAGGATCGTTACCTGTTAGGAACAATGGTGGCTTCTGTCCGAATTTCGGAGTGGAGAGTGGTGTGACGGAACGCGAGAGCCCGCGCCGTACCCGCGGCCGGTCCCGCCGGCGACGGCGGGCCCGACTGCGCCGTGCCCTGCTCGTCACGCTGGTGGTCGGCTCGCTGCTGGCGGGTGTCGTCGGATGGGTGGGGTTCCGGGGCTGGCAGGCCCGCGCGCACCTGGTCAACGCCGCCGGGCTGGCCGGTGAGCTGAGCGCGCACCTGGTCGGTGGCGACACCGACCGGGCGCAGCGGACCCTCGCCGCGTTGCAGGTGCAGTCCGGCGCCGCCCGTCAGGCCACCGCCGATCCCGGCTGGTGGACGGCCCAGCACACGCCGTACGCGGGCGCCAACCTCGCGGCCGTCCGACGGATCTCCGTCGCCGTCGACGACCTGGCCCGCCAGGCGTTCCCGGCACTGCTGCGGGTCGACCTCGGCGGTCTGGTGCCGCGCGAGGGGCGGCTGGACCTGAGCGGGCTGCGGGGCGTCGGTGACGAGCTGGTCGAGGTCGACGCCACCGTCCAGCGGATCCGCGCCGAACTGTCCGTGGTGCCCGCCGACCGGCTGGTCGGGCAGGTACGCGAGGCCCTCCAGGAGCTGCGCGGCGAGATCGACCGGCTGGCCGCCATGACCTCGGCGGCCGGTAAGGCCACCCGCCTGCTGCCGCCGCTGCTCGGAGTGGACGGCGCCCGGCGCTACCTGCTGGTGTCGCAGAACTCCGCCGAGCTGCGCTCCACCGGCGGCATGTTCGGCGCGTACGCGGTGATCCGGGCCAACAAGGGCCGCATCGAGATGGGCGACCAGGGTGCCAGCAGTGGCATGGGCATGTTCGCCAAGCCGTTGAAGATCCCGGCCGAGCAGCGCGCCCTCTGGGGCGAGCTGCCCGGCATGTACCCGGCCGACGTCAACCTCAGCCCGCACTTCCCGACCGCTGCCGCGCTCTACCGGGAGATGTACCGGCGGCACAGCGGCGACACCGTGGACGGGGTGCTCGCCGTCGACCCGGTGGTGCTGTCGTACCTGTTGCAGGCCACCGGGCCGGTCCGGGTGCCCGGCGGCGTGTCGCTCAGCGCGGAGAACGCGGTGCGGACCCTGCTCAGCGACACCTATCAGAAGATGGCCCCGAAGGAGCAGGACACCTTCTTCGCCACCGCCGCCGCGACCGTGTTCGACACCCTTTTCGCCCGTAACACACACCCGAACGGGCTATTGTCCGCTTTTAGCCGCTCTATACAAGAACGTCGGATACTGTTTTGGAGTGCCCATCCGGAGGAACAGCGGGTGTTCGGCGAGAGCCGGATGGCCGGGACGCTTCCGGAGCAGGACACCGTGCCCACTGTCGGCGTGTTCCTCAACGACGGCAGTGGCGCGAAGCTCGGCTACTACCTCCGGCAGACCGCCGACCTCACCGTCGGCGACTGCCACGCCGACGGTCGTCGCGAACTGCACCTCCGGGTGACGTTGCGATCCACCGCGCCGGCCTCGGGCCTCACCGAGTCCGTGCTCGGACTGGCCCAGGCAGGAGACCCGTACACGGTTCGGACCCTGGTCTCGGTCTACGGCCCGGCCGGCGGGGCGGTGCTCGACACCCACCTCGACGGTGCCGAGACGTCGGTGGGCAACGGAACCGAGCGACGCCGCCAGGTGGCCACGGTGAACGTCGAGACCGGACCGGGTGACACCCGGACGCTGCAGGTCTCGCTGCTGACCGGCAAGACGGACAGCGGCACGGCCGAGCTGTGGCTCACGCCCACCGCCACCCCATGGACCACCCATGTTGTCACCGCACCAAGCTGTACTCAGTAGGAGGGAACCAACAATGCGGCTATCCCGCATCATCATGGCGCTCACGGTCGGTTTGGCCGTGGTAGCCGTGCCGACCGCGGCGGGGGCGGCGCAGCCGCAGCCGACGCCATCCGTGGATGGAACACCTCAGCCACCGCCCTATCCGCCGGCGCTGGCCTCGCTCACGGTGAACCGACCGACCATCTTCCTCGGTGAGACGGTCGTCCTGACCGGCCGCAACTACGGGCCGAACGAGACGGTTGACATCACCGTCACCACCCAGCCGCTGGCGGCGCCCGCCGCCGGCACCGCCCGCCGCAGCGACGGCAGCACCGTGGCCATGGCACCGGTCGCCTTCCAGGCCAGCGCACCGCTGACCTTCACGGCCCGGACCAACGCGCGGGGTGAGTTCAGCCGCCGGTACACCCCGTCGGTGACCGGTCTGCTCACCTTCACCGCCACCGGCCGGGAGTCCGGCCGGACCGCCAGCGTCGAGCTGCGCGTGCTGCACAAGAAGAAGCACCACCTGCCGGTCACCGGCAGCAGCACGAGCACACCGATGAAGGTCGGTGGCGGTCTCGTCGCCGCGGGCGCGGTCATGCTGCTCGGCACGGTGCTCTGGCGCCGTCGCCGCTTCGGCAGCGCGAGCTGATCCGACACCGCGGGCTCGTCCCGCAGTGAGCACCGGTGCCGGTGCCCGCCGTTCCCTCCGGCGGGCACCGGCACCGTTTCGTGGCCGTCCCGCGCCGTGGGTCCTACGTTGGGAAGGGTCGGGTCCGGCGTGCGTCGGCCAACACGTCGGCCCACCACCGCAGCTCGTCGAGGCACCCGGCCAGGCCGCGGCAGAGGCGGTCGTCCGGCGCGTACCGCTGCTGGTCGTTCAGGCAGTCCCACGGCGCGGGCAGGCCGATGACCCGGCGGGTGGTCACGACGTTGAGTTCGGCCAGCACGCCGCGGAGCTGCTCGATCGCGGCGTATCCGCCGTGCACGCCGTACGCCACGATCGTCGCGGGCTTCAGGCGCCACTCCGCGTAGTGCCAGTCGATCAGGCGCTTGAGTGAGGCCGGGTAGCTGTGGTTGTACTCCGGCATCACGAAGACGAAGGCGTCGGCCGCGTCGATCCGGTCGGCCACGGCGCTCTTCGGCCCACCGCCCGGATACAGGAGACTGTCGTCGGGCAGGAGCGTGTCGGCCAGGTCGATCAGATCGACGTCGGCGGCGCTCCCCAGCGCGGCGACGACCCAGTCGGCGATCGTCGGCCCCATCCGGTCCTTGCGCACGCTCGCGGAGATCACGGCCACGCGTACGCCGGAGGGTGGGGTGCCGTCGTGCTGTTCATGCGAAGCGGTCATGGAGGTGAGGCTCCATGTTGAACATTGGTTGAAGTCAAGTCGGGGCGTGGCTACGGTGCGGGTATGACCGTGAAGCTGGCTTCCTCGATGACGCTCACCGTCGGCGACGTCGCCGTCCGCAGCCGCGTCGCCCCGTCCGCCGTACGGTTCTACGAGAGCCATGGCGTGATCAACGCAGTCCGCACCGCAGGCAACCAACGCCGTTTCGAGGAGTCGGCCGTGTGCCGCATCGAGGTCGCCCGGGTCGCCCAGCGGGTCGGCATGACCGTGCGCGAGATCGCCGTCCTCTTCGGCGGCCTGTCGGCGAACCCGACGCCCGAGGAGTGGGGTCAGGTCGCCCACCGGCTGGTCAGCGAGGCCGAGGAGCGGGTGGCCGATCTCAGGACGCACCTTGCTGCCCTGGAGTCCGGCGCCAGGCTGTGCGACATCGGGCGCGGCCAACCGGCCCGGTAGGCACCCGTACGGCCTTGACTTCACCTTATGTTGAACTGTGATCGTGCGTCGTATGAGTGGACGGACGCACGACCTCCGGCAGACCGGGCACCGCATCTCATCCCTCGTCGACCACGCCACGATCGTCGGTCTGGGCACCTCCACCCGCGAGGCGCACGAACTCTTCGGCCTCGTCGAGCAGACCACCCACGCGTTGGTCGAATCCGGATTCCGCGTCCTCGCGATGCTCGACAACCCGCGGATCGGTGAGCGGTACGACGAGTTCGTCCAGGGGCAGCAGATCGATCTCGACGCGACGCTCGGCCAGGCGTGGGGGCCGTGGCGGACGACCGAGATGCGCGAGGCGCTCGGTCGGCTGCGCCGGCACAACGAGCGGCACCCGGCGGATCCGGTGCGGATCATCGCGATCGGCGGTTCGCGCGTGTTGCCCGCCGACTACGACCGTGTCGTGGGGCTGCTCGCGCGGCTCGACGCGACGACGGCCACCCGCGTCACGGAGCTGTTCGACGTCATCCGCACCGCCCACGACGACGGCGAGCACGTCCGACGTGCGCGCGGCACCCACCCCGGCACGCCCTTCGTCGACCTCGCCCGCAGCGCCCAGGACCTGGTCGCCGGGCTCGACCGGGGCCCGGAACGTGACGAAGCCCTGTCGATGCTCGATGCGATCGTGGCGCACCATGCCAACGCCATCGGCGCGGGACACGACCTGGCGCGGGAGGAACGGGCCGCTGCCGATCGGCTCCTCGCACACCAACGGCGCACCGGTGACCGCATCGTCTTCTGGGAGGGCAGCGCGCGCGTCGCGGCGCACGAGGTCATGACCGGCGGCCATCTCCGGGCGGCGCTCGGCGACGGGTACGCCGCCGTCCATCTCACCTTCGGCCACGGCCGGATTCCCGAGCGGGACCTTCCCCCGGCGAGCCCGGACTCGCTGGAGGCGATGCTGCTGACCGGCGGGGACGACGACGTACGGGTCGTGGACCTGCGTGCGCCGGATCCGACCGAGATCGCCCCGCTTCTCGGCCGGTCCGCGCGGACCCGAGTGATCTCCGGAATGTACGACCCCGAGCGCGACGAGGAGCACTACCACGAGCTGCCGTCACCCCGTCACAGCTTCGACGTCGTCGCGGTCCTCCCCACCATCACCGCCATCCACCCGACGTAGACCGCCCCGCCCCGCCGCCCCGCGCCGTCTCGCCCCGCCCGCCCCGCCGCCCCGCCCCGCCGCCCCGCCCCGCCGTCCCGCCCCGTTGATCAAGAGGTTTCGGTGCTTTCAGGGCTCATCGAGCACCAAAACTCCTTGATCAACAGGGCGGAGGTGGGGCGGCGGGGGCGGCGGGGGTGGGTGGGGGTAAGGGTGGGGTGGGGGAGGGGGAGGTTAGATCAGGCCTTGGGCGAGCATGGCTTCGGCTACTCGGCGGAAGCCGTTGATGTTGGCGCCGGCCACGTAGTCGCCGGGTAGGCCGTACTCCTCGGCGGTGGCCCAGCAGCGCGCGTGGATGTCGCGCATGGTCTCGCGCAGGCGCTGCTCCGACTCCGCGAACGTCCACGACTCCCGGGCGGCGTTCTGCTGCATCTCCAGGGCGCTGACCGCCACCCCACCGGCGTTGGCCGCCTTGCCGGGCGCGAACCGGACCCCGGCCCGGCCCAGGATGCGGACCGCCTCCGGGGTGGTCGGCATGTTCGCGCCCTCCACCACCGCGACACAGCCGCCGGCGACGAGCTGCGCGGCCTCGGCGCCGCCGATCTCGTTCTGCGTCGCGCACGGCAGGGCCAGGTCGCAGGGGACCTCCCAGGGGGTACGCCCGGCGACGGCGACCGCGTGCGGCACCTCGCGTACGTAGTCGGCGAGCCGGCCCCGGCGGCGTTCCTTCAGGTCCCGCAGCACGTCGAGGTCGATGCCCTTCTCGTCCAGGACGTACCCGGACGAGTCGGAGCAGGCGACCACCCTGCCGCCGAGCTGGTGCACCTTCTGGATCGCGTAGATCGCCACGTTGCCGGCACCGGAGACCACCACCCGCTTGCCGTCCATGCTGTCCCCGCTCTGGGTGAGCATCTCCTCGGCGAAGAACGCCGCGCCGTACCCGGTGGCCTCGGTACGCGCCTGCGCACCGCCGTACGACAGGCCCTTGCCGGTGAGTACGCCCGACTCGTACCGGTTGGTGATCCGCTTGTACTGGCCGAACAGGTAGCCGATCTCCCGGCCGCCCACCCCGATGTCACCGGCGGGCACGTCGGTCTGCGCGCCGATGTGGCGGTACAGCTCGGTCATGTAGCTCTGGCAGAACCGCATCACCTCGCGGTCCGAGCAGCCCTTGGGGTCGAAGTCGGCACCGCCCTTGCCGGCTCCGATCGGCAGCCCGGTGAGCGCGTTCTTGAAGATCTGCTCGAAGCCGAGGAACTTGACGATGCCCAGGTAGACCGAGGGGTGGAAGCGCAGGCCGCCCTTGAACGGGCCGAGGGCGCTGTTGAACTCCACCCGGAATCCCCGGTTCACCCGGACCTGACCCCGGTCGTCCTCCCACGGCACCCGGAAGATGACCTGCCGCTCCGGCTCGCAGATCCGTTCGATGATCCGGGCGTCGGCGTACTCGGGGTGGCGCGCGAGCGCTGGGCCGATGCTCTCCAACACCTCCCGTACGGCCTGGTGGAACTCGGGCTCACCCGGGTTGCGGTTGACCACACTGGCGAACACCGACTCGACCGTCTCCGGCATCACCGACACGTCCTTCCGGTCCGGGCACGGCGTGGTGCCGTGCCTTGTCGCCCCGTCACGCGGTGCCCCCGGATACGGATGGTGACCACTGTCCGGTTCACTGGCAGCGTGGACGAGACGATCTGGACGACTGTACGCACTGCGCGTGACTGGCTGGACGTGACAAACGGCACCGGTGAGGCGGAGCTGACCTGCCGGATGCTCAAGCTCACCGAGGAGGCCGGTGAGGTGGCGGGCGCCTGGATCGGGTTCCTCGGCCAGAACCCCCGCAAGGGGGTCACGCACACCCGGGCGGACGTGGCGGCGGAGCTGGCCGATGTGGCGTTCACCGCGCTGGTCGCCATCGAGAGCCTGGGCCTGGACGCCCGGGAGGTCCTCGGCGACTGCGCCGGCAAGGTCGCCGGGCGGCTGGAGTCGCCGGCCGAGGGCGAGGTTCGTCGCCGAGTTGACTGATCCGACCCGTCCCCTGGCGCGTACCTGCTGGTAGGGGACCGTGGAAGGGGACGTGGAATGGCCGACTCGGAGCACGAGGCGTACCGTCCGACACCCTCGGGACGGGGGTCGGGGGACGAGGTGCCGGCACCGCCGGCCACCGTCGGTGACGACATGCGAGTCACCGACGGCGTGACTGTGGGTGACGACGTGACCGTGGGTGAGGACGAGCCCGGGGACGGGCGGCCGACCTGGTCGGCCGGGGCGCGGCTGCTCGCCGCCGCGGCGGTGCTGATGCTCGGGCTGGGCGCGACGGCCGTGGTGGTGATCCTCTCCGACCCGCACCGACTCGGTCGGGTCTTCTCCGGCGACCTGCCGGAGGTCACCGCCGCGCCCGACGGCACCAGCGGACTGGGCGGTGCGGCCCGGGCGGCGGCGCAGCGCCCCGAGCAGGTCGAGACCGCGCCGCTTGCGGGTCGCCAGCGGGCCAGCTTCGAGCTGGTCGACGGGGTGTCCCGGTTCGACCTGCGGGTGACGGACCTGGGGGAGGAGCTGTACCGGATCATCACACCGGCCGAGTCGGTGACCCGGCTCCGCCCGGAACTGGCCGGCGACCGGGTGCGACTGCGGCTGACCCAGGACGGTACCGGGCCGGGCGAGGTCGAGGTGCTGCTCAACGCCCGGGTGCGCTGGCAGGTGTCGCTCAACGGTGGCAGCACCGAACGGCGGCTGGACCTCGCCGCCGCCCGGTTGAGCGGCCTGGAACTGGCCGGTGGGGCGACCCGGACCACGCTGCGGCTGCCCGCCGTGGAGGGACTGGTCGTGGTGCGGGTGACCGGCGGGGTCAACCGGTTCGATGTCACCGTGGTCGGCAGCGTCCCGGTCCGCGTCCGGTCGGTCGCCGGTGCCGGCGCGGTCGCCGTCTACGACGAGCGCCTCGACGGCGTCGCCCCGCAGACGGTGCTCGGGTCGCCGGGGTGGGACCGGGCCGGCGACCGGATCTTCCTGGACCTGGTGGCGGGCGCGAACCGGGTGACCGTACGCGGAGGCTGAGCGGGCCCGGCGCACGGGCGTACAGTCGGATGGTGGAACGTGCCGAGTCGATGCCCGCGCAGACCCGACCACCCGGTGTGGCCACCGTCGACCCCGGCAGCGTCCTGTTGCCCGGCCACGACGTGCCGTTGGGGCGCTACACCACGGTGCGTCGGCTGCTGCCGCAACGCACCCGCCGGATGGTCGGCGCCTGGTGCTTCGTGGACCATTTCGGTCCGGACGACGTGGCGCAGCGGCCGGGCATGGAGGTGCCCCCGCACCCGCACACCGGCCTACAGACCGTGACCTGGCTGCTCGACGGCGAGATCCTGCACCGGGACAGCCTCGGCAACGTGCAACCGATCCGGCCCGGCCAGCTCAACGTGATGACCTCCGGTCACGGGATAGCCCACTCCGAGCGGTCACCGGCCGCCCATCCGCCACTGATGCACGGCGTGCAGCTCTGGGTGGCGCTGCCGGACCCGGCCCGGGCCGGCGCGGCCGACTTCGCCCACCACGCCGAGCTGCCCCGGTGGCGCGACGGCGACCTGGACGTCACCCTGCTGGTCGGTGACCTCGGCGGCGAGGTCTCGCCGGCCCGGGTGCACACCCCGCTGCTCGGCGCGCAGCTCGACCTGCGCGGTGCGGGTCCGGTCGGGGTGCCGTTGCGCCGCGACTTCGAGTACGCGCTGCTGGTGCTCGACGGTGCCGCCGAGGTGGACGACGTGGCGGTGGAGCCCGGGGCGCTGCTCTGGCTCGGCGTCGGCCGGGACACCCTGACCGTGCGCGGTGGGCCGGGTGCTCGGCTGATGTTGCTCGGCGGGACGCCGTTCGAGGAGCCGCTGGTGATGTGGTGGAACTTCGTCGGCCGCAGCCACGAGGAGATCGCCACCGCCCGGGAGGACTGGATGGCCGGTCGGCGGTTCGGGGTGGTCGCCGACGATCCCGACCCGCCGCTGCCCGCCCCGGCCCTGCCCACGGTCCGGCTCAAGGCCCGGGACCGTTCGGGCGGCTTCCACTGACCGCGTCGTAGGCGTGTCCGCCGTCGGCGCGGGTAACAGCCGGCATGACCAGCACCGTCTCCACCGTCGAGGACCGCAGACGCCTGGCCCGGCGGCTCGCCGGCAGCGGCCGGGGTTTCGCCGAGCAGTACGGCTTCCGGGTCACCAACAACCCCGCCAGCCTGTTCCAGGTGCTCTGCCTGGCGGTCCTGCTGGCCCGCCGGGGCGACTTCCGGCGTGCGCTGGACAGCGCGCACGCGCTGCCCGACGCCGGGTGGGACAGCGCGGCCCGGCTGGCGCGCGCGCCCCACGCCGACCTGGTCCGGGTGCTGCGCGAGCGCGGCCGGCGCGGTGACGTGGACGCGGTGGCCACGCTGCTCGGCGATCTGGCCCGGGCGGTGCGCGACGAGTACGCCGGTGACCTGCGCCGGCTGCGCTCCGCCGCCGGTTACGACCCGGCTCGGCAGCGTGCCCTGCTGGCCGCACTGCCCGGCGTGGACGGCGAGGCGGTGGACCTGTTTCTCCGCGAGGCGCAGGCGCTGTGGCGGGAGGTCGGGCCGGTGGCCGATCGGCGTGCCCTGACCGCGGCCCGTCGCCTCGGACTGGGCCGGTCCACCGAGGACCTCGCCGCGCTGTCCGGCGGTCGCGAATCGGAGCGCTTCGCCTGGCTCGTGGGGGCGCTGGCGCGGGTCGATCTGGAGCGACGGTATGCCGAACCGACCGGATGAATACCTTTGTCGGCACCCCCTGTCCGTTCGGCTGATGGCGTGCGGTAAGGTGGTCGCAGTAGCAACCACCTGGTTCGGGTGGTTGTCGCCGTCTGGTCATGGCAACCCGGTTCGGGTTCGCCGTGCCACCAGGGCAGGCGATTACGTAGCGGCGCTCCCGGTCGCGGTTCGCGGCCGGGGCGCCCGCCTGTCGGAGTCCTGTCGGGTGCACCGACCTCGACACGCCGAGGGCCGGTCCGGGCGGTTCGCCCGTCGACCGGCCGCCGGATCAGATGCTGCGCAGGTGCTGCGACACCCGTTGGTGACGCTTGTCGCGTCCGGCCGCGCCGCGCTGCGCGTCGTCGGCGGTCTCGCTCGCGTCGATGTGCGCGGAACGGGCCACCTCGGTGCTGTTCGCGTAGTCCACCGGCGGCAGCGCGCGCAGGGCCTGCACCACGTCCGGCGGCGCACCCTCGCGTTCGGCCTCGCGGACCACGTCGTCCTTGCCGGCGGGGTAGTCCAGGCTGGACAGGTACTGCAGGACGTCGGCGTAACTCGCCATGGGTTCGGCTCCTCCCGGCTGCGATCGGGCCACGACCGGCGGCGGTTACCCGCCGAGGCCGCCGTCACGCCCGGCTCGGGGGAAAATCGGCCGCCGTTTCCGGCCCGCCGCGCCGGGTAACCGCCGCCCGAGGGGGTACGCGATGGACTACGACACGTTCGTCGACCAGGTCGCCCGGCGGGCCGGCACCACGCCGGAGCGGGCGGTGGACCTGACCCGGGCGACGTTGGCGACGTTGGCCGAGCGGCTGACCGGCGGGGAGGCACTGGACCTGGCCCTGCAACTGCCGGTGCCGCTGCGGCAGTCGATGCGGGCGACACCGGACGGCGAGGCGGCGCAGCGGTTCGACGCCGACGAGTTCACCGCCCGGGTGGCGTTCCGCCTCGGGGTGCAGACGTCGGCGGCCCGAGGCGGGGTCCGCGCGGTCTTCGCCGCGCTGCGCGAGGCGCTGGCCGGCGAGTTCGACACGCTGATGGTCCAACTGCCCCGCGACTACCGCGACATGGTCGAACCCGCGCTGGCCCCCGGCGCGACACTGCGACGCCGGTGACTCAGCCCACCGCGCCGTCGGCCCGCAGCGCGGCCACCCGCTCCGGGGCGTAGCCGACCTCGGCGAGGACCTCGTCGGTGTGCTCGCCCGGCCAGGGCGGCGGGCGGCGTACCGAGGTGGGGGTGCCGGAGAAGCGGGGCGCCGGGGCCGGTTGCACCACCCCGTCCCGGACCACGAACGTGTCCCGCGCGACCAGGTGCGGGTGCTCCGCCGCCTCGGCCCAGTCCAGCACCGGGGCCACGCAGGCGTCGGAGGCGGTGAGCAAGGCCGCCCACTCGTCCCGGGTACGCGTCCGGAACAGCCGCGCCCAGGCGGCACGCAACGCCGGCCAGTTCGCCGGGTCGGTCCGGTCCGGTGCCTCGTCGCCCGGCAGCGGGAACCCGGTGCGGCGGACCAGTTCCTCGTAGAAGCGCGGCTCCAACGCGCCGACCGCGACGTGCCGCCCGTCCGCGCACTCGTAGGTGTCGTAGAACGGCGCGCCGCCGTCGAGCAGGTTCACGCCACGCGGGTCCTGCCAAAGGCCGAGCCCGCGCAACGCGTGGATCTGCGTGCCGAGCACCGCCACCCCGTCCACGATGGCCGCGTCGATCACCTGGCCGGTGGCGCCGCCGCGTACCGCGTAGAGCGCGGAGACCAGGCCCAGGGCCAGCATCATCCCGCCGCCGCCGAAGTCGCCGAGCAGGTTGAGCGGGGGCACCGGCCGATCGTCGGCCCGCCCGATGCCGTGCAGCGCGCCGGTCAACGCGAGGTAGTCGATGTCGTGCCCGGCGTACGGGGCGCTCGGTCCGTCCTGCCCCCAGCCGGTCATCCGGCCGTACACCAGCTTCGGGTTGACCGCGTGGCAGTCGGCCGGACCGAGACCGAGACGCTCGGTCACCCCGGGCCGGAATCCCTCGATCAGCGCGTCCGCGCCGTCGACCAGGGCCAGCACCACCTCGCGTCCACCGGCGGACTTCAGGTCCACGCCGACGGAGCGTCGTCCCCGGTTGAGCAGGTCGGGATGGGCGGTGCCGAAGGCCGAGGGGTCCACGTCGGTGGCCCGGTCCACCCGGACCACGTCCGCGCCGAGGTCGGCAAGCATCATCGCGGCGAAGGGGCCGGGACCGATCCCGGCCAGCTCGACCACGCGTACTCCGGCCAGCGGGCCGGCCGCCTGCTCTGCGGTCACCGTCATCACGATAGGCGCTCGTGTCCGAGTCCGGTACCGGCATCGTCACTGCGCGTTCCGACCTGGTCGGATGCGGTCGACGCCGATAGGTGCCCCCGTCTGGCGGGTCGGATCGGGCTGTCCTAATCTTGGCGGTACGAGGGGAGTACTTCCCACGAACCATACCGGTCAGTACGGCGCGCCCCGGGTGTGCCTCGGGTGGTTGCCCACCGAAACGTGGGTGAAGGAGACCTCGAACATGACACGGTGTTCGAGGAGGCCCCATGTCCGAATTGTCCTACGCTGCTGCCGGTTTGCAGTCGGTGGGTACACCCACCCTCTGGGCGGTGACGATCGCGGGCGTGCTGGCCCTGCTGGTGCTCGACTTCGTGGTGACCCGCAAACCCCACGAGGTGTCCCTGCGGGAGGCACTGGGTTGGTCGACCTTCTACATCGCGCTGCCGCTGGCCTTCGGTGCCTGGGTGTGGTCCGAGTTCGGCTCGGAACGGGGCTTCGAGTACCTGACCGGCTATCTGGTCGAGAAGTCGCTGTCGGTGGACAACCTGTTCGTGTTCATGCTGCTGTTGGCGGCGTTCGCGGTGCCCACCGAGTTGGCCCAGCGGGTGCTGCTGTTCGGTATCACCGGGGCGTTGGTGCTGCGGGGCATCTTCATCGCGTTGGGTGCGGCGGCGTTGCAGACGCTGGACTTCGCGTTCCTGATCTTCGCGTTGATCCTGTTGTTCACCGCCGCGAAGTTGCTGCGGGACGCGTTCACCGGGCACGAGCAGTCGGTGGACATCGGCAACATGCGCTCGGTGCGGCTGCTGCGCCGGTTCATGCCGGTGGTGCAGGAGTACCACGGCACCAAGATGACCGTGCGGGTCGACGGCCGCCGCGCTCTCACTCCGCTGGCGCTGGTGGTGGTGGCCGTCTTCGCCACCGACGTGGTCTTCGCGGTGGACTCGGTGCCGGCGGTGTACGGCATCACCGAGGACCCCTATCTGGTCTTCGCCACGAACGCCTTCGCGCTGCTGGGCCTGCGGGCGCTCTACTTCGTGCTGCACGCCGCGCTCAGCCGCCTGGTCCACCTCACCTACGGCCTGGCGATCATCCTGGCGTTCATCGGCGTCAAGCTCGGCCTGCACTGGGCGCACGGCATCTGGGAGGGCGTGCCGGAGATCCCGACCGTGGCGTCCCTGCTGGTCATCATCGGGGTGCTGACGGTCGTGACGATCACCAGCCTGCGCGCCACCCGCAACGTGGTGCCGGGCTCCAAGGAGGTCGTCACCGAACGGAAGTGACCGACCCCGCGGCGGGGCCGGGCGTGGTACGACTGTGCGGTGGGTATCGTCACGCCCGGCTTCCAGGGTCGGCCACGCGCCGACGCACCGGACCTGCCACCCGGTCAGTACTTGACACCCGACTTCCCCGTGCTCTCCGCCGGCCCCACACCGAAGGTGCCGCGCGAGAGCTGGGAGTTCGTCATCACCACCGAGACCGGCACGGAGTACCGCTGGTCCTGGGCCGAGATGATGGCGCTGCCGCAGGAGACCCCGACGGTCGACATCCACTGCGTCACCCGCTGGTCGAAGCTCGGCACCACCTGGCAGGGCGTCTCGCTGGACACCCTGCTGGACGGGGTGGACACCGCGGCGGACTACGCCCTCGCCCACTCCTACGGCGGCTACAGCACCAACCTGCCGCTGGAGGACCTGACGGACGGTCGGGCCTGGCTGGTGCACACCTACGACGACGCGGAGTTGCCCGCCGAGCACGGCGGGCCGGCCCGGCTGCTGGTGCCGCACCTGTACTTCTGGAAGTCCGCCAAGTGGGTGCGCGGCATCCGGCTGGGCCTGGAGGACACCCCCGGTTTCTGGGAGACCGCCGGCTATCACGACTACGGGGATCCGTGGCGTGAGCAGCGGTACCAGGGCGATTGAGCGGGCGGATGCGGTGGCAGCAGGCCCGGCTGGTGCACCGCCGGGTCGAGACGCCCACCGCGCACACGCTGGTGCTCCAGGTGCCGGGCTGGCCCGCCCACGTACCCGGGCAGCACGTGGACCTGCGGCTCACCGCATCCGACGGATACCAGGCCGCCCGGTCGTACTCGCTGGCCGCGCCGGCCGACGGCGACCGCATCGAGGTGACCGTCCAGCGGGTGCCCGACGGCGAGGTGTCGCCGTTCCTGGTCGACGGCTACCGAGAGGGTGACCCGATCGAGGTGCGCGGCCCGATCGGCGGCTGGTTCGTCTGGCGGCCGACGCAGACCGACCCGGTGCTGCTGGTCGCCGGTGGCTCGGGGCTGGTGCCCCTGATGGCGATGATCCGCGCCCGTCGGGCCGCCGGCAGCCGCACCCCGTTCCGGCTGATCTACTCCGTCCGCACCCCGACCGACGTGTTCTACGCCGACGAGCTGCGGCGGCGGGTACGCGACGACGCCGGCCTGGACGTCGCGTACGTCTACACCCGCGAGGCGCCGGACGGCTGGACGGGCGAACCGCACAGGCTCGGCCTTGCCGACGTCAACACGCACGGCTGGCCGCCGGAGCTGACGCCGCTGGTCTATGTCTGCGGCCCCACCGGTTTCGTGGAGACCGTCTCCGACCTGCTCGTCGGCCTGGGCCACCCGGCACGGCGGGTACGCACCGAACGCTTCGGCCCGACCGGCTGAGAGGAGCCACGGATGACCGCGCTGCCGTACGTGGACGGGAACATGCTCGACGGCCCGCTGGGGGAGGTGTTCGCGGTGGACCTGAGCACGGCCACCGGCCGCTGCGCCCACTGCGGCACGGCCGGCCCGATGGCCGGACTGCGGGTCTACTCGCACGCGCCGGGACTGGTGGCCCGCTGTCCGGCCTGTTCAGACGTGATGCTGCGGCTGGTCCGCGCACCGGACCGGGCCTGGCTGGACCTGCGGGGCGCCACCTTCCTCCGGTTCCCGATGCCACCGGACCGACCCGTGGGTCGGTAGGTCGCCGGGGCGACGTTTGTCGGCTCGCGGGGTGGGAACGGGCCCGGAATGACGAAGCCTCGTGTGGTGATCGTGGGGGCCGGTTTCGCCGGGTACCACGCGGCGAAGACGCTGAGCCGGCTGGCCCGCGACCGGGCCGAGATCGTCCTGCTGAACTCGACCGACTACTTCCTCTATCTGCCGCTGCTGCCCGAGGTGGCCGCCGGAGTGGTGGAGCCGGGTCGGATCGCGGTGCCGCTGACCGGCACGTTGAACGGGGTCCGGGTGGTCATCGGCGAGGCCGACCACGTCGACCTGCAGAACCGGTGGGTCGGGTTCACCCAGCCCGAGGGGGAGCGCAACCGGCTGGCGTACGACCGACTGATCCTCGCCGTCGGCAGCGTCAACAAGCTGCTGCCCATCCCCGGGGTGACCGAGTACGCGCACGGTTTCCGGGGTCTGCCGGAGGCGCTCTACCTGCACGACCACGTGGTCCGCCAGATCGAGTTGGCCGAGCAGGCCGAGGATCCGGCCGAGCAGCAGGCGCGGGCCACGTTCGTGGTGGTGGGCGCCGGCTACACCGGGACCGAGGTGGCCGCGCACGGGCAACTCTTCACCGACGAGTTGACCGCCCAGCGTCCCCGGTTGCCGATCCGCCCGAAGTGGATGCTGCTGGACGTCGCGCCCCGGGTGCTGCCCGAGCTGGACCGGCGGATGTCGCGTACCGCCGACCGGGTGCTGCGCCGACGCGGGGTCGACGTGCGGATGGGCACCTCGGTGGCGGTCGCCACCGCCGACGGGGTCACCCTCACCGACGGGGAGTACGTGCCGACCTGCTCCCTGATCTGGTGCGTCGGCGTACGCCCGGACCCGTTCGTGGCGCAACTGGGCCTGCGGACGGAGAAGGGGCGGCTGGTCGTCGACGAGTACCTCAACGTGCCCGGTTTTCCCGAGGTGTACGCCTGCGGCGACGCCGCCGCCGTGCCCGACCTGACCCGGCCCGGCGAGATCTGCACGATGACCGCCCAGCACGCCCAGCGGCAGGGCAAGCTCGCCGCGCACAACATCGCCGCCTCCTACGGGCAGGGGCGGCGTCGGCCGTACAAGCACCACGACCTCGGCTGGGTGGTCGACCTCGGTGGCAAGCAGGCGGCGGCGAACCCGCTCAAGGTGCCGTTGTCGGGTCTGCCGGCGAAGGCGGTGACCCGGGGATACCACCTGTTGGCCATGCCGGGCAACCGGGCCCGGGTCAGCGCCGACTGGCTGCTCGACGCCGCGTTGCCCCGCTCGGCGGCGCAGTTGGGCCTGATCCCCGCCGACGCGGTGCCGTTGGAGAGCGAGTCGCCGGAGCTGCCGAGCCACGCCCGCTGACCGGCCGCCGGGCGGGGGACGCCCGCCCGGCGGCGGGGATCAGCCGGCTGCCGGCGGGTCCAGCAGGTCGCGCAACCCGTCCGGTACGTCCAGCGACTCGACCAGGTCGCGGTCCTGCTCGGCGAGCGCCGCCAGCGTGGCCTCGGCCTGGTAGCGGGCCTGTTCCGGGGTACGGCCGCTGATCCGGCCCACCTCGGACAGGAACCCGGACAGGTCCTGGTGGCGTCGGATGCCGTCGACCGGCACGACGTCGTGCAGCGAGGCCGGTACCGCCCGCAGCAGGCGCTGGCGTTCGCCGGCCTCCAGGGCCGCGGCCAGCACGAGCACGGTCGACTCGACTCCGACCTTGGCGGTACGGAAGTCGACGCCGGATCGCCGGACGACGTCGTCGACGAGTTCCCGGTATCCCATGCTGGTGATCCCTGGGGCGTTCGTGCCCGGCTCGGGTCGGGGCCGAGGGTTCGCGGCGACGCCGGCCGGCGGAGGTGTGGGTCCACCTCGCGTCGTGTCCGGTTTGCGGCTCTTTCCGGCCGGCGGCGGGCCGGCGCGCTTGGCCTGCTTCAGGTGCGTGGGCTGCTTGGAGGCGCTCAGGCTCGCGCCGGTGTCGGCGGCCTGCATGCCGCGCTCGCGGGCCTGCCGGGCCAGAGCACGGCGGCGCTGGTTGTCGCCCTCCATCTGCTTGCGCACGGTGACACCTCGCTTCCGTCGGTTCTCGTCGGGCCTCACCACGTCGCGTTCCCGTTGCCACCGAGCAGGAAACGACCGCCCGGGACGGCGAGACGATCGCCCGGGATGCGCCGGAGGCTTCATCCGGCCCGGGTGAGGGGCGCTCACCCGCGTCGGCCGGACGATCGGTATGGCCGGAGAACCCGGTGTGAGGCACGAACTTCCGAGGCACGCGGAAGGGAAGGTCCGATGAAGCAGATTGTCGAGATCGTCCCCGCCCGACCGGGCTGGTACGCGCGATGGCGTCTGACCGCCGAGAGCACCCGGTGTTACCCGGTGACGCTGTGGGCGTTGCTGGAGGAGTCCGACGGCACCGGCCGGGAGGTGATCGGTGTCGACTGTGCCGGCCAGTGGCCCGGCGCGGAGGACGACGGCACGGACGGGGAGTTCGTCCGATATCTGTTCCAACCGCCGGAGGCGGGACCTCCCGACGACGCGGAGAGCATCGCCGAGCCGCAGCGCATGGGCACCCGTCCGGTTCCGACGCCCTGAGCCATCCTCCGGTCCCCGGCCCCTGGTCCCAGGGTCGGGGACCACCCCTGCCGGGCCGCGTCTCGCGCGTTCAGCCGACCGCGGTGATGCCGTCGCCGTCCACGGCCGGCGGCAGTTGCAGCAGCTCGGCCAGGCCGGTGCGGTCCAGCAGTTGACGCAGGGACGGGTTGACGTTGACCAGCCGGATCGGGTCGGACCCTCGGCGATGGGCCACCACGAAGGCACTCAGCCCGGAGGAGTCGCAGAGGGCGACCCCGGCGAGGTCGATGACGAGTTGCTGATAGCCGGAACGGTGCAGCTCCGTGACGGCGGCGATCAGGTCGGGTGCGCTGTCGAAGTCCAGGTCACCGGTCAGCCGCAGCTCGGCGCGCCCGGCGTCGAGACGGCTGACCTCGATGGCCAACAGCGATGAGGACATGACTCCATGCTCCCAGCCCGTGCGTCTGACGCAAGTCGCGGGGTCGGCGTTTTCCCCGGAGACTGTTTTTTCACGCGGTGACGGTCGGCTGGTCCTCCGGCCCGGTCGCCGGTCCGCCGCCGCCGACCGCACGGGCGAGCAGTCCGGTGACACCGGTCATGTCGAGGATGGTCTCCAGGAAGCGCGGCACCGCGCGCAACTCCACCGTGCTGCCGTGCTGCTGCCCCTCACGCCAGGCATGCACGATGACGCTGAGCCCGGTGCTGTCGATGAACTGCAGGTCGGCGAAGTCGAGCACGAGCGTGGCGGGACCGGTGCCGAGCAGCCGGTCGATCTCCACCCGCAGCGGGGTCGCCGTGGTGTAGGCCAGGTCGCCACCCACCCGGATCACGGGTGCCCGGGGATCGGCCCGGTCGACCGACATGCTCAGTGGCGTCGACTCGGGTCTCCGACCGTGTGACAGCAACGATCAGCCTTCCGCAGGGTGGGTGGCAGGGGCGTTCCGGATCGTAACAATCCCTGAGCTGCCCCGCCTCCCGGGCGCGACCGGCCCGGACGCCTCCGCCGACCTGCCTCCCGCAGGCCCGGCCACCCGGCTGCGCTGCCGGGTGGCGGTGCGGCGGGAGCAGCGTAGGGTGGGTGGAGGAACGCGACCGCGCACCCCGCGCAACGCGGGTGCGGAATCGACAAGGAGTAGGGCCGAGCTGGTGACGGGTGCCGACGTCAGGGATCTCGAGCCCGGCGACGGACGGTTTACCCCGCCGCGTGTCGCCCGGGTCTCGGCATGGCGCTCAGATGCGCCCCGGACCGCCGGTCTCTCCGCCCTGGAGCGCTCCCACGCCGCGGCCGACTGGCCCGAGGTGGTCGAGCACCTCCGTGAGGGACTCGTGGTGTGCGGTCCCGACGACACCGTGTGGCACGTGAGCCCGGTCGCCGAGCGCCTGCTGCCGGAGATCACCGTCGGCGGCACGCTCGGCACGGTCGACGGATTACGTACCGAACAGACCGAATTCGTTCACCACGGCCGCCGACTCCGGGCCCGACGGGTGCCGCTGACGGCCGGTCGGAGCTGCTGGTACGTGGAGGACGTCAGCGAGAGCGCCGCGCGCGCCGACGCGCTCTCGGCCGAGCGGGCCAGATCCGCCTTCCTGGCCGTGGTCGGCGAGAAGCTCGGCAACCCGCTGCATCCGGACCGGGCCGCCGCGGCCGTGGTCCGACTCGCCGTACCCACCCTCGCGGAGGTGGCGGTGCTGGTCATGGCGCCGCGCTCCGGCCGGGTCCGCTGGTGGCGGGCCAGCCGCGCCGACGACGAGGCGCCGGTGGTGGACCGGGGCGTGCTCTCCGCCACCGAGCTGCCCCCGGCCGTCTCCGACAGCCTCCAGGTCGTCCAGCCGCACACCGTCGACTGGCTCGTCGAGCAGGCCGTCGAGGCGGGCTGGCTGCCCGGGATGTCCGCCGCCGACGTGTGTGCCCGGCTGGTGCAACTACCCGGCCGGGACGCGCCCGCGGGTGTGCTGCTGGTGGCCCGGGCGGCCACCGACTGGTACGCCGAGGAGGACGTCGACCTGATCCGCGCGTTCGCCGCCCGCGCCGGTGCCGCGCTGACCACCGCACTGCTCTATCGCGAGCAGGCGGAGGTGGCCGACACCCTGCAGTCCAGCCTGCTCCCGGTGGCGCCGGCGGAGGCGCCGGGCGTGCAGTGGGGTACGGCGTACCGTCCGGCCCAGGCGGGGCTGCGCATCGGCGGCGACTTCTACGGCTCGCACCGGCTGCCCGACGGCGGCTCGGTGTTCTTCCTCGGCGACGTCTCCGGCAAGGGTGTGGAGGCGGCCGTCTTCACCGGCCAGCTCCGGCAGTGCCTGCACGCGCTGCACCGGGTCGAGCAGCAGCCCGCCCGGCTGTTGCAACTGCTCAACGACGCGCTGCTGGAGACCACCCTGGCCCACGGGCAGGGCCGGTTCGCCACGCTGGTGCTGGGTGTGGTCCGGCCGCACCGCGACGGCGGCCTGTCGCTGACCCTGGCCGGCGGTGGGCACCTGCCCCCGCTGGTGCTGCGGGCCTCCGGCGAGGTCGAGCAGTTGCCGCTGCGCGGAATGCTCATCGGCGTCGTGCCGGACCCGCGCGTCGGCCAGGTCACCGTCCGACTGGCCCCCGGTGAGACCTGCCTGCTCTACAGCGACGGGGTGACCGAGGCGCGCGGCGGGCGGCGGGGCGACGAGCAGCTCGGCACCGACCGGCTGGTGCAGGCGGTCACCGGCTGCCAGCGGATGCCCGCACCCGCCCTCGCCGAGCGGATCGAGCAGGTCACCGGCGACTGGCTGGCCCACCGCGACCACGACGACATCGCGGTGCTCGCGCTGCGCGCCACCGGCGCCGGTCCGCGCTCGCACCGGCACCTGCACGCGGTGCCCGCCCCGCCCGGGGACGGGACGACCGGGTCGTGACCACCGCGACCAGGGGTGTCCTCGACGCCACCGCGTACGAGGAGTATCTGCGCTGTCTCGCCGAGGCCGACGAGCCGGCCGCCATCGAGGTGGCCCGGGGCCTGCTCGACGGTGGGGTGGCGGCCGAACGGGTGCTGCTCAACCTGGTCGCCCCGGCCCAGGCCGAGGTGGGGGAGCGGTGGGCCCGCAACGAGTGGAGCGTGGCCCAGGAACACGCCGCCACCCACATCAGCGAGCGGGTGGTGGCGGCGGTCGCCGCGTACTGCCAGGTGCAGCCCACCCGGGGCCGGATCGTGGTGGCCTGCATGGACGGCGAGTGGCACGCGCTGCCGGCCCGGCTGGTCGCCGAGATGCTGCGGCTGCGCGGCTGGCAGGTCACCTTCCTGGGGGCCAGCGTGCCCGCCGCGCACCTGGTGTCGTACCTGCACCGGCACGACGCGGACGCGGTCGCGCTGGCGTGCGCGCTGCCGATGCGGTTGCCGCACGCGCACCGCATGGTGGAGGCCTGCCAGCGGGCGGACGTGCCGGTGGTGGTCGGCGGGCGGGGCTTCGGGGTGGACGGCCGCTGGGCGCGGCGTCTGGGCGTGCTGTGGGCGCCCGACGGTCCGACCGCGGCCCGTCTGCTCGCCGACGAGCGCACGCTGCGGGCCGGGCCGCCGGCCGCCAGCCTGGCGCACCTCGCCGACGACGAGTACGCCGCCCTGGTCGCCCGGCGCGGCGAACTGATCGACAGCGCGTTGGTCGACCTGGCGCAGCGGCATCCGGCCGCCCGGGACTACAGCCCGGCACAGCTCGACTCGACGGTCAGCGACCTCGGCCACATCCTGGACTTCCTGGCCGCCGCGCTCTATGTCGACGACGACACGCTGTTCACCGAGTTCGTCGACTGGCTGGCGGCCGTCCTGGACAGTCGCGGCGTGCCGGAGGTCGCGGTGGACGTCGTCCTGAGCCACTACGCCCGCGTCCTGCAGGACTTCCCCCGTGCCGCCGGATACCTCCGGTCGGGACGCTCGGTGGTCGCGGCGCGCTGTGCCCGCTCGGCACCCGCCGGGGCGTAAGATCCGGCCGGCCGTCAGGCTGGCACTATACTTGCGCCACTGCAAGCATCCGGCTCTGTACGGCGGGAGGGATCACCGTGACGTTCACCGTCACGTACGCCGAGCGCCTCGGTGGCGGGCCGACCCGCCTCCGGCTCACCGGCGAACTCGACATGAGCACCGCCGGGGAACTCAACGCCGTCATCGACCGGCTGGCCGACTCGGGGGAACGCCGGTTGCTGGTCGACCTGACGGACCTCACGTTCTGCGACTCCACCGGCATCTCGGTCTTCGTCCGGGGGGACAACCGGGCGGCGGCCGAGGGCGGCTGGTTGCGCGTCACCGGCGCGACCGGCCGGGTGGAGCGGGTGCTCAAGGTGACGGGTCTCGCCGAGGTGCTGGGGTACGGTGCTGACGCCGTCGACCCGGCGGCCACGGACCGCCCGGGGATCGGCTAGATTTCCCGCCAGCGCGGGGCCGAGAGGCTCCGCCCTCGACGACCTGAGGGCAGGCAACGATGGGCGCACGCACCCTTGACCCGGTACACATCCTCGTCGTCGACGACGACCCGGGTGACGTGCTCATGATCGAGGAGGCGTTGGCCACCTCGACCGTCGAAAAGGTCATCGACGTGGTCAGCGACGGCCAGGAGGCGATGGAGTTCCTGCGCCGCGAGGGGCGGCACACCGGGGCGCACCGGCCGGACGTGATCCTGCTCGACCTGAACATGCCCCGCATGGACGGGCGTCAGGTGCTGGGCGAGGTCAAGAACGACGAGGACCTGCGGACCATCCCGATCGTCGTGCTGACCACGTCGAACGCGGACACCGACATCATCAGCAGCTACACGTTGCAGGCCAACGCGTACGTCACCAAGCCGATCGACCTGGACGACTTCAACGACGTCGTGCACCGCATCGACGAGTTCTTCGGCCGGGTCGTCGTGCTGCCCAAGCGCGCCTGAGACCCGCCGTCGCGGCCGGTCCGGCCCCGCCGGCCCGGCTGTCGCCCACGCAGACGCGAGAACGGGCCGGACCGGCGACGACGGGTCAGGTCAGCGCCGCCACGATCGTGGCGGCCCGCTCCTCGTGCTGCGCGTACGCGTACGGGTAGGCGGAGATCTGCACGGCCTGGGCGGCCAGGGTCAGGCTCATCTGCTGCCAGCCCGGCACCTTCAGCAGCGCCTCGTAGAAGGCGCGCGAGGCGTACGCGGGCCGCATCAGGTCGCGGACGCTGCCCCAGCCGCTGCTGGGGCGCTGCTGGAAGAGCCCGACCGAGTCGTGGTCCCAGCCGATGGCCTGGTGCGGGTAGTTCTGCGACTCGGGCAGCACACCGCTGGCGTAGTTGAGCAGCGTGCTCTCCTGCATGGCGGTGGCGACGGCGACGACCAGCCCCTGGCGCGGGATCTTGAGGTCCACGCCGACGTCCACGATCACCTTGGCGTTGTCCATCTGCGCCTGGGTCAGCCCGGCGACCGGCTTGGGGCGGGCCGGCGGGGCCGGGGTCGCCTTCTTCGGCTTCGGGGAGGTCGTCTTCTTCGGCGTCGGCGAGGCGGTCGGCGACGCGCTGGGGCTCGGGCTGGCCGGCGTGGGAGAGGGACTGCGGTCGAAGGAGCGGGAGGCGGGGTCGTCCTCGGCGGCCAGGGCGCGGTCGGCCACCGACTCGGCGACCTGGGCCCGGGGGGTCTCGTCGTCGTCCCGGTTCGCCGTCGCCACCGCCGCCGCGCCGAGGCAGCAGGTCACGCCGGTGGCGAGGGCCACCCGGACCGGGGTGGAGGCCAGCAGGGCACGGACGCCACGACGTGGGGTCACCACGCGTCGGTGTCGCCCTGTCGTCCGTTCGGACGATGCTCCGTCGGCCGTACGGCTCGCCGGTGGCTCGGGGTTCAGCTTCTGGTCGATGGGGTCGTCGGGATGCACCCGCCGAGGCTAGAAAGCCCTCGGCCCGATGCCACCGGCCCGCTTGGTGGCATGCGTCACAATTTGTGGTTGTCGACCGGTCGATACTGCACGGTTCACCGGATAGCGGATGCACCTCGGCTATCCGTCGTTCCCGCCATGCCGGATTTGCCGGTGCGAACAGGACGAAATAGTGATCTCATCGCTGTCTATCGACGACCGGCGGTGCCTCCCCCTAACGGTGGAGGGCCGCCTGGGCTCACCGTGTCGTCGCCGTTCAGGCGGTCGGCCCCCCTGTTTCCACCCGCCCCACCACCCCCACACGCCCCAGCGCCCTGGGCACCCCGTCGATCATGGACTTGTGGCGACGGCATAACATCCTAAATCCGACTAGCCGGGTGCCACGACGTCATGATCGGCGAGGGTCGGCGGTGTGGGCCGCTGCGCCCCGGGCGGGTCAGTGCCGGCCGTTTTCCGCCGGAGTGACCGTCAGCCGGTGCCGGCCGCCGTCGGCGCTGGAGAACGGCCACAGCAGGTCGGCCTGCTCCACCAGCTCGGTGAGCTGCTGGCGGGTCAGGCCCACCGACGAGATCGAGGCGTGCACGTCGGCCCGGTACCGGCCGTCGTCGTCGCGTCCGAGGCTGGCCTCCGCGCGTACCTGCACGGTGTGCGCCTCGTCGGTGATCCCCCCGGCCGCCTCGACCGCCGCGTGGTGCAGGCAGGAGGCGAAGGCGGCGGCGAGCAGCTGCGACGGGGTGAGCCCGCTGCAGTGTGCCGCCAACGGAGAGGCGAGGCCAGTGGAGAGCGCCTCGTCGTCGGTGTGGATGTGGCCGCCCTCGGCGGTGGCCGTGGCAACCTCGTTCAGCCAGGAACTCATCGCGTTCCTCCCGTCGCTCCCCGCCCGGCTACCCGACCCCGATCGGGTGAAACTCACCGTGGATGCCGGCTCCACTGCACGCGCGGTGCGGCCTCGGTGACCTCGGCCGCCGCCCGTTCCGTCCACGGGCTCACCGGAGGACGCTGGCGGGGCAGCAGGGGCTGGTGCATCGGCACGTACACCCGGGCGTCCACCGCCTCGGCCAGCAGCAGGGCGGTGACCAGGCTGGTCGGCCGCCGGTCGGGATCGTCGGCGAGGCAGCGCCGGCAGAGGTCGGCCACCTCGGCGGGCAGGCCCGGCACCTCGGGCAGCGGGCGCGGGGGCTGCCGCCCGTGCGGCCCGAGCAACTGCGTGACGCTGTCCGCCGAGTACGGCAGCCGCCCGGCCAGGCAGCAGTAGAGCAGCACGCCGAGGGCGTACATGTCGGCGGCCGGGGTGGCGGGCGCCCGGCGCAGTTGCTCGGGGGCGAGGTACGCGGGCGTACCCACCACCACGCCGTCGGGAGTGGGGTCGGCGGTGCCGGTCGGAGTGGCGATGCCGAAGTCGAGCACCTTCACCCCGGACGGGGTGAGCATCACGTTCGCCGGTTTGACGTCACGGTGCACGATGCCGTGCGCGTGGGCGGCGGCCAGCGCCGCGCTGACCTCGGCGCAGACCCGGACCGCGATCTGCCAGTCCAGCGGCCCGGCGCGCAGGTGCGCGGCGAGCGTCAGCCCCTCGGCCAGCTCCATCACGATGTACGGCTGCTCGCGCCCGGGCAGGCCGGCGCAGGTGCCGAAGTCGTGCACACTGGCGACGTTGGGATGCACCAGGCGGGCCGCCGAGCGGGCCTCGGCGCGGATCCGCTCGACCGAGGCGTCCCCGTCCGGCTGACCCGGCGACACCAGCTTCACCGCGACCGGCCGGTCGAGCACCGTGTCGTGGGCCCGCCACACCTCGGACATCCCACCGACGCCGATGCGCTGTTCGAGCCGGTAACGCCCGTCCAGCGTCCGCATGGACCGCTCCTCGCCCTCGTGTTGCCGTGCCGTGCTCCACCTGACTGCGCGGCGTCGGGCACGGTACCCCGTCGTTGATCAGGGCAAACCGGCCTCCGACGGCGGCCGGTGCGTTAGCGTGCGAGCCGGGACGGCGACGAACCGGACGAACGGAGAGCGGAGCACACGATGAGTGAGGTGACCGTACGTTTCGTTGGCGGCCCGGCCGACGACCTGGTCCGGGCGTTGCCGGCCGGCCCCGACGGGGCGCCGCCCCGGCTGTGGGTGCTGCGCCGGCCGGAGTCCGCACCGGACCCCGCCGCCGACCATCTCTACGCGCGGCAGCGGCCCGACGGCACGGGGGACTGGACGATGCGCTTCGTCCGGACCGACCCGGTCGGCGTGAGCGAGTGAGCGAACCCGTACGCGGGGGATCCACACAGCCGGCACACAGCAACCGCACAAGCGGAGCCCAGTCCGTCCGCTCACGATGGGGACCATGATGAGCGAGGGAGCGGTCGGGCCGGGCCGCGTCGAGCTGCGCCGGCCCGACGGCGAACCGGTCCGCGTGCTGGTCGTCGACGACGAACCGACGCTGACCGACCTGCTGTCGATGGCGCTGCGATACGAGGGCTGGCAGGTCCGCACCGCCGGGGACGGGACGGCGGCGGTCCGCGCCGCCCGGCAGTTCCAGCCGGACGCGGTGGTGCTCGACGTGATGCTCCCCGACCTCGACGGCTTCCAGGTGCTGCGTCGGCTGCGCGCGGAGAGCGCCACCCTGCCGGTGCTGTTCCTGACCGCCCGCGACGCGGTCGAGGAGCGCATCGCCGGGCTGACCGTGGGCGGCGACGACTACGTGACCAAGCCGTTCAGCCTGGAGGAGGTGATCGCCCGGCTGCGGGCGCTGCTGCGCCGCTCCGGGTTCGCGGTCGCCGCCCGCCCCGACTCGGTCCTCACGGTCGGCGGTCTCACGCTGGACGAGGACAGCCACGAGGTACGCCGGGACGGTCAGTTGGTCACGCTCACCGCCACCGAGTTCGAGCTGCTGCGCTACCTGATGCGCAACCCGCGTCGGGTGCTCAGCAAGGCGCAGATCCTCGACCGGGTGTGGAACTACGACTTCGGCGGCCAGGCCAACGTGGTCGAGCTGTACATCTCGTACCTGCGCAAGAAGATCGACGCCGGCCGTCCGCCGATGATCCACACGCTGCGTGGCGCCGGGTACCTGCTCAAGCCGGCGGAGTGAGGGTGCTGCGGCGCTGGCTGGCCGGCTGGTCGCTGCGTACCCGCCTGGTGGTCACGCTGGTCGCGCTGCTCGCCGTGGTCAGCCTGGCCATCGGCGGCCTGACCACGGTGGCGCTGCGGCAGTTCCTGATCTCCCGAGTGGACCAGCAGTTGCAGTCGATGCCCGGCGGTCGTCCCGGCGTGCCGTGGGAGCCCGGACCGGGCGGCGGGCCGTGGAACGGCGACGTGCGGGTCCCGCGCGGCTTCCCGTCCGGCACGATCAGCGCGCGGGTCGTCGACGGCCGGGTCACCGAGGCGTGGACGCTCGTCGACCGCCAAGAGCGGGAGGTGCCGGTCGAGGAGGTCTCGGCGCTGGCCCTGGTGCCCACCGACGGTCGTCCCCGCAGCGTCGACCTGGGCGACCGGGGTGGCTACCGGCTGGTGGCCCGCCCGTCGGCCACCGGGACCGTCCGGGTGCTCGCGGTGCCGCTGTCCGGGGTGCGGGAGACCGTCTGGTGGATGGTCGCCGCGCAGACCGGTGTCACCGCGGCCGGGCTGCTGGTCGCCGGCACCGCCGGGGCGCTGATCGTGCGGGCCACGCTGCGTCCGCTGCGTCGGGTCGCCGCCACCGCCGCCCACGTCAGCGAACTGCCGCTGGACCGGGGCGAGGTGGCCCTCTCCGAACGGGTGCCGGTCGCCGACACCGACCCGCGCACCGAGGTCGGTCAGGTCGGGTCCGCGCTCAACCGGATGCTCGGGCACGTCGCCGCCGCGCTCGCCGCCCGGCAGGCCAGCGAGACCCGGGTACGCCAGTTCGTCGCCGACGCCAGCCACGAGCTGCGCACCCCGCTGGCCGCGATCCGCGGGTACGCGGAGGTGGCCCGCCGGGGTCGCGACCAGGTCCCGCCCGACGTGGCCCACGCGCTGCGCCGCGTCGAGTCGGAGAGCACCCGGATGACCCGGCTCGTGGACGACCTGCTGCTGCTGGCCCGGCTCGACTCCGGCCGACCGCTGGCCGTCGAACCGGTCGACCTCACCGCGCTGGTCGTGGACGCGGTCAGCGACGCGCACGTGGCCGGCCCGGAGCACCGTTGGCAGCTCGACCTGCCCGACACCGTCGTCCGGGTGTCCGGCGACCCGGCCCGGCTGCACCAGGTGCTGGCGAACCTGCTGGCCAACGCGCGGGTGCACACGCCGCCCGGCAGCACCGTCACCACCGGACTGCGGCTGGCCGACGGCGTCGCCGAACTCCGCGTCGCCGACGACGGGCCGGGCGTACCGCCCGAGCTGCGTCCCGAGGTGTTCGAGCGGTTCGCCCGGGGGGACAGCTCCCGTTCCCGGGCCCACGGCAGCACCGGCCTCGGCCTGGCCATCGTCGCCGCCGTGGTGGAGGCCCACCACGGGACGGTCACCCTGGACACCCGGCCCGGTCGGACCGTCTTCACCGTCCGTCTCCCGCACCTCGCCGCCGACGGCAGGTAAGGAGGGGTCCCCTGCTAACGCCTCGTGCATAGCAGGGGACCCCTGCTTACCTTCACGCCGGCTGGCGGGGGAGCGCGCGGTGCGGCGCGGGTGCGGGCGGGCGGAATCGAACGCGGGGAAGTGCTCGGTTGTGCCCGACAGGCAGCGGCAATCCGCGTACGGTGGCAGGAGTCCGGCAAAACGTGCGAAACGTGAATTGTGTGCCGGATCAACGACGAGGACGGCGAGGGGAAGGAGCGGTCGGTGGAGCACCTGGCCTACCTGGACGCGGGATCCGGCAGCCTGATCGTGCAGGCGGTGGTCGGCGGCGTCGCCGGCGTCGCGGTGGCGGCCAAACTCTACTGGCGCAGACTCGTCGACCGGTTCCGCCGCCAGCCCACCGACCAGAACTGACCCGCCGGTATGGCGATCCCCGACCTCGGCCGGTCCACCCGGCCGGCCTCGTCCGGCGTCGAGCTGCGGGCCGAGCCCGGCTCCTTCCGCGACCCGGCCAACCGGGTCTTCCACGCCGGTGACGACGTGCTGCGGGCGCTGGACGAGACCGCGGCCCAGCACTGGCGGGCGCTCGCGGGCAGCACCTTCTTCCCGCCCCTGCTCGCCGCCGGCAAGGTCTGCGGCACCGAGGAGCTGCCGGCGGGCGCGCAGGTGCCGCCCTCCGCCGCGCCGGTCGGCACGGCGGACCCGACCGGCACGGAACACCCGGCGTGGGCGGCGGTGCTGCGGCACGAGCGCATCCCGTTCGTCTCCCACCCGTACGAGTGGTCCTTCGCCATGCTGCGCGACGCGGCCCTGCTGCACCTGGAGATCCTCCGGGCGGCCCTGCCAGCCGGCTTCACCACCAAGGACGGCTCGGCGTACAACCTCCAGTGGCGCGGCGTGGAGCCGGTCTTCATCGACGTCGGGTCCTTCGCCCCGCTGCGCGACGGCGAACCGTGGGCCGGCTACCGGCAGTTCTGCCAGACGCTGCTCTATCCGCTGATGCTCGGCGCCCACCTGGGGATGGACTTCCGGCCCTGGCTGCGGGCCCGGATCGACGGCATCGAGCCGGAGCAGATGGTCCCGCTGTTCCGGGGCGTACGGCGGCTGCTGCCGGGCGTGCCGACCCATGTGCACCTGCACGGCAGCGTGCAGCGGCGCAGCGCCGACACCAGCACCGCCGACGTCCGCGCCCAGTTGCGCGCCGCCGGCTACACCCGGGAACTGGCCCTGGCCACCGTGCGGGGCATCGAGAAGCTGGTCCGCCGCCTCGACCACCGGCCCACCGCCACCCACTGGGTGGACTACCAGCGCACCTGCGGCTACTCCGGCGACGACCGGGCCGGCAAGGAACGGTTCGTCGCCGCCGCGCTGACCTGCGCCGCCCGGCCGCGCCTGGTGCTCGACCTGGGCGCCAACGACGGCCGGTACGCCCGCCTCGCCGCCCGGCACGCCGACTACGTCGTCGCCGTCGAGCAGGACCCGGCGGTGCTCGACCGGCTCTACCGGACGCTGCGCGACGAGGGGGAACGGCGCATCCTGCCGCTGGTGATGGACCTCGCCGACCCGTCGCCCGGCGGCGGGTGGCGCGGCGTGGAGCGCGCCTCGTTCGCCGCCCGCGCCGAGGCGAACACCGTGCTCGCCCTGGCCCTGGTGCACCACCTGGCCATCGGACGCAACGTGCCGCTGCCCGAGGTGGTCGCCTGCCTGGCCGGGTACGCCGCCCGGGGCGGCCGGCTGGTGGTGGAGTTCGTCCACCCCGACGACCCGATGGCCGCCCGGCTGCTGGCGAACAAGCCCGACGGTCTTTTCCCCGACTACCGGCGGGACGTCTTCGAGGCGCTGCTCGCCGCGCACGGCACCGTCGAGGACCGGCTGGAGCTGCCCTCGGGCACCCGCACCCTCTACCGGGTGGCCCTGGGTGGCTGACCGACCCACCGACGCGACCGACCCCACGGACGCCGGCCCCACCGACGCCGACGGGGTCGGGGCCGCGCAGGCGAAGCGCCGGTGGGGACGGGGCACGTGGTCGTGGGGCTGGGGCGGCTGGCGGACCGAGGGCGGCCGGGTGCTGGAGGTGACCGCGCTGGTCGGGCTGGCGGTCACCCAGCCGCTGCTGGACGTCCTCGGCCGCAGTCCGGACTTCTTCCTGTTCCACCGCGCCGACCGGGGCGAGATCCTGCTGCTGGTCGCCCTCGTCGCGGTGGTGCCCACCGTCGCGCTCGGGTTGCTCGGCCTGCTGTCCGGGCTGGCCGGCCGGCTCACCCGGGCCGCGACGCACACGCTGCTGCTCGGCCTGCTGGTCGGCGCGCTGGCGGTGCAGGTGGGTCGGCACGTCACGCCGCTACGGGGCGTACCGCTGCTGCTGGTGGCGGCGGTGGCCGGGGCCGGGGCGGCGCTCGTCCACCGGCGGTGGCGGACGCCGGGGCGGGTGCTGCGGGTGGCCGCCGTGGGGCCGCTGATCTTCGTCGGGCTGTTCGTGTTCGCCTCGCCGACCGGGCCGGTGGTGCTGCCCCGGGGAGACGGCGGCGCGGCCGGCACGGCCGTCGGCGACCTGCACCCGCCGGTGGTCATGCTGGTGCTGGACGAGCTGCCCCTGGTCTCGCTGCTCGGCGCGGACGGCGGCATCGACGCGGCCCGCTTCCCGCACTTCGCCGAGCTGGCCGCCGGCTCCACCTGGTACCGCAACTCGACCGGGGTCAGCGGCTGGACGCCGTACGCGCTGCCGGCCATGCTGACCGGCCGCTACCCGGCCCAGCCGTACGCTCCGCACTACTCGCACTACCCGGACAACCTCTTCACCGCCTTCGGCGGGTTGTACGACATCCGGGCCGAGGAGAGCATCACCCGGCTCTGCCCGCCCAGCCGCTGCGAGCAGCCGGTCACCCCGGAACAGGGGATCGGGGTACTGGTCCGGGAGACCGGCACGCTGGCCCGGCAGATCACCGCCCCGCACGACAGCCGGATCGACCCGGAGGACTCGTACCGGGAGCGCACCGCCGAGGAGGCGGGCATCGACGCCGCCGAGCCGGTGCCGAGTGACCCGAAGTTCCGCTGGGACAGCCTCAACGTCAACCAGCCGGCCCGGTTCACCGGCTTCCTCAACGGCCTCACCCCGTCGACCCGGCCCACGCTGCACTTCCTGCACCTGCTGATGCCGCACAGCCCGTGGGCGTACCTGCCGTCCGGCGCCCGCTACGAGGCGCCCGAGGACTTCCCGAACGAGGGGCGGGGGTGGGTGGACCTGGCCCGGCAGCGGCACCTGGCGCAGCTCGGGTACACCGACCGGCTGATCGGCGAGACGATCCGTACGCTGCGCGCCAGCGGGCTGTGGGACCGGGCGCTGGTGGTGGTCACCGCCGACCACGGCGTCAGCTTCACCGAGGGGGCGCAGGGCCGGGGCGAGGGCGCCATCCGTGCCGCACCCGATGAGGTCGCCTGGGTGCCGACGTTCGTCCGGACGCCGGGGCAGCGCGCCGGGCGGGTGGACGACCGCAACTGGGAACACGTCGACCTGCTGCCGACCATCGCCGACGAGGCGGCCATCCGGCTGCCGTGGCGGGTCGACGGCCGCTCGGCCCGGCAGACGCCGCGTACCGATCCGGGCAAGGTCTTCTACGACCGGCCGTCACAGCCCATGCCGATCAGCGGCGGCGTGCCCGCCGCGCTGCCGTCGCCGGCACCGCACCCGCTGGTCGGCACCACCGTGGGCGACGCGCCGCCCGGCGGCACCGCGACCGTCGGCGGGCAGGACGCCTTCCGGGCCGTCGACCCGGACGCCGGCCGGCTGCCGGCGATGGTCTGGGGAACGGTGCCCGACCAGGTCGCCGACGGCACCTCGCTGGCGGTGGCGGTGAACGGCGTGGTCGCGGCCGTGGTGCCGGTGGTGGCCCCGGACCAGGGCGGTCGCCGTTTCGCCGCACTGCTCGCCGACGACAAGCTGTTCCGTCCCGGCGCCAACCGGCTCGACCTGTACCTGGTCGACGCCGCCGGCGACCTGCGTCGGCTGACCGTCACCTGACGTCGCGAGGGCTGTCCGGTCGGTCGTCAGCCGACGCTGCCGACGCGCCCGCACGCGACCTGGCCGTGGCCTCGCGCCGAGTGCGTGACTGAGCGCTCGGACAGTTCCGCACCCGTCGCGTACCGACACTCTTCGTGCTTTCTTCGTGCCTGTATGTCCTCGTCGTCGGGGTTTCCCAGCGCTGTGGTCGGGAATCGGGTGACGCATACCTCACCGCCGAACCACGGCAGGCGGTGTCGCCGCAACCGCAATTACGGTAGAAGCGAAGGCAATTCAACGTAGATCTGCCGGCGAAGCGAGGAACCACATGACGGAAGTCAAGCTCGATCACCCCGGCGGGCAGCTGTCGATGCCGGTACATTCCGCGGTCGAGGGCCCCGCCGGGGTCGGCGTGGGCAAGCTGCTGAAGGAAACCGGGATGACGACCTACGATCCCGGTTTCGTCAATACCGCCGCCTGTTCGTCCGCGATCACCTATATCGACGGCGATGCGGGCATCCTGCGCTACCGTGGCTACCCCATCGAGCAGTTGGCCGAGAAGAGCTCCTTCCTGGAGGTCTCGTACCTCCTGATCTACGGTGAGCTGCCTTCCACCGAGCAGCTCACCGAGTTCACCGAACGCATCCGGCGGCACTCGCTGCTGCACGAGGAGATGCGTCGGTTCTTCGACGGGTTCCCCCGGGACGCGCACCCGATGGCCGTGCTCTCCTCGGCCGTCAGCGCCATCTCCACCTTCTACCAGGACAGTCTGGACCCGTTCGACGCCGAGCACGTGGAGATGTCCACGGTCCGGCTGATGGCGAAGGTGCCCACCATCGCCTCGTACGCCTACAAGAAGTCGATCGGGCAGCCGCTGCTGTACCCGGACAACTCGCTGGGCTACGTGGAGAACTTCCTGCGGATGACGTTCGGCGTGCCGGCGGAGCCGTACGAGGTCGACCCGGTGATGGCCCGCGTGCTGGACATGCTGTTCATCCTGCACGCCGACCACGAGCAGAACTGCTCCACGTCGACCGTGCGGCTGGTCGGCTCCAGCAACGCCAACCTCTTCGCCTCGGTCTCGGCCGGCGTGAACGCGCTGTTCGGCCCGCTGCACGGCGGCGCCAACCAGGCGGTGCTGGAGATGCTGGAGCGCATCCAGGCCGAGGGCGGTGACGTGCAGTCCTTCGTCCGCAAGGTCAAGGACAAGCAGGACGGCGTCAAGCTGATGGGCTTCGGCCACCGGGTCTACAAGAACTACGACCCGCGTGCCGCGATCGTGAAGAAGGCGGCGCAGGACGTGCTCGGCCGGATGGCCAAGCCGGACCCGCTGCTGGACATCGCCATGCAGTTGGAGGAGATCGCGCTCGCCGACGACTTCTTCGTCGACCGCCGGCTCTACCCGAACGTGGACTTCTACACCGGGCTCATCTACAAGGCGATGGGCTTCCCGACCAAGATGTTCACGGTGCTGTTCGCGCTGGGCCGGCTGCCGGGCTGGATCGCGCAGTGGCGTGAGATGATCAACGACCCGGAGACCAAGATCGGCCGTCCGCGGCAGGTCTACACCGGTGCCGTCGAGCGGGACTACCTCCCCTTCGAGAAGCGCTGAGGTTAGGAAGGGTCCCTTCCTATGCCGTAGGCGTTAGGAAGGGACCCTTGCTTACATCCAAGACGCGCGCGAACGGTCAGTGCGCCGGGTGGCCGTCGTCGTCCTCGCCCGCCGTGGTGGGCAGCGAGCCGAGGACCCGGTTGATGACATGGATCCGGGTGCCGGCGGCCTGGTAGTCCGCACAGACGGTCTGCGCCTCGTCGCCGAACCGGGCGGCCTCGCCCTGTCCGGTGACGGTGAGTTCGGTGTCGGCGAGGGTGCGCACGGTGCCGGCGGCGACCAGTTCGGAGGCCGACATCGGCCCGGTCACCACGTGCTCGCGCAGCAGGTCCCGCAGGTCGTCGACGTCGTGCAGCAGCAGCTCGTCGAGGTTGGTCCGGGAGAACTTCGCCGAGAAGGCGTCGTCGGTGGGGGCCAGCACGGTCACGCCGGCCAGTTCGCCGCCCAGACCGGTGGCCCGGACCGCCGCCTCGAAGGTGGTCAGCACGGGAATCCACTGGAGGGCCTGGTCGGCGGGCTGGCCGGCCAGCGAGCCCGGGTTGCCGGGTTCGGTGCCCGCCGGCAGTTGCTCGCAGAGCGGGCCGGTCACGGCGACGGCGACGGGCGTCCCGGCGTCCGCCGCGTCGGCGTCGCGATCCGCGCCGCCGGTGCAGCCGGCGACCGCGAGCAGCGCGGCCAGGGCCGCACCGGCGACCGGGACCGCGCGCCGTCGGGCCCGTCGCAGGTCCGTCGTCGAGGGCCTGAGGGTGTCGGTCACGGTTGCCTCCACGTGCGTAGGTGAGAGGGGGGTACCGGCAGGCCGGGCGCGGATCCGGCCTGCCGGTACGTCGGTCGGTCGAGGTTCAGCAGGTCACAGGCGCGCGCACTGGCCGGACTTCGGACCGCTCACCGAGTTGACGACCTCCAGGCTGACCGGCGTGGCGGTGTTGCCGGAGCAGGACAGCGGGCCGTTCACGGTGTTGCCGGCGACCAGCGGAGCGTCACCGGTGTTGTTGACCACGTTGACCGGGCCGTTGGTGCGGTTGCCGACCAGGACCACCGGGCCACGGACGCCGGTGGCGTTGACCGGTCCGTGCACCGTGCTGGCGGTCAGGACGAACCCGGCCGCACCGCTGGCGTCCACCGGCCCGTTGATCGAGCTGCCGTTGACGATCAGCGCGGCACCCGGCTGGACCTTGATCGGACCACGGAGGGTGGCGTCGGCCACGCAGGTCACCCCGGAGACGGTCAGCGGACCGTTACGGGTGCCGGTCACGGTGGCGGCGATCCGCTCGCCGACGACCAGGCCCTCCACGGCCTGCTCGTCGAGCAGCAGCGGCACCAGACCCCGCTCGGGCTGGGACAGCGGCACGACGTACCCGTCGGCGACCTTGATCACCTTCCAGCCGTGCGCGGCGAGCCGCTGGGCCACGGTGGTCTGCCGGCCGGCGGGACCGTCGGTGCGGGCACCGTTGTACTGCGCCTCCGTGAGCTTGTATGCGCACGGCGCCTGCTCCAGGATCCGAGCCGGCGTGGGGGCGTCGACCGGCGGCGGGGTGTCACCCGGGTGCGGGGCGGGGTGCGCCTCGATCGGGCGGGAGCCGCGGAAGACGATCCGGCCGGTGTTCGCCGACTGGAACTTGATCGCCTCGGCCCGGGCACTGGTGAGGTTGGTGGCGCTCGCCTGGTGGTAGGCCAGGAACTGGTTGAACGTCCACAGCGCCGAGTAGGTCTTGCGGCGACGGTTGTTGGCCGTGTTGGTCTCGTCCGGCCGGGTCGGGCCGCCCGAGCTGCGCAGCTCCAGCAGGGAGTTGACCACGTTCTTCAGACCCAGCGTGTTACGGAGGATGGTCTCCTCACCCAGGCCGACGCTGGCCCCGGTGCACCCGTACGGGCAGGCCCACCAGCCGTCCTTGGCGCCCTGGGTGTACATGTGACCCTCGATCATGTTCTGCGATTCGTCGAAGATCCCCTGCGCCACGTTGGCGTGCCGCGGCGGCAGCATCGGCAGGTCACCGGTGTTGGCGTTGCCGTACTCGTGACCGTCGTAGCTGGCGATCGGGCGGTAGTCGCGGATCATCTCCACGAAGGTCTGCGTCTCCGGCTGGCGGATCAGCGAGTAGTCCCGGTTCAGGTCCTGGCCGGTGGAGTTGCCCCGGCTGTTGGCGGCCCGACCGTCGCCGTTGATCGTCGGCAGGATCAGCATGGTGGTCTTCGACAGCCGGTCGAGGGTGGCCGGGTCGTCGGTGAAGGCAAGCTGGCGGGCCATGATGAAGCAGGCCTCGCGGTCACCCGGCTCGTTGCCGTGCACGTTGCAGTTGAGCAGCAGCGGGTTCGTCGCGGCCACGGCCTCCGGGGTCGCCGGCGGGGTGGGGTAGCCGATGACGAACATGTTGATCGGCCGGTTGTTGATGGTGCGGCCGAGCTCCACGACGCGGACCCGCTCGCTCAGCTCGTCGATGGCCGCCGTGTAGGCGTACTCGTTGACGTCGCTGGTGTACTGCGCGCCGAGGGTGTTCTCCCACTGCGTACGCAGGTTCTGGCCGGCGACGTTCGGGTCGCCCCAGTGCGCCTTGGTGGCGCCGCTGACAGCCGCCGAGTACGGCTGCGCCTCGGTGCCGAAGCGGGCGCGTACCCGCCACTGGAACCGGTTGCCCGGCACGAAGCCGGCGTCGGCGAAGGTGGGCTCGGAGTTGTTGATCTGACGGTTCGGCCGCCAGACACCGACGATCACACCGTTAGCGGAGGGGGTCCCGTCCTCCGCGAGAGCGGTGCGCTCGATCTGGTAGTCGGTGGCGCCGTCGACGTGGGTCCAGGCCAGCGTGGCGTACCCGTCGCTCTGGACGACCGTCAGGCCCTGGACCTGGTTCGGTTCCGCCTGCGTCAGGGCCGTGGCGGGCAGCTGCCCGTACGCCGGGACGGGCTGGGCGGTCGCCGCGAGTACCGCGACGAGAAGTGTGGAGAAGACACCGGCCGTTGTCCGTCTGTATCTCAAGGGGGGTTCTCCAAACAGGAGGGAGGGCTTGGATACCGACAGCACACCCGCAGACGGCCGACGACGGGGCTGCGAGCAGGGATTCTTGAGGATGCCTTGAGGTTCGTGCGCTCCCGGACCTGAGCCGACGCTCAGCCGGCCCGGAGGCGATAACCGACACCGCGTACGGTTTCGACCAGTCCGGCGTCGTCGAGTTTGGCGCGCAGCGCGGCCACGTGGACGTCGAGGTTGTGCCGGGTCGCCCAGGTGGTCTGCCAGACCTCCAACTGCAACCGGTCCCGGGGCACCACGGTGCCCGCCTGCCGGGCCAGCGCCAGCAGCAGGTCGAACTCCTTGCGGGACAGCCCGACCTCCCGGTCGGCCACCCAGACCCGCCGGGCGTCCACGTCGATGCGCAGCGTGCCCACCTGCACCAACGTCGCCGGCCGGGCGGTCCGCGTGGTCCGCCGCATCACCGCCTCGATCCGGGCCTGCAACTCGACCATCGAGAAGGGCTTCACCACGTAGTCGTCCGCCCCGGCCCGTAACCCGGCCACCCGATCGTGCTCCTCGGCGCGCGCCGTCACGGCGATGATGGCGACCCCCTCGTTGTGCTGGCGGATCCGCCGGCACACCTCCAGGCCGTCGCGGTCCGGCAGGTTCATGTCGAGCAGGATGAGGTCCACCGGCTCCGCCTCGACCGCCTCGGCGGCCGTCAACGCCTGCACGACCTCGTGCCCCCGCCGCCGCAGCGCGGCGGAGAGACCCGCCGACACGCGTAGGTCGTCTTCCACCAGGAGCACCCGCACGCACACCCTCCTCGACCTCGCGTAGGCGGGGGCCTTCCCCGAATCCTTGCGAGTCTGTCGGATGTTAAGGAGCGGTGACCAGTGCAGATACAAGATCGTAACGACAGAATCATCTGGCCGAACGGTTCTGGCCGTCACCCGGCGCAGGCCGCCACGCACCCGTTTGGTCCGGCTTGGACGGAGTTGTCATCCGCGCGTCGCCGCCAGGTCGGTGCGCTGAGGGCTGCTCGCCGTCGCGGTGGTCGACCACCCTCGACGCCTGTCGAGCTGACCCGTCCGTGCGTTCGCGGCCTGGGTCGAGCATCTGGGCGGCCTCCGTTCGCGGGCCAGGGTCGAGTATCCGTCGGCCTCGTCCACCAGCCGGTCGAGCGGACCTGCTCGGCGTCGGCGATCCGTTCTCGCCATCAGCTCGACAGGCGCGGCGAAGGAGTACCTCTTCCGCCGCCACCGACCGCCAGGCTGGCCAGGTCCCGGTCGGCGGCGGCCGGATACGGTGACGGCCCTGGCGCCCGCGTGCGGCGGGAGCCAGGGCCGTGTCGTGCGACGGCGCGGGTGTGGGTCAGCGTAGGCCGGCGGCGGCCAGCAGGTTGCCCTCCGGCACCACCGGGCGCGACCGACCGTGCGCCATGAGCTGCGCGGCGCGTTCGGCGGCGACGTTCGGGGCCTGGGCGATGGCCGCCGCGTACGCCGAGCCGGTGCGGCTGGCGATGGCCGCCCAGCCGTACTGCTCGTGCACCATGGCACGGGCGCGACGGGCCAGCGCCCGGGCGCGCTCCCGGTCGGAGAGCACCGCGTGCACCGCGTCGGTCAGCGCGTCCGGGTCGTGCGGCCGGAACGTCATGCCGGTGACGCCGGGCTCGACGATCTCGGCGAGCCCGCCGGTCTCGGCGACCGCGAGCGGGGCGCCGGCGGCGGCACCCTCCAGCGCCACCATGCCGAACGGCTCGTAGATGCTGGGCACCGCGAAGCAGTCCGAGGCGGCCATCACGGCCGGCAGGTCGGTGCCGCCGAGGAAGCCGGGCAGGCTGACCATGCCGCCCAGGCCGAGCCGGTGCACGTCGGCCTCCAGCTCGCCACGGTACGGCCCGTCACCGACGATCACCGCGCGCAGCCCGGGGTGCCGTTCGCGCAGCTTGGGCAGGCCGGCGAGCAGGTGCTGCACGCCCTTCTCGTAGACCAGCCGTCCCGCGAAGGTGACCAGCGGGCCGTCCCCGGCGAACCGGGCCCGAGCCTGCGCCACCGCGCTCGCCGACACCCGCCAGCGGTGCGGCTCCACCCCGTTGGGCACCACGTCGACGCGGTCGGTCGGCACCCCGAACAGGGCGCTGACCTCCTCGCGCATGTACCCGGAGCAGACCACCACCCGGGTCGACTCGGTGCTGAGCCAGTGCTCGACGCCGTGGATGGTGCGGTTCATCTCCTCGGGCAGCCAGCCCTGGTGCCGGCCCGCCTCGGTGGCGTGGATGGTGCTGACCAGCGGCAGGTCGAGGTGGTCGCGCAGGGTCATCGCGGCGTGCGCGACCAGCCAGTCGTGCGCGTGGATGACGTCGTAGCCACCGGAGGACGCGGCGCGGAGCGCGGCCCGGGTCAGAGTGTGGTTGAACGCCATCGTCCAGGCGAGCAGGCTCTCGGTGGCCAGCGGGAAGGTCACCGGGTCCTCGGCGGCGCGGACGACGCGGACGCCGTCGACGTACTCCTCCAGCGGAGCGCCCTCGCAGTGACGTGTGACGACGGTGACCTCGTGGCCGGCGGCGGCCAGGGCCACCGAGAGCGCGTGCACGTGCCGGCCCAGGCCGCCCACGAGCACCGGCGGGAACTCCCACGACAGCATCAGGATGCGGTGGGTGCGCGGCGGGGTGGCCGGACCGGGCTGGGCCGGGATCTGGGGTCGCGAGGTGAGGGTGGGCCGGTGGATTCGGTCCGTGGCGGTGGCGGTACGCCCGCCGATCCGCAGGGTCGTCACAAGAGTCTCCGTCCGTGCAGCAGAGAATGCGCCGGCATCGGTGGCGGCGGGGGAACAGCGTCGGATTTCGGGCACGCGAGAACTTGCCCGGTAACAAGGAAACGGCATGATGGCCGATAACGCACCTTGAGAACGGTCACAGTGACGGAGGGCACCGCAAGGGTTCATCTCGCATCAGTCGGCTGGATACCGGGCATTCACCCGATCGGATGGATTGGTGGCGGACCGTGCGGGGCATTACCGCCGCGCGCCTCGGCCGGGCTCCCCCGGACGGGTGCGCTACGGGCGCGGGCGCGCGCTCGTGACACGTGGCCGAAGGAGCGACATGCAGGTCTGGCCGGGCGAGCGGTACCCCCTCGGGGCCACGTACGACGGGATGGGCACCAACTTCGCGATCTTCTCCGAGGTGGCGGACAAGATCGAGCTGTGCCTCTTCGACGAGTGGGACGTCGGACACGAACGTCGGGTGGAACTGCGCGAGGTGGACGCGTACGTCTGGCACGCGTACATCCCGGGGATCGGGCCCGGCCAGCGGTACGGCTACCGCGTGCACGGCCCGTACGAGCCGGCGAACGGGCTGCGCTGCAACCCGCACAAGCTGCTCATCGACCCGTACGCCAAGGCGATCGACGGGGACGTGCAGTGGGACCCGGCGGTCTACGACTACGAGCACGGCGACCCGGACCGGATGAACGTCACCGACTCGGCGCCGTTCATGCCCAAGTCCGTGGTGGTGAACCCCTACTTCGACTGGGGCAACGACGCCCCGCCGCGCATCCCGTACCACCACTCGGTGATCTACGAGGCGCACGTGCGCGGGCTGACCATGCGGCTGCCCGGCATCCCCGAGGAGCTGCGCGGCACGTACGCGGGCATCGCCTCGCCGCCGATGATCGAGCACCTGACCCGGCTCGGCATCACCGCCATCGAGCTGATGCCGGTGCACCAGTTCGTCAACGACCACCGCCTGGCCGACATGGGGCTGCGCAACTACTGGGGCTACAACACCATCGGCTTCTTCGCCCCGCACCACGCCTACTCCGCGCTGGGTCATCTGGGCCAGCAGGTGCAGGAGTTCCGGGGCATGGTCAAGGCGCTGCACGCGGCCGGCATCGAGGTCATCCTCGACGTGGTCTACAACCACACCGCCGAGGGCAACCACCTCGGCCCGGCGCTCAGCTTCAAGGGCGTCGACAACCCCAGCTACTACCGCCTGTCCGAGGAGAACCGGCAGCACTACGTGGACTACACCGGCACCGGCAACAGCCTCAACGTCCGCAGCCCGCACTCGCTGCAACTGATCATGGATTCGCTGCGGTACTGGGTCACCGAGATGCACGTGGACGGCTTCCGGTTCGACCTGGCCGCCACCCTGGCCCGGGAGTTCTACGAGGTCGACCGGCTCTCCACCTTCTTCGAGGTGGTGCAACAGGACCCGGTGGTCAGCCGGGTCAAACTGATCGCCGAGCCGTGGGACGTCGGCCCCGGCGGCTACCAGGTCGGCAACTTCCCGCCGCAGTGGACCGAGTGGAACGGCAAGTACCGCGACACGGTCCGCGACTTCTGGCGCGGCGAGCCGGCCACCCTCGCCGAGTTCGCCTCCCGGATCTCCGGCTCCGCCGACCTCTACCAGGACGACGGGCGTCGCCCCTTCCACAGCATCAACTTCGTCACCTGCCACGACGGCTTCACCCTGGCCGACCTGGTCTCCTACAACGACAAGCACAACGAGGCCAACGGCGAGGACAACCGCGACGGCGAGAGCCACAACCGCTCCTGGAACTGCGGCGTCGAGGGCGACACCGACGACCCGGGCGTACGCGCGCTGCGCGCCAAGCAGCAACGCAACTTCATCGCCACCCTGTTGCTGTCCCAGGGCGTACCGATGATCGGCCACGGCGACGAACTGGGCCGGACCCAACGGGGCAACAACAACGCGTACTGCCAGGACAGCGAACTGGCCTGGGTCGACTGGGACGCGATCGACAGCGACCTGCTCGACTTCACCCGCCGGCTGGTCCAGTTCCGACGCCAGCACCAGGTCTTCCAGCGCCGCCGCTTCTTCACCGGCCTGCCGGTGCACGGTCGCGGGGTCGACGAGCCCCTGCCCGACCTGGCCTGGTACACCCCGGACGGGCGGGAGATGACCGGCGAGGACTGGGGCAACGACTTCGGCCGCTCGGTCGCGCTGTTCGTCAACGGCGAGGGCATCCGGGAACGCGGCCAGTACGGCCAGCGGCACCACGACGCCTCGTTCTGGCTCTGCTTCAACGCCCACGACGCGCCACTGGACTTCACCCCGCCGCCGGCCGAGTTCGGTCAGCGCTGGGAGCTCGTGATCAGCACCGCCGAACCCGACCAGGACAAGAGCACCACCGTGGAGACCGGCGCTTCGGTCTGCGTACCGGACCGCTCGCTGGTGGTGCTGGAGAGGGTGGCCTGACCATGACCGTTATCCCCGTCGGGGCGACCTACCGGGTGCAGGTGAGCCCGGGATTCGACCTCGACGCCACCGCCGGCCTCGCCGACTACCTCGCCGACCTCGGCGTCACCCACCTCTACAGCGCGCCGCTGCTGGCCGCCGCGCCGGGCAGCGCGCACGGCTACGACGTCGTCGACCACCGCAAGGTCAACCCGGAGATCGGCGGCGAACCCGCCCGGCAGCGCCTGCTGCGGGCACTGCGCGAGGCCGGGCTCGGCCTGGTCGTGGACATCGTGCCCAACCACGCCGGAGTCGCCGTACCGGCCGCCAACCCAGCCTGGTGGGACGTGCTGCGCCGGGGACGCGACTCGGCGTACGCCCGCTGGTTCGACATCGACTGGACGCGGGACCGACTGCTGCTGCCGGTGCTCGCCGACGACCCCGACGCGCTGGCCGACCTCAAGATCGCCGACGGTGAGCTGCGCTACCACGAGCACCGCTTCCCGATCGCCGACGGCACCGGCGACGGCAGTCCCCGCGAGGTGCACGACCGGCAGCACTACGAGCTGGTCTCCTGGCGACGCGGGGACGCCGAGCTGACGTACCGCCGGTTCTTCTCGATCGCCGCCCTGGCCGGGCTGCGGGTGGAGGACCCGGAGGTGTTCGCCGCCACCCACGAGCTGATCCTGGCCTGGGTGGCGGCCGGCGAGGTCGACGGCATCCGGGTCGACCACCCCGACGGGCTGCGCGACCCCGGCGGCTACCTGGCGCGGCTGCGCGAGGCCGCCCCCGACGCGTGGCTGGTGGTGGAGAAGATCCTGGAGTACGGCGAGGAGCTGCCCTCCTGGCCGGTGGAGGGCACCACCGGCTACGACGCCCTCCACGCCGTCGGTGGACTCTTCGTCGACAGCGACGCCGAGGCCGACTTCACCGCCCTGGACACCCGGCTGGTCGGCCGGGCCACCTCCTGGGCCGACCTGACCCACGACACGAAACTCGGCGCCGCCACCCGGCTGCTCGCCACCGAGCTGGCCCGGCTGGCCGCACTCGCCCCCGACGTGGAGCCGGACGCGGCGCGCGCCGCCCTGGCCGAGTTGGCCGCCGCGTTCCCGGTCTACCGGGGCTACCCGCCCGACGGGGCCCGACACCTGGCCAACGCCCGTGCCGAGGCCGGCCGCCGCCGCACCGACCTGACCGGCGCGCTGGACGCGGTGACCCGGCGGCTGCGCGACCCCGACGACGAGCTGGCCCGCCGCTTCCCGCAGTTCACCGGCGCCGTGATGGCCAAGGGCGTCGAGGACACCGCCTACTACCGGTGGACCCGGTTCGTCGCGCTCAACGAGGTCGGCGGCAGCCCCGCCCACTTCGGCACCCTGCCCGGCCGCTTCCACCGCTTCGCCGCCGCCCGGCACGAACGCTGGCCGGCCAGCATGACCACGCTGTCGACCCACGACACCAAACGCGGCGAGGACGTCCGCGCCCGCCTGGCCGTCCTCGCCGAGTTGCCGCGCCGCTGGGCCGAGCAGGTCACCGCCTGGACGTCCGCCGTGCCGCTGCCGGATGCCGCGCTGGCTCACCTGCTCTGGCAGACCGTCGTCGGCGCCTGGCCGATCGCGCGCGAGCGGATGCACGCGTACGCCGAGAAGGCCGCCCGGGAGGCCGCCGCCTCGACCGGTTGGACCGACCCCGACCCGGCCTTCGAGCAGGCGATGCACGCCCTGGTCGACGCCATGTACGACGACCTCGCGGTGCACGCCTCGATCGCCGCGTTCGCCGCCGAGATCACCCCGCCCGGCTGGTCCAACTCGCTCGGGCAGAAGCTGGTGCAGCTCGCCATGCCCGGGGTGCCGGACACCTACCAGGGCACCGAGCTGTGGGACGACTCCCTGGTCGACCCGGACAACCGCCGCCCGGTCGACTTCGACGTACGCCGGGAGCTGCTGGCCCGGCTCGATGCCGGCTGGCAGCCGGCGGTGGACGAGACCGGCGCGGCCAAGCTGCTCGTGGTGTCCCGCACCCTGCGGCTGCGTCGCGCCCGCCCGGAGCTGTTCGGCGACTACCAGCCGGTCGTCGTGCACGGCCCGGCCGCCCGGCACGCCGTCGCCTTCGACCGGGGCGGCGCGCTCGCCGTCGCCACCCGGCTGCCGCTGGGCCTGGCGGCGGGCGGCGGCTGGCGCGACACCACCCTGTCACTGCCTGTTAACCAGATGTCGTGCCAGTTCACCGGGCGGGTCTACAGTGACGGTCAGGTCCGTCTGGCCGACCTGCTCACCACCTATCCCGTCGCGCTACTCGCTCCCCTCGAAGGCTCCGGGAAGGCGTCATGACCGAGTTCACCGTCTGGGCACCGGAGGCGTCCCGGGTCCGACTGCGCCTGCCGGGCGCCGCCGACCACGAGATGCGCGCCTCCCGGGGCGGCTGGTGGCGGGTCGAGGTGCCCGACGCCGGCGACGACTACGCGTTCCTGCTCGACGACGACGACCGGGCGCTGCCGGATCCCCGCTCGCGGTGGCAGCCCGCCGGGGTGCACGGCCCGAGCCGCCGCTACGACCACGCCGCGTTCGACTGGACCGACACCGCCTGGACCGGGCGGCAACTGCCCGGCAGCGTCCTCTACGAACTGCACGTCGGCACGTTCACCCCGGAAGGCACCTTCGACGCCGCGATCGGCAAGCTCGACCACCTGGTCGACCTCGGCGTCGACATGATCGAGCTGCTGCCGGTCAACGCCTTCAACGGCGAGCACAACTGGGGGTACGACGGCGTCTGCTGGTTCGCCCCGCACGAACCGTACGGTGGCCCGGACGGCCTCAAACGGCTTATCGACGCCGCCCACGCCAAGGGGCTGGGGGTGATCCTCGACGTCGTCTACAACCATTTCGGGCCCTCCGGGGCCTACGCGCCGATGTTCGCGCCGTACCTCAGCGAGCGGGACACCCCCTGGGGCCAGGCGGTCAACCTGGACGGCCCGCACTCCGACGGCGTACGCCGCTTCATCACCGACAGTGTCCTGATGTGGCTGCGCGACTACCACGTCGACGGCCTGCGGCTGGACGCCGTCCACGCGATGCCCGACTCCCGCGCGGTGCACCTGCTGGAGGAGATCGCCGTCGAGGTCGAGTCGCTCTCGGTGCACCTGGGCCGCCCGCTCTCCCTGATCGCCGAGTCCGACCTCAACGACCCCCGACTGATCAGCCCCCGCGAGGCCGGCGGCTACGGCCTGCACGCCCAGTGGAACGACGACGCCCACCACGCCCTGCACACCCTGCTCACCGGCGAACGGCAGGGCTACTACGGCGACTTCGGCACCATGGAGTGCCTCGCCGAGGTGCTCACCGGCGCGTTCTTCCACACCGGCACCTGGTCCAGCTTCCGCCACCGCCAGCACGGCCGCCCGGTCGACCCGCGTACCCCCGGCCACCGCTTCGTCGCGTACCTGCAGAACCACGACCAGATCGGCAACCGCGCGGTTGGTGATCGCCTCTCGGCGACGCTGTCCCCGGCGCTGCTGCGCGTCGGCGCGACGCTGCTGATGACCGCCCCGTTCACGCCGATGCTGTTCATGGGGGAGGAGTGGGCGGCCTCCACCCCCTGGCAGTTCTTCACGTCGCACCCGGAGCCCGAGTTGGCGGCTGCCGTGGTGGCCGGCCGGCGCAGCGAGTTCGCCGCCCACGGCTGGCCGCCCGGCGACGTGCCCGACCCGCAGGACCGGCAGACCTTCGTCCGCTCCCGGTTGGACTGGGCCGAGCTGGACAAACCCGAACACCGACAGATGTACGAGTTCCACCGCCGCCTGATCGCGTTGCGCAAGTCCCGCCCCGAGCTGTCCGACCCGCACCTGTTCGCCATCGACGTCCGCCACGGCGACCGGTTCCTGGTGATGCGGCGTGGTGGCTGCCTGGTGGCGGCGAACCTCGCGGACAAGCCGCAGCGGGTCACCCTGCCCGGGGTGGCCCGCCGGGTGCTGCTGGCCACCGGGGAGGGCGTCACGGTGCAACGCGACCGCATCGAACTACCGGCGGAGACGGCAGCGATCGTGGCGCTCTGACCGGCCTGTCGTCCTCGGCCACCGGTGGCGGGCCGCCGGTGGCCGCTGGCTAGTCGGTGGCCTCCGGCTACCAGAAGCGCCACCCGGCGGGATCCTCGCGGCCCTCCATCAACCGGATCGAGGCCGCCAGCTTCAACCCGTCCGCTCGGTCCCCCATCACGGCAGTAGCGGTCGGCTCGATCCGCACCTCCGCGACGCACCCGGTGCACTCACCGGGCAGTCGGGCCACCCGGTAGAAGCTGTTGGTGCCCCTGCCCCGCGACTCGAACGCGGTGGCGGGCCGGCCTGCCACGGTGACTCGGTCGAGGTGCCTGGCGCGGGCCAGCTTCTCGGTGCTGACCCCGACCCGAACGACAGGCCGCGGATCCGGCTGGTTCTCCTCGACCCGCCCCACCAGATAGTCGGCGGAGAACGAGATGTGTTCGTCCGCCTTCCAGTACAGCCACGTACTTTCGAGCACGGCGCCGTCGGGCAGGCCCTTCACCCGGATCGGCAGGGCCCGTGGGGTGGCTTCCAGGTGAACCCCCTCGGCCACCTGACGCGCGGTCTCATCCCGGCGGTCGTCCGAGCTCTCCGCACTCAGCATCATATGCATCCACGCGTCCGGCGCGTATTCCCAGGTCAGCACCCGGCTGTAGTCGAAGGTGGCCTGGAAGGCGGGACGATCGCCCACCCGGATTCGTTCTCCGCGAACGGGCACCTCGCCCGAGTCCTCGTCATACGGAACGACACTGCGGATATCGACACCCCGCGCTGCCATCCGGATCTCGATCGACCAGTCAGGGTTGAATGAGGAAGCGTGTTCCTCTTCGGTGGTCGGCGCGTCGTCGAATGATCCATGAATGTCGAGGTGGTGTACCTCAGGGCCGGTGGTGTAACTGGCGCTGACGACGGGGCCAGGTAGATAGCCGAAGCGGAGCAGTTGCTGGCTCGGATCGAATCGGACGGGTACCGACGTGGCGATGCCGCCCGTGTGCGAGCCCCGTCGGGCGACCCACACGCTCAGACCCGCCACCATCGCCACCACGACCGCCACTGTCACCAGGATCAGGGGTCGGCGGTTGCTGCTGCTTCCGTCGGCAGCGGAGAGTCTTCCCGCTTCGTGCGCGTCACTCGCCACGGACGTCCTCCCGAGTCGGTGCGCCGTGCTGCGGCGCAGCCCGGGGAGTCTACGACCGGTCCCGCCCCCGCTGCTGCCCCCCGACTCGACCAGACCCCTCCCGTCGGTGCACGGTTGTCCGCGCCTGTCGGCGTACAGGTCCGAGTGCAGAGGCACGGCGGCACGTGCACACCGGCGCCGAGCTCGGTCTACGTCCGGCGGGTCCCCGCCTGGTCGAGCGGCGATCCGAGTCGGTGACGATGCGATGAGCGTGCACGACTCTTCGGAGTAGCTGATCACGCTCGATCACGGATCGAGTGGCACCCAAGCGCGACGATGACCACTCGATCCCGGATCGAGGGTGATCTTGCGGCGGAGGCGAGCGCGTGGGCCTGGGGAGTTGGTTCCCATGACCGCTTCTGGTGCGATCGCGCGGAGGCCACCGGCCCCGGCCGGTGTGGCGCGCCCGGCCACCCTGGTCGGCGATCGTTCGGCCCAGGGGTTCGGCGATCCGTCAGGCTCTTTCGATCGTGGTTGCCGGGTTGGGCGCTGCGGGGGTGGGGTCGGCGGGGAGGTAGATCGGCCTGCGTCGGGATCGGGCGTGGAGGGCGGCGCTGATCCGGTGGGCCACTGCGGCGGGGAGGCGCTTCTCGGCTTCGGTGGGCGGGAAGAAGCCGGCCTCGGTCAGTTCGTCCTCGGGCAGGTCGAAGCGCTCCGTGCCGGTGAGCGTGCCGCAGACGAAGGTGAAGTGGATCAGGGAGCGTAGGCGCGGACCGTCGGGTGGTGCCCAGTCCACCACGAGCAGGTCACCGACGGGCAGCGTGAGGCCCAGTTCCTCGTGGACCTCGCGGGCGCACGCATGGTGCGGGTACTCGTTGGACTCGATGCCGCCGCCGGGGAACGCCCAGTAGTCGCGGTAGCGGGGCTTGACCAGCAGGACGTCACCGGCCGGGTCGGTGATCAGGGCACCGGCCGAGGCGTGGAAGGTCGGCAGGTTGGCGTACCAGACGGAAGGCTCGGTCCAGGTCACGAACCGACGGTAACGGCCCGGGTGCCGACGGTGGGAGGTCTCACGGCGAGGTCGGTCGGTGCTGCTGATCCGTCTACGCCGTCAGCTCGAAAGGAGCCGAGGGGGCACACTTCGGGGCGCGAGCGGGGCCACGCGCCCTGCGTGAGGCGCGGCGGGTGGGAGCCAAGGGTTCGGGGTCAGCGGCGCGTCGCGAAGACCACGCCGGTCAGGCAGAGCGCGCCGCCCAGCAGGGCGAGCGGCGCCGGTACCTCACCCAGCAGCGTCCAGGAGAGCAGGACCGTGACCGGCGGGACCAGGTAGGTCGCGGCGGTGGTGCGGCCCGCGGTCCAGCGGGACAGGACGTAACCCCAGGTGAGGAAGCCGATCGCGGTCGGGAACACGCCGAGGAACAGCACGCCCAGGGTCGCCGGGAGCGGGGCGGCGGCGAACTCCGCGAGCAGCGTGGGCGCGAACGGCAGCAGGGCCGCCGTCCCGGCCGACGCGCCGAGCCAGGTCATCGTCACCGCGTCGACCCGCGCCAGGAGACGCTTCTGGAGCAGTACGCCGAAGGCGTAGAGCAGGGCGGCGAGTATCGCCAGCGCGACGCCCACCGGGTCGGCGTGCCCGGTGAAGCCGCCGACGGCGATCAGGGCCACGCCCGCGAAGGCGATCGTCACGCCGACGCCGAGGCGGCCGGTGAGCCGCTCGCCGAGGACCAGCGTCGCGGCGATCGCCACGAGGATGGGTGCGACCGCCACCAGTAGCGCGGCCGTCCCGGCGTCGACCAGCCGCTCGGCGGCGTTCAGCGCCACGTTGTACCCGCCGAACCAGGCCACGCCCCAGAGCACGATCAGCCCCAGCGTGCCGCCCCGGGGAACGGCGACCCGGCGGGGCGCCGCCACGTCGGTGTGCAGGACCCGGAACCGTCGGGTGACGACGACGAACAGGGTCAGCGCGGCGGATGCTGCCACCATGCGGCCCAGCGCCATCGCGCCCGGCGAGTAGTCGTGTCCGGCGAAGCGGATGCCGACGAACGCCGAGGCCCACAGCACCACCGTGGTCCCGGCGGCGGCCAGGATCGGCCAGGACCGACGGCGCGGTGCCACAGGTCGGGGGTACGCCGTGCCACGGGGCCTGTCGGCGGCGGCCCTGGTGGGGGCGTCGGTGAGCGTCATGGAACGATTCTCGAACGCCCGACGATTCAGCACCAGCGACTGTTTCTTCACGACTGTTAAGTTCTGCTTTACGGTTGTGGGGTGCTCGACGTCCACCGCCTCCGGGTCTTCCGTTCCGTCGTCGCGTCCGGCTCCGTCGCCGCCGCTGCTGTCAACCTCGGCTACACCCCCTCCGCCGTCAGCCAACACCTCACCGCGCTGCAACGCGAGACCGGCCTCACCCTGCTCGCCCGCGCCGGTCGGGGCCTGCGGCCCACCGCCGCCGGCCACGCCCTCGCCGCCGAGGCGGACCGGGTGCTCGCCCGGGTCGGCGCGGCCGAGTCGCTGATCGCGGACCTGCGGACCGGCCGCACCGGCTCGCTCTCCATCGCGTACTTCGCGTCGGTGGGCGAGGCGTGGATGCCGCTGGTGGTGCGGCGCATCCTCACCGAACTCCCCGGCGTCCGGATCGACCTGCAACTGCGGGAACACATCCCGGACAGCCGGGAGGAACGCGCCGACGTCCAGGTGGTCGTGGCGGACCCCGGCTTCGAGCCCGGTACGGGCTTCACCGCCCAGCACATCGTCGACGACCCCTACGTGGCCGTCCTGCCCGCCGGGCACCCCCTCGCCGGCCACGACGAGGTGGACCTGGCCGAACTCGCCGAGGAACGCTGGGTCGACAACGACTTCGCCCGAGGCTGGTGCCGCGCCAAACTCCTCGAAGCGTGCACCGCCGCCGGATTCAGCCCGGCGTTCCGGGTCGAGGCGCACGACTACCGGACGGCGCTCGCCTTCGTCGCCGCCGGTATCGGCCTCACGGTGCTGCCCGCGCTCGGCGCCGCACACCTGCCCGACGGGGTGACCCCGATCCGGGTGGTCCGCCCGACGCCGATGCGCTCGATCCACGTGGTGGTGCACGACGCCGTCGCGGACACGCCCGCCGTACGCACCACGATCACCGCCCTCCGCGAGGCAGCCGGCACCCGGATGTAAGGAGGGGACCCCTGCTATGCACGAGGCGTTAGTAGGGGGCCCTTCCTTGCGCCGCCAACTTGCATGGGTATGCGGGGTGGTGCATACTCTTCCTTGTGTCCAAGGTTCTTACCTCCCTGCCCACGGGTGAACGTGTCGGCATCGCCTTCTCCGGCGGCCTCGACACCTCGGTCGCGGTCGCGTGGATGCGCGACAAGGGCGCGGTGCCCTGCGCCTACACCGCCGACATCGGCCAGTACGACGAGCCCGACATCGCCTCGGTGCCCGGTCGCGCGCTCAGCTACGGCGCCGAGCTGGCCCGCCTGGTCGACTGCCGGGCAGCCTTGGTCGAGGAGGGGCTGGCGGCGCTGACCTGCGGCGCCTTCCACATCCGCTCGGGCGGGCGGGCGTACTTCAACACCACGCCCTTGGGGCGCGCGGTCACCGGCACGCTGCTGGTGCGCGCGATGGTCGCCGACGACGTCCAGATCTGGGGCGACGGGTCGACCTTCAAGGGCAACGACATCGAGCGCTTCTACCGGTACGGCCTGCTGGCCAACCCGCAACTGCGGATCTACAAGCCGTGGCTGGACAGCAGCTTCGTCACCGAGCTGGGTGGCCGCACGGAGATGTCCGAGTGGTTACAGGAGCGCGGCCTGCCCTACCGGGACAGCACCGAGAAGGCGTACTCCACGGACGCCAACATCTGGGGCGCCACGCACGAGGCGAAGACCCTCGAACACCTGGACACCGGTATCGAGACGGTCAACCCGATCATGGGCGTCCGGTTCTGGGACCCGGCGGTGGAGATCCCCACCGAGGACGTGACGATCGGCTTCGACCAGGGCCGCCCGGTCACGATCAACGGCAAGGAGTTCGGCAGCGCGGTGGACCTGGTGCTGGAGGCCAACGCCATCGGCGGCCGGCACGGCCTGGGCATGTCCGACCAGATCGAGAACCGGATCATCGAGGCCAAGAGCCGGGGCATCTACGAGGCGCCCGGCATGGCGCTGCTGCACGCCGCCTACGAGCGGCTGGTCAACGCCATCCACAACGAGGACACCCTGGCGAACTACCACAACGAGGGTCGCCGTCTCGGCCGCCTGATGTACGAGGGGCGCTGGCTGGACCCGCAGGCGCTGATGCTGCGCGAGTCGCTGCAACGCTGGGTCGGCACGGCGGTCAGCGGCGAGGTGACGCTGCGGCTGCGTCGGGGCGAGGACTACTCGATCCTGGACACCACCGGCCCGGCCTTCAGCTACCACCCGGACAAGCTGTCGATGGAGCGTACCGAGGACTCGGCGTTCGGCCCGGCGGACCGGATCGGCCAGCTCACCATGCGCAACCTGGACATCGCCGACTCGCGGGCCAAGCTGGAGCAGTACGCCAACCTGGGCATGGTCGGCGGCGCGCCGCAGCGGGTGCTCGGTGCCGCGCAGGCCGCCTCGACCGGGCTCATCGGGGCGATGCCGGAGGGCGGCGCGGAGGCGATCGCCTCCCGGGGCGTCTCCTCGACCGAGGACGCGGCCCTCGACCGTGCCGCCATGGAGTTCGGCGTCGACTGACCGCCGGGGCTCCGACCAGGCTCATCCGCCCGCCGTCGACGGTCACCCACCGTCGACGGCGGGCGGTGCCGTCTCCGGCACGAAGATCCGCGACCGGTACGCTGGCCGCCCCCGGGTGTCCCGCACGTCCGACGCCCCGGGTGTCCCGAAGGAGGTGGCCGTGCCCGCAGCCGTCCGACCCTGGCTGGCGGTCGCCGTGGCGAGCGTCGTCGCGGTCCTCGCCTGGGCCGGCTTCTGGTATCTGGCCGTGCCGCGCGTCGACGTGTGCCCGGCGATCCATCCCGCGCCCGCCGGTTGCCGGGTCGACGAACGGATCTCCACCGCGTGGGCCTGGACGATCATCGTGGCGGTGCTCTACGTGGCCACCGTCGTCGCCCAGGTACGTCCGAGTGCGCAGCGCCGTCAGGCGGTCCTGCTGGGCACCGTGGCGCTCGGCGTCTCGGCCCTCTACGGCCTCTGGAAGGTGTGGCAGGCGGGCGGCTGATCCCCTGCCGCGCGTCGACCGCGCCGAGTCCGGCGGTACGTCCGGCGACCGGGACGGTGTGACTGGGCGGCGCGCGGCCATCGATCGATGGCCGATCGACCGAGGTGACCTTCTCGCGGCGCGCGCTCTACTGTGCGTAGTCGTCCGGTCGTGTTTCGTCCACGCTCGGTGAGAGGCGGCGCCGACCGGTCACCCGCTTCCCGAGGAGGACCCGTTGAGGTTGTCGACCCGCCTGTCCGCCGCCGTCACCGCGACCGTGCTGGTCGCGTCCGCGCTGACCGTCCTGCCCGCCTCCGCCGCCTCCGCCACCCCGCTCACCTACCGCGCCGTCGACCTGGGCACCCTGGGCGGTACCGCCAGCGCCGCCACTGCGACCAACGACCGGGGCACGGTCGTCGGCTGGAGCCTGACGGCCGGCGGCGCCCGGCACGCGTTCGTGTGGCGCAACGGGGTGATGACCGACCTCGGCGTGTTACCGGGGTACCTGGAGTCCACCGCCGTCGACGTCAACGAACGCGGCGACGTGGTCGGCACCTCGACCGGGCCGGAGGGGATCACCCGGGCGGTGTTCTGGCGCAACGGTCAGATGATCGACCTGGGCACCCTCGGCGGCGACTACAGCGAGGCGGTGGCCGTCAACGACCGGGGGCAGGTGCTCGGGCTGAGCAACCCGCCCACCGACATCCCGCACCGCTTCCTGTGGCAGGACGGCGTCTTCACTGACCTGGGCCGACAGGACTTCTACGAGACGACCGACGGGCTCAACAACCGGGGCGACGTGGTGGGCACGTTCAACGTCCCGCCGTACGACTACCCGTGCACCTGCGTGGGCGGCCGGCTGCGCGACGGCGTCGTCACCCAGATCGGTCTCCACGCGATGGCGATCAACAACCTGGGCCACGTGGTCGGCTGGGGCGGCAGCCGGGCCTTCCGCTGGCGCGCCGGGGTGCTGACCGACCTGGGCACGCTGGGCGGCCCGAGGAGTTGGGCGACCGACGTGAACGACCTGGGCCTGGTTCTCGGATACAGCGAAACCCCCTCCTACGAGCAGCGACCGGTGCTGTGGTGGGCCGGTCGCACCGTCGACCTGTTCACCCGGGGGCTCGGTACCGCCGACCAGGTGAACGACCTGGACATCCGGGGTCGGCTGGTGGGCAGCCGCGACGGGCGCGCCACGCTGTTCCGGTAGCGGTCCGGATAGGGCCGTGGACGCGAGGTGCTAAGCCGGGGCCGGGGTCGTGTCAGGCTGGGGACGGCCGACCGGGGTGACCCGGTCGGCCGGCCGCCGTCGGAAGGACCACCGTGCCCCGCACCTCCCGCCGTACCGCCGCTGCCGTCGCCGTCCTGCTCGCCGTCCTGCTCGCCGTCCTGCTCGCCGTCCTGCTGGTCGGATGCTCGTCGGGCACCTCGACCGCGCCAACACCCCCACCGGCACCGCAGTCCCCGACCGCTGCGTCACCCACGTCGGCCGCGCCGGTGACGGTGGACTTCGCCCCGCTGGAGCGGGAGTTCGACGCCCGGCTCGGCGTGTACGCGGTCGACACCGGCACCGGACGCACCGTCGCGCACCGGGCCGACGAGCGCTTCGCGTACGCCTCGACGTTCAAGGCGCTCGCGGCGGCGGCGGTGCTGGACGCGACCGAGCCCGAGGAACTGGACTCGGTGGTCCGGTACTCCCGCGACGACCTGGTGACCTACTCGCCGATCACGCAGCGGCACGTGGCGACCGGCATGACGCTGCGGGAGGTCGCCGACGCGGCGGTGCGCTACAGCGACAACACCGCCGGGAACCTGCTGCTCGACCGGCTCGGCGGTCCGGCCGGATTCCAGCGTGCCCTGCGCGCGGTCGGCGACGACGTGACCCGACCGGTCCGCCGGGAGACCGCGCTCAACGAGGCCCGGCCGGGTGACACCCGGGACACCAGTACGCCGCACGCGTTGGCCACCTCGCTGCGGGCGTACGCGGTCGACGACGTGCTGCCCGACGCCGACCGCGCGCTGCTGGTCGACTGGCTGCGCCGCAACACCACCGGCGACTCCACGATCCGGGCGGGTGCGCCGGACGGCTGGGTGGTGGGGGACAAGACCGGCTCCGGCGGCTACGGCACCCGCAACGACATCGCGGTGCTCTGGCCGCCGGACCGGCCGCCGATCGTGCTGGCCGTGCTCTCCAGCCGTGGCGAGAAGGACGCCGAGTCGGACGACGCCCTTCTCGCTCGGGCGACCACGCTCACCCTGGCCGCCCTGCGCTGAACCGGGCTCACGGCACGGCGGCACCGGTGAAGTCGAAGTGCGCGGTCAACGGGGTGCCGCGTACCCGTAGGGACTGGGCGCCGCCGATCTGCGCGGCGTTCGGATACCACCGGCTCGGCGTGTACGCGCAGTCGCAGCGCAGCACCACCGACTGCCCCGGCAGCAGCCGCAGCGTGTACTCGGAGCCCGCGTCCGACACGCCCACGACGTCACCGGTGCGGGAGTGGAACGCGATCACCTGCGCGTAGTAGGAGATGTCCGGGGCGGTGACGGTGCCGCTGAGCACCGTGCCGGGGCTGAGCGTCTGGTCGAGGGTGGCGGTCCGACCGGCGCGGACCCGGACCGTGCGGGCCTCGCGCCAGTCGGCGGTGCCGCCGGACCACTGGCTGGCCATGTGGTTCGCGGTGAAGTACAACGGCCAGTGGTACGGCCCGAGGCCGGTCAGCGTGTATCGACCGTTCTCGTCGTTGATGGCGCCGGGGCTGCCGTACTTGGGATGCGCGACGAACGGCATCGTCGAGACGCTCGCGTAGTAGAGCAGCGGCGTTCCGTCCGGCTGGGACAGTTGGCCGGTCACCGCGCCCGCCGGGTCGAAGCGGACCGTCGGCGCGGTGACGGTCCGGCCGGCCCGCACCGTGACGACCGTCGCCTTCTCCCGTTGTCCGGTGCCGCCGTGCGCGCCGACCCACTGGAGTCCGTGGTGGGGTTCGTAAGGGCGGGCCAGCAGGCGGTAGCGGCCGGGTGGCACGGCGGTGACGACCACCGCGCCGCCTTCGGTCCCGGTGCAGCCGGCGAGCCGCCCGACCTGTTCCTCGCCGATGGCGACGACGGTGAGCGGGTCCCGGTCGACCGGGACCAGGTGCAGGCAGCCGCGGGCGTCGGCGCCGGTGGCGGCGTCCCGCATCGTGGTCCGTAGCTCGCCGGTGGTGGCGGTTCCGGTGCGCGGGCCGGCGGCGGCGGGCAGGGGCTGGAGGGCACCGCCGACGAGGGCGAGCGCGAGCAGCGGTACGACGAGACGGGTGACGGAGTGTCGGTGTGACGGAGGCATCGGCGGATCCTCTCGACCCGGCGGAAGGAAGTCGCTCCTACGCTAGTGCCCGCGCCTGTCCGGTCACTCTCTGTGTCGGGAGGTCGTCAGGGGATCGGCCACTCGTGGACCGGGCGGTTGCTGTGCATCAGCTCCACGTAGTGCCGCAGCACCTCGCGCAGCGCCTCCGGCCGGTCGAGTTGATCGGTCGACTCCAGCCGGTGCAGGGTGGCGACCTGCCAGCTCGCGCCGTTGCGTCCGGTGAGGCAGCGCTGCTCGATGACGCCGAGCAGGCGGTCCCGCTCGTCCGGGTCGACGCCCCAGTGGTCCAGGCCCTGTTGGGCCAGCGGGAGCAGGCGACGCAGCACCAACTCGGTGACGGGCAGGTAGCCCAGGCCGGGCCAGAAGACGCGCGCGTCGATGCCGTGCCGGGCGCAGGTGTTGAAGTTCTCCTCGGCGGCGCTGAACGACATCTGCGACCACAGTGGCCGGTCCGCCTCAGCGAGTGCCCGCACGAGTCCGAAGTAGAAGGCGCCGTTGGCGACGGTGTCCAGCACGGTCGGCCCGGCCGGCAGCACCCGGTTCTCCACCCGCAGGTGCGGGCGGCCCCGGTGCACGTCGTAGACGGGTCGGTTCCAGCGGTAGATCGTGCCGTTGTGCAACCGCAGCTCGGCCAGGTTCGGTACGCCACCGGCGGCCAGCGTCTCCGAGGGGTCCTCGTCGTCGCAGACCGGCAGCAGGGCCGGGAAGTAGCGCACGTTCTCCTCGAACAGGTCGAAGACCGAGGTGATCCAGCGTTCCCCGAACCACACCCGGGGCCGCACGCCCTGCGTCTTGATCTCCTCGGGGCGGGTGTCGGTGGCCTGCTGGAACAGCGGGATGCGGGTCTCGCGCCACAGTTCCCGGCCGAAGAACAGCGGCGAGTTCGCACCGAGCGCCACCTGGATCCCGGCGATGGCCTGGGCGGCGTTCCAGTAGTCGGCGAACTGCGCCGGGGAGACCTGGAGGTGGAACTGGGTGCTGGTGCAGGCGGCCTCCGGGGTGATGGTGTCGGCGGTCACCGACAGCCGTTCCACGCCGTTGACCGAGATCCGCAGGTCCTCGCCCCGGGCGGCGAAGATCTGCTCGTTGAGCAACGCGTAGCGGGGATTGGGCGACAGCGTCGCGGCGGTCAGGTGTTCGGGGCGTACGGTCGGCAGGATGCCGATCATCACCAGGCGGGCGTCGACCGTCCGGGCCTGCTGGTCGGCGGCGTTCAGGCTGGCCCGTACGCTCTGCTCGAACTCGGCCAGGCCGGTGCCGGTCAGCCGCCGGGGCGCCACGTTGATCTCGACGTTGAACTGCCCGAGCTCCGTCTGGAAACTCGGGTCGGCCACCGCACGCAACACGTCGGTGTTGCGCATGGTGGGCATGGAGTCCTCGTCCACCAGGTTCAGCTCGATCTCCAGGCCGGTCATCGGCCGGTCGACGTCGAACCGGGACTCCCGCAGCATCTCGGCGAAGACGTCGAGACAGCGCCGCACCTTGTCCCGGTAGCGAGCCCGATCCTGGCGACTGAAGGTCTGCGCGCCGACTTCCTCGCCCATGGTCACCACCTTGTCACCCCTGGTACCCCCGACGTGACGCGTCCATGCATCCGGGCGGAAGCCCCGACCGCGTGCGTTTCGCGGATCCGGCGGCACATACCATGGCTGACGTGCGCGAAAAGGTGACCCGGCTGTTCGTGGTGGCGGCGATCGCGGAGGCGATCTCCTGGGCCGGCCTGTTGGCCGGGATGGCGGCGAAGTACGGCCCGCCCGACAACGAGCTGGGAGTCAAGGTGTTCGGCCCGATCCACGGTGCGCTCTTCGTGGTGTACGGGCTGCTGGTGCTGGCCGTGGCCCGGGTGAACCGGTGGAGCCTGACGGCCACCGTGGTGGCGCTGGCCTGCGCGGTGCCGCCGTTCGCCACCATCGTCTTCGAGCGCTGGGCCCGCCGACGCGGCATGCTCGACACCACGTCCGCGCCGCAGCGGGAGCCCGCCCCGGTCGGCTGAGGCTCAGGTCAGCGCGGTGCAGGCGGCCAGCCCGGCCAGGAGCAGCAGGCCCAGCATGGCCTGGAGCAGCAGCGGCGGGCCGAGGTGCGACCACACGGTGGCGGTGCGCGGCCGCAGCAGTTGACCGGTGGTCAGGTTGACGATCCGTTCGATCTTCGGCGCCAGGTCCGGGTCGCCCTGGTCGCGCAGGGTGAGCTGGACGTGGTCGGCCGGGTGTAGCGCGCTCTGCGGCAGGTGCCCGTGCAGCTCCACCTCGTACAACTTGCCGTCCGAGTCGCGCAGGCGGACCGGGGTGACCAGGTACTCCGGCCCCTTCTTCAGTTCCTTGAAGCTGCGTCGGCCGGTGCCGGACCCGGCGCTGAGCGCGGCCCGGACCAGCTTGGCGAGCAGGCCGATCAACCCGGCGGCGGCGACCACCACCACCAGCACCGGCTGCCCCACGCGCACCTCTCGCGGGTAGCCGTCCATCAGCCGCACGATCTGCGCGGTGAGGATCCGACCCGTCGGATGCAGGCTGCGCCGGGAGTACGACGTCGTGTCCATGTCCACCACCCAGAGTCCGATTTCGCCTACAGATCGTATCGATCCTCGGGGTTGAACGACGTGAATGAAAACCGGTCACGCGGTTGCCGGCAGGTGACAAGCCGGGTGGTGCGGGTAAGCGGTGGGCCGAGCCGGAAAGGGGTCGAGCATGCAGCTGTCCTTCCTGCGCCCGCTCTACCAGCGCCCGGGTCCGTGGTGCTCGGTCTACCTGGACGCCTCGTTGGACACCGAGGACGCCCACGCCGCACTCGACCTGCGCTGGCGCGGTCTGCAACAGCAGCTCGCCGAGCAGGGTGCCGACGAACCGACCATCGCCGCCATCGACCGGGTGGTGCGTGGCCACGATCCGATGCCCGGGGACTACGGGCTGGCCGTCTTCGGGGCCCAGGGGCGGGTGGTGCTCTCCGAGTACCTGTCCGCGCCACCCCGGCGGGACCTGGCCGCGTACGCGCCGCTGCCGCACGTGATGCCGTTGCTGGCCCAACGGGGTGAGCAGGTCGCGTGGGTGCGGGTGCTGGCCGACCGGACCGGCGCCGACGCGATGTCGGTCAGCGCCGGTGGGGTGCCCCGGCGGGCGCACGTGACCGGTCGGGAGAGCTTCCCGTTGCGCCGGGTCAAGCCCGGTGGCTGGTCACAGTCGCGCTACCAGCGCGCCGCCATGGAGGCGTGGCACCACAACGCGGGCGACGTCACCGCCGCCACCGTGGAGCTGGCCGAACGGGTCGGCGCCGAGGTGGTCGTGGTGGCCGGCGACATCCGGGCCACCGGCATGATCGCCGCCCAGATGCCGGCCCGCTGGCAGGACATGGTGGTCCGCACCGACGCCGGTTCCCGGGCCGAGGGGGCCGACCAGAGCCTGCTCGACGACCTGACCGTGCAGACCATCGCCGAGGTGGCCGACCAGCGGGTCACCGCCGCGCTGGACCGCTTCGGCACGCAGGAGGACGTCGGCGCCGGACTCGACGCCGTGGTCGCCGCGCTGCAACGAAACCAGGTCGACACGATGCTGTTGGTGGACGACCCGTCCGCCGACGGGGAACTCTGGATTGGTCCGGCGGCCACCGACATCGCCACCGACCCGAGCCAGCTCGCCACGGTGTCGGACCCGGCCCGGGTACGCGCCGACGCGGCGCTGGTGCGGGCACTGGTCGGCACCGACGCCGAGCTGACCGTGCTGGGTCCGGACGAGGCTCCGGAGCTGGTGGAGGGCGTCGGCGCGGTGCTGCGCTACGTCGACCCGGTCACCCCGGGACGGGGCGGTGCCTGACCCGGCCGTCGCGGACGCGGTCGTCGCACGGTTGCTGGCCTGGCGGGTCGCGCGGGTCTACGGCGCGCCGGGCACGGCGACCGCGCCACTGGTCGAGGCGGTGCGCGCGGCCGGCGGCGACCCGGAGTTCGTCCCCGTGCGGCACGCCGAGAGCGCCGCGCTGATGGCCGCCGGGCACGCCCGGTTCGCCGGTGGGGTCGGCGTCTGCCTCTCCGACGGCGGGCCGGACGCGCTGGGGCTGCTCGGCGGTCTCGACGCCGCCCGCCGGTCCGGCCTGCCGGTGCTGGCGGTGCTCGGCGAGCAGCAGCTCGACGGACACCGCGACGACGGGCCCCGTTTCGCCGGCACGTGCCGGCACGTCCGGTACGCCGCCGACCCGGCCCGGGTGCCGGAGCTGGTGGACGAGGCGCTGGGCAGTGCGCTGCGCGGCGGCGGCCCGGTCTGCCTGGTGCTGCCCGGTGACGCGTCCGGTCACCGTCCGCCCGGGGACGACCGCTGGGCGGTCGACCCGGGGCAGGCCCTCGACGACCTGGTCACCCGGCTGCCGGCGGGCGGCGCGGTGACCGTGGACGGCGGCGGCAGCGTCGCCGGGTACGCCCGCCACCTGCGCGTACCGGCCGGGGTCGAGGTGCTGCGCGCCGATGGTGCGCCCGGCGCCGCCCTGCCGTACGCGCTGGCCGCCAAGCTGGCCGCGCCGGACCGCCCGGTGCTCGCCGTCGTGGCCGACGAGGGGATGCGCGCCTCCGGGCTGGCCGAGTTGGTCGCCGTCGCCCGGCACCGGGCGGCGTGGACCGACCCACGCCTGGTGCTGCTGGTGCTGAACACCCGCTCCGGGCACCCCCGGTACGCGCAGCCGCCCCACCCGCCCGCCGACGACGTCCCGTACGCGGGCTGGGCCCGCCTGCTGGGTCTGCGCGGCATCCGGGTCGACCGACCGGAGTTGATCGGAGCGGCCGGGGCCGAGGCGTTCGGCGCGGATCGGCCGTGCCTGCTGGAACTGGTGGTCGGTCCGGGCGGCGTGGGCCTCCCCGGGGCGTTGCACACCGTCGGGGTGGACGGACGAAGATCACCTGATTGATCCCGCTCGGTGGAGGGATGCCCTGTTTAAGCCGCATCCGGGCGGGAAGCCGGGCCGCGTGAGCGAACGGGGCACGGTGGGGCCGGCGCGAGGATCGCGACCGGGACTCACGGCAGCGGGTGCGGGGCTGGCCGGCGACCGGGTGGTCGCGGTGGGCAGCACCTCCCGGATTCTCGTCGCGGCCATCGCCCGTGCGCTCCGCGGCGCCGACTGCGCCGATCTCGGTCACGTCGGGCCGGTGTCCCGCTTCGCCGGCACCCCGGACCCGATCCGTCGGGCCGCCGCCGCGCGTACCGCCGGTCGGGTGGCCCTGACCGCCGGGCAGGCCGCCGAGGTCGACGCCGCCCGGGTCGCCGGGTGGTTCGTCGACCAGTACCCGCGCGGACGGTACCCCGGGGTGCTGCTGGGCTCGCCGCACGGTGCCGCCGCCCACCTGGCGACCGCGCTCGGGATGCCGTGGCTGCCCGCCGGGTTCGAGATGACCGCGCACTGGCCGCGCGGCGCGGTGGACCGCCCCCGCGCCGCACTGGATCACGGCGCCGCCCTCACCGGACGGCTGCTGGCCGGCAACCCCGACCTGCACGTACGTCAGGTGCACTGCCCGGCCAGCCGAGGCTCGCTGGCCGGCGTCACGGTCTCGTTGACCGCCCGCTGGCGGACGCTGCCGACCGCGTACCGGCGGTTCCTGACCGACCGGTTGACGCCCGGCGCGCCGGTGCTGGTGCTCAGCGACGCGCGGACCTGGCCGGTGCACGACGCCGCCGACGGGCACAGCTTCCAGGTCGGCTCCCCGGCCAGCGGGCTGGAACCGGTCGACTTCCACCCGGACAGCCACGCGCTGCGGCAGGTGCTGCGCTCGGCCGGGGGAGACGGCGTGAACTGGGATCCGCCGGAGATCTCCGCCCCGCCGGCCGCCGCCGAGCACGGGGTGGAGCCCGGTCTGGACCGCGCCGTCCGGGAGTGGACCGCCCGCGCCGGACGACCGGTGCACCGGCTGCTGTTCCCGGGACCGGAGGTGCTCAGCGCCGCCGTGGCCGACCTGTACCGGCGCTGGCTGCGCGCCGCCGGCAAGACCGGTGACCGGTTGGTGGTGGAATGCGGCCGACTGCTCGACCCGTGGCAGGTGGTACGGGCGGGGATGGTGCCGTACTGGTGTGAGAACGCCACCCGGCGCAGCGTCGAGCAGGCCGAGTGGTGGCTGGCCGGCAGCGAGCCGTTCGCCTCGGTGGACGTGCTCCCCGAGCCGCCCGGGGTGCGCTCGCCGGCGCTGGCCGGGCTGCCGCAGTGGCTGGCCGTTGCCGGGTTCGGTCGTCGCCGCCGGTCCCTGGACCGCGCCACCGCCCGGGGCTACCCGGTCACCTCCGTGCCTACCCGCCGGGCCACCGAGGTGCTCCGCGCCCAGCCGTACGACCTGCCCGTCCCCCCGCCGCTGGCGGTGCCCGACGCCCTGGCCGCGCTGCGCGCCAGCGGCACCCCGCTCGGCCTGCTCATCTGTTGAGGCGGGGCTGACGAAACATCCTCGCGAACCCGTGCCGCCGTGATTGAGTACCTACGGAGCGGGAACACCGCCGGCTGCGACAGGCTGATCACCTGTGCCGTGGCGTGGCGTCGCCCGCTGGCATCCCAATCACGAACCCACTTTTCGGCCCGTGCGTGTCCACGCGCGTGCCCGGTGTCCACGAATCCGGGCGGGGGTCCTTCCTGAGGGAGGCGCGGATGTTCGGACAGACCACCACGACCACACCACCACCCACGGATCGGGGACTGGAGGATCTCGACGCGGCGGCGCTCGCGTACGCGGCGCGGATCGCCGGGCTGCCGCCCGAGCGCCGCCACGAGGCGCGGGACGACCTGGTCCGCTTCGCGTTGCCGTTCGCGGGCCGGCTGGCCCGGCGCTACCGGGGACGCGGGGAACCGCTGGAGGATCTGGAACAGGTGGCCCGTCTGGGGCTGGTCAACGCCGTCGACCGGTACGACCCGGAACGCGGCTCGTTCACCGCGTACGCCGCGATCACCATCGTGGGTGAGATCAAGCGGCATTTCCGGGATCGCACCTGGGGTGTGCACGTGCCCCGCCGACTGCGTGACCTGATCCTGGAGGTCGGACAGGCGACGGCGGCGCTGACCAGCGAGCTGTCCCGCGCGCCCACGGTGGCCGAGTTGTCCAAGCGGCTGGAGACGCCGGAGGAGGAGATCCTCGCCGCGCTGGAGTCGGCGGCCGGCTACAGCCCGGCCTCGCTCAACGCGCCGGTCGGCGGGGAGAGCTCGGCCGAGTTCGGTGACCTGGTGGGCGAGTCGGACATCGCGCTGGAGTCCGTCGACGACCGGGTGACGGTCAGCGGACTGCTGCACCGGCTGCCCTGGCGGGAACGGCGGATCCTGGCGATGCGCTTCTACGGCAACCAGACCCAGGCCGAGATCGCCGCCCGCTTCGGCATCTCCCAGATGCACGTGTCCCGGCTGCTGTCCCGGGCGTTGACCTGGCTGCGCCAGGCGATGCTCGCCGACGCGCCGCCGCCGTGGCAGAACGGCCCGGCCGAGTCCGAGACCACGAAGACGGCGCGGACGACAGTTCGGTAAGGAGGGGTCCCCTGCTAACGCCTCGTGCATAGCAGGGGACCCCTCCTAACGCTTTCCCCCGCGCACCCCGATCGGCATGCGATCCGGCTCAGTTCTCGGTGCCGTCACCGCGCCCGCGCGGGTGCCGCCACCGGTCGTTCTGCTCCCGGCGCTCGGCGCCCAGCGGGTTGTCCTCCGGCTCGTCGGTGTCGGCGAAGCTGGGACGACGCACCTCCTCCGGCGTCGGCACCTGCACCGGCCGGGCCCCGGACTGCGGCGCGGGCTGGTACGCCTCGGCCTCCGGCGCGCCGTGTGCGCCGCCGGCCGCCGGCGACTCGGGCGGGTGCGTCTCGCGGTGCAGTTCGTCGCGGAAGTCCTGCGGCGGCTTGACCGTCCGCTGCGGAAGGTCGCGACCCAGGTCGGAGACGAGTTCGCCGTACTTGGCGTCGAAGGCCGGTCGCTCGGAGCGGATCCGCGGCATCCGGTCGAAGTTGCGCAGCGGTGGCGGGCAGGTGGTCGCCCACTCCAGGGAGTTGCCGAAACCCCACGGGTCGTCCACCGTCACCTGGGCGCCGAACCGCCACGACTTCCACGCGTTCCACATGAAGAACAACGTGGACGCGCCCAGCACGAACGAGAAGACGCTGGAGATCGTGTTGAGCGTGGTGAAGCCGTCGGTCGGCAGGTAGTCGGCGTACCGGCGGGGCATGCCTTCGTTGCCCAGCCAGTGGTGCACCAGGAAGGTGCCGTGGAAGCCGACGAACATGGTCCAGAAATGGATCTTGCCGAGCCGCTCGTCGAGCAGCCGCCCGGTCATCTTGGGCCACCAGAAGTAGAAGCCGGCGAAGAGCGCGAAGACCACCGTGCCGAAGACCACGTAGTGGAAGTGCGCCACCACGAAGTAGGTGTCGTGGGTGTGGAAGTCGGCCGGCGGGCTGGCCAGCAGTACGCCGGTGAGGCCGCCGAGCAGGAAGGTCACCAGGAAGCCGATGGAGAACAGCATCGGCGTCTCGAAGGTGAGCTGCCCCTTCCACATGGTGCCGATCCAGTTGAAGAACTTCACTCCGGTCGGCACCGCGATCAGATAGCTCAGGATGCTGAAGAACGGCAGCAGCACCTGGCCGGTGGCGAACATGTGGTGCGCCCACACCGTCATCGACAGCACGGTGATCGCGATGGTGGCCAGCACCAGGCCGGTGTAACCGAAGATCGGCTTACGGGAGAAGACCGGGATGACCTCGGTGATGATGCCGAAGAACGGCAACGCGATGATGTAGACCTCGGGGTGCCCGAAGAACCAGAAGAGGTGCTGCCACAGCATCGGCCCGCCGGTGTCCGGGTTGAACACCTGCGCGTCGAGCAGCCGGTCGGCGGTCAGCGCCAGCAGTGCGGCAGCCAGCAGCGGGAAGACCAGGATCACCAGCACGCTGGTGAACAGCATGTTCCAGGTGAAGATCGGCAGCCGGAACATGGTCATGCCGGGCGCACGCAGGGTCAGGATCGTGGTGATCAGGTTGACCGCGCCGAGGATGGTGCCCAGACCCGACACCACCAGGCCGACCACCCACATGTTCGCGCCGACGCCGGGGGAGTGCTCCACGGTGCTCAACGGCGTGTACGCGGTCCACCCGAAGTCCGCCGAGCCCTGCGGGGTGAAGAGTCCGCCGATCACCATCAGCCCGCCGAACAGGTACAGCCAGTACGCCAGCGCGTTCAGCCGGGGGAACGACACGTCCGGCGCGCCGATCTGGATCGGCACGATGTAGTTGCCGAACCCGAACGCGGCGGGCGTGGCGAACAGCAGCAGCATCACCGCGCCGTGCGAGGTGAACAACTGGTTGTACTGCTCCGGCGAGAGGAACTGCAGACCCGGGCGGGCCAGTTCGGCGCGGATCAGCATCGCCTCGATCCCGGCCAGCACGAAGAAGCCGAACGAGGTGAGCAGATAGAGCAGGCCGATCTGCTTGTGGTCGGTGGTGGCCAGGAACCTGACCAGCTTCGCGCCGGGCAGTGGCGTGCGGAGCGGGCCCGGGTAGCCGCCGAATCGGGCCGGGGCCAGGATGGCCGGCCCTCGGTCCTGTCCGGGTTCGGTGGTTACCCGCTTGGGCATGCGCTCTCACCCCGCTGACGACGCAAAAGGACGGGCGTGGCTACCCGCCCCGTCGACCATGTAACCAGGCGAGAGGGGGAATTTCGGTCAATTGGCCGGCAGCGTGGCCCAAACGGCCTTTCCGTCACCGGCCGGCGCGGTGCCCCAGCGGTCGGTCAGCTCGCGTACCAGCAGCAGGCCCCGACCGCCCTCGTCGCGGTGCCCGGACCGGCCGGGTCGGGCCGGCGCGCTGCTGCCGTCGACCACCGCCAGGTGCAGCCACGGCCGCCGCAGCGTCACGGTCACCTGCATCGGCGTGCCGGCGTGCCGGACCACGTTGCCGACCAGCTCGCTGAGCACCACCGAGGCCGGGCCGACCGCCTCCGGCAGGTTCCACCGCGCGCAGGCGTCCACGACCAGCTCCCGGGCCCGCCGGCAGGCCGCCGCCACCGGCTCCAGCCGCACCCGCAGCCGGGGTACGGCCGACGCGCCGGCCACCCGGGTCGCCTCGTCGCAGGAGCCTCGCATCGGCACCACCCGGCAGGCTGTCGAGTCGGTCAGCGAGTCCGCCGTCGGGCCCGGCGCGCAGAGCACCATCGGCACCACCGGCCAGCCGGCGGCCCGGCGCGCGGCGGCGACGAAGACCGACACCGCCAGCGGATCCTCCACCCGCAGCCCGGACAGGTCCACCACCAGCGCGTCGGGCTGGGCCGACAGGCACCGGTCCAGCACGCAGTACGCCTCTCGCGTGGTGGTCAGGTCGAGAGTGCCGGCGAGCCGGAGGACCGTGACTGGTGCTCCGTCGGCTACCTCACAGGTGATCCGGCTCGCCATCTCCGCCCTCGACTTGTCTCGCCCGCTTCTACGCCCGCCGCAAGGTCTGCCAACTACCCGGCCGTCCGTCGGGCGAAACCGTGCCGGGCTGCGGTCACCCACTCGTACCGCGTGGGAGCGTTACCGCGACGAGCGGCGTCACGACGCGGCGGCCACCCGGCGTCGCGGCACCCGGTGCCGCAGCTCCGCCAGCGGCGGACGCTCCTGGACCGACACGTCGCTGACCACGATCTCCCGGTCCAGGTTCGGCAGCGCGTCGGAACCGCCCCGGCGGAACTGGGTGAGCAGCGCGGTGGGCAGCACGTCCGGGCTGGCCCAGCCCCGGCGCTGCAACCGTGACCAGGCGGTGAGCATGATCTGCGCGGACATCCGACCCAGCGCGGCGGTGTCCTGGTGCCGATGCTTGCGCTCGCCGAGGTCGACCTGGGCCAGCGCGTCCAGCCCGACGAGCTCCAGCAGGTCGATCAGCATCGCGGTCTCCACGCCGTAACCGGAGACGAAGGGCACCTGGGCCAGCACCTCGCGGCGGCCGGCGTACTCACCGGCCAGCGGCTGCACGAAACCGGCCAGCTCCGGCCAGAACAGGTTGAGCATCGGTCGGGCCATCAGCTCGGTCACCCGGCCACCACCGTCGGCCTCCACCCCGCTGGTGTTGATCAGAGGCCGGTGGTAGAAGCCCTTGACGAAGTCGACCGAAGGGTCGGTGAGCAGCGGGCCGATCAGCCCGGTGACGAAGTGCGGGCGGAACTCCCGCAGGTCGGCGTCGACGAACGCCACCACGTCACCCTCCGCCGCGGCCAGCCCGGCCCAGAGCGCGTCGCCCTTGCCGGTCAGCCGGGGCAGGCCCTGGGTCATCGCGTCCTGGCCGACCACCTCGGCGCCGGCCGCCCGCGCCACCTCGGCGGTCCGGTCGGTGGACCGCGAGTCGACCACGATCAGCTCGTCGACCAGCGGCACCCGGTCCATCAGGTGTTCGCGGATGGTCGACACGATCGCCCCGACGGTGGCCTCCTCGTTGCGCGCCGGCAGCACCACGCTGACCCGGCTGTCGCCCTTGGCCCGCAGCAGCCGCCGCGTCGGCCAGTCGGCCGCCGAGGTCGTCCGATACGTGGCCCAGGCCTCCACCACGGGCGAGACCAGAGATTCAGTGTTCCGCACAGGCACCCCCTGATCGTCGCGGGAAGACCGGGAGTCGGATTTCCCAGCCCCCCGCACGCTAATCGGATCCATCACCCAGCTTGATCACCACCGTGCTCCGGGCACGTTCCCGTCGGATGAACGTTTGATTGCGGGCGGTCCGGGCACGTACCCGACGAGGAACGCCGCCGGGACCGCGCGGCGTCCGAAACGGCGCTGACCTGCGCAGTCACCGTCTCCAGACGGCCGGGGGAGCGGTCGAGGGGGCCGGCTCACGCGACGGCACGCCGGTCGGGCCGTCACAACCGGCCTCCGGTCGCGTACCGTTGCGGCTCATGGGTGTGTCGCAACGGTTGAAGACCAGGTTCCGCCGGTTCCTCCAGCGCCCGGGGACCACGGTCGATCTGGCCCCGCTGGAGAAGCTGCTGCCGGCCATCGAGGCCCGCGAGGAGAAGGTCTCGGCGTTCGACGACGCCGAACTCACCGAGGCCGCCGACGCCGCGTCGAGCTACGAGGAGATCTGCGCGCTCGGCCGCGAGGCCGCCCGTCGTGGCCTCGACCAACGGCCGTACGACGTCCAGCTCCTCGGCGCGATGTCGCTGCTCTCCGGCAAGGTCGCCGAGATGGCCACCGGTGAGGGCAAGACGCTGACCGCCGCCATCGCCGCGTACGGGCACGTCCGGCTCGGCAACGGTCCGGTGCACGTGCTCACCGTCAACGACTACCTGGCCCGCCGCGACGCCCAGTGGATGGAGCCGGTCTACACGCTGCTCGGGCTCACCGTCGGCTGGGTCAACGAGGCGTCCACCCCGATCGAGCGGCGGGCCGCGTACGCCTGCGACGTCACGTACGTCTCGGTCAGCGAGGCGGGCTTCGACTTCCTGCGCGACCAGCTCGTCACCGACATCGCCGACCGGGTCCAGCCGCCGCTGCGCACCGCCATCGTCGACGAGGCGGACTCGATCCTGATCGACGAGGCCCGGGTGCCGATGGTGCTCGCCGGTTCGGTGCCGGGCGAGCAGGACCCCGTGCACACGGCCGCCGGACTGGTCCGTGGCCTGCGCAAGGGCAAGCACTACACGGTCGCCGAGGACGGCCGCAGTGCCGCCTTCACCTCCGCCGGCCTGGCCGCCGTCGAGGCCAAGCTCGGCATCGACCTGTACGACGAGGAGAACGTCGAGCAGCTCTCCGCGGTGAACGTGGCGCTGCACGCGCACGCCCTGCTGCACCGGGACGTGGACTACATCGTCCGCGACGGCACGGTCGAGCTGATCGACGAGATGCGGGGCCGGGTCGCCCAGCGGCGTCGCTGGCCCGACGGGCTCCAGGCCGCGGTCGAGGCCAAGGAGGGGCTGGACGCCACCGCCGAGGGCGAGGTGCTGGGCACCATCGCCGTGCAGGCGTACATCGGCCTCTACCCCAAGGTGTGCGGCATGACCGCCACCGCGGTGCTGGTCGGCGACCAGCTCCGGGAGTTCTTCGGCCTGGAGGTCGCGGTGATCCCGCCGAACACCCCGTGTGTGCGGGTGGACGAGCCGGACCGCATCTATGCCACCCGGGCCGAGAAGGAGGAGGCGCTGATCGACGAGATCCGGCGCTGCCACGCCGACGGGCGTCCGGTGCTGGTGGGCACGCTCGACGTGAAGGAGTCCGAGCAGCTCGCCGCCGGTCTGCACGCGGCCGGCGTGCCCTGCGTGGTGCTCAACGCCAAGAACGACGACGAGGAGGCGGCGATCATCGCCGAGGCCGGTGCCCACGGCACGGTGACCGTCTCCACCCAGATGGCCGGTCGGGGCGTGGACATCCGTCTCGGCGGCAGCGACCAGGCCGACCGCGACCAGGTCGCCGAGCTGGGCGGCCTCTACGTGATGGGCAGTGGCCGGCACGACAGCCGCCGGGTCGACGACCAGCTCCGGGGCCGGGCCGGGCGGCAGGGCGACCCGGGCGGGTCGGTCTTCTTCGTCAGCCTGGAGGACGACCTGGTGGTCCGGCACGCCGGCGACACCGTGCCGGCGTCTCCCCGGATGAACGCCGACGGCCTGGTCACCGACGCGCAGGTGGACTACGCCGTGGAGCACGCGCAGCGGGTCGCGGAAGGCGTCAACCACGAGATCCACCGCAACACCTGGCGCTACAGCGTGGTCATCGAGCAGCAGCGCAAGGCGCTCGCCGAGCGGCGGGAGCGGCTGCTGACCAGTGACGTCGCGGCGCTGATGCTGCTGGACAAGATGCCCGACAAGGCCGGCGAGATGGACGAGGACCTGCTCGCCCGGGCCGCCCGGTCGATCGCGCTCTACCACCTCGACCGGCTCTGGGCCGCGCACCTGGCCGAGCTTTCCGAGGTACGCGAGGGCGTGCACCTGCGGGCCCTGGGTCGGCTCGACCCGTTGGACGAGTTCCACCGCGCCGCCGTGCCCGCGTTCACCAACCTGGTGCCCGAGATCGAGGCTCGCACGCTGGCCACCTTCGAGGAGACCGAGTTCGACGAGGACTGGGAGCCGGACGAGTCCGAGCTGAGCCGGCCCAGTGCCACCTGGACCTACCTGGTGCACGACAACCCGTTCGGCTCCGAGCTGGACCGACTGATCGCCTCGGTCGGCCGTCGCCTGTCGGGAGCCGGTTCCCGCTGACCCGGCCACGCCCCTCCCGGTGGTCGTCGTACCCTGGGAGGGGCTCCGGTTTGCGCCGTTTCGACCCATGTTTCGGTGGGTAGTAGGGCGGGTCCGTGCTACCGGAGCCGCCGTCAGGTCGAGGCGCAGACCGAGGAGGAGTCAGGTGACGACGCTGGCCGCGGGAACCGGGGCGGGCTGCCGGTGAACCTGGAGACCAGCCCTCCGCCGGCCGAGACCCTCGGCGTCCTGGAGACGGCAGCTCTGTTGCGGGAACTCACCGCCGGGCTGATCGGGGTGGAGGACTTCGACGCAGCGCTCACCGCGCTGGTACGCATCACCCGTGACGCTCTGGCCGGGGTGAGCTGGTGCGGCTTCACCGCGCTGCGGGCCGGCGAGCCCGCCGGGGTGGCCGCCTCCGACGCCCCGCTCGCCGGGTTGGACGACCTCAGCTATGGCCCGGACACCCCGGCGATGGAGGCGATCCGCCGTCGGGAGATGGTCGGTGCCGAGAACCTCGACGCCGAGTCCCGCTGGCCGGACTGGACGCCCCGGGCGCGGGAACTCGGCGTGCACGGCGTGATCTCCGCGCCGGTCGACATCGACGAGCAGGTGATCGGGGCGGTCAACCTCTATGCCGGCGAGTGCGACGTGCTCTCCACCGGTCACCAGTTGACGGCGATGCTGCTCGCCGAGCACGCCGGCCTGCTGCTCGCCGCCGTGCGAGAGCGGGAGCGGCGCGCCGCGCTGGTCGGTGAACAGGACGCCGCCCTGCTGGCCGACGGCGTGATCGGCCACGCCGTCGGAGTGATCATGACGCAGCGCGGCTGCCCCGCCGAGGACGCCCTCGAGGTGCTGCGCAGCGCCGCCTCGTCGCTGTCCATCCCGTTGCGGGAGGTCGCTGAGCGGCTGGTCAGCACCGTCTCCCGGCCGCGCGACAACTGAGCGTCGTTTCGCCCGGCTGCCACCCGGGTAGCACCCTGGACTGACGGCTGATCCGACCCAGGGGGGAATCGATGCAGAGCCGGCTGCGGGTGCAGGGGCACCCCATCCAACCGATGCTGGTGACGTTCCCGTACGGGCTCTTCGTCTGCGCGACCATCTTCGACCTCGCCGACGTGGCCGGCGGTCCGGTCTTCCTCGGTGAGGTCGGCTACTGGACGGCGGTGGCCGCGCTGGTGGCGGCGGCGTTGACCGCGATCGCCGGGATGGTCGACCTGTGGGACGTGCCGCCGGACCGGGTCCGCCGCACCGCGATCACCTTCAACCTGGTCAACGCCGGCATGGCCGGGCTGTTCCTGATCTCCTGCCTGGTCCGGGCCGACGCGCCGAACCGGGGCGCGGCGCCCGCGCTGCTGGTGGTCGAGGTGGTCGCGCTGGCGATCGGTGGTGTCGGCGTGCACCTCGGCTCGCGGCTGATGCGCCACTTCGAGTCCGCCGGCGCGGCGGCGCCCGGCTTCGACGGCCTGCGCGGCGTGGACGCCCCCACCGTCGAGGTGGTCCGCCCCCGCCCCTACTGAGATGTAAGGAGGGGTCCCCTGCTATGCACCAGGCGTTAGCAGGGGACCCCTCCTTACATCTAATCCGGTTGTCGGGCCGGCGGCCTTCCGAGGACGCTGGCCCGATGATGTCCACCGCAGCGAACTTCGAGGAACTGGTCGCCGACGGCGAGTCCGCCGCGGTCGAGGGGTGGGGCTTCGACTGGCTGGCCGGGCGGGCCACCGAGGAGCGTCCACCCTGGGGGTACGCCCGCCTGGTGGCGGCGCGGATGGCGACGGTCGACGCGGCGCTGGACATCGACACCGGCGGGGGAGAGGTGCTCGCCGAGGTGCCGCGTCCGCCCCGACGGCTGGTGGCGACCGAGGCGTGGCCACCGAACGTGCCGGTGGCCCGGGAGAACCTGCGTCCGCTCGGCGCGACCGTGGTGGCGGTCTCCCCGGACGCGCCGCTGCCCTTCGCCGACCGCAGCTTCGACCTGGTGGTCAGCCGGCATCCGGTGCGGACCGACTGGCCGGAGGTGGCGCGGGTGCTGCGACCGGGCGGCACGTTCCTGTCGCAGCAGATCGGGCCCGGGACGGTACGCGAACTCAGCGAGGCCGTCCTCGGGCCGTTGCCGCCACCGGCGTACCGGCATCCGGAGCAGGCGGTCGCGCAGGCCCGCGCGGCCGGTCTGGCCGTGGTGGACCTGCGCGAGGCGACACTGCGGACGGTCTTCCACGACATCGGCGCGGTGGTCTGGTTCCTGCGCAAGGTGGTCTGGACCGTCCCCGGCTTCACCGTGGCGGCGCACCGGCCGGCGCTGGCCCGCCTGCACGCGCGCATCCAGGCCGAGGGCCCGTTCGTCGCGTACGCCCGGCGCTTCCTGGTCGAGGCGACCCGCCCGGCGACCTGACCCGTCGGCTCAGGCGGTCGGGCGCAGCAGCGTGAGCATCTCCGGCAGGTCGAAGAACTGCGCCGTCTGGACGGCGGACGGGTTGCCGTCGTCCGGGTCCGCGCCGGCGTCGAGCAGCGCGCGGACCGCCGGGCCGTTCTTGCGGAACACCGCCGCGGCCAGGGCGGTCTGACCCCGGTCGTTGGTACGCGAGTGGTCGGCGCCGCGGTCCAGCAGGGCGGCGACGGTCTCCGGGTGGGCGTGGTACGCCGCCAGGATCAGCAGGCTGTCGCCCCGCTCGTTGGTCAGGTTGACCGGCAGCCCCGCGTCGACGTAACCGGCGAGTTCGGTGGTCGCGCCGTCGCGCGCCAGGTCGAACATCCGGTGCGCGAACTCCAGGGTCTCGGCGTCGAGTTCCTCGCTCACCGGTACAGGTTAGAGGTGCGGCCACGGCGCCGCTCGGCGCGGTCCGCATCCGCTTCCCAACATGTAGGATTACCTACTAAACCTATAGGGTTTGCCGTCTAGACTGGTCCGGTATCCGCACCGCTGACCGTTCGTGAGGTCCCATGTCTGCTCTGCCCGTCACCGAGCCGGACCTGCTCGCCGTCGCCCGGCGGTGGGCCGCCGACACCGCGAGCTGGCCCGTGCCGCTGCGCTTCGACCCGACCACCCGGTGGTACGCCCGACTCGACGCCGACGCCCATCACGAGGTGTGGGCGCTGAGTTGGCTGCCCGGGCAGGGCACCGACCTGCACGACCACGGCGGCTCCTCCGGTGCCTTCCTGGTCGCGGCGGGTGTCCTGACCGAGGAGACGGTCAGCGGCGGGCGGCTGCGCCCGCACCTGCTCGCCGCCGGCTCCGGCCGACGCTTCGGGCCCCGGCACGTGCACGTGGTGACCAACCGGCACGCCGACCCCGCGGTCAGCGTCCACGTCTACCGTCCGGCCCTGCGCCGGATGACCCGCTATCGCCTCGCACAGGGCCGGCTGCTCGTCGCCGAGGTGGCCGAGGCCGGCGTGGCATGGTGATCACCCACGCCGCGTCGCCACCCGACGGTGCACCCGGCCGCGTACCCCTTGGAAGGAACCGATGATGTCGCAGAACCGTTCCGTCGCCGCCCGCTGTCCGGCGTCGGTGCCGCCCCCGGGCTCCCGGGGCATCGACGAGATCCTGGCCGCCGCCCGCACCCGACTCGACCGGCTCGACCCCGAACAGGCCCACGTGGCGTACCGGACCGGTGCGCTGCTGGTCGACATCCGTCCGGCCGCCCAGCGCGCCGCGCACGGCACCGTGCCGGGCTCGCTGATCGTCGAGCGCAACGTGCTGGAGTGGCGTTTCGATCCCCGCTGCGCCGCCCGGCTGCCGCAGGCCGTCGGGTACGACGTGCCGGTGGTCGTGATCTGCCAGGAGGGCTACACCTCGTCGTTGGCCGCCGCCGCGCTGAAGGACATCGGCCTGCACCGGGCGACCGACGTGATCGGCGGGTTCGCCGCCTGGCGGATCGCCGGACTGCCCGTGCTCGGCCCCACTCCGCCCACCAGACCGTCCACCCTCGCGTCCCCGGCGACCGCCGGCCGGGCGTTCCACTGAACATCCACGCCCACCCGGCGTGGCGGTAGTCCCAGGAGGCCACCATGTCCGTCGTCGCGATCAGCCCGCGCCAGCATCCGCCCGGCCGTACGAACCGCGCTCGGCTGGTGCGGCAGCGCACCGGGCCGACCCTGACCATCACCGTCGACCTCGCCTCGGCGGCCGCGAGCCCCCGCCTGAACCGCCTGCTGGAGTTGCTGAGCGAGCTCGCCGAGTCGGGCGAGGGGCGGGTGTCGGGCGACGACGGCGTCGAGCGGCCCACCGCGGTGGAGGACCCGCGAACCGTGCAGATCCTCACCGGGCCACGCCGGGTGCGTCAGGGCGACCGGGACGTCCCGCTGACCCGCATCGAGTACGACCTGCTGCTCTTCCTCGCCGAACGGCCGCGCCGGGTGTTCACCCGCCTGCAGTTGCTCAACTCGGTCTGGGGCTACGACCACGCGGTGGCCCGCACCGTCGACGTGCACGTGCGCCGGCTGCGCGCCAAGCTCGGCGTCGACACGCCGCTGCTGACCACCGTCCACGGTGTGGGGTACCGCCTCGCCGACGACGCCCGGGTAACCGTCCAGCGGTGAGCCCGACCGATCGGTGCGGCGTGTCCTGCCACGGGACGCGCCGCACCGGTCTGTCCCGTACGCGTGACGGTGGTGGGCCCGCCTTTCGTGGCGTCGAGACGCGTCACACCATCGGGGAACGCGAAACCCGGCAGCCACCCCCGCATCAGGTCAACTTTGCGACTCTGCTGTAATCAACTGGCCTCGTACGCAGAGCGAGCGGTCGGCTCCGAAGTGTCGGTCAATTGTCACATTCATGCAACGCGGCCGCCCCTTGACCCTCGCACGGGCGCCGGGAAGCATCGACAAGGCGGCGTCCCGGGGCCGTGGGGAAAGCCCGGACCAGCCAAGGAGGACCATGTCGGTCAGCCCCGCATCGTCGCGCGCCGGATGGCATACGTCCCAACCCGCGGTGCCCGGTCGCCCGCCCGGCGGTCAGCGACGTCCGGCCAACTCCACTACACCCGTCCTCACCGTCACGCTGTCTATTCCGCTGGTCTGCGAGGAGTCGTTGACGCCGGCCGCCCGGCGGCTGCTCGACGCCGCCCGGGAACTGCTGGAACGCGGCGAGGGGACGATCGTGGCCAGCCCACCGGTGGTGCCGGAGCGGCGCACCGAGAGCGTCCCCGCCGGACGCGCGCCCGCACGGCAGATCGCCCCGACCATCCCGACCCTGCACATCCTCGCCTCGTCCCGTTCGGTGCTGCGCGACGGCGAGCCGCTGCCGTTGACCCGGCTGGAGTTCGACCTGCTGCTGCACCTGGTCGCGCACCCCCGCCGGGTGTTCACCCGACTCCAACTGCTCAACGCGGTCTGGGGCTACGAGCACGCCGGGGTCCGCACCGTGGACGTGCACGTACGCCGGCTGCGCGGCAAGGTCGGTGTGGACGTACCCCTGGTCACCACCGTCTACGGCGTCGGCTACCGGCTCGCCGACGACGCCCGCGTCACCCTCGACCGCACCGCCTGACCCCACCGGGCACGATGGTCGGATGCGTGTGCGTCCGGTCTCGCCCGAGCTGCTCGTCGCCGAACTGGCCGAACGGTTCGCCTCCGCCGCGCCGACCCGACGGCTGCGGGTGGCCCTGGACGGCGCTCCCGCCGCCCGCCCCGACGAGCTGGCCACCGCCCTGATCGACCCGCTGCGCGCCCTCGGCCGCCCGGTGCTGCACGTCCGGGCCGAGGACTTCCTCCGCCCCGCCTCGGTACGCCTGGAGCGCGGACGGACCAATCCGGACGCCTACTACGAGGGCTGGGTCGACGAGGCCGGCCTGCGCCGCGAGGTGCTCGACCCGGCCGGGCCGGACGGCACCGGCCGCCTGCTGCCCTCGCTCTGGGACGCCGGGGCCGACCGGGCCAGCCGCGCCGACTACGTCACCCTGCCGCCCGGCGGGGTGGTGCTGGTCAGCGGCACCTTCCTGCTCGGCGGCGGACTGCCCTTCGACGTCGTCGTCCACCTGGAACTCTCGCCCGGCGCGCTGCGCCGCCGTACCGACCCCGACCTGGCCTGGACGCTGCCCGCGTTCGACCGGTACGCCGACGAGGTCGCCCCCGCCGCCTTCGCCGATCTGGTGGTACGGGCCGACGACCCGCGCCGTCCCGCGATCGTGGAATCCGACGACCTCTCGGTTTGACCTGCTGACGTGCGGGGTACTCGCGGGGCTCACGGCGCCCGGGAGTCCTCGCCTGGGCGGTATGACCGGGTGGGGAGCCTTCCGCCCGCGATGACTGACGAGGCTCAGGAAAGGCAGGCAGCGATGCTCGTCCACGACACGGTCGGCACGGGCCGATCCCAGGCGGAGATCGACCAGATCCGACTCTCCCTGCAGGCCCGCCACGACGAGCTGTCCGCGGAGTACGAGCAGGCGGTGCAGCAGAGCCACGTGCTGCGGCTGGTCGAGGTGGGCGACACCGCCGGCGACGACCAGGCCGACAGCGGCACCAAGACCGCCGAGCGGGACACCGCGCAGTCACTGCTGCGGACCATCCTCGACCGGCGGGCCCAGTACGAGCACGCGCTGACGCGTCTCGCCGAGGGCACGTACGGCTTCTGCGAGGGCTGCACCTCGCCGATCCCGGTGGAGCGGCTGGAGATCTTCCCGTCGGCGACCACCTGCGTGACCTGCAAGCAGACCCGTGAGCGCCGGGCTGCCTGAGCCGGCGACCGGTCGGTCCGGGACGCGGCGGGGACCCCACCGATGGGCGAGATCAAGGTGGGGACCGCCTCCTGGACCGACCGGACCCTGTTGGACTCCGGCTGGTATCCGCAGACCGCCGACACGCCGGAGAAGCGGCTGGCCTACTACGCCCGGCAGTTCCCGCTGGTCGAGGTGGACGCCACGTACTATTCGCCGCCGGCCGAGCGCACCGCCCGGCTGTGGGCCGAGCGCACCCCGGACGGCTTCACCTTCAACGTGAAGGCGTTCAGCCTGCTGACCGGCCATCCCACCCGGCCCAGCGCGATCTACAAGGACCTGCGGCCGGTCACCGACAAACGCAACCTCTATCCGGACGACCTGCCCCGGCAGGCGTACGAGGAGGTCTGGACCCGCTTCCTCAGCGCCCTCGACCCGCTGGTCCGGGCGGACAAGCTCGGTGCGCTGCTGTTCCAGTTCCCGCCCTGGTTCACCATCCGGCGGGACAACAAGCAGTACCTGCTGGAGGTCAGCCGGCGCTGCGCGCCGCTGCGGCCGGTCTTCGAGTTCCGGCACGCCTCCTGGTTCGACGGCGACAACGCCGAGGAGACCCTGGACTTCCTGCGGACGCACGAGCTGGCGTACGTCGCCGTGGACATGCCGCAGGGCCACCGCTCGTCGGTCCCGCCGGTGCTCGCGGCCACCGCCGACCTGGCCGTGGTCCGCTTCCACGGGCACAGCGACAAGTGGACCAGCCGGGACATCCACGAGAAGTTCGGCTACCGCTACTCCGACCGGGAACTGCGCGACTGGGCCCCCCGCCTGCGCGACCTCGCCGCCGACACCCAGCAGACCCACGTCCTCCTCAACAACTGCTACCGCGACTTCGCCCAGACCAACGCCCAACACCTCCAGTCCCTCCTCACCACCCCCTGACCCACCCCCTGACCCACCCCACCCCACCCACCCCACCCAACCCCGCCCACCCAACCCCGCCCACCCCACCCCGCCTGGTTGATCAAGAAGTTTGGGACCTGGCGAGTGCGGAATGAGCGCCCAAACTCCTTGATCAACTCGCCCGGGGCCGGGCCGGGCCGGGCCGGGCCGGGCCGGGCCGGGCCGGGTGGGGCGGGGTGGGGTCATCCGGTGGGGGTGAGGGCGGGTCACCCGGGGGGTGGGGAGGGTGGGGGTGTTGGGCGTTGGTCTGGGCGACACCGCGGAGGTGGTGGGCGATGACGGCTCAGGTGGTACGGCGGCGGCGACAGGGCGCGGTGCTGCGGGTCGTCGGCGCGTCCGGCCAGGCTCGGCGGGCGCCACGAGCCGGGAGCAGCCCGGTACGGCCCCGGGGCGGCCCGGTGGGGCCGCCGCGACGGCACGACGACCGACGGTGGGAGACCGACCTACGGGGGTGGACTGATGTCTGAGCGGTTCGAGTCGGCGGTCGAGTCCTCGATGGACAAGACCATCCTGATCCTCAAGGACATCGAGCAGGCGTACGGGTGGCCCAAGGCGCAGCGCAACCAGTCGTACGCGGCGCTGCGCACGGTGCTGCACCTGCTGCGCGACCGGATGCCGGTGCAGGAGAGCGTGGAGTTCTCCGCCCAGTTGCCGATGGTGGTGCGCGGCATCTACTTCGAGGGCTGGCAGCCCTCCGACGTACCGATCAAGCTGAACCGGGACGACTTCCTGTACGAGGTCCGCCAGGGCTTCCCGTACGACGTGCAGGGCGGCCCGGAGCGCGTGGTCCAGGTGGTGCTCGACACCCTTCGCCGGCACATCACGCAGGGCGAGTGGGACGAGGTGAAGGACACCATGCCCGACGACCTCGCTCAGATCATGCCCTGACCCGGACACCGGCAGCACCGGCCCGCCCCACCACGCGTGGAGCGGGCCGGTCGGCTACCAGAGGTCGAAGTGGAACACCTCGAACGAGGTGCCGTAGCGCACGCCCAACCGGCTCCCCACCGGCCGCGCGCCGCCCTCCAGGAACTCCTCGGCGTCGAAGCTGCCGTCACCCAACCCGGTCAGGTACGCCTCGTGCGCCTGGAGCGACGCCACCCCCTGCGCGAACGTCTCGGTGGTGTCCACCCCGTGCTCGGCGCGCGGCGACGAGGCCGCCCACACCTGACGTACGCCACCCCACGGCTCGATCCCGTCGGTCAACTGCTCCGGGAAGATCCACCGGTTGCCGGCGTCCCGGACCGCGTCCAGCGTGGCCCGACCCACGGCGATGTGGTCGGCCTGGTTGAGGGTGACCGCGCCGTCCCAGGTCTCCCGGAAGTTGTTCGTGATGACGATCTCCGGGCGGTGCCGACGCACCACGGCCGCCAGCTCCCGCCGCAGCGGTACGCCGTATTCCAGGATCCCGTCGGGCAGGCCGAGGAACTCGACGACGTCCACGCCGACCAGCTCTGCCGAGACGCGCTGCTCCTGCTCGCGGACCGTGCGGGCCTGCTCCGGAGCCATCCCGTCGATGCCCGCCTCGCCGCTGGTCACCAGGCAGTACACCACCTGTTTGCCCTGACCGGTCCAGCGGGCGATCGCGGCGGCGGCACCGAACTCCAGGTCGTCCGGGTGCGCCACGATCGCCAGCGCGCGCTGCCAGTCCTCGGTCACCGGGGTCAGCGGCGTGTCCATCGGCACCTCCATCCGGTCGGGTCCGTCCATCCTGCCACCCGCCGCACCCAGGAACGGCACGTGTGGACAGGTTCCGGCGTCTACGGTGGGGTGCAGTGTGGTTAGAGAAGATCGGGCGCGGGGTAACACCCGCCGCACGACGCACCCGACCAACGGCGGGGGCGGGTTGATCCGAGGGAGCACGATGCCACTCAACGACGATGACATGCAGACCAGCAGCGGCGGCGGGCTCGAGGGTCCGGCCGACGGCGGGGCGACCCCGGGCCAGCACGACGGTGGCGCGGACGGCAGCGCCGAGGGTCCGGCCGACGGCGGGGCCACTCCGGGCCAGCACGACGGTGGCGCGGACGGCAGCGCCGAGGGTCCGGCCGACGGCGGCGCGACCCCGGGCCAGCACGACGGTGGCGCCGACGGCGCCGCGCGATAGGCGATGACGCGACTCGACCCGCCGGGCGGCCACGGCCGCCCGGCGGTCCCGTCCGTACCCCTGGAAGCGGCGGCCCGCGACACCGCAGCCCCGCGCGGCGTCGCCGAGGCGGCGGCACCCGGCAGCGGATCGGCGTCGACCGCCGAGGCGGCGTTGGCGCGGTGCGTCAGCGTGGAGGCGGCCAAGTTCGCCGCCGCACACTGGGGGCAGACCCCGCTGCTGTCCCGCGCCGCCGAGCTGCCCAACCCGGCGGGCTTCACCGACCTGCTCAGCCCCGCCGACGCCGACGAGCTGCTCAGTCGGCGCGGTCTGCGTACCCCCTTCCTGCGGGTGGCCAAGGACGGCCAGGTGCTGCCGGCGGCGCGCTACACCGGCGGCGGCGGTGCCGGCGCCGAGATCGGCGACCAGGTCCTCGACGAGAAGGTCATGCGGTTGTACGCCGACGGGGCCACCCTCGTCCTGCAGGGCCTGCACCGCACCTGGCCGGCGCTGATCGACTTCACCCGTGACCTCAGCCTGGCCGTCGGCCAGCCGATGCAGGTCAACGCCTACCTGACGCCGGCGGGCAACCAGGGCTTCGCCACCCACTACGACACCCACGACGTCTTCGTGCTCCAGGTCGACGGCCGCAAGCACTGGCGCATCCACCCGCCGGTGCTGCCCGATCCGCTGGAACGCCAGCAGTGGGGCGGCCGGGCCGACGAGGTCACCGCCACCGCTGCGGGTGAACCCGCACTCGACGTGGTGCTCGAACCAGGAGACGCGCTCTATCTGCCCCGGGGCTGGCTGCACAGCGCCCAGGCCCAGGACGCAAGCTCCCTGCACCTGACCGTCGGCATCCGCGCGCTGACCCGGTACGCCCTGGTCGAGGAGTTGCTCGCGCTGGCCGCCGAGGACCGACGGTTGCGGGCCACCCTGCCGTTCGGCACCGACCTGGCCGACCCGGACGCCATCGAGCCGGAGCTGACCGAGACCGTGGAGGCGCTGCGCGACTGGTTGCTGCGGGCGGACCCGACCGAGGTCGCGGCCCGACTGCGGCAGCGCGCCTGGCCGGCGTCGCGTCCGGCGCCGCTGCGACCGCTCGCGCAGGCCGCCGCGATCGCCGCGTTGGACGCCGACAGCCGGGTCACCGTCCGCCCCGGACTGCGTCGACAGCTCGACGAGCACGGCGAGCAGGTGGTGCTGCGGCTGTTCGACCGCACCGTCACGCTGCCCGCGCAGTGCGCTCCGGCGCTGCGGGTGCTGCTCGCCGGGACGGCCGTCCGGGTCGGTGACCTGCCCGGCCTCGACGACGACGCCGACCGCCTCACCCTGACCCGCCGCCTGCTGCGTGAGGCCGTCCTGGTCCCCGCCTGATCGCACACCCCGAGCCGCGCCCCGGGCCTCGTCGACGTCGTGACCACCCGGGCCGGTCACGACGCGGCGGGGCCACCGGGTCCCGTCACGGCGCGGGCCGCCGGCCGACTCAGGTCACGATCAGCAGGAGCAGCGTGGTGACCAGGCCGGCGGCGACCACCACGATCACCGGACGCGGGCTCAGCACCGCGTGCCGCCGGTCGGCGATCACGCGGGCCGGTACGAGCCCGATCACCGGACCGAGCAGCGACAGCACCAGCGCCAGCACCGGCAGACCCACGGCCAGCTCACCGTCGGCACGCCCGCCCAGCGCCCGGGCGGACGCACCCAGCGCGTACGCGAGCACCCCGCCGACCACCCCGCAGAGCGCCAGCAGCGGGTTCACGCTGTTCGGCAACTCGCCCGGCTGGCGGGTGCGGCGCAGCAGGTCCCGCGCGGTGTCCAGCAGCGGCATCGGATCGCCGGTGGCGTCCAGGGCCGGTGCCGGTGGCGTGCCCGCCCGCCGCCCGCCACCGCCCAGGCGGCTGTTCAGCTCCTGCCACAGCACCGCCGACTCGGCGTCCACCAGCTCCTGCGACTCGCGGGCCGCGGCCAGCTCCCGCTCGGCCCGGTTGACCTCGTCGGCCGACTCGGCCACCGCCCGGTCGGCCGCCGCGCACTGCTGGTCGTACCAGGCGTTCGCCTCGGCACGCTGTTCCTGTACCCGGGCGGTCAGCTCGGCGAGTCGCCGGAGCTGGGCCGCGTAGGTCTCACTGGTCACCGGTTCGTTCATCGGGCCGGTCCGTAGGGGATGATGGTCTGCCCGGTACGGTGCACCGCCCGGTCGAAGAAGAGTCCCCGCCACGGCCGGGGATACCAGTCCGGCCCGCCGCTGCCCGGGTACAACGGCCCGCTCAGGTCCCCGCCGTGGGTGTCCAGGGCCACCCAGGCGCCGATCTGGTCGGTGCGGGCGCCGGTGCCACCCAGGTCGGCCTTCATCCGCGCCACCCCCCGCCACCAGGCCAGCACGTGGGTACGCCGTTCCGGGCCGTCGTGCAGGATCCTTCGCAGGTGCTCCAGCCCGGTGGACCTGCCGGCCTTGGCGGCGAGCGCGCCCGACGCCGCGTCGACGGCGAACAGCAGCAGATAGTGCGGGGCGCCGCCGCTGCCCGGCCCACCGATGCCCCCGGCGGTCTCGGCCATCAGCTCGGCCACCGTTTCCTCGTCGTACCAGGCCGCGTCGTCGGCGAGGTCCTCGTAGAGCGCCCTGGCCGCCGGGTCGGCGTCCGGGTCCAGGCAGGCGATGGAGAACCGGGCGGTGCCGGGCCGATGCTGCCGGGCCAACGAGCGGGCCGCCGCGTCCAGCACCGCACACGCCTCGTCGATCCGGGTACCCAGCACCGCCAGGTTGCGACCGGGGGCGCGGGGCAGCCGCAGCGCCGCCGACCGGGCCTGCACGTCGATGATCTCGCCGAGCAGCGCGACCGGGCCGCGTGGCGTACCGACCTCCGGCGGGGTCAGCGCCCGGAAGTCCGGCGCCTCGGCCAGCCTCGGGATCGCGTCGCCGTCGAAGAGACGGGCCGGTGCCGCCTCGGCCGGGCGCATCCGCCACAGTCGGTGCTGCAACTCGCTCCAGGTCTCCCACTCGCTGGCCGACGGGATGCGGGCCACCTCGTTGCCTTCCGGCAGCCCCGACTCGGCGTTGACCACCGCGTGGAACTTCGGCAGCGACTGCGCGGCGTCGTTGCGTTCGGCGAGGATGCGCAGCGCCTTGGGCAGCGCGATGCGCAGGGTGAACTGGGCGACCAGCGCCGGACGGCCCCACAGCGCCTCGATGCCGCGTACGTCCTGCGAGGCCAGCACCAGGTGGATGCCCTGCGAGCGGCCCCGACGGGCCAGGTCCTCCAGCAGGTCGGCCGCCTCCCGGGCCACCGCGTCCCGGCCCGCCAGCAGCATCTGGAACTCGTCGACCACCGCCACGATCCGGGGCCAGTGCCCGGTCGGGTCCACCGCGCGCAGCTCGGCCAGCTTGGTGACCTCGTGCTTCTTCGCCGCGTCGGCGCGACGGCGCAACTCCTCGGCGAGGAAGCGCAGCAACGCCAGGCCGAACTCACGGTCGGTGTTGACGTTGATGCCGACCAGCCGCATGTGCGGCAGCCAGCTCGGGTCCCGCCGCCCCTTGGCGAACCGGGCGAAGGACACCCCCTCCTTGAAGTCGAGCAGATAGAACTCCAGCTCGGCGGGGGAGTAGCGGGCGGCGAGCGCACCGATCCAGGCGAAGATCAGGTTGGTCTTGCCGGTGCCGGACGGGCCACCGATCAACGCGTGCGGCGGATAGTCGCCGAGGGTCAGCAGCACCGGTCGACCCTGCGGGCCCTCGCCGATCGGCGCGGTCAACCCGGTCGCCGAATCCTCCTGCCACATCTGCTCCGGAGGCGGCAGCAGATCGGTGAAGGGGGTGGGTGCCGGGCCGGCGCTGACCACCGAGGCGATCTGGCGGCAGGTCTCGGTGACCAGGGTGGCCGGCGGCGGCGGGTCGAGGCGTACCGGCAGGGTGCCGACCCGGGCGCCGTCGGCGGTGACCGCGATCCGGGTCAGCGCCGCGTCGTCGGGCAGCGGCACGCCGCGCACGATCAGGTGGACGCCGCAGGCCACCCCGGCGCGTACCACCCGGTCGAGCTGGCCGCGTTCGTGCCGGGACAGTTCGTCGCCGCCGAGCAGCACCGCCACCCGCCACGGCTCCGGCCGACGGCCGGTCGCGGCGGCCAGCTCCCGCAGCGAGGCGTGCTCACCGGCGAGCACCGTCTCGTTGATCCGGCGGATCTGCTCCACCAGGTCGTCCAGCAACCGGCCCAGGCCACCGGGGCCGACGAAGGTGAGCAGCCCGGCGGTGCCCAGCGGGGCGAACCCGGCGAGCCCGCCGCCGAGCTGGTCCGGGTCGTAGCCGACCACCCGGACGTTGCCGGGCGCGGCCCGGCCGAGGCTGCGCAGCAGCAGTGCCGACACCACGGCGGCGCAGCCCTCCGGGTCGCCGTCGAGCGCGACGTGTCCGCCGTCGAGCAGCGACACCAGCGCCGGCACCGGCTCGGCGTCGGGCAGCCGGATGGTGCCCACCCGGGTGGCGCCCGGTGGCTCGCCACGGGTCGCCGGAGTGGGGCGCCACCCCGGCCAGTCCGCCGATCCGGCGCCCGGTGCCTCCCGGGTCGCCGCCTCGGCGGCCCGCCGGGCCAGGGTGGCCAGCCGCGAGGTGTGCCGGGCGTCGATCTCGGCGAGCCGCCGGTCCCGTTCGGCGCCCACCCGCTCCGGTACGCCGGCCGCGGCGCGACGGACCCGCACCGCCCGCTCGCGGGCGGCGGCCAGCGTCGTCTGGGCCGTGGTGGACCGGGTACGGGACGCGCCGAGCGCCTCGGCGAGCAGTTCCCGGACCCGGGCGACCAGCTGGCTGCGCCGGTCAGCCATCGACACCGTGTCCCGGTCGACCCGGACGGAATCCGCCGAACGGTCTTGCGGCGGCGGTGCCCGGCTTCGGACCGCCGTTCCCGCTGGTGCCGTTCCCGCTGGTGCCGTTCGCGCTCGCGCGGGGCGTGCTCGCGCGGGGCGTGCTCGCGCGGGGCGTGCTGCCGGTGTTAGCAGGGGACCCCTTTACTACCTCAGGCGTTAGTACGGGGCCCTTCCTTTCACCGTCGTCGGCGGGCAGGTCGCGTCCGAGGCGGTCGAGCAGGACGCCGGTGAGCACCCCGGCGGTGACCGCCGGGTCGGCGGCGTGCGGCTGTTCGTCCTCGCTCCGGCGCGGCGGAGGCATCCGGCAGACCCGGGTCAGCAGCGTGTCCAGCACCGGGGCGGGCAGCCCGGGGAGCAGGTCCCGGACCCGGCCGTCCAGCTCGCGGCGCAGCCGGGACAGGTCGTCGCTTCGCGGCGGGTGGCCGAGCAGCTCGGCGGCGAGGTCGCGCAGCATCGGCGGAGCCACCGCGGCCAACCCCAGACCGACGTCGGCGTGCGCGCCGCGCAGGTCGCGGTGCAGCCGGTCGCGGTCGCCGGAGCGGACTCCGCGGACCACCCGGCGTAGCAACTCCTGCGAGTCGGTGATGCGCTCGTCGGGTTCCTCGGCCGGGCCCTCCCGGCCGCCGGTCAGCTCCGCCACCCGCACCGACCACCAGCGGCGCAGCCGCACCTCACCGGGGGCCTCCGGCGCGTCGGCCACCGGCTCGACGGCCCGGGGGGCGTCGTGGGCCGGGCGACGCTCCTGGTCACCGACCGGCGGCGGCGCGGCACCGTCGGGGGCCAGCCCGATCGCGGCCAGGTACGCGGTGAGCTGCTCCTGGGCGACGCGCAGCGCGTACCCGGCGGTCTCGGCGTGCTCGGTGGCGGCGGACAGCTCCGGCACGCCCAACGGGTTGGCCGACTCCTGCCGCACCCAGCGCAGCCGCTCGGAGGCCAGCCCGAACTTCTCCAGCGCCTGCCCGAGCAGACCCAGGGGAAGATCCTCGGCGGCGGCCCGGACCTGTGCGCCGACGTCCTCGACGATGGACACGCCCGCCCCTACAGCGTCGCGACGTACTGCTGGGCCTGCTCGACCGCGACGAGCGTCGCGGCGAGGCACTCCTCCAACTCCTGGCTGGCCTGCGTCAACGACGCCTGGGCCGCCTCGACGGTGGTGTGGCCGCTGCCCTCCAACGCGCCGGCCAACGTCTGTTGCGCCTCGGCCAGTTTCTCGCCGGCGGCCTGCACGGCGCTCTGGCCGTCACCGATCTGCTGGAGCGCGACATCGATGGCTGCCTTGAGCTCGGCGACGCTCGCCACGCGGAACCTCCTGGGGGCGGGGAGGACTCCATTAGAGCCTATGCCGGTCGGGGGACGAACATACCCTGTCAGTGTTGCTGCCCTACTGACCGGTTGTCGACCGCAGGCGCGGCGAGTCCGATTCGTGGGACCCGGGGTCGGAAGATCACGCAGGGCGACCGCCCCGGGCCGCGCCCGCCCGGTCAGCCGCGCAGCCAGCGCGGACCGTACACCTCCGCACCGAGCGCGGTGACCCGGTCCCGCAGCGCCCGGTCGGCGGTGACCACCACCCGTCGCCGGTCGCCGCCGGTGGCCACCAGCTCGACCACGGCGTCGTCGCCGGACCCGTCGGCCGCGACCACCCGGACCCCGTCGACGCCGGGTACGTCCCGCGCGGCGCCCTCCACCACCAGCACCACCTCGACCGGTGGGGACACCTCCGGCGGTACGCCGCGCCCGCCCACCGGGACCAGCGTGTCCCGCAGTCGGGCGGTGGCCCCGGCCCGGTCCCGCCACCAGCCGTCCGGGCGGGACCCGACGACGTTGGCGGCGTCCACGATCAGCAGCGGCGTCGACTCCATCCGCCCACCCTGCCATCCACCCGGGCGCCCTGCCCTCCGGCACGCCCGACGGGGTGCCGCCCCGGCTGGTGCCCGCCCGTGGCGTTTGTCCGGCCTGGGGCCGGGTAGCCCGTGCCGACCGTCTCGCGCTGACCGCGGAGGACAGAGATGATTGGACCCGGCGACTTCGGCTCCGACCCGTGGGACGAGTTCCTGGCGCGGTACTTCGGCCGGGGCGAGGGCGGACGCCGTCCCGCGCACCGGGTCGACATCACCCGGCTGATGACCGCCGACGCCCGCGAGATGCTGGCCGACGCGGCACGCCGAGCCGCCCAGAAGCAGAGCAGCGACCTGGACACCGACCATCTGCTCTGGGCGGCGCTGCAACGCGAGCCACTGCGGGACCTGGTACGCCGGGCCGGCGCCGACCCGGACACCCTGCTCAACGCGCTGGGCGGACGCGCCGACGGCGCCCCGCAGGGCGACGTGCCGCCCAACCTGTCGCTCACCCCGGCAGCGAAGCGGGCGCTCCTCGACGCCCACCAGCTCTCCCGGGCGATGGGGGCGAACTACATCGGCCCCGAGCACATCCTGATGGCGTTGCCGCTCAACCCGGAGTCGCCGGCCGGCCGGATGCTCGCCGCGGGCCGGATCCAACCGGAGTCGTTGCAGGCCGCCAACGCCGAACGCGGACCGATGACCAACCCGCGCCCGGACCGGGGCACCCCCACCCTCGACCAGTACGGCCAGGACCTCACCGACCTGGCCCGTAACGACCAGATCGACCCGGTGATCGGGCGCGCCGACGAGATCGAGCAGGCGGTGGAGATCCTGTCCCGGCGGACCAAGAACAACCCGGTCCTGATCGGCGAGGCGGGCGTCGGCAAGACCGCGATCGTGGAGGGCCTGGCCGAGCGGATCTGCGACGGCGACGTGCCGCAGACCCTGCTCGGCAAGCGGGTCGTCCAGCTCGACCTGGCCGGGCTGGTCGCCGGTACCCGCTACCGGGGCGACTTCGAGGAACGCCTGAAGAAGGTGATCGACGAGATCCGGGCGCACCGCGACGAGCTGATCATCTTCCTGGACGAGATCCACACCCTGGTCGGTGCGGGCGGCGCGGGCAGCGAGGGCGGCATGGACGCGTCGAACATGCTCAAGCCCGCCCTGGCCCGGGGCGAGTTGCGGGTGATCGGCGCGACCACGCTGGACGAGTACCGCCGCAGCATCGAGAAGGACGCCGCGCTGGCCCGACGGTTCCAGCCGGTCTTCGTGCCGGAGCCGACCGTCGAGGACACCGTGGCCATCCTGCGCGGTCTGCGGGACCGCTACGAGGCCCACCACCAGGTGCGGTTCACCGACGAGGCGCTGGTCACCGCCGCCGAGCTGTCCGACCGGTACGTCACCGACCGCTTCCTGCCCGACAAGGCGATCGACCTGATCGACCAGGCCGGCGCCCGGGTCCGGTTGCGCACCCGTACCCCCGCCGCCGACGTCCGCGACCTGGAGCAGCAGCTCGAGGAGGTACGCCGGGACAAGGAGCAGGCGGTCGCCGACGAGCAGTACGAGCGCGCCTCCACGCTGCGCGACCGGGTCGCCGAGCTGGAACGGCAGGTGCAGCGCGCCCGGGGTGAGGACGGCAACGACAACCAGGTGCCCGAGGTGGGGCCGGACGAGATCGCCGAGGTGGTCTCCCGGGCCACCGGCATCCCGGCCAGCCAGCTCACCGAGGAGGAACGGGACCGGCTGCTGCGCCTGGAGGGCCAACTGCACGAGAAGGTCGTCGGGCAGGACGACGCGGTCGGAGCGGTCGCCGAGGCGGTCCGCCGCTCCCGGACCGGCCTGGCCGACCCGAACCGGCCGATGGGCAGCTTCCTCTTCCTCGGCCCCACCGGCGTGGGCAAGACCGAACTCGGCCGGGCCCTGGCCGAGGCGCTGTTCGGCGAGGCCGACCGGATGGTGCGGGTGGACATGAGCGAGTTCCAGGAACGGCACACGGTGAGTCGGCTGGTCGGTGCCCCGCCCGGCTACGTCGGGTACGAGGAGGCCGGCCAGCTCACCGAGGCGGTGCGCCGCCGCCCGTACGCGGTGGTGCTGCTGGACGAGATCGAGAAGGCCCACCCCGACGTCTTCAACATCCTGTTGCAGGTGCTCGACGACGGGCGGCTCACCGACAGCCAGGGGCGGACGGTGAACTTCAAGAACACCGTACTGATCATGACGAGCAACCTGGGCTCGGAGCTGATCACCGGCAGCCAGCGGGCGGTCGGGTTCGGCGCCGGTGCGCCCGGCAGCGAACAGGAGAGCGACGAGCTGCGGGAGCGGCTGATGCGTCGGCTCCAGGAGAACTTCCGGCCGGAGTTCCTCAACCGCATCGACGAGGTGATCATCTTCCGGCGGCTGGAGGCCGAGCAGTTGCGGCAGATCACCGGCCTGCTGTTGGAGGAGACCCGGCGGCGGCTGCACGCCCAGGACATCGAGGTGGACTTCACCACGGCCGGGGTGGACTGGCTGGCCGAGCACGGCTACCAGCCCGAGTTCGGCGCCCGGCCGCTGCGTCGGGTGATCCAGCGGGAGGTGGACAACCACCTGTCCCGGATGCTGCTGGAGCAGCAGCTCTCGCCCGGTCAGAAGGTCACCGTGGACGCCCGGGACGGCCGGCTCGCCTTCGACGTGGCGGCCGGCGCGCGTGGGCACGCCACGGCCAGCACCACCCACCCCCGCTGACCGGCCTGGCACCGACGATCGGAGAGGGCTAGGCGATGACGGAACCGGACGAGGCCCGGGACGACGAACGCAGCGACCCGATCCTGGCGCCGCCGACCGCCAACCCGGCCCGGGTGCAGGTGCCGGCGGAGGGGCTGGGCGGGCAGACCGACGAGGGGCACCCGGACGACGCCGGGTCACCGCCCGGAGAGGAGGCGTGATGGCACGCGAGCAGCGACTCGACCCCGAGGTGGAGGTGCTCTGGGAGGACTTCCACGCCGAGGTCAACGTGCCCTCCGAGCAGCTACGGCAGTGGCTGCTGACCCGGGGGTCCGGCGAGGAGGCGTTCGGCCCCGACCCGGACCTGAACCTGCCCGAGCCGGGCCGACAGATCCTCGCCGTGCTGCGCAAGCGCAAGGTGGACCTGACGCCCGAGGACGTCGAGGTGATGCGGGAGGCGGTGGAGCGGATCCGCTCACTGACCGCGGAGAAGCCGCGCCGGGGCAACGCCGACGACGAGTGGCGGCACTCCCTGCTCGACCTCGGCCACGACGTCCTCGTCGAACGCTGACGTCCTCGCTGACGTCCTCGTCGTGCGCCGACGTCGGTTCGGGCGGGCGCGGGGTGCGCGTGGTGTTAGGAAGGGTCCCCTGCTATGCCGGAGGCGTTAGCAGGGGACCCCTCCTTTCACACCGGCCGAGCGTTACTCGCTCTCCAGGCTGCCGATGGTCAGGCCGACGGCCTCACCGGCGGCCTGACGCTCGGCGCGGGTCTGCTCCTCCCGGGTGATCAGGTTGGCGTACTCGGCCAGGTCCGCCGGGTCGGGCACCTCCGGCACCCGGCGCAGGAACGCTTCCACCTCCCGGACGGCGGCGGTGTGCGCGGCGGCGGCGCGGCGCAGCACCTCACGGTCGTCGGCGGCGGGATAGAGGTCGGTCATGTCGCGCCGCATACCCGCCGTCGGCCGGTTCGCACCCGTCGTCAGGCGCTTCGCAGCCCCCGGTCGGCCGTCGCCGCCGGGCGGCGTACCCCGAAGGCCGGATTACCGAGCAGCCAGGCCAGGTACGCCGGATGCGGCGCCAGCGCGTCCGTGTACGCCACCAGCGCCGTGTCCAGCACCAGCTCGGCCATCCGGGCGGCGGGCGACTCCGGGTGCCAGCCCAGCATCAGCCGCCAGCGCAGCGGGCTGCCGGCCAGCCGTCGGGTCACCAGCCCCGCCACCGGCCGGAACGTGGCCTGGCACAACGCCACCGCCTCCCCGGCGTCCACCAGGTCGATGCAGCCGCGCACGTCGGCCTCGTACAGCTTGCGCGGGGTGAAGCCGGCCCGGGCGCAGGCGGCGGCGAAACAGTCGCCGAAGCAGCCGTCACCCGGTGCCGCCACCCACTGCTCGTGCCGCAGCTCGGCCAACGCCACCTCGCTGCGCCCGGCCAGCGGATGGGTCTCGGGCAGCAGCACCATCACCGGGTCGACGGCCACCTCCCGCCAGCTCAACCCGTAGTCCGCCGACGGGGTGGAGTCGCCGCACACCCCGGTCAACGCGTAGTCCAGCCGTCCACCGGCGACCAGTTGCGCCAGTTCGTCGACCGACCAGGACGCGTACGTGGTGATCTGGGCCTGTGGCTGCTCGGCGGCGAGCCGGTGCACCAGCCGGCCCAGGATCGGGCTGTTCACCCCGCCGAAGCGGTAGCGGCGCGGGGCGTCGCCGGCCCCGGCCAGCCGGGCCGCCTCGTCCTGGAGTCCCTTCATCGCCGGCAGCAGCACCCGTGCCCGGGCGAGCACCAGCTCGCCGAGGGCGGTCGGTCGGGCGCCGCGCCGGTCCCGTTCGAACAACGGCCCGCCGAGGGTCCGCTCGATGCGCTGGAGCTGGGCGGTCAGCGCCGGCTGCGCCAGGCCGAGCGTGGAGGCCGCCTTGGTGACGCTGCCTGTCTCGGCGATGGCGCAGACCACCCGCAGGTGCCGCAACTCCAGATTCATAGCGTGACGGTAGGGCCACGGAGCATCCGGCGGAAGGGCCCGGACGGATCAACGACCATGAACATGTCGCGGGTCACTCAGCGTTGCGGCGGCTCCGCGACCTCGCTCAGTTGGGTGTGCCGGCCGGTGACCGCGTCCCGGAACTTGTCCACCAGCGCCACCGCCGGCTCCACGATCCGGTTCCACGGGGGCGTGTGCGGGATCCCCGGGTGCGGGCGGGTCGGCGCGGCCTCCTCGGCGATCTCCAGCCGGTTGCCGAGCCGGATCAGCTCCTCCTCGGTGGCCGCCGCGCAGAGCCGCTGCACCAGGGCGTCGACCGCCGTCACGTGCGCGCCGAGCAGGTCGGCCACCATGGGCAGCCGGGCGTCGTCCAGCCCTCGCAGCGCCATCAGCAGCGCGGCGTCACCGGCCAGCACGTCGGCGACCGGCTGGTCGGCGTCCTGAAGCGCCTGCCGGATGGCGGGCAGCAGGCACTGCTCCTCGGCCGCCAGGTGCCGGGACAGCGCCGCGACCAGGATCTCCCGGCCGTGCGCGGGGTCCGGGCCGGGTTCGACCAGTCGCCGGGCCAGGCTCAGCAGCTCCTGGTGCTCCTCGGCGATGGTGGCGGCGATGCTCTGCCCGGCGGGCTGGTAACCGTCACCGGTCGACGGTGGCAGCGGCGGCAGGTGGACGGACACGGTCCCTCCTCGGGCTGGGCAGGCGGAGCGACGATGATATGGCACTCGGACGCGCGCGCAGTACCCGCACTCACCCGGGCCGAAACGGCCTGCTGGTATGAAGGGGCGATGACGAGCGACGCGCACCCCGCCTTCCCCGCGCCGACCGACGAGGTCGTCGACCTCTGCCGGGACCTGTTGCGCATCGACACCACCAACACCGGCGACAACGCCACCAGCGTCGGAGAGCGACTCGCCGCCGAGTACGTCGCCGAGAAGCTCGCGGAGGTCGGCATCACCCCGGAGATCCACGAGTCCGCCCCCGGGCGGGCCAACGTGATCGCCCGGATCCCCGGCGCCGACCCGAGCCGGGGCGCGCTGCTGGTGCACGGCCACCTGGACGTGGTGCCCGCCGACGCCGACGAGTGGTCGGTGCACCCGTTCTCCGGCGAGCTGCGCGACGGCTACCTGTGGGGCCGGGGCGCCATCGACATGAAGGACTTCGACGCGATGGTGCTCGCCGTGGTCCGCCACTGGCAGCGCACCGGCGTCCGCCCGCCGCGCGACATCGTGCTCGCGTACACCGCGGACGAGGAGGCCGGCAGCGAGTACGGCGCGCACTACCTCGTCAACCGGCACCGGGAGCTGTTCGACGGGTGCACCGAGGGCATCGGCGAGGTCGGCGGCTTCTCGTACACGGTGGACGAGTCGCGGCGGCTCTATCTGATCGAGACCGCGCAGAAGGGCATCGACTGGCTGCGGCTGCACGCCAAGGGGCGGCCCGGGCACGGCTCGATGGTGCACGACGACAACGCGGTGACCGCGCTGGCCGAGGCGGTGGCCCGGATCGGCCGGCACCGCTTCCCGGTGGTGGTCACCGACACCGTTCGGGCCTTCCTGGAGGAGGTCTCCGAGGTGCTCGGCATCGAGCTGGACCCGGAGGACCCGGAGACCGCCATCGCCAAGCTCGGCCCGATCGCCAACATCATCGGCGCCACCATCCGCAACACCGCCAACCCGACCCGGCTCGCCGCCGGCTACAAGGACAACGTGATCCCGGGCCGGGCCAGCGCCACCATCGACTGCCGCAGCCTGCCCGGCCAGTCCGAGCTGCTGGAACGGCAGCTGCGCGAGCTGGTCGGCCCGGACATCGCCATCGAGTACGTGCAACGCCAGCCCGCCCTGGAGACCACCTTCGACGGGGACCTGGTCGAGGCGATGTCCGCCGCGCTCATCGCCGAGGACCCGGGTGCCCGGCCGGTGCCGTACATGCTCTCCGGCGGCACGGACGCGAAGGCTTTCGCACAGATCGGCGTACGGTGTTTCGGCTTCGCGCCGCTGCGACTGCCGGCCGACCTGAACTTCTCCGCGCTGTTCCATGGCATCGACGAGCGGGTACCGGTGGACGGACTACAGTTCGGCGTGCGGGTTCTCGACCGGTTCCTGCGCACCTGTTAGTAAGTGAGAGGGACGCCTCATGACCGACCAGCACGGTGAGCTGGAAGCCGCACTCGAGCGCGTGATCGAAGCGGCCCGCCACCACCTGGCCGCCGTCCGCGCCGCCGAGGGCCGGATCGACGACGACGACGTGTGGCAGGCGTACGTCGCGTTGAACAACGCGTCGTACGCCTACGACGAGCAACTCATGGACGCCTTCGGCGAGGTGACCCCGTGGGACGTCGAGTCGATCGACCCGAACGAGGCCGACCAGCGTTTCGGTGGCGCCGAGGGCGTGGAGCCGACCGACCCGCACCCGCAGGTGATCTCGGTACGCCAGCGTCGTGACTACCGCGTACCCAGCGTCTCCGCGCTGATCCGGGTGGCCGAGGCGGCCCGTCGCGAGGGCGCACCCGGCGAGGACCAGGTGCCGCCGGTGGAGGGCGTCGGCGAGGCGGTGCTGGAGCTGCTGCAGAGCGGCGACGGCTCGCTCGGCGCGCTCGACGTGCCGGAGCTGGAGCCGCTCGACGGCGTGGTGATGGTCAGCGAGGTCGGCACCCCGGTCGACCTGGAGTCGTTCGACGACGACGACCCGGTGGGCCCGTTCCAGCCGGCGGCCGACGACCGGCTGGTCGGCCGACTCGACGAGCACCCGTTCATGGAGCTCGACGACGAGCACGACCACGTGCACTGACCCCACGTGTCCGTCGGTGGTGGGTAGGTCTGTTGTCGCCGCAGCAGCAACAGACCTACCCACCGCCGGGTGGGGCCCTGGCCGCCGCCGGTCAGTAGGACAGGCCGGGCTGCGGCGAGCCGTTCGCCAGGCGGCGGCGCAGCACCACCTGGCGGGTGCCGTCGCGGAACAGCCGCACCCGGGCCAGCTCCCACCCGCTGTACTCGGCCTGGATCGCCAGTTGCGCGGCGGCGGTCAACCGGTCGACGTTCGGCGGTAACCGCAGCGGCGCGTACTCGTAGTCCATAGGCCCTATGCTGCCCATTCCGGGCGGCCGTGCGCCACCCTCCGGGCAGTTCGACGGGTCACCCGTCGCGTTCGGGGTAGCCGACCTCCAGGGCCGAGACGTCGTCCAGCGCCGTGGTGATCTCCTCGGGCAGGGTCATCCGCTCCACCTGGAGGGCGCCGAGCAGTTGCCCGGAGGTCCGCGCGCCGAGGATCGGCGCGGTCACGCCGGGCCGGTCCCGGATCCAGGCCAGCGCCACCTCCAGCGGGGAGACCCCGAGGCCACCGGCGGCGGTGGCGACCGCCTCCACGATGCTGGAACAGCGCGGCTCCAGGTAGGTGGCGACGAAACGCTCGAAATGGGGCGACACCGCCCGGGAGTCGGCGGGACGGCCGTGCCGGTACTTGCCGGTGAGCACCCCCCGACCCAGCGGCGACCAGGGCAGCACGCCCAGGCCGAGCGCCTCGCAGGCCGGCAGCACCTCGCGCTCGACACCCCGTTCCAGCAGGGAGTACTCCACCTGCGCGGCGACCACCGGGGCGCGTCCGGGCCAGGCCGTCTGCCAGGCCGCCGCCCGGGCGGTCTGCCAACCGGAGAAGTTCGACACGCCGACGTAGCGGACCCGCCCGCTGGCGACCGCGTGGTCCAGCGCCGCGAGGGTCTCCTCCAGCGGGGTGTCCGGGTCGTAGCCGTGCACCTGGAACAGGTCGACGTGGTCGGTACCCAGGCGTCGCAGAGAGGCGTCGAGCGTGCGCAGCAGGTGCCCCCGGGAGCCGTCACGACGCCGGGCGCCACCCGGGCGCAACCCCGCCTTCGTGGCGATGAGCAGGTCGTCGCGGGGCACCAGCGTGCCCAGCAGCGAGCCGATCACCGACTCGGCGTCGCCGTCGCCGTACACGTCGGCGGTGTCGATGAGGTTGCCACCCGCGTCGAGGTAGCTCTTCAGTTGCGCAGCGGCGTCGTCGGCGTCGGTGTCCCGGCCCCAGGTCATGGTGCCGAGCGCGAGCCGGGAAACCGCCAGCCCGCTTCGGCCGAGCGGTCGCTGTTGCATGGGTGAACCTTATTTCGAACGGGGGCCGAACCGATATCCTCGCTCCCGTCGAGTCTGCCCAGACGCACGGCGATTCGGGTGAGCCGGTGATCGTCGCGCTAGGCGGCATTGCGTAACCTGATGCGACTGCGGATGGGGGAGGACTCTGTGCGACTCGGGCTAAACCTCGGATACCAGACAGCCTGGAGCACGCCGGCGGATCATCTGGCCATGGCTCAGGAGGCGGACCGACTCGGCTACTCGGTGGTGTGGGCGGCGGAGGCGTACGGCTCCGACTCGCCGAGCATGCTCTCCTGGATGGCCGGGCAGACCGAGCGGATCGACATCGGCAGCGCGGTGATGCAGATCCCGGCCCGGACGCCCGCGATGACCGCGATGACCGCGGCGACCCTCGACGCGCTCTCCGGCGGCCGGTTCCGGCTCGGCCTGGGCGTCTCCGGCCCGCAGGTCTCCGAGGGCTGGCACGGCGTACGGTTCGGCAAGCCGCTGGCCCGCACCCGGGAGTACGTGGACATCGTGAAGCTGGCGGTGGCCCGCAAGGAGGTCGCCTACGACGGCGAGTTCTACCAGCTGCCGCTGCCCGACGGTCCCGGCAAGGCGCTGCGGCTCGGTTTCCATCCGCCGCGTGAGCACATCCCGATCTACCTCGCCGCGGTCGGTCCGAAGAACCTGGAGCTGGCCGGCGAGATCGCCGACGGCTGGCTGGCCGTCTTCTACGCCCCCGAGTTCGCCGAGGAACAGCTCTCGGCGGTACGCGCCGGCCGGGCCAAGGTCGGCAAGGAGCTGGCCGGGTTCGACGTGGTGCCGTCCGTGCCCGTCGTGGTCGGCGACGACGTCGACTCGTGCGCGCAGTTGGTGCGCTGGTACGCCGCCCTCTACGTGGGCGGGATGGGCAGCCGGCAGCAGAACTTCTACAACCAGTTGGCCACCCGGATGGGGTACGGCGACGCCGCCCGTGAGGTGCAGGACCTCTACCTGGCCAAGCGGCAGCGCGACGCGGCGGCAGCGGTGCCGCTGGAGTTCATCGACCGGACGTCGCTGCTCGGCCCCAAGGAGCGGATCGCCGAGCGGATGCGCCAGTACGCCGAGTCCGGCGTCACCACCCTGTCGATCACCCTGTTCGCCGGCGACCGGGACAGCGGGGTGCAGACCCTGCGTACCGTCGCCGAGGCGCTGGAACTCTCGGGAGTCGGGGAGTGACCTGGATCGAAGCCATCGTCCTGGGTATCGTCCAGGGCCTGACCGAGTTCCTTCCGGTCAGCTCGTCGGGGCACCTGCGGATCACCTCGGCGATCTTCTTCGACCGTGACGCCGGGGCGTCGTTCACTGCGGTCACCCAGCTCGGCACCGAAGCGGCCGTGCTGCTCTACTTCGCCAAGGACATCTGGCGCATCGGCCGTACCTGGACGGTCGGCATCTGGGACTCCTCCGTACGCTCCAGCCTCGACTACCGGATGGGCTGGTACGTCATCGTCGGCTCGATCCCGATCGGGGCGCTCGGTTTCCTGTTCAAGGACCAGATCCGGGAGACCGCCCGAAACCTGTGGGTGGTGGCCACCACCCTGATCGTGTTCGCCTTCGTGCTGGCCTTCGCCGAGTACTGGGGCCGGCAGACCCGGACGTTGAAGGACTTCCGGATGCGCGACGGCGTGGTGATGGGCTTCGCCCAGGCGATGGCGCTGATCCCCGGGGTGTCCCGGTCCGGTGCGACGCTGACCTTCGGTCTGTTCCTCAACCTGACCCGGGAGACGGCGGCCCGCTACTCGTTCCTGCTGGCCATCCCGGCGGTGGTGATGTCCGGGATCTTCAGCCTCGGGGACGTCTTCGAACCGGCGGCCCCGGGCACCTCGGCGCCCACCGTGGCGCAGATGGTGGTCGCCACGCTGATCGCCTTCGTCGTCGGGTACGCGGCCATCGCCTGGCTGCTGCGCTTCGTCGCGCACCACACCCTGTACGTCTTCGTGCTCTACCGGGTGGCGGTCGGCACGCTGGTGTTCGCCCTCCTGCTCACCGGCACCATCAGCGCCACCTGATCCTCGGATGTGGGTGTAAGGAAGGGTCCCCTGCTATCGCCTAGTGCATAGCAGGGGACCCTTTCTAACGTGCGTCGCGGTGTTTGCGGGCGTGCGTTGCGCGCTGGTGGTGTGTTGACGGCCGGCGCCCTGGATGGG
>NZ_JBITKL010000011.1:0-123839 GCF_044460945.1 Micromonospora sp. NPDC049903
CGGTTGTCCTCACAAACCATCGATGATCAACGCGGTGGCCGTCTCCATGCCCACGCCACGCCCGACGCCCAAGCCAAGTGACGTTGGAGTACTAACCCCGGGAGTGTGCCCATGTGCCGTCTGTTGGGTGTGGTCGGCGCGTCCGCCGGTCGCCTGACCGATCTGCTCGCCACCGAACTGCCCGGATTCACCGCACTGTCGGCCGAACACGGCGACGGCTGGGGCGTGGCCCACTGGCACGACGGTGAACTCCGCGTCGACAAGGAGCCGACGTCGGCCCATACCAGCCAGGGATTCACCTCCGCGCTGAGCCGGATCACCACCGACGCCGCCCTGCTGCACATCAGGCTGGCCAATCCCGGGTCACCGCTCGTCCTCGCCAACACCCACCCGTTCCGGTCGGCGACGGTCGCCTTCGCCCACAACGGTGACTTCTCCCCGGCCGACGCCGTCGACGATCTGCTCGAACCGGCGATGCGCGAAGCCGCGACCGGTACGACCGACAGCGAACGGTTCTTCCTCCTGGTCAGGCAGTTCCTGCGCCGCACCGACCCGGTGACCGCGCTGAGTTCGGCCGCAGCCGAGGTGCGCCGTCGTGCCACCCGGTACAGCGGCCTCAACTGCCTGCTGCTCACCGAGCAGTCGCTGTTCGCCTATGCCGACCACGATCCGGACTCCGCTGTCAGCCGACGCCGCGGCCCCGGGTTCTTCCCCCTCAACTACCTCGTCGAACCCGATCGGGTGGTGGTCGCCTCGACCGGCTGGGACCAGCCCACCCCGCCCTGGCACCACCTGGACCAACGGCACGTGCTCGAGGTCCGTCGCTCCGATCTGCGGGTCTCCCGGCACCTGACGCGGCCCGAACTGCTCCCGGTCGCCGCCGCCGTGCGGGGTCCGAGCGGCATCCTCAGTGGCCCGTCGGCCTCGCCGCGCGGGTGAACACCGTCAACGGCCATCCCTCCACCTGATAGGAGAACCGGCGCTCCCAGCCCGCCCGCTCATAGAGTCGCGCTGCCGCCGCCTCGGGATGGGTGGCCAGCCAGGCAGGGTAGTCACCGACCTGACGCGCCAGCAGCTTCCGACCCAATCCCCGTCCTCGGTGTGCCGCAGGGACCATCAGCTCTGCCACCACCATCGCCGGTGCCACCAGCAGCGCTGCCACGTCCGGCGACGCGGCCTCCCGCACCGCGATGTCGAACGCGTTCGCCGCCGGCAGTTCGGTCGGCGCGGGCCACCCGTACACGACGCCGGTGACCTCGCCGTCCTGCTCGGCGATCCAGCCGTACGCCCCCGGTTGCCCGGCATGCCGGGCGAGCCGGGTGGGAAAGTCCGCGATCTTCTCGGCCGGTTCGTTCCACGGCGGCGCCGCGAAGCACTCTCGGTAGATCGGATGGAGTTGTGCGACCGACTGCTGCAGCCCGACTCCGTCCACCTCTCTGAACACGAGGGACATCTCCACCACCTTATTGCCAAGAAATTGCAACTGCTAGACCGTGGCGGCCAATGTACGCGGCGGTGATCCACAGGACAACCTGCGATGTCGGGATCCGACGGTCCACCCCGGCCCTGGCCCGACCGGGAACCTGCTCGTCGGAGTCGAGGGTGACTGGGCAGAATGATCGGATGTCCGCCGAAGCCGCGCACGCCGCGGAGATCCTCGCCGCGCTCGCCGCCCCCGAGCGCCTGCGGGCGTTGGCTGAACTCGCCCGCCGTGGCGAAGACGGGCTCACCGTCAATCAACTGGCGCAGGCGCTGGACATCCCCGTGTCGAAGGCCGGAGCGGCCCTCGCCCGGCTCCACGCGATCGGTGTGGTCACCGGCACCGGCGTGTACCGGGCCCGGCTCGACGCCCTGCGGGAGACCGCCGCCGACCTGGACCGTCAGCAGCCGATCAGCCGTCTGCTCGTGATCTATCCGGAGCTGCGGAGCGTCTTCTCGCACGGCCGGCTGACCACTCTTCCGCCGACCCTGTCGCGGCGGTGGGAGTTGCTGGCCGAGATGCTCGTCCGCTTCCTCGACCTCGACGGCCCGTGCGACGAGGACGAGATCAACCGGCGGCTGGCTGCGGTCACCGACGACGTGGCCGGCGCGCGACGGATGCTTGTCGACGCCGGCTGGTTGGAACGCGACCGCGCCGGCACGACCTACGGCACGTCCCGCACGGTGCCCGCGCGCGAATCGTCCGCCTGATCGGACAACGCACAGACGTGCGGCCGGGACGGTGCTGTCCCGGCCGCACGGTGCGGATCAGATGTTGGAGATGCGGAAGACCGTGGTGGCGGTGTCACCGCGCGCCGCACGGTCTCCGGCTGCCGCCGACTCCTCCGGGGTCGCCCCACGAGCCATGGCCCTGGCCACGGCCGCGTTGCGCTGCTCTTCGATCTTCCGCCTACGCCGCTGGGTGAACCTGCTCCAGATAGACATGCAGAAGATCTTCCCGATCGCGCACCGACCAAACCGGTGCACGGGCGATCATCGGATCGCCCGTGCACCGTCGACGTCCGGACGGGTCAGGAGACCGCCACCACCGCGTCGTTGCCCGGCATCCGGGTCACGCTCGGCAACTGCGGCGCGGCCTGTGCCGAACGGCTGCTCACGCCGTTGGCCGGGCACATCGCGGTCAGCAGGAACGTCTGCCAGGCGATGTCGACCGGATGCGCGTCGGGCAGCCCGATCTGGTAATGGCTGAGGTTGATCCCGGAGGAGACCTGGCGCCCACTGTCCCGGCTGTGCAGTGAGTACGTCAGGTGACCGATGACCGCGCCGTCGTGACCCCAGAACTCGCCGCACGGGGTGGGCAGCGAATAGATGCCCAGACCGTAGCCACCGGCCTCCGGCAGTTCCGGCACCATCGGCACCCGGGTGAGCATCTGGTCGAGGGTCGCCGGACGGAGCAGGTCACCACGGAGCAGCGCCCGGAAGAACGTGTTCAGGTCCGCCGTGGTGGAGATCATCTCGCCCGCCGCACCTGCCCAGCTCATGTTGAACCCGCTCATGTCGCGGACGCCGAAGGGGGCGAAGTAGGCGCCACCGTGCGGGCCACGGATCGTCGGATCGGTGCCCGGGAAGGACGTGCCGGTCAGCTTCAGCGGTCGCAGGATCCGCCGCTGCACCTCGGCCGCCGTGCTGTTGCCGGTGACCGCCTCGATCAGCATTCCGGCCAGGACGTAGTTGGTGTTCGAGTAGCTGAACCGCTCGCCGGGTGCGTTGGTCGGCGGCATGGCCAGGCCCGTGGCGACCAGCTCGGCCGGCGCGTACGTGGTGACCTGCATCCGGTTGATCGCCGCGTACGAGTCGATCATCGCGTTGGTGTAGTTGCCGATACCGCTGGTGTGGTTCAGCAACATCCGGACGGTGACCTGGGTGCCGAGTTCGCCCGGCACCACGTCGGGTAGCCGCTGCCCGATCGGGTCGTCCAGACCCAGCCGACCGTCGTCGACGAGCTGGAGCACGGTGGTGGCGACGAACGTCTTGGTGATGCTGCCGATGCGGTGACGCATCTGCGGCTGCATCGGTCGCGGCGTGGTCAGGAACGCCTGGCCGGCGGCTCCCTGCCAGTCGTGTCGGCCGTCGCGCACGGCGGCCAGCGCGCCGGGCACACCGGCCTCGGGCACGGCCGCCAGCCCGGCACGCAGCCCGGTGCGGTCCAGCTGTCCGGCGGACGCCCCGGGCTGCGCCACGGCGGAGGCGGGTACGACAGCGATCGTGGCGACCAGCGTGAGGCTGGTGGCCACCACCTTCATTGTCCGAAGAGTACGAGACATGGAAATAGCATCGATGTGTCCTGGTCGGAGTGCATCGTGCTCAGGCGCGAGATTCGCCTCCCACTGCGGAGTGAGCCGCATTCGACCAGCGACCTACCGCAGCACCACCGCCGCAGGTCTTGCGCATGACCCGCCACCCGGCCGGTACGGATGTCCCTGGACGACGGGCGTTCGTCCCTGCCCTCCGGGACGTCCCGCCCACCAGCCTCGGAACGGTCAGGTTCGATGTGGCCCGGCCCGTCCGGTCCCGGTCTTGGGAGGAACACGTGGTGACGACAGCGGCGAAAGGGCCGGGCAGACCGCCCGGCCGACACGGCAGGCCCACGGGCCGCCGGGGCACCCTCGGACGGTGGTGTGCCGTCGGGATCGCGGCGGTGCTGACCGTGACCATGCACCAGACTCCGGCGCGGGCGGTCGAGCAGGTGCCGTTCGACGAGCACACCGTGCACGGTGCGCTCTTCGCTGCCGTGGTGCAGCTCCACGACAACGGTGCCGCCGGGCTCACCGACGCCCTGCTCACCGCCGAACTGCTGGACTGGCGCACGGCGAACCCGAACGCCGACGCCGCCCAGGTGGCGGCACACGCCAACGGCACCCGCGCGGCCGTCGCCACGGTGGCGCCCGACGGCAGCGGGGAGGAGCGGTCCCGCTTCGCTCTGGCGATGGCCCTGCTGGCGCGACTGGGGGAGACCCCGAGCAGCGGCGCGGTGCTCACCGGCCCGGCGCTGCGGCTCTTCCTGGACAGCACCGTCGGCGCCGAGGGCGCCAACGTCGTACCGGACATGCTGAACCTGGTCCGTGGCGGCTACCAGGACGCCGCGTGGAACGCGAAGTCCCGCGACGTCGTCCGCGAGACCTGGATGGAGCTGCACCGACGGGCCAAGGTGGACGACCCGCTGACCGTCGGGTGGGACGCCGCGTTCACCGGCCGCACCAAGACGGCGGTCCGCACCCCGGTGGACACGTTGCTGGCCACCCGCATCCACGAACCGCGTCCGGACGGCAACGCCGGCACGCTCGGCCACTACGTGCCGCTGACCGCCATCCGGGACGAGCGCGACGACCCGGCCGCCTTCCGCGCGTTGGTGCAGGACCGTGCCTACGCGGCGCTGGCCGTGCTGGACGCGGGCGGACGGGCCCGGGCCGACGAGGTGGTGGCCAGGGCGGCGACCTACCCGCTCAACGGCGACCCGAAGCCGACCTCGGCGGTCATCGACGAGGAGAAGCGCAAGACCGCCGAGAACAAGACCATCTTCGAGGGGCTCGGCTCCACGGTCAGCGTGCTCTCCACGGTGATGGGGTTCCACGACAAGAAGTTCGGCAAGCAACTGGAGACCATCGGCAAGGCGATCGTCACCTCGGTCACCGCCATCAACACGTACATGACCACCGTGCTCGGCCAGGGGCTGAGCACCGCCGCCATCGCCATGGGCACCGCGGTGCTCACCGGTAACCTGCTCGGCGCGGCGGTGAGCCTGATCGGTCTGTTCGCCGGTGGCGGGGACCCGAACGCCGCCGTGCAGGCCGAGATCGGCAAGCTCCGGGACCAGATCAACCGCCTGGCCCAGGGCATGGACCGGCGCTTCGACCGGATCGAGGCGGCGCTCGGCGAGATGTACGCCAACCTGGTCTCCCAGCTCGACGCGCTGACCCGGTCGCTGGACCAGGTTCACGCCAACCTGAGCCGGATCGCCACCCAGTTGCAGACCATCGAACGCAAGGTCGACGCGATGGCGCTCGCCACCCACGTGGCGTTGCAGAACATCGCCCGCGACCCGCTGAACACGGTCATCACCACCTACGTGCACCACAAGGAGATCACCGGGGAACCGATCCCGGACTACATCAACACGTACTTCCCGAAGGCCGAGTCGCCGACGTTCGAGTTCGCCACGCTGCGCGCCGCCGCCGAGGGCACCTTCACCGTCCCGGCTGGGACGAGCACCGCCGACCCGGTCTCGCAGCTCGACCTCTTCCTGCCCGAGGGCTCGATCAACTACCTGACCCAGTGGGCCGGTCAGCGGGTCGGCGGCGCCTGGACCACCGGACCGGTGGCCAACGCCGCGGCCTGGAAGACCGCCGCCCGCACCTACAACATCCTGCAACTGCAGAACCCGCAGTACGCCAGGCGGATCGACACCGGGCGGGCCGAGGCGGTGGCGCTGGCCGGTGACGAGATCAACGAGCGGGTCCGGCAGTTCAGCGAGCCGACCGACGACGGGGCCACCAACCCGCTGTTCACCGCGCTGGTCGCCGATTACCGCACCGCCATGAACGGCTGGCGGGACCAGGTCGACAACGTCCGCCGCGCGGTGCTCTGGAACGGCAGCGACGCGATCCCCGAGTACGACATGTGGGGCAGCCCGGACCAGCAGATCGCCGCCGGGAACCGGATCGGCGAGACCGGCTCGATCGGCCCCTGCACCGGCACTCTCGGCAACCGTGCCGTCCCGGCGACCCTGCGGCACAACACCCTGCCGAACCCGTTCCAGTTGGCCGCCCACGGCCTGCCGCCGGCCCACCGTCCCTCCTTCACGAGCTGCTACGAGGCGCAGTTCGTCAACGTGGTGGAGAACGAGGGACCGCGCTTCCACACCACGAGCGGGGACCTGCAGATCACCGTGCGGTCCCGGGTGAAGTGGGCCGGCGGGGACTGGCAGCAGGTCCGCAGCGCCACCCGGGTCTTCCCGATCGGCGTCTACTGCTCCTGGAACGTCCGTTCCCAGGTGCCCGACGGCTACTGCTACGACGAGCGCAAGTTCCTCGACGAGCGGTGGAACACCACCTATCGGACGGCCTTCGAGTCCGCCGCGATCCCGACGGTCGACGCCCAGACGGCGACCGCCCGGGCCAAGGCCGCCAGCATGCTCGCCGGCCGGCAGAAGTACTTCTACCGGGTGATGCTGGCCGGCTCCGGCACCGCCGCGCCGGACCCCGGCACCTGGGACTCGGCCAAGGCGCTGTGGCAGCAGGGCAAGAAGGTCTCCAACGCGCTGCGACTGCTGCAGGCGTACACCGAGTTGGGTTGGGGTTCCGCCCTGGAGTCCGACGACGGCCTGCGCGGTCTGCTCTTCGGCAGCCACGGCCTGCCGGCCGACTGGGCCCGGCCCCGCAGCGACGCCGACCAGTCCGCCAACCGGCACCTGCACAACGCGATGGCGCAGGCGATGGCGAACTACGCCAGCTGCACGCAGGTCGACGGCTGGGACCCGTGCGGCGGCGACCAGTCCGGATTCAACCCCCTGGCCAACCAGGGCCAGTACGGTGCCGGCTGCCCGCAGGCGACGAGCGGGGCACCTCGTGACCCGCTCAGCGCCTGCCTGTTCGGCGCGGCCGAGCTGCGGGCCAACCAGCTCGCCGCGCGATACAGCCACTGGTCCGGGCGGGTGGACGCCGGAGCGCACGTCGAAGGACTGCCGGACGTCACCGCCACGGTCGACATGACCCGCGCGGCCAGCCGGGCGGTCCGGTTGGGCTGACCGGGCGGGCCACGATCCCGCCGACCCGGGACATCCGCCCCGGGTCGGCGGGACACCCGCCGCGCGACGATGGGCAGGTCGGACCTTCGCCGACGAACGCGACACCCGCAGCAGTCCCACTGTGGACCCCCGCGCGTGTCTACGCTTCGCGTGATCCTGAGGAGACCACCATGACCCTGCCCACTCGTGAACCGGACCGCGCCTCCGCCGACATCGACCCGCGCATCGTGCTGGTCGCCGGCGACGACACCTTCTGCCACGTCTACCGCAACCTCGCCGAACTACTCGACGAGCAGAGGCACTACGACAAGCTCGACGGCCCGGTGGAGTTCTTCGACCCCACCGGCCGGCAGTTGATCCCGGTCTTCTCGCAGGACTGGCAGTTGGTGGAACTGCACCCGTCTCCCCGCCCGGCCGCGCCGGAGATCCTGCGCGAACGGTTCAAGGCGGTCCTGGCGCACGTCGAGCGGTTCGTCCGGGAACGCCCGCAGGTGCTCGGCGACCACCGGATCGACGTCGACGAGGTGCTCTCGGAGCTACCCGACTGCGACGCTCCGAACTTCACCGACGTCGTCGACGCGTTGCCGTGGCACTCGCACGGCCATCGGGGCAATCTGCTGCACAACGCCATGCACGCGGCGGGCTGGGCCCGCTGACCCGACACCTTTCCGACCCGTCCCGGAGGCTCCCTTGTCGCCGACCCCGCCACCAGTGACCGTCCGCCGTCGGGCCCTGGCGGTGGCGGGGACGGCCGTCGCGCTGCTCGTGGTGATCGGCCACCTGTGGAGCCGGGACGCCGCCGCCCAGGGCCCGGTCGCGGTGACCGCCAGCATGGCCGCCGCGTTCACCGCGCTCGGCACGCTGGTGCTCGCCGGTGTGCCGGGCCATCCGGTCGGTCGACTGATGACCGCGGCCGGACTCACCGCCGCCGTCGCGGCCCTGTCGCTGAGCTGGACCGGGATCACTCCGGTCGCCTGGGTGGGGCAGTGGCTCTGGTGGCCGCCGTACGGACTGGTCATCCTCGCCCTGCTGGTCTTCCCCGACGGCCGGCTGCCGGGACGGCGGTGGCGTCCGGTCGCGTACCTGATCGTCGTCACCACCGCCGTGGCCACCGTGGCGTTGGCGGTTGCCGCGCTCAGCGACCCCCGCCGGCTGCTGCTCTCGGCCGAGCCAGCCGCCACCGCCCAAGCCCGTACGCTGGTGCAGATCGCCCTGCTGGCGATCGGCGTCGAGGTGCTGGCGCTGCTGGCGGTGCTCTGCTCGCTGGCCGTGCGCTGGCGTCGCGCCACCGGTGAGACCCGCCAGCAGTTGGCCTGCCTGCTCGCCGCCGCGGCGTTGTTCCTGCTCGGACTCGTGCTCGACGCGCTCAACCTCTCCGGGGCCTGGGTGCTCATGGTGATCGCCATTCCCGGGGCGATGACACTCGCCGTGCTGCGCTACCGGCTCTACGGCCTGGAACAGGTGATCAACCGCACGCTGGTGTGGCTGGTGATGAGCCTGCTGCTGATCGTGGCCTTCGTCTCCACCGTGAGCCTGCTGCGTGACCTGGTGCTACGCGGCGACACCTCCAACGCCTCGCTGGTGACCACCGGGCTGATCGCGGTGACCTTCGAGCCGTTGCGGCACCGGGTGCAGCGCGGCGTCAACCGGCTGCTCTACGGCGAGCGCGACGAACCGTACGCGGTCCTGGCGCGCCTCGGGGACCTGCTGGAACGGACCGTCGAGCCGCAGGCCGTGCTGCCGCTGCTCACCCGGACCGTCGCCGGCTCCCTCCAGGTGCCCTACGTCGCGGTCGAGCTGACCGCCGACCACGACCCGGACCGGCCGCCGAGGGTGCACGCCGAACACGGCCGGCCCACCGGTTCGGTCGAACGGTTCGACATGGTCACCCACGGCGAGCGCGTCGGCTCGCTGGTGGTGGCACACCGTACCCCCGGGACCCGCTTCACCTCCGTCGAGCGACGCCTGCTCAGCGACGTCGCCCTGCACGCATCGGTGGCGGCGGCGACCGCACGGTTGATCCGTGACCTGCGGGCCTCCCGCGAGCGACTGGTCACCGCGCGGGAGGAGGAGCGGCGCCGGCTGCGTCGCGACCTGCACGACGGGCTCGGTCCCACCTTCGCCGGCATGTCCATGCAGGTACGGGCCGCCCGCAAGCTCGCCACCGACCGGCAGCGGCTGGTCGGCATCCTCGACGGGCTCGCCGAGGACCTCCGGACCTGCACCGCCGAGGTGCGGCAACTGGTCGATCAGTTACGTCCACCGGCCCTGGATCGTGGGCTGGAATCGGCCCTGCGGGCGGAGTGCCAGCGCTTCGACGGCCCCGGCCTGTCCGTGCGACTGCGGGTGGAGGACGAACTGGACCGGCTGCCCGCCGCCGTGGAGGTGGCGGCGTACCGGATCGTCGGCGAGGCCCTGGCCAACGTGGCCAGGCACGCCCAGGCCACCACCTGTGACGTGGTGGTCCGCCGGGGCCGCGCCCTGGTCGTCGAGGTGGCCGACGACGGCGTCGGCATCCGCGCCCGCCGCCCGGGTGGCGTCGGCCTGGACTCCATGCGCGAACGCGCCGCCGAACTGGGCGGCGAGTGCGACCTGGTCGACCGTGAACCGCAGGGCACCCTGGTACGGGTACGACTGCCGTTCCAGCCGGTCGCGTCGGCCCCCGTTCCGGTGGACGAACCCGGCTGACACCATGAGGCGGGCCGGTCGAGGCGGTCGGGCCGGAAGTGGGGCGAGGAGATGTCCGGACAGGGCCGGGTGCTGATCGTGGACGACCATCCGGTGGTCCGTCGTGGACTACGGATCATGTTGGAGGGGGAGAACTGGGTCAGCACCGTGCTGGAGGCCGCCACCTGTGCGGAGGCGATCCGTCTGGTGATGACCGAGCCGGTCGACGTGGTCGCCATGGACGTGGGTCTGCCCGACGGCGACGGTGTCGAGGCCACCCGCCGGATCGTGCGGGACCGTCCGGCGACGGCCGTGCTCATGCTCACCATGGCCGACGACGACGAGGTGGTGAGCCGGTCGCTGCACGCGGGCGCCCGGGGATACCTGCTCAAGGACACCGACCCCGACGTGATCGTCGACGCGTTGCGCACCGTGGCCGGGGGTGGACTCGTGCTCGGCCCCCGGGTGGGCCCTCGGGTGCTGGCCGGCCTGCAACGCCAACCGGTGGAGCTGCCCGCACCGTTCAACCAGCTCACCCCGCGCGAACGGGACATCCTGCGCTACCTGGCGGCCGGCGAGACCAATGCCCGTATCGCCCGCCGGGTCGGGTTGAGCGAGAAGACGGTCCGCAACCAGCTCTCTGCGGTCTTCGCCAAGCTCGGGGTCTCCGATCGGGTCCAGGCGGCACTCCTCGCCCGCGACGTCGGTCTCTGAGAGCCGTCCTCGGCGGCGGACGAGACCCGACCGACGTTACTCAACCAGCGGGTTGACAATCATCGGGGCGCCCTGCGATGCTCAACCGTGTGGTTGAAATAGCAGGTCACCATGCTTGTCGACGTTGCCGCAAAGGAGAGCACCACCATGACTGCCGGCACCCGTGAGACCCGGATCGTGGCCGACCCCACGGTCCCTCAGGTGATCATCACCCGCGAGTTCGACGCTCCGCCGGACGCGGTGTTCCGGGCGCACACCGATCCGGAGTTGTTCGCCCGCTGGATCGGTCCGCGAGACATCACGACCGTGATCGACGCGTGGGACTGTCGGAGCGGCGGGTCGTACCGCTACGTCCAGCAGGCCGACGGGTTCGAGGGTGGGTTCCGGGGCTGCTTCCACGACGTGCGGCCGGGTGAGCTGATCGTCCAGACCTTCACCTTCGAGGGGATGCCCGACGGCGTCGCGCTGGAACGACTCTCCTTCGAGGACCTGGGCGGGCGTACCCGGCTGACCGCGACCGCTCTCGTCGACTCGTTCGAGGACCGTGACGCGTTCCTGGCCTCGGGCATGGAGACCGGGGTACGTGAAGGTTACGAGCACCTCGATGAGCTGCTCGCCGAGCAGGGCGCATGACCATTCGACGGCGGCGGGCATGAGCACTGACACGCTGTCGCTCGTCTTCTCGGCACTGGCCGACCCGACCCGCAGGCAGATCGTGGCCCGGCTCGCCGCCGGGGACGCCACGCTGACCGAGCTGGCCGAGCCGTTCGACATGAGCCTCCAGGCCGTGGCCAAGCACCTCGCGGTTTTGGAGGACGCCGGCGTGGTGACCCGTGGCAAGGACGGGCGTCGCCGGCCCGCCCATCTCGAAGTGGAGGTCCTGGACCTGATGGCCGGGTGGATCGAGCGGTACCGCCAGCGGGCCGAGGAGCGCTACCAGCGTCTCGACGAGGTCCTCGCCGCGATGCCGGACGCCGAGAAGACGTCCGAGCCCGGCCGCGACGGCCACTGCGGCGTCAGCTCAACGTGAAGGTCACGTCGTCGACGTCGAAGGTCGTGACGCCGTTGCCGGCCGTCTCGCTGGCGAGGAAGCTGACCGTCGCGGTGCGTTCGGTCGTCGCCGTCCCGGTCGACATGGCGTACTCGCGCCACTGCGCCCCACCGTCGAAGGCCAGCGAGAACCTCGTCTTCGGAGGTATCCCGGTGACCGCCAGTCCGACGTTCAGGTAATCGCTCCGGCTGATCTCCGTGGTGGTGGTGCGGACCCAGAAGCGGACCGTCAGGTCGCAGTCGGCCGGCAGGGTCACGGTGGTACGCAGCAGGTCCGACCGCGTGACGTCCAGCCCGGCGAAGGTGGCGTAGGCGCGGCCGGCGTGTGCGGGTCGCGCCGCGTCGCCGAGCACGACGATGCGGGGGCCGGCCGTCCAGCCGGTGGTGCCGCGTTCGAACCCCGGGTTGGCGTGGATCTGCCCGGCGCAGGGCGCGTCGGTCGGCGGCGGACCGGCGGGAGTGCTGCCCGTGGCCAGGAACAGCAGGGCCGCAGCCGAGACGGCGGTGACGAAACCCCTCATGTGTCCTCCCCGTGTCAAGACATCTATAAAATCGACTTTGCTCGATGGCGTGTGGAGCGTCAAGCCCTTCCCGGATCGGCTCCGAGGTCGGTGTCCCGCTCAGCCGCTTACCGCGAGATCGGCCACCTCGGCGGCACATCCCCAGGACAGGGTGACCCCGGCCCCGCCGTGGCCGTAGGCGTGCACGAGCCGACGCCCGGGGCCGGCCGACGGGTCCAGCTCGACCCGGGGGCCGCCGTGCCGGGCCGGACGCAGGCCGATCCGTTCGCCGAGCACCGGGGCGTCGGTGAGTTCCGGCACGAGGGCGACGCAGCGCCGTCGGATCGCCAGCGCGGTGTCCGGGTCGGGCGCGGTGTGCCCCACACCCGGCTGGTACGTGCCGCCGAGAACGACGTCGTGTCGGCGCGGGTGCACGTAGGTGATCCCGGCCGGGTCGTCCTCGTCGCGTACCGAGACGGTCAGGCCCGGGTTCGCCACCAGCACCAGATGCCCACGCACCGGATGGACGGCCGGGTCGGCCGCGAGTCGACCGGCGGCCAGGCCGGTCGCGTTCACGACCGTCGGCGCGAGGTCGAACACATCGGCGAGCCGGTCCACCCGGTGGCGTACCAGCCGCCCACCGTCGGCCTCCAACCGCTGCCGGAGCCAGCCCAGGTACGGCGTCATCTCCACCGTCGGCGCGGTGAACCGCAGCACTGCCGTGTACGGCGGCGTCGCCGGCTCCGCCACCAGGTCCGCGCACGCCGCCGACCACCACGGCGGCCCGGTGTACGGACCGCGCAGCAGCATCCGGGTCGGCCGGTCGACCACCCCCGGCACGCCGTCGGTCGCCTGGCGGCTCAACTCGATCCGGGTCCGGCGTGCCCAGTCCGACACCCGGGGATCCTCGTCGGTGTGGCTCGGATACCAGACCGCGGCGGCCACCGTCGACACCGTGTCCGCCGGATCGCCGGCCGACAGCACGGTCACCCGTGCCCCGCGTCGCGCGAGGGTGACGGCTGCCGTCATCCCGACGATCCCACCGCCGACCACCACCACGTCCGTCGCTGCCGTCATCGCTGGCTCCCGTCTGTCGAACCGCCTGTCTCGAATCGTGGCGGCGACGCTGCGGCGACGTCCAAGACGAAGTGGGACGGTCGGCGATAAGTGGCGCTTATGGTGGCTCCATGTCCGACCCGCCGGCCCGGGAAGCCTGGTCCGACCTGCGCCGACTGCGGTACTTCGCGGTGCTCGCCGAGGAACTGCACTTCACCCGGGCCGCCGCGCGGCTGCGCGTCGCCCAACCCGCGCTCAGCCAGCAGATCCGTGCGCTGGAACGTCAGCTCGGCGTACCGCTCCTGCACCGCACCAGCCGGGGCTGCACGCTGACCGAGGTGGGCGCGCGGGTCGCCGACGAAGCCGTGCGGCTGCTCGCCGAGGTGGACGCGGCGACCGCCCGCATCCGGGGCCTGGCGGGCGGCCGGGGCGGCCGGCTACGCCTGGCGTACACCCGGTCGGCGCGCGGCGGCCGGGTCGACGACCTGGTGGCCCGGTTCCGGGCCGCCCACCCGGAGGTCGAGGTGGTCCCGGAGACGGCCTGGACGGCGCCGAACGTGGCCGGACTGCTGGCCGGCCGGCTCGACGCGGCGTTCGTCCGCCCACCGCTCGACGATCCGGCGCTGGCCTGCCGGACGGTCGACACCGAGGAACTGCTGCTGGCCCTGCCCGCAGACCACCCACTGGCCGCCGGTCGACGCCGGATCAGCCGGGCGGAGGTGGTCGACCTGCCGGCCGTGATGTGGCCCCGGGAGAACGGCCCCGGCATGTTCGACCGGACGATCGCGCAGGTCTGGCCGCGCGGCGGCTTCCGGCTCGTCCGGCAGGAGCCGGACGACGAGCAGTTGCTGCGGGCGGTGGCGCAGGGCGACGTGGTCGCGGCCGTCCCGGCCGGTCGGGCGCGCGCGCTGCGGATGCGCGGGGTACGCCTGCGCCGCTTCACCGCCCCGACACCCACCGTGGACGTGGCCCTGGCCTGGCCCCGGGACAGCACGAACCCGGCCCTGCGCAGGTTCCTCGCGCTGCTGGCCCAGCCCTGAGCCGTGCGAGGATCACGGCTGTCGCGGTATTACGGCACGCTGCAGGTGTAGAGCACCGCGGTCAGCATGCCGAGCGAGCCGGTGACCTGGGTCGACGTCCAACCACCGGGGCCGTTCGCGACCAGTCGGAAGGTGCCGGTGCCGATGGAGAGTAGTCCGCCGGGGACGGTGACGCTGGTGGCGGTGGGGCCGAGTGTCCCGCCGCCGGTGAAGCTGCCGGACAGCGACCACGTGAAGCCGCTGCGGGTCAGGCCCCCGACGGGCAGCGTCCAGGTGAAGGTCGGCGGGGTGAGCGCACCCGCGCTGCACTGCAGGTTGGTCGGTGGACTGACCGTGCCGGCCTGGAGGGTTCCTCGGCCGTACTCGGTGTCGGTCCAGGCGGCCAGCGTCGACCGGGGCGGTGCGAGCACCCCGACCGTGAAGGCGAGCAGCGTCGCACCCACGAACCAGCGCCGTCCGGTCCTCGCCCAGGTGTGTCGGGCCGGCCTCCACCGACGCCTCACGGTTGCTCCACCCGGACCCGACGCCTGCGTACGGCGAGCACGAGCAGCAGGCCGGCGAGCAGCGCACCGGCCCCGACGGCCAACGGCGTCCGCAGATCCGGCCCGGTACGCGGAAGCGGCCCGACCGTGCCGCCGGCCGAGGCCCGGTCACCGAACCCGGTCGCGGTGACGACCAGGTCCGCCGACCCGGAGGCCGTCGAACCCGCGAGCAGACTCGCGGTGACCAGGACCCACCGTTGCTGGTCGGCGCGCATCGAGCTGACGGTGATCGGCTCTGCGGTCAACCTGGTGGCCGGACCGTCGGCCAGCACCTGCTGCTCCTGGCCGGTGGGGCAGGCACCCTGCACCCACCGCTGCGGGCAGACGGCGGCCGTCACCTGGAGTCCGTCCGGCCTGGCGGCGAGCGGACCGGAGGCCGACAGCGAGATGGTCACCGTGCCGGGCTGCGGCGCGTGTGCCGAGACGCCCACCTGCCAGGGCACCGGTTCCTCCGGCGCCATGGTGGTCATCCGCGCCTCGTCGCCGATCGAGACCAGGGTGAGGAACCGACTCCGGATGACGTCCTCGGACGGTTCGGCGCGGGCCGTGCCGGGTGCCGCCAGCACCGCAGCGGTCACGCCCGGCAGCACCGCCACGATCAGGAGCAGGCATCGCAGGGTCGAACTCGGGTACGCGTCCGTCTCCCGGTCCGGCGTCGACCCGTCCGGCCCCGACCGGCCCGGCCGCCGATGACGCCCCGACGGCTGCGGCTCACTGCGCGGCCAGAAGGCCCAGGTGACGATCGCGGCGGTGCCGATCGTGATCACGCTCATCGCGTACACGTTCGACACGGTGCGGACCGCGTACCCGAGCCGGGGCACCGACCACTCGACCAGCCGCACGTGGGTCACCGCGTACGGCGCGGCATCGTTGGACTCGTTCGCGTCCCCGCGCATGGTGAGCAGCCGCGTGGACCCGCCGCCGTCGGCGACGTCGACCACCCGGTGGGTGATCGGTGCCAGCGGCGTACGGTCGACGGTGACGACGTCTCCGACGGCGACCTCGGACGCGGGGATCTCCCGTACCACCGCCAGCGATCCGGCAGGGATGGTCGGGCTCATCGACCCGGTCTTGAACAGGATGAGCGAGATGTCGAAGAAGAACGCCAGCGGGACGAGGACGACGCACACCGTCCCGCCGACGGCGAGCAGGGTCAGCACCAGGTCACCGACCCGCGCGAGGAGTCCGCGCCGCTGACGCCCTCGTCCCATCATCCGACCGGTCCTTTACGTAGACGTGGCAGTGAATTCCCAGGTGACGACACCGGTGGTGCCCTGGTACGAGTTGCTGGCGCCGGACTGGACGCGTACCTCGAAGCAGAACCGCAACTGCGGCGTCGCGCCGGCCGGCGCCGTGATCGCCGACGACACCGGCGACCCGGGGACCGATGTGACGCCCAGATAGCTGGGCCCGACGATCCACGTCGGGGTACCGGTGAAGGCGGCGGCGGCACAGGTGGTGCTGGTGGTGGCGGTCCGCACCGCGCGGTACTCCAGCGCCGGCAGCAGGGCACCGGCGTTGTTGGACGAACTGGTCAGTGCGACCGTGCCGCCGACGTTCGTCGTGGCGGTGGTGCGGATGTCGAGGTAGGCGTAGAACGAGACCGAGGGGGACATCGCCGTCGCGTTGAACGCCAGCGTCGCGGCGTTCGCCGCCGGGGTGTGACTGGCCCAGCTATTGGACGCGGTCTGCGACTCGGTGCCGAAGACACTGGCCGCGAACGACCCGGTGCCGTACTCGCCGTCCGTCCACGCGGCGAGCGTGGAGGTCGTGCCCAGGCCGAGAACCAGGGCACCGGCGAGTACGGCACGGGTCCGGCGGAGCCGTGGTGTCCCGGCCGGCTTTCGACGGTTGACCACGGCCACCACCTACACGGATTCGGCGAGGAGCTGCCAGGTCTCCGTGACCGACGTGCCCTGCACCAGACCGGCGTCCGCCGTGACGACGAAGCACAGGAACACCGGAGCGCCGGGTGTCGTGGGCGGAGTGCCCTGGGTCAGGTTGAACGACACCGCGCCGGCCACCGAGTCGAGTGCGGTGCCCTCGGCCACGATCCAGGTCGGAGTCGTGGGTGTCGGAGCACAGTCGCCGAACGTCGGGACGGTCGCGATCCCGTACGTGAGGCCGGCGAAGGCGGGCGGCGCGGGGGTGGCCGACGCCACCGTGACGGTCGCGTCGTACGTCGTCGCCGCGGTCAGGCGCACCGCGAACGGTGCGGCGACCACGTCGTCCGGGCTCATGTTGTCGAAGCCGGTGCTGAAGGCCAACGACGCCGCCGTGCCGGCCGTGGGGTGCTCGGCGTAGGTGGTGCCGTCCGTGCTGCCCTCCATGCTGAAGCTACCGGCGGTGAACGTGCCCGAGGCGTACTCGGAGTCGTTCCAGGCGGCGAGGGTGATCGTCGCGCCGAGGCCGAGCGCGATCCCTCCGGCCAGAATCGCCTTGAGCTTGCGACGGTTTCCTCGACTGCTCGACTCGCCCGTCGTCATCCCTGTCGGTCCATTCACCTTGTCCTCCTCGTGCAACCCCGTTGGCGTGCTGTCACGCAGGGACACGATAGAACTCCAATGCGGACAACCCAGTCATAACGCCCAAAACTTCACGGAGGTGTATCGGCCAGCATCAAGTGAATCGAATTCGTGTCGCGTTGCCGCTAGCATCGCCGGATGGCAACACGGCTCGTACAGATCAACATGAAGGCCCGGGACGACTCCGCGCTGGGCGGTTTCTGGGCGGAGACGCTCGGCTGGGGGATCTCCAGCGAGGAGCCCGGCGTCACCAACCTCGAACCCGAGGGCGTCGCCTATCCCGACCCGATCGCCGTCTTCGTCGACCTCGTCGTCTCCTCGGAACCCAAGACGGTGAAGAACCGCGTGCACCTCGACCTCGCCACCACCTCGGCGGACCACCACGCCGAGACGGTCGCGCGCCTGAAAAATCTCGGCGCCACCCTCGCCGACGTGGGACAGGGCGACGTCCCGTGGACGGTCATGGCCGACCCGGAGGGCAACGAGTTCTGCGTCCTGGACCCGCGACCGGCCCACCGGGACGTCGGACCGGTCGCCGCCGTCGTGGTCGACTGCGCGGACCCGCGCGCCATGGCCGACTTCTGGAGCACCGCCATGGACTGGCGTCTGCACGAGGTTACCGACCGCGCAGCGGTCCTGCGCTCCGCTGCGGACGTGGGTCCGTACCTGCAGTTCCTGCGTACGCCCGACGTGAAGACCGGCTGGAACCGGGTCCACCTCGACGTCCGCCCGTACCCCGGTGACGACCCGCAGGGCGAGGCGGCCAGGCTGCGGGCTCTCGGCGCCTCCACCGTGGACGTGGGCCGCGACGATCTGCCGTGGACGGTCATGGCCGACCCGGAGGGCAACGAGTTCTGCCTCCTCGCCCCGAGCTGACGCACCCTTACGCCGTCGGGGTCAGTGGCCCGCCGGCTCCCAGCGGTCCCGGTGCACCGCTGCCCGCCAGGGACGGCGCTGCCGCCAGCCGTGTCGTTCCAGGTCCGGCACCTGCTCCAGGTGGGTGACCGGACCCAGGCACAGCCAGGCCACCGGGCGGACACCCGCCGGGATCCGCAGCAGGTCCCGCACGAACGGTTCCCGGTAGAACGACACCCAGCCCACGCCGAGCCCCTCGGCGGTGGCCGCCAGCCACAGGTTCTGGATGGCCAGACACACCGAGTACAGGCCGGCGTCGGCGATGGCGTGCCGACCCAGCACCGCCGGGGACCCCCGGTCCGGGTCGTACGTCACCACGACCGACAGGGTCGACTCCAGCACCCCGTCGATCTTGATCGTGCCGAACCGGCGCGCCTCCTCCCCGTCCAGGGTCGCGGCGAAGACGTCCCGCTCCTGCTGCACGTGGCGGTGGAACTCCGCCCGCAGCGCGGAATCGCGGACCAGGATGAAGTCCCACGGCTGCGACAGGCCGACGCTGGGCGCGGCGTGCGCGGCGGCCAGCACCCGATCGAGGACCTCGGCCGGGATCGGCGCGCCGGTGAACTGACCGCGTACGTCCCGACGGGCGTGGATGACCTCGTACACTTCGTTGATCATGGGCAGGCTCCCGCTGCGCTCCAGGCCCTGGCCACAGCGCAGGGCAACCAGGCGCGAGGCCGGTCTTCGGACTTCCGGATCGTCACCTCACCGCCCGCCTTCCCAGCCCGGCAGGGCCAGTGGCTGCGCGTGACGCGCGTGGGCGGCAGCTCCCCGGTCACCGCGGCGGGCCCGTGCCGGACTCTCACCGGCTTCCCGATTCTCCCCACCACGGGTGGGGCACCTCGCAACAGTTCGTGCCGCCGAGCACCCTACCGGACACCGTCGTCCGTCGGCGCTGCCGGAAGATCGAGTCACTAGTCTCGGTGTCGTGACCTCCGAGACCACACCCCTGCGGCAGCTCACTCTGGACCAGCTGCGGAAGCGGACGAGCGAGAAGTGGCGCGCCTACCCGAGCGACGTGCTTCCGATGTTCGTGGCGGAGCTGGACGCGCCGCTGGCCGGGTCGGTCGTCGACGCGATCACCGAGGCCGTCCGGCGCGGCGACACGGGCTACCCCACCGGCACCGACTACGCCGAGGCGCTCGCCCACTTCGCCCGCGACCGGTGGGACTTCGACGGCATCGCGGTGGACCGCACCACGATGGTTCCGGACGTGATGAGCGGCATCGTCGAGGTCCTCGACGTGATCTGTGGTCCGACCGACGCCGTCGTGGTCAACTGCCCGGTCTACGCGCCGTTCTACCAGGTCGTGGGGCGTACCGGTCGATCCATCGAGGAGGCCCCGCTCGGCGAGGACGGCCGGATCGACATGGCGGTCCTGGACGAGGCGTTCCGGCGCGCGGCGGAACGTGGCTCCCGGCCCGCGTACCTGCTGTGCAGCCCGCACAACCCGACCGGCACGGTGCACACCGCCGACGAACTCGCCGAGGTCGCCGCGCTGGCGGGCCGGCATGGTGTCCGTGTGGTGGTCGACGAGATCCATGCGCCGCTGGTGCTGACCGGGGCCGGGTTCACGCCGTACCTGAGCGTGCCCGGCGCCGAGAACGCCTTCTCGGTCATCTCCGCGTCCAAGGCCTGGAACCTGGCGGGGCTCAAGGCCGCCGTCGCCATCGCCGGACCCGCTGCGGCCGACGATCTCGCCCGCATCCCCGCCTGGGTCAACGAGGGGCCCAGCCACGTCGGTGTGCTGGCCCACGTCGCCGCCCTGCGAGACGGCGTCGGATGGCTCGACGCCCTCGTGGACGACCTCGACGAGAACCGTCGCCTCCTCACCCGGCTGCTGGCCGAACACCTTCCGACGGTCCGTTACCGCCCTGGCGAGGGCACCTACCTGGCCTGGCTCGACTGCCGCGCCCTCGGTCTCGGCGACGACCCCGCCGCGACCTTCCTCGATCGCGGCCGGGTGGCGCTCAGTCCCGGCCCTGTCTTCGGTACCGGGGGAGCGGGACACGCGCGATTCAACCTCGGCACCACCCCCGAGCTGATCACTGAAGGCGTGCGGCGGATGGCCGAGGCACTGACCTGACGCCGGTGCCACTGCCGGCCCGTTCGCACCGCACGCCGGGATTGCTACTGTGGTGAACATGTATGCACCGGAGGATCGCACCGCCAAGGCGATCATTCGGGACACCGCCCTGGAACTCTTCGGCGAACAGTGGCCGGCGGCCGCGTCGCTCAAGCAGGTAGCGGAGCGCGCGGGAGTCTCGCAGTCGCTCATCATCAAGCACTACGGGTCGCGTGAGGGCCTGGTCGCCGCCGTCGACGCGCACGTGCTGGGCGTGTTGGGCAACGCACTGGAGGCACTCGCCGAGACAGCCGGTTCCGGCCCGCCCGACCGTTTCCTCGCGTCGGCCGACGCGCTGTCCTCCCCGTCGGCCACCCGGTATCTCGCGCACCTGCTCGTCGGCACCACGTCGCGCTCGGTCGAGGCGTACCGGATGCTGCAGGGGTTCGCCGACTCGCTCATGCACCGGATGGCCGACGCGGGCGCGGTCGCCCCGGACGTGGACCGGGCACAACTCGCGGTCGTGCTGCTGGCCCATGAGCTCTCCATCATCCTGCTGCGCGACCGCATCACCGACGTGCTTGGTACCGATCCGATGGGTCACGACGGCCTGCGGCGCTGGTGGGACACCATCGATCGGCTCTACTCCGGCACCGCGATCCAGGAGCCCGTCCCGGCCGAGGGCTGAGTGACGTCGCCGACTCGGGCTCCTTCGAGCAGGCCCTCGACTCGACGGGTGCACAAACGTTCACTATGCTGAGCGATAGTTCACCAATCGTCTCCGAGCGAACGGCGGCCATGCCCACGACCACGTCCCCGAGTCCGCCGCGCGGTCCGGTCTCGCGGCTCAACGACCTGCTCGTCGCGCCCGGGGCCACGCGGGCGGAGAGTCGGCTCAGCTACCTCACCGCAGGTGTCGGCGCGACCATCGCCGGGGCCGTGGGCGCCGCTGCCGGCTACCCGGTGCCGATCGTCCTCCTGCTGACGGTGCTCGGATTCGACCTGTTCGGTGGTGCCGTCGTGAACGCCACCGTGTCCGCATCGAGGCGGTTCCACACCGGCGCCGACGTCGTCCGACGACAACTGGTCTTCGTGGCGGCCCACGTCCACCTGCCCGTCGTCGCGTTGGTCCTGCCCGCGTACCCGTGGTCGACCGCGATCGTGCTCTACGCCGGCACCCTCGCCGCCGCCGTGCTGATCGCCACCGCCGCACCGGCGCTGAAACGCCCACTCGCGTTCGCGGCCTCGACCGTGCTGCTCGTCGCGGCGGTGACGCTGTCGCCGGTCCCGACGGCACTCGCCTGGCTGGCACCGATGCTCATCCTCAAACTCCTGCTCGGACACCTGCTGCCCGGCTCCGCGACCACGGAAGGGACGTCATGACCGAGACCGGGAAGACCCGCACGCGCACCGATGACGTCGCCGTGTCCGAGCGCGCCCTGGCCCGTACCGGGACCCTCGTCCTCGCCGGCTTCGCGCTGCTCTGGGCGGTCTCCGGCCTACACGTCGTGCCCGCCGCCGCGCGCATCCCGCTGCTCGTCGCCGCGACCGTGCTCACCGCCATCGTCCTCGCCGTCGGGTTGGTCCGACCCCGACCGCAGGTCACCCGGCGCCTGGCGGCGTCCTGGATGCGCCGGTTCAACCGGGTCGGCGCCGTGCAGGGACTGCTGATCGGCGGCGTCTGCCTCGTCGCCATACCGACCGGACACCCGAGGCTGATCCCCACTCTCGTCCTGGTCGTCGTCGCGGCGCACTTCGTGCCGCTCGTGGCGATCCTTCGGCAACGCGAGTACGTGGCCACAGCGCTCGCGCTCGCCCTGGTGGCCGTCGCGTCCCTCGTCGCGTACGTCATGGGAATGCCGGAACTCGCGGCGGCCGTCACCTCGCTCGGCGCGGCCGTGGTGCTCTGGGCGACCGCGGTGGTGGTCACCCGACGACCGTGACGTCCTTCCAGAAGGCGACCCGGTCCCGGACCATCTCCGCCTCCGGCAGCGGCTCCGGGTAGAACCAGACCGCGTCCACGCTGCTCTTCCCGTCGTGCTCCAGCGTGTAGTACGACGCGGTGCCCTTCCACGGGCAGAACGTGTGCGTGTTGGACTCGCGCAGCAGGTCGTCGCGGAGCGCCGTACGGGGGAAGTAGTGATTCCCCTCGACCACGACGGTGTCCGTGCTCTCGGCGACGACCAGGTCGTTCCAGATCGCTCTCGGCATGTGCCCAGACTATGCCGATCCGACCGCCGGTCCACCCCTCGTCATCGCGGCACCTCGTGCAGTGTCACGGCGTCGAGCCGACCGTCGCCGATCTCGGCGGTGAGGTACGTCGCGTACGGCTGACGCCGCCGGTCGGTCGGCGAACCGGGGTTGAGCAGCCGCAGGCCACCGGGGGCCTCGCTGTCCCAGGGGATGTGGGAGTGCCCGAACACGAGCAGGTCGCAGTCGGGAAACCGGGCCGCGCACCGCCGCTCCCGACCACCGGCCGGACCGGTCTCGTGCACCACCGCGATCCGCAGACCGCCGACCTCCGCGCGGGCGATCTCCGGCAACCGGGTACGCAACTCGGGGCCGTCGTTGTTGCCGAAGACACCGACCAGTCGGGCACTGCGTCGCTCCAGGTCATCGAGCAACGAGGCGTCGACCCAGTCCCCGGCGTGGATGACGAGGTCGGCCGCGTCGACGTCCGCCCACAGCCCGGCCGGCAGGTCCCGGGCACGTTTCGGCAGGTGGGTGTCCGCCATGATGACCAACCGCACGCGGCCAGCGTATCGTCGTCCGCACACGGTGATCGGCCAGAGCGGCTAGGCGAAGCGGTCGGCCAGTCGCGTCAGCTTGGCGAGATACTCCGGCCACGGATAGTCGGTCGGAATGTTGGTGTTGTCCTGCCGTAGGCCGATCGCCGTGTCGAGCTGCTCGCGGATGATGTCGGCATGACCGGCATGACGCGTGAGGTCCCAGGTCACGTGGATGATGACCCGCTGCAACGTCACCGCCTGCCGCTCCGGGCTCCACCACGACACCCGTCCGGGCGCGTCGAGCGGCAGCTCGGTGATGGTCTGATCCGCGAAGGCTGCGACGCGGCGATACAGGTCGATCAGGCCGTCCTTCGTCTCGTCCGCACGCGCGTACCAGTCCGCCTGCGGGTCCTCGTCGAAAGCCGACTCGGAGACCAGATCCTCGGGGGTCGGGAACGCGCGACCGAAGGTGGGCCCGAAGTAGCCGGCTTCGGTGTTCAGGGCATGCTTGACGATCCCCAGCAGATTGTTGCCGGTCGGCGTACGGGGGAGTCGGGCTTCGCGTTCGCTGAGTCCGTCGAGCTTCCAGATGAGGTCGTCGCGCGTCGCCCGCAGGTAGTGCAGCAGCGCCGACTTCGCGTCGTCTTCGTCAGTCATACCCGCAGTCTTCCTCGTCCGGGCCACCACTGCGCGGCCGGCGAGTGCGGATGTCACGTCTGTTCGAACCGGCGGCGGGAGGCCAGGACCTCGTCCAGATGACGGCGGCTCCACCGGCAGAATCCGTTGATCGTCTGATGGAGTTCCAGGCCGGCGGCGGTGAGCCGGTATTCGGTGCGGGGCGGCACGGTGGGGTGGAGCGTCCGGTCGACCACTCCGTTCCGTTCCAACTGCCGCAGCGTCGCGGTGAGCAGCCGATGGCTGATCCCGGCGATGGTCCGGCGCAGTTCGCCGAAGCGACGCGTGTCGGCGCCGATGGCCTCGATGACCGGCAGGGCCCATTTGGTGCCGACCACGTCGAACACCTCGCGAGCCACCAGGTGCACCTGGTCCACCTTCGCCGCCGTCGGAGTGCCGGGCTCGTCCACGTGCCGCTGCTCCCTCACCCGCACCGGTTACCGAAAGGTGCGTACTTACCCATTCCTGCTGCTGGCCCTACGGTCTTGTCGACGACCCAACGTACAGGAGTGGATATGACCGTTTTGAAGACGTACGCCCGGCTGTGGGTGGACGACCTCGACGCCTCGCTGCCGTCGTTGCGGACCCTGGTCGGCGCGGAGCCGGATCTGCGATTCGCCTTCGACGCGATCGAGTTGGCCGCGCTCGGCGACTTCCTGGTGATCGCCGGCCCACCGGCGGAACGCGCCCGCTACGCGCATGCCTCGGCCACCGTCGTCGTCGACGATCTGGACGCCGTCGTGGCCGCACTGACCGCCGAGGGCGGGGTGGTCACCACCCCGGAGGCGACCAGCCCGACCGGCCGCTACCTGTACGCCCGGCATGCCGGTGGGGCCGAGGTCGAGTACGTCGAGTGGGTGCCGGAACTGGTCGACCGGATCATCACCGCCCCGCCTGCCCAAGCTGGTTGAGGCCGACCGCCCGTTCGGCAGGGCGTCAGCGGGGGAGGGGCTGCCGGGGGACCTGCCCCGGAGACGGTGGGTCGATCGTCGCCGTCACCTGTCCCGCGGACTGCGTGAGCCTGCGGTGCTCGCTGGGGCTCACCCCGTGGACCCGTTTGAAGGCCGTGCTGAAACCGAAGGCGTCCGAGTAGCCGAGCCGACGCGCCATGGCGGCGACCGTCGCGGTGGTGTCGGTCAGCATGTCGGCGGCGAGGGTCATGCGCCAGTCGGTCAGATAGGTCAGCGGCGGCTCGCCCATCAGCTCGGTGAATCGTTTGGCCAGCGTCGTGCGGGACACCCCGGCCCGGGCGGCCAGGGAGGCGAGCGTCCAGGGCTCACCGGGGGCGTCGTGCATGGCGCGGAGCACCGGGCCCACCGTGTCGTCGCCGAGCGCCCGATACCAGCGGGGAGCCTCGGCGCCCGGCTGGTCGAACCAGTCCCGGATCGTGCAGACCAGCAGCCAGTCCAGCAGACGGTCCAGCACGACCTGCCGTCCCGGGCGGCACCCGCCGAGCTGGAAGTCCAGGTAGTCACGGAGCGACGAACAGTCGTGCTCGTCCGGCACGACCAGCACCGGCGGGAGCGCCCCGAGCAGCCGCTGCGGGGCCTGACCCCGGACGTGGTAGGCGCCGGCCAGGAGCAGCATCTGCTCGGCGGTGCCCGGGACCGGTGGCCGGGAGTCCGACGACTGGCGGCAGTCGACGTCGCGCAGCTCGTCGGGTCGGAAGGTCGACCGGGGCTCGGCGGAGAGGACGAAGGGTTGCGGCCCCCGCACCACGACTGCCTCGCCGACCCGCACCCGAGTCGGCTCGTCGCGTTCCGGATGGACGATCCACGCCTCGCCGCGCAGCGGCACGCAGAGTGTCAGGGGTGCGCCGTCGGTGAACCGCAGCGCCCACGACGGCGAGAGTACCGACCTGCCGAAGGCGGCGCCCTCGGCGCGTACGTCCCGCAGCAGGGTGTCGAACGGGTCCATCGCCTCACCCTAGGGGTGCGGACGATCGCGCATGCCGGGCGTACGACGAGCCATGTCCTGCCGGCGGCCGGGCGGGTTGACTCGTGGTCATGACGAAAGAAGCGAACGAGATCCTCGTCATCGGGGGGACCGGGAAGACCGGACGTCGGCTGGTGCACGCGCTGCGGGCGTCGGGCGAGCGGGTACGGCCGGCTTCCCGTTCAGGCGAGGTGCGTTTCGACTGGACGGAGCCGGCCACCTGGGAGCCGGCAGTGGCGGGAGCCGCGGCTGTCTACCTGACCGCCCCGGCGGACCCGGCAGCGGCCGACGCCTTCGTGGCGTCGGCGGTGAAGTCGGGCGTCGGCCGATTCGTGGCGCTCTCCGGACGCGGGATCGACAAGATCGACCGCGACTTCTCGCCGAGCATGCTCGGCGCGGAACAGGCGGTGCGCGACTCCGGCGTGGAGTGGACGATCATCCGCCCGAACAACTTCCACCAGAACTTCGACGAGGACCTGTGGCGCCAACCGCTTGTCGACGGTCGCCTCGCCCTGCCGATGGACGCCACACCGGAACCCTTCATCGACACCCAGGACATCGCCGACGTCGCGGCGGTCCTGCTGACCGAGGAGGGCCATCACGGGCAGGTGTACGAGCTGTCCGGCCGACGGGCACTCACCTTCGCCGAGGCGGTGGCGACGATCGCCGAGGCGTCCGGCCGGTCCATCCGGTACGTGGAGTTGACGCCGGAGGAGTACCGGACCGAGGTGCTCGCCGAGGGCTGGTCGGAGGCGGACGCGACGGCGCTCAACCTCATGTTCGCCGGCATGCGGGCCGGATACCTCGCCGAGCCGACCGACACGGTGCGGCGGCTGCTCGGACGCGAACCGATCGACTTCGACACCTATGCCCAGCGGGCCGCGGCGGCCGGCGCCTGGTCGTGACGCAGTGCCGCCGCCCGCTGTCACCGGTGCCATCAGCAGGCGGCGGCGATCCGTCGCCGTGATCAGAAGGGGGGTGCGTCCTCGCCCATCAGCGCCAGGACGACGCCCCCCTTGCCGCGCTTGAGGCTCTGGACCACGACCGTGCCGGTGCTGCCGTCCGGCAACTCCAAGGTGAAGGTCTTCCCGACCGCGTTCTTGGGGCCGTTGCCGGCGCTGTTGGCCGGCCGGAAGTCACCCGCCCACGGCGGGATCCCACCCTTGCGGGCCGGCTCGGCGAAGAGTGCGGCGGTGCCGGGGGTCCTGGTGCCGTCGGCGGAAAGGAGCACTGAGGCGCTGCGATAAGTAGCCATATGCGGCAAGGGTATCCGGGACTGGTACCGATTGCGCCCCGACGCTCGTGCCGGTGGCGTCGACGACGAGAGGACCGACCGGTCCGACGCCGACCTCTCGTCACCGTCTGCGTGGCACTACGCCTCGGCCCAGACGCCCAGCTCGTTTCCGCTCGGGTCGGTGAAGTGGAAGCGACGACCGCCCGGGAACGCGTACGGCCCCTCGATCACCTCACCGCCGGCCTTCCGGACGGCCTCGACGCTCTCGTCCAGGTCCGTCGAGTAGAGCAGCACCAACGGACCGCCGGTCCGCACCTGCTGGTCCAGGCGTAGACCGCCCACCTCGGACCCGGGCCTCGAACCCTGGATACCGGCGTAGGCCGTCCCGTAGTCGGTGAACTGCCACCCGAACGCGTCGGCGTAGAAGCGCTTGGCGTCGGCCAGGTCGGTGACGGTGAGCTCGACGTAGTCGAGAGCATGGTGTCGGTGCGAGGTCTGCTGAGCCATGCCCACCATTCTTCACAGGGGTACGACTCAGGTGTCGGCTTCCGGTCGACGCCGGTACTCCTCGTTCTGCCGGCGAGCCTCCTCGAGCTGATCCTCGAGGATGATGATCCGGCAGGCGGCCTCCAGTGGAGTGCCCTGGTCGACCATCTCCCGGGCTCGGGCGGCCAGTCGCAGCTGGTACCGGGAGTATCGGCGGTGCCCGCCGGCCGACCGGGACGGGGCGATCAGCTTCAATTCGTCGAGCCTACGCAGGAAGTCCTGTGACGCGCCGGTGATCTCCGCAGCGCGGCCCATCGTGTAGGCGGGGTAGTCATCGTCACCGAACATGTCATCGGGTTGGGCCATAAACGAATCTCTCCATGACGAGGGCCCCGGCACACAAGCGCCGGGGCCCGGGGTTACGGGTTGGAAACACCATCTACCGACTGGTTCGTCGGGTTCTCGTATCCGCACCTGCCGCCGTCGGCGTCGGGCGCGAGGATCGCATAAGCGTGACCGGAGACCACCTTTCGTTCGATGGAAACTGCGGTGTCCGCGCCAGTGGTGCAACCGCGTCCTGGCAGCGGGCGATCCAACGGTGTTCAGCCCTCCCTTTCCTCTGCTTCCACCATGTGTCGTGCTGCCCGCCGGTGTCGAGGCCCACGCGACTTCATGGCCTCGCACACGTGTGGCGAGCTGTCCTGCCGGGCTGGGAAACGCCCCGCCCGTGTTGCCCCTGACCTTGGAAAATCCGTCAGGTCCTGCTGCGGTGATGTGTCGTAGCACCGCTCTGCCGAGCGGGCCGCGATGGTTCCGGGCCCTGCTTGATGCTCGGTCTTACTCGTCTGCGTCTTCCTCGGACCTCATCTGTCAACACCAGGAACGCTAGTCGGGCCAGGTGCGAATGTCTAGTGCGTCGAGCATAGATTTCCTCATTCACCCTCCGAGATTGTCAGGTCGCGGTCAGTGCGGAGAGGCTCTGGGGCGCGGGAGTGGAGGAGTTCGTCGCGGAGCGAGTGGACGCGGGTGATCACCTGCCACCCACCGGTGGTGGCCGACGACGCGGCCGGATCCGTCAGCGCCCGATGATCGACCATGCGGCGGATCCGTGCCGCGCCCGCTGACGACACGTCCTAACAGGAATCTGATGAGTGGTCCGGATGATGCTTCTACGTCTTGATCGTCTGATGTGGAGGTCTGATGAGGGGACTCAAACGGATCGGTGCGGCCGGGCTGGCCACCGCTCTCGTGCTGGGGCTGGGGCAACCTGGCTGGTCTGCGCCGAGCGGCGGTACGCCCGGTGGCGGCGGACCCGGCCGCAGTGGCGGGACGCCCGCCAGGGCCGACCACCAGCCGGCCACGGTCACGCTGATCACGGGGGACCGGATCACCGTGGACCGGGGCGGTCGGGTGACGATCCGTCCGGCGAAGGGTCGCGCGGACATGCGGTTCCGCTCCCACGAGATCGGCGGCGAGTTGCACGTCGTGCCCGTGGACGCGGTGCCGCTGATCGCCTCCGGCGTGCTGGACCGTCGACTGTTCAACGTCAGCAAGCTGATCGAGTACGGCTACCACGACGCGGCCCGTGACCGGCTGCCGATGATCATGGCGTACCCGGACGGGGTGGCGGCCCGGCGGGGTGGCTCGCCGGTGCCCGGTGGCGAGGTTCGGGTGGACCGGGCGCTGCCGGCGATCGAGGGCGTCGCGGTCAGCGCGGACAAGGTCGACCTGGCCGACGTCTGGACGGAGCTGACCGGGGGCGGACCGGAGGCGGCCGACCGCATTCCCGGCGTCGAGCGGATCTGGCTCGACGGGAAGCGCCGGCCGGCGGTGGACCGGGGCGTACGGCAGATCGGGGCGCCCGCCGCGTACGAGGCGGGCTTCACCGGAGCCGGAGTGACCGTGGCGGTCCTCGACAGCGGCGTCGACCTGACCCACCCCGACCTGGCCGACGCGGTGAGCGAGGCGGTCACCTTCGTGCCGGACACCGATCCGGTCGACCGGTACGGGCACGGCACGCACGTGGCGTCGACCATCGCCGGCCGGGGTACCGCCTCCGGCGGCACGTACCGGGGTGTGGCCCCGGACGCCGACCTGGTCTCCGCCAAGGTCTGCGACGACTGGTGCGAGGACTCGGCGATCCTCGCGGGGATGCACTGGGCGGCCGTGGACAAGCAGGCCACCGTCATCAACATGAGCCTCGGCGGGTGGGACGGGCCGGAGATCGACCCGATGGAGGAGGCGGTGAACACGCTCACCGCCCAGACCGGCGCCCTCTTCGTGGTCTCCGCCGGCAACGACGGGCCGGGCGACCGTACGGTCGGCTCGCCGGGCAGCGCGGACGCCGCGCTCACCGTCGGGGCGGTCGACCGGGACGGAAGTCTCGCGGACTTCTCCAGCCGGGGCGCGCGGGTCGGTGACGACGCTGTGAAGCCGGACATCACCGCTCCGGGCGTCGGCATCGTCGCCGCCCGGGCTGCCGAGGGCGTGATGGGCGTACCGGTCGGCGAGCACTACGTCGCCGAGTCCGGCACCTCGATGGCCGCGCCACACGTGGCGGGCGCGGCGGCACTGCTCGCGCAGCAGCACCCCGACTGGGACGCGACGCGCCTCAAGTCCGCCCTGATGGGCTCGGCCAACCCACGGCCGGGGGACACCGCATACCAGCAGGGGGCGGGCCTGGTCGACGTGGCGCGGGCCGTCGGGCAGGCGGTGACCGCCGATCCGCCGAGCGTGTCGTACGGCCGCACCCAGTGGCCGCACCACGACGACGACCCGATCACCCGGACGGTCACCCTCCGCAACGACGCAAGCGAGCCGCTCACCCTCGACCTGACCTGGCAGATCATCGGGCCCGACGGCAAGGCCGCCCCCGCCGGCATGTTCCGCACCGCCGCGCCGCAGGTCACCGTGCCGGCCGGTGGCACCGCCGAGGTGGCCGCCACGGTGGACACCAGCGTCGACGGGGTGGACGGCTACTACAGCGGGCACCTGGTCGCGACCGCCGGTCAACGCCGCACCGTCGTCCCGGTCGGGGTGCACCGCGAGGTGGAGAGCTACGACCTGACCGTCCGACACCTCGACTCGACGGGGGCGGCGGCCGACACGTACTGGACGCTGGTCAACGGGATCGACGGTCCGGCGTACGAGGCGCTCGACGGCACGTCCGGCGGGCCCACCACCATCCGGATCCCCACCGGCCGCTACGCCGTGACCGGCCTCGTCGAGGAGTTCGGCGAGCGGGAGCGCAGCACCGTGCTGAGCCGACCGGAGATCGACCTGGACCGGGACCTGACGGTCACGCTGGACGCCCGGAAGGGCAAGCGGATCACGGCGACGGTGCCGGAGCGCACCGCCCGCCCGGTGCTGGTGCAGGCCGGGGTGCTGGTGGACATGTACGAGAACTCACCGGCGAAGATCGACGTGTGGGCCGGCGACTTCGGCAGCCTCTACACGGCCCAACTCGGTGACCGGGCGACCCACGACCACATCAGCGGCTTCGTCGCACACCAGTGGGCCAGGCCGGACGGCGACGGCGGTTTCGTAGGTAGCCCGTACATCTATCACCTGGGTGAGGGATTCCCCGGCCGGTTGCCCACCGGCTACCGCAAGGACGTGCGGCGCGCGGAGTTGGCCACGGTACGGCACGAACTGCGCGGCGAACGCCTGGGCGACGTGGTCGAGCGGAGCATGTCGGCGGAGTTCGACGGGGTGTACGGCTGGACCGCGAGCGCGTCGGTGCTGGTCGGGGACGCCTGGACCGAGTACCACAGCACCACGGACACCGCCTGGTCGGGTGCGGTCAGTGTCGCGCAGAGCGGCGACGGAGAGCTCGACGAGGAGTTCCGGAAGATCCTCTACGGCGCGTCGGAGCGATACCGGGCCGGCCGCAGCTACCGGGACGTCTGGAACGCCGCGCCGATCGGGCCGACCCTGCTGCGCAACGACACCCCGTACAGCAGCGCGAGCCGGTTCGAGGACTTCATGCGGATCGACATTCCGCTGCACGGCGACGCGGCCGGGCACGGTGGCGTCTCCAACGGGGACACCGGTCGGACCGCGCTCTACCGGGGTGACGAACTGGTCGAGGAGTACACCGGGGCGCTCGACGCCGGTTTCGGCTTCTTCGAGGTGCCGCCGGAAGCGGCGTCGTACCGACTGGAGACCTCCTCCCGGCGCAGCTTCACCGAGTTGTCCACCGAGGTCGCTCTGACCTGGCAGTTTCGGTCCGCCCGGCCGGCCGGGGACGACTGGGAACGCCTGCCGGTCATGGTGGTGCGGTTCGATCCGAAGCTGGACCGCGACGCCACTGCGCCGGCCGGTGGGCGCCTCGACATCCCGCTGCGTGTGCTCGGCAACGAGGGGGCCGCGGTGACGCCGAACAAGGTCACCGTGCAGGTCTCCTACGACGACGGAAAGACCTGGCAGCCGGCCACGGTCCGGTCGACCGGCACGAAGTGGACCGCGACGGTCCAGCACCCCCGCTCCGGCGGGTTCGTGTCGCTGCGTGCCTCGGTGACCGACCGGGCGGGCAACAGCCTCGACCAGACGATCATCCGGGCGTACCGGCTGCGTAACGGGTGATGCTGGGCTGACCTCGGCTGCCGTGCCGGGCCTCACCGCCCCGGCACGGCAGCCGAGAGCGACCCGTGCTGCCCGGTCGATCGGACCGGGCAGCACAGTGCTGCTGCTTCGGGACCACAGCGGTGCGATCAGTGGGCGGACAGCGTCCCGCTGATCTCGTTCGGGGCCGACGGGAGTTCCACCGAGCCGACGATCGTGCCGGTGGTCAGGTCGAGCCGGTGCACCTTCCTGCTCACGGGCTCGGTGACGTAGGCGGTGTCGCCGCGCACGAACAGGGCGGGACGGGGCTCCTGCCAGTTCATCGGCTCCTTCCACGCGGCCACCACAGGCCACGAGGCGGCGAAGGTGCCGGTGGCCGGGTCGACCACGTGCAGCTTGCCGTCGGTGCCGAGGATCAGGCCCTCGCCCTTCGGGCCCCGGGCCAAGGAGCGGAAGCTGTAGCTGACGCCCTCGGGCATCGGCACCACCGTCAGGGCGTTCGCGACGGTGTCGATGAGCGCGAACTGCTCCGGGAACTCTCGCTCGGCATCCGGATCGATCTTGTAGTCGCCGAGCAGGACGGGCGAGTCGCCGCTGCCGACCTGGGTGCCGACGGCTCCGTACGCCCGGTCGCTGGGAACCTTGACGAACGCGCCGTTCTTGAACAGCAGGACGCCGTCCTTGCAGCCGAACGCGACGACCTCGCCCTGGGCGACGGCCTCGCCGTGTACGCCGGGGCACTCCTCGCTGCGGGCGATCTCCTTGCCGTCCTTGTCGAGCGCGATCGCGCCGGGCCGGGACTCCTCGGTGCCCAGGGTGACCACGAGGGTGCCGTCGCGCAGTTCGACCGCCACGCCGTGGTGCGGCTGTGCGGTCTTGTACTGCCGCCCGGCGGGCTTGCCGTCGGCGAGGTCCGCCGACACGAAGCTGTGCACCTCGCCGGTGCCGTCGGTGAACAGGATGGTGCGGTCGCCGTGCAGGACGACGTGGCCGGGCTTGGCGCCGGGGTAGGTGATGTCGGTCATCGTGCCGGTGGCGGCGTCGAGCACCTGGAAGCCGGCCTCGGTCGAGACGAAGACACCGGTGGCGTTGCCGGCCGGGTTGACCCGGTTGAACCCGTCGAGGGTGACGGTGTGCGCCACCCGAAGGGTCTCGCCGTCGAGCACGTAGATGCCGCCCTCGTAGGTGATCGCCACCGGATCCTGCACCGACCCGTTGCTGGGCGACGGTGCGGGCGATCCGCTCTCATCCGTGGTCTCGGAGGCGCATGCGGCGAGCGCCAGCGATGCGGCCATCAGCACGGCCAGACCACGGCTACTGCGTCGAGTCACGACGATTACTCTCCTTCTGAAACTGACAACCATTTTCAATTACGATACAGAGGGGCCCCGGACGGGTCGCGCCGGGGGGTCAGCCGCTCAGGCCACCGATGATCGCGTCGACGTTGAAGCGCATCATGTCCAGATAGGTCGGCGCGTCACCGTCGGAGTCGCTGAGCGACTCCGAGTACAGCCCGACGACGCGTACGGAGATGCCGGCCTCGCTGGCGAGGACCTCGGCGAGGCGTGCGGGTTGCGCGGTGTCGGCGAAGATGGCCGGTACCCGGTGGGTCTCGATGGCGGTGACCAGCGAGGCGAGGTCGGAGGCGCTCGGCGAGGCCAGGGTCGTCCCGCTCGGAATGATCGCGCCGACGACCGTGAGGTCGTAGCGCGCGGCGAGGTAGCCGAAGACGTGGTGGTTGGTGACCAGGACGCGGCGCTGCTCCGGCACCCCGGCGAAACGCGCCGCCACCGTCGCGTCCAACTCCCCGACCTGCTTCGCGTACGACTCGGCGCGCCGCCGGAGGGCGTCGGCGTCCACGCCGTCGACGTGCGTGACGATCTCCTCGGTCAACATCCGCACGGCGGTGACGACGCGAACGGGGTCGGTCCAGAAGTGCGGATCCGGAAGACCGGCGGCGTCGCCGTCCCGATAGTCCATCGGCTCGACCCGGGCACCCACCTCCACCGTGGGCACTCCCTCGGATCTCGCCGCCTCCACATGGTGCAGCACGCCCTCCTCGAGCCCGAGGCCGTTGTAGACGAGCAGGTCGGCGGTCTGCATGGCGTGCGCCTCCCGGGCGGAGACGGCGAACGAGTGCGGGTCGGCGTTCGGTTTCATGAGCACGCTGACCTGCGCCTGGTCGCCGACGATCTCGCGGACCACGTCGCCGAGGATGTTGGTGGTGACCACGATGCGCGTCGGCTGCGGTCCGGTGCAGGCGATGCCGCCGGCCAGCAGGACGGCCGCCGTGGCGAGCGCGGTCAGGAGTCTGGGTGCCTTCATCGGCCGACCTCCACCACGAGATCCGGTCGTTCGGTGACCCGCAGCTTCCGGGCGGTACGCAGCCCGTCGCGATAGTCGATCTCGTGGATGACCCGGGCCGCCGGCTCGGTGAGGTAGGCGCGGTCGACGTCGAGCGTCAGGTTCGTCGCCGGTACGGTCGACTGTGCCAGGACCTTCCCGGTCTCCAGGTCGTAGCTGACCAGGGTGCCGGTGTCGTCCAGGGCCAGCACCGTGCTCCCGTCGGCCGGCGAGGCCGCCACCACGAGCCGACGATCGTCCACCGGCAGGTAGCGCAGGGTGGCCTTGGCCGCGTTCACCGACCAGATCCCGTCGTGGTCCGCGACTGCCGCCTCGTTGCTGCGCGGTCGGTATCCGAACGCCTCGGTGGCGACCGGCGCACGGGGGCTGGCCAGCGTGGTGGCGGTGAGCCGGTCACCGTCGAGCTTCACCCGGACGAGACCGTCCGCACAGGCGATGACCGCGCCGCCGCGTAACACCGCCCACCCGCGCGGGTCGACGCAGGCGACGTCGAGTCCGCCGGTCGGCTCGCCCCGCTCGTCCATGGCGACGATCCGGTCCGCCGGCCGACCCGGATCGTCTCCGACGGCGACGAGAAGGTGCTCCGCGTACGGCACGGCGAGCGCCGTGGCACTGCCGGAGGGGATCGCGGCGAGCCGGGTGACCTGGCCTGCTTCGAGCGCACGCCGGTCGAGCACGGTGACCGTGCCATCGGCGGTGCCGATGGTGGTGTGCGCCTCGACGCCGGCGACCGTCGTGATCGGCGCGTCGAGCGTCAGCGAACCGACCGGCCGTGCCGGTGCCCGGTAGTAGTGGACGTGGTCGGTGTGGTCGACCGTCCAGACCCCGGTGTCGACGATCTCGACCCGCCGGTCACCGTCGTCGACGTAGACGAATCGGCCGTCCTCGGTGATCCGCTCGGCACCGAACGGGAGGTCGATCCCGCTCTCCGACTCGGTGATCAGATCGAGCAGTTGCAGTCGCCCGGCGCCACGGGTCGCGTACGCAATGGCCGACTGGGCCTCGGTCATCTCCTCGGCACCGGCGACGTAGCCGTGCGGTGTCTCCTCGCTCGTCGGGGGATCACTCGATCCACAGGCGGACACGGTGAGCGCGAGGCTCAGGGCGACGACACAGGCCAGCAGCCTGTCGGTTGGTGTCACGGACGTCCTTCCAGCGTGGGGGTGGCGACGGATGCGGGCACCGGGGACCGGAGACGCCGCACCCCGGTGGTGACCCACCGCGCGCCGAGAATCGTGAAGAAGATCAGTACGGTGACGGCCGCGATCGTGGCACCGGCGGCGGTCGCGGCGTACCAGGAGATCCAGAGGCCGACCACGGTGGCGGCGGAGCCGATCAGGAAGCTGGTCAGCATCAGCGCGGGTAGCCGCCGGGCGACGAGCATGGCCGCTGCCGACGGTGCGATCAGCATGCCGAAGGCGAGCAGTGTGCCGACGACGCTGAAGGCGACCGCCATCGTGATGGTGAGCAGCGCGAGCATCGCCGCATTGGCCAGGTCGGGGCGCAGCCCGAGGGTCCGGGCCTTGCGCGGGTCGAAGGTCAGCGCGAGGAACGGCCGGTAGCACGTAGCGGTCACCGTGGCGACCACCGTGACCGCGACGCCCAGCATCACCAGGTCCGACCAGCGGATCGCCAGCACGTCGCCGAACAGGAACGCCGTCAGGTCGGTGGCGAACGACCGCGAGTGCGACACGATGATGACGCCGACCGAGAGCATCCCGACGAACAGCAGCCCGATGGTGGTGTCGCGTCCGAACTCGCGGCTGTGTCGGAGTGCGTTGACCCCGGCCGCCATCGCGAAGGCGCTGGCGGCGGCGCCGACGACGAGGTTGCCGCCGAGGAGCGACGCGATCGCCACGCCGGGCAACATGCCGTGGCTCATCGCCTCGCCGAGGAAGGTCATCCCACGAGCGATCACCCAGACGCCGACCAGCGCGCACGCGCCGGCCAGCAGCACGCCGCCGACGAGCGCGCGGACGACGAAGGACACCGTGAACGGTTCGACCAGGGACGACATCACCCGGCCGACTATACTGAAACGAAAATCGTTGCCGTTAAGGGGTTGCTGTGGGTTCCGACATCCTGACCGCCGAGAACGTCGGCTTTCGATACGCCGACGTTCCCGTCCTGCGCCATGTCGACCTGGGCGTCGCGTCCGGAGCCGTGATCGCGCTGACCGGTGCCAACGGCTCCGGCAAGAGCACGCTGCTGCACCTGCTGGCCGGCGTCGCGCAGCCGGCCGAGGGGTGCGTCCACCGTCGGCCCGGCACCCGCCTCGCCCTGCTGCCGCAGCGCACCAGCGACATCGACGCCACTCCGCTGACCGTCGCCGAATGCGTTCAGATCGGGCGGTTCACGCTGCGTCGCCGTCTCAGCCGCGACGACCGTGCGGCGATCGCGCAGATCATGCAGCGACTGGACATCGCCCACCTGGCCCGCCAACGGCTGCGCGAACTCTCCGGCGGTCAGCGACAACGCACGCTCATCGCCCAGGCGCTCGTCCAGGACGCCGACGTCTATCTCCTCGACGAGCCCACCGCCGCCCTCGACACGCACAGCCGACAGCGGGTCCACGAACTGCTCGCCGAGCGCGTCGCCACCGGCGCGGCCGTGGTCGTCGCCAGCCACGACCCCGCCGAGACGGCGCTCGCCGACCGCACGTTCCACCTCGACGGCACCATGACCAGCACCGCCATCGCCCGGTGACGACCCCTCCCCGGCCCTCAGTGGCCCTTGGTCACGTCCAGTCCCTTCGGAGTCAGGGCGAACACCACGACCACCGACACCAACATGATCGCGGCACCGATGCCCCCGACCAGCATCAGTCCGTGGGTGAAGGCGTCCTGGGCCTGGGCGGCAGCCGCGGCCCCGGCCGGACCCAGGCCGTCCAGCACGTGCAGGGCGCCACCGAGCGACTCCTGGGCCACCCCCACCTGCTCGGGGCTCAGCCCCGCGGCGGCCAGATCGGAGGCGGGGAGTTCGGCGCGGTACAACGCCGCCGCCGTGCTGCCCAGCAGGGCCACGCCCAGCACCGCGCCCAGTTCGTAGGAGGTCTCCTCGATGGCGGCGGCGCTGCCCGCGTGCTCGGCCGGGGTCCCCGACATGATGATCGCCGAGGCGATGGCCAGCGAGCCCATCCCGGCCCCGAGCAGGGCCAGGAAGATCCCGACCGGGGTGTACCCGAGCGGCTCGGGGGCCACGGCCAGGACCGCGAAACCCAGACCCGCAAGCGCCAGGCCGCCCACCAGGACGGTACGGGCACCGATGCGCTGGGCCAGCGCCGGTGCCAGCGGCGAGACCACCGCCGCGGCGATGGCCATCGGCAGCAACGCGACACCGGCCTGCAACGGCGACATGCCCCGCACGAGTTGCAGCCACTGGGCCGAGAGCAACAGCGCCGACCCCATGGCCAACATGGTGAACAGCGCCGCCAACGTTCCGGCCGTGAACGAGGGGACGCCGAACAGGCGTACCCGCAGCAGCGGCGAGTCGCTGCGCAGGCACCGCAGCACGAACCACACCAGCAGGGCGAGCCCCGCGGTCAGGGCCGCCAGCGCCAGCAGGTCGGTCGGCCCCTCCTTGGCGATGCGCTTGATGCTCCACACCAGGGCGGTCATGCCCGCGATGGACAGCACGGTGGCCAGCGCGTCCCAGCGGCCCGGGTTCGGGTTGCGGGCCTCCGGCAGCAGCAGCACCGCCGCGACGATCGCCGCGACCATCCAGGGCACGTTCAGCAGGAACGCCGCCTGCCAGGCGAAGTGCTCCAGGAGTAATCCACCCACGATCGGCCCCACGGCCGCACCCAGGGAGGCGACCGCCGCCCAGATGCCGAGCGCCTTGGCGCGTTCGGCCGGATCGGTGAAGAGGCTCCGGATCATCGACAGGGTCGCTGGCATGATCATCGCCCCACCCACGCCCAGCAGGGCGCGCACCGCGATCACCATCGGGGCCGACTCGGCCACCAGGATCAGCAGGGACGCGCCACCGAAGACCGAGAATCCGGCCAGGAGCAACCTGCGGCGCCCCCACCGGTCGCCCAGGGTGCTCATGCTGACCAGGAGCCCGGCCAGGACCAGCGAGTAGATGTCGACGATCCAGAGCTGCTGGGCGGCGGTCGGCGACAGTGCCGCGGCCATGTCGGGCAGGGCGACGTTCAGGATGGTCATGTCCATGACCACCACCAGCAGGCTGGTGGAGAGCACGGCCAGGGCGGCCCACCGGCGCCGGGCGGACAGGTGCCCGGCGGTGGCCCCGGGTGCGTCGGAGGTGTGCGTCGTACTCACTGGTTCTCCGGGAGGGACGTGCCCATCAGGGCGGCGATGGCCATGCGCAGGGCCCGCTCGTCGACGGGCCGGTCGTGCAGCAGGGTGTAGAGGATGACGCCGTCGAGGTAGACGGCCGTGGCCTGGGCGGCCTCCGGGGTGGCGTACGCCGAGAGCATCTCCGTCGTGCCCCGGATCCAGCGCTGGGCGTACGGACGCAACTCGGGCTGCTGGACGCCGGCGTAGTAGAGCAGGTTCTCGGCCTTTAGCCGCGCGCGGTCGCTCAGGTAGTCCATGAACAACGCGGCTAGACCTTCGGGGCTTCCCGCGCAGGCGTGGACGGCCTCCGCGACCTGCCGGATCTCCTCGTCGGCCTGGGCGACGACGATTTCCAGGGCGCTCGTACGCAGGTCGTCCAGGGAGTCGAAGTAGTAGGTGGTGGCGCCCAGCGGCACCTGGGCCAGCTCGGCTACCCGGCGGTGGGTCAGCGCCTCCCAGCCGTTGTCGATCATCTCTTTCGCGGCGACGTCGAGCATCGCGCGCCGACGCCCCTCGGGATCCCGGCGGGGGGTCATGGGCGTTTCCCGCGTGCGGGCCGTCCGGTGGTCATGCTCAGCCTCTCGATCTAGTACGTCCGTACAAGTACAAACGTACTAGATGCCGAGCGTGGGTCGGCGTGACCTACGTCACCGCGCGCCCCGCGCCCGGTGCCCGTGTGGGTGGGCGCGCCTGTCCGTCGAGGCCCCCTGCTTGCGCGGGGGTGGTCGGGCGTCTGGGTGTCATTCGACTATCGGTCGCCGTCGACGTCTCGCGGCTGTGGCGTCGGTTTGTTTGTCGGTGTGGACACATGGACCGAAAAGAAGTGGATAGTATCGACAGGCATCATTAAATAGTGATGCGTTCAAGTGATGACGAGGGGTGTTTTGCCTGTTCAACTGAGGTTGAACACCGAGAATTGTGCGGCAAAGATACACGTCAACGGTGGTTTACCGTCCTGTTACCTCTCTTGAATGGAGCGACTTTGGGAGCGCTCCCTACACTCGTCGCGATGATCACCTCACCCGAAGGGAGTTTGTGATGAGTGGAGCATTGGATCTGTCCGACCTGGACGCCACCGACATCTCGTGGACGGACGGCGACGACCAGTCGACCGGCCTGTACGCGGTGGCACCGGTCGGCAGCGTCGTCCTGACCGAGGGCGCGAGCGACGGTAAGACCTGCGGCGGCGGTTCCTGCGGCTGCGGCGGCCGACCGATCAGCTGGTGCTGCGTCAACTGCCACTGATCGGGTAGCGGGCGCTGGTCAGCCGCGACGCGGTGTTCCAGCGCCTGATTGGGGCGTCGGCGTCGGCGTCGGCGCCCCAATCCCTGCCACAACGTGCGGATCCGGGAAGGGATTCAGGAATGGCCTCCGAGGTGAACACCGGTGTCGAGATCAGCGTGGTGATCCCCACGCACGAGGACGCCCAGTGTCTGGAACTGACGCTGCGGTCGCTGCGTCGGCAGAGCTTGGCACCGGAGCGGTTCGAGGTGATCGTGGTGCGCGACGGCGGTGACGGCGGGGACTACACCGACGTGGCCGACGCCGGCAAGGGGCTGAACCTACGGCTGGTCGAACTGGCCGAGCGGCAGGGTCGGGCGGCGGCACGTAACGCGGGGGTACGGCACGCCTCGGCCGGCCTGCTGCTCTTTCTCGACTCCGACTCGTACGCCACACCCGAGCTGGTGGAACGGCACCTGATGCACCACCTGGGCGCCGGCCGCCCCGCAGTCCTGCTGGGGCGACGGGACGAACTGGGACTGCCGTACGTCAACGCCGCGCTGGCCGGCGAGCCGACCATCCCGGTGCCGCGCCGACGTGCCGCCGGGGGCGGTGACCTGCGCTTCCCGGCCGGGGTGGCCCCGTCCGGGGAGGAATGGCTGCAGGCGGGATGGATGTTCGCCTACACCCACAACATCTCGGTCTCCCGAGCTCTGTTCGACGCGGTCGGCGGATTCGACGAGCGGTTCGGCCTGCGCTGGGGGCTGGAGGACATCGAGCTGTTCTACCGGGTGCACGAACACCTCGGCCTGCACGACCGCAACTTCGCCTTCGACGAAGCGGCTGCCGCCTACCACCTGCCCCATCACCGTAACGTCGACCGGAACTGGCAGGAGTTCTCGACCAACCGCAGCCTCGCCGCCGAGAAGTATCTCATCCTGGAGTGGGAGTTCTTCGGCATGTTGGACGTCTACGACTCGGCGGAGCGGGTGGTGGGCTACCGCGCGGCGATCGCCGACTGCCTGGCCCGGTCCGCCTGCCGCATCGAGTCCGCCGTCGCGCTTCTCACCCCGCACCTGCCGGGCGAGCGGGTGCTCTGGGTCGGCACGGGCAGTGACCGGACGATGCTGCCCGAGGGGGCCGTGACCTTCGACTTCTCCGTTCCGGCCAGCGCCACCAACCACCACCTGATCGGCATGGACCCGCCGATCGCGCCCGGCAGCCTCGACGCCGTCGTCAGCGTCGACTTCTGGCGCTACCTGAGGTGGGAGGAGTTCTGCCAGTTCGTCAACGTGGCCGGTGCCCTCGCCGGGGAGGTCCACCTGGTCGACACCGGAGCCGAGCTCGCCAACGCGGTCGACCCGGACATGTCGACCTTCGGCTATCTCACCCGCGTCCTGCGGACCGCTTTCGACAGCACCGTCGGTGAGGTCGAGGGACTGGGTACGGTGCTGCGCCTGCGCCCGCGTGTCCCACCGGCCCTTCCGACCGAGTGACGCCGACCCCACGACGCCGATGACACCCAGCACCGTGATCGAGGCCCGTGGCCTGACCAAGACCTTCCGGACGCCCGACAAGCAACCGGGACTGACCGGGTCGCTGCGCCATCTCGTCCGGCCGAGGCACCGCTCGCACACGGCCGTGAACGGCATCGACCTGACGGTCGCGGCCGGGGAGGCCGTTGCCTACGTGGGACCCAACGGCGCCGGCAAGTCGACCACCGTCAAGCTGCTCACCGGAATTCTCCAGCCGACCTCGGGACAGGTCGAGGTCTGCGGCATCGTGCCGCACCGCAACCGGTTCGCCAACGCCCGCAACATCGGCGTGCTCTTCGGCCAGCGCAGCCAGCTCTGGTGGGATCTCCAGGTCCGCGACTCTCTCGCGCTGCTGCGCGACATCCACCGGATCCCGCAACGACGGTACGCGGAGCGGCTCGACGAGTTCGACGCCCTGCTCGGCCTGGGGGAGCTGCTGTCGGTGGTGACGCGCCGACTCTCCCTCGGCCAGCGGATGCGGGCCGACCTCGCCGCCGCCCTGCTGCACTCGCCCTCGGTGGTGTTCCTCGACGAACCCACGATCGGGTTGGACATCATCGCCCGCCAGGCGGTCCGCGACTTCCTGCGCGCCCAGTGCCGTAACGGGACGACACTGCTGCTGACCACGCACGACATCGGTGACATCGAGCAGGTCTGCCAACGCCTGATGATCATCGACGGTGGTCGGGCCATCTTCGACGGACCGATCGACGCCGTACGCGCACAGGTCGCCCGGCAACGCACGCTGCACCTGACCCTGGACGCCGACTGGTCCGCCGCCCACGATCCCGACCTGCCGGGCACCCGCCTGTCTCCGGGCACCTCACCGCGACACGTCTCGATCGCCTTCGACCACGCGACCTACGGCGCGGGCGAGATCGTGGCCGCGGTAGCAGCCCGCGTGCCGGTGGTCGACCTGCGGATCGACGAGCCCTCCATCGAGGACGTGGTCCGCCGGGCGTACGCGGGCGAACTCGGTCAGCCGACGGTGGGAAGACCGGCATGAGGGCGTACCGGACGCTGGCCCGGATGGCCTGGTCGACGGTCCTGGTCTACCGGGGCGAGTTCCTGCTGCAACTCGCCGGGGTCGCGGTGCAGACCGTGGCGCTGTTCGCGGTGTGGCGCGCGTTGTTCGCCGCCGACCCCGGCGGCGAGATGGCCGGTCTGACCTGGGAGCAGATGAAGGCGTACCTCTTCGTCGCCTTCCTGGCCGGCACCCTGCTGTCCAGCTTCACCGACGGGCAGGTCGCCCTGCGGGTGCTGGACGGCTCGGTCGCCATCGACCTGCTCCGCCCGATCGACTACCAGTTGGCCCGGTTCGCCGAGACGATCGGCTATCTCGTCGGCGAACTGTTGGTGGTCGCGGTGATGGGCTCGGTGCTCCTGCTGGCGTTCGGCGGGATGCCGCTGCCCGACCCCACCCAGACCGGGCTGTTCCTGCTCAGCCTGCTCGCCATGGTGCCGCTGAAGTTCGCACTGGTCTACCTGGTCGGCCTGGCCTGCTTCTGGACGGGCAACTTCCACGGGTTGAGCATGTCCCGCATCGCGATCACCAACATCCTCTCCGGCGCGCTGGTGCCGATCGCCCTGTACCCCGGCTGGCTCCAGACGATCTGTGCCTGGTCACCGTTCCCCGGCATCGTCTCTACCCCGGCACTGATCTTCCTCGGCCAGGTCCGGGGCACCGAGTCGCTGCACCTCATCGGCCTTCAGGTGCTCTGGGTCGCAGTGCTCTGGATCGGCGCCCGGCTGCTCTGGCGCGTCGCCGTACGCCGACTCGTGGTGCACGGAGGCTGAGATGAACGGGACGATCGAGGCGGTACGGATCTACCGGCGGCTGCTCGGGGCCCACCTGCGGGCCGTCCTGGAGTACCGGGCCGACGCGATGCTCACCATCGCCGCAGCCGTACTCGGCCAACTGGCCGGGCTGATCTTCGTGGCCACGATCTTCCGGCAGGTGCCCGTCCTCGAAGGCTGGACACAGTGGGAGGTCCTCTGCGTCTGCGCGATGGTGATGCTCGCCGAGGGGATCGGCTCCCTGTTCTTCGAGGGCACCTGGCACCTCAGCGGCATGGTCAACCTCGGCGCCCTGGACTACCTGCTGGTCCGCCCGTACCCGGTGATCCTCCAGGTGACCGGCGCGGCGGTCGGCGTCAACGGCCTCGGCAACGTCGTGGTCGGCACGGTGCTGCTGGTCGCGGCCGTCGGACGGACGGACGTGGCCTGGTCGCCGGTCACCGTGCTGTGGGCGGGGCTGCTGCTGGCCAGCGGACTGCTGGTGAAGATCGCCGTCAGCCTGGCCACCAACGCGCTGACGTTCTGGCTGCTGAGCCCGTCGAACTCCGTCGCGGTCAGCGTGCACATGCTCGGTGACCTGGCCCGGTACCCACTGACCGTCTACGGCACCGGCGTACGGGCGCTGCTCGTCGTCGTCCCGGTCGCCTTCGTCGGCTACTTTCCCGCCGCGGCCCTGCTGGACAAGGGCGTCTCGGCCACGATCGGCCTGCTGACCCCGGTCGTCGCGCTGGCCTGCGCCCTCGCCGCCTGGCGGATCTTCGAGGCCGGGCTGCGCCGCTACGAGAGCGCGGGGACCTGAGATGACACCCGAAGCACCGGGCGACGTCGTGGCGCGCTACCTGGACGCGGTCGACGCCCAGACCGGCGCGGCACCCGCCGCCTACCTGCCGCCGCAGGGCAAACGCTACCCGGGCAGCCCGCGTACACCGCTGCCCTGGCCGGGACCGGGCGCGCCACCGCTGACCGACACCGGCCTCGACCGGATCAGCGCCCTGCTGCTGGGCTACGGACCGCGCCGGGTGGAGATGCTGACCCAGGCCGGGATGTCGGCGCTGACCGGCACCCCGTCGAGTGGGCCGACCTTCACCCGCGTCCTGCCCGCCTGGTTCACCCTGCGCTGGACCGTGCCGTCCGGCGGCGCCTACTACCCGGGCGAGGTCTACCTCGTCTGGACCGGGTCCGGGGACCTGCCTCCCGGCGTCTACCACTACGACCACGTCCACCACTGCCTCGAACTGCTGCGCGACACGAACCCCGCCGCCGACGTCGACCGGCTGCTCGGCCCGGCGACGACCGCCACGGCCGGCGCAGAACGTAGCGCTCTGCTGCTGGCCTGCCGGCCGTGGAAGAACGGCAGCAAGTACGGCGCGTTCGGTTACCAGCTCGGCACCGTCGACGTCGGCGTGCTGCTCGGCCAACTGCTCACCTGGCCGCAAACCGGCACCGCCCACCTGGCTCCCGATCCCCGGGCCGCCGACGACCTGCTGGGACTCGACGGCATGCTGGAGACCGTCTACGCGGTGATCGAGATCCCCACCGGCACCACGCCGGACACCCCGCCCGGAGCCGGCACCCCGCCCGGTCGGACCGCGCCACCGGAATCGGTCGGCCTGACCCACGACCGGCTCGTCCTGGCCGACGCCGATTCACACGCGGTGGCCCTGCACCGGGCCGCCTGGGCCGGGACCGACATGCCGCAGCGCACCGCGCCACCACCTGCACCGCAGGCGCCGCCACCACCTGCACCGCAGGCCACGACACCGTCGGACGCGGCCCCGGTCCACCTGCCCGAGGTCACGGCGCTGGACCTGACCGGCGCCGCCGCCGACCGGGCGTCGGCCTGCGACCTCGCCCCCGGCCTGCGCCTGCCGCAGCTCGCCGACGTCCTCGCGTACGCCGGTGGCCACCGGACCACCACTCCCGCCCTGGCCGAGCTGGCCCGGCACCCGTTGCACCCGGCACTGTGGTGCCTGGTCAACCAGGTGGACGGATTGCCGCCCGGCGCCTACCGCTACGACCCCCGACACCACCTGCTCCGGCCGTCGACCGGTGTCGACCGGCCGGGACCGCCCACCACCGTGGTCGCGCACCGCATGGCGACCGCCGGCGTCAGCATCGTCGTCGTCGCCGGGGGAGAGCGACCCATGACCGACCTGACCCCCACGGAGTTCCGCCGACTCCACCTGCTCATCGGGACCGTCGTGCAACTGGCCGCCCTGGCCGCGCAGGCGGTCGGCGCGGCGATCCGCCCGATCGGCGGGTTCTCGGCCCCCGACATCGCCGCACGACTCGGCCTGCCAGCCGGAGACACCCCCGTCCTGCAACTCCTGCTCGGCGCGCCCACGTCGCGTGCCGGACTGCTGGCCGTGGCACTCACGGAAGGAACCACGAATGGATGACCAACGGATCCCGGTGCTCACCGGTCGACCTGCGCCGGAGACGGTCCTGGCGACGGTGGCTCGGCACGGGGCGGCTCTGCTGCGCGACCGCGACCGGCAACGCGAGGCGTTCGTCCGGCTCGGCGACGCGGTGATGTCGCCCCTGCCGTACGACGGCGCCTTCCACGACGAGCGGGACGTCGTCGACGACGACCCGACCACCACCACGGTCACCCGTGGCACCCGAGGGATGCCGCTGCACCGCGAGGCGTCGTACGCCCCGGGCTCACCGGATCTGATGACCTTCTTCTGCGAACGGCCCGCGGCCGACGGCGGGGGTGGCACCACGCTCTGCGACGGGGTCGCGTTGCTCGCCGCGCTGCCCGCGCCGGTGCGCGAACGGTTCACGCAGATGGAGATCATCTGGGAGAGCCGGATGTCCACCGCCGACTGGCAACGGATGCTCGGCACCACCGACCCGGCCGAGGCGCGGGGCGCTCTGCGACGGTGGGAGCCGTACCTGCACCCGTGGGAGTCGATCCACGTCGACGTCACCGACGAGGGGATGACGACCGGCTTCGGGACCCACTGCACACCGCCGACCAGGTTCGGCGCCGTACCCGCCTTCTGCAACTCGCTGTTCATCAGCCGCCCCCGCGACGACGAGTACCACGATCGGCGGCTACGGGTACGGACCCCGGACGGGCCACCCGTCGACGACGACCTCGTCGCCACCGCCGCCGAGACCGCGGCCGGTCTCACCGTCGCCGTGCCCTGGCAGGCCGGTGACGTCCTGGTCGTCGACAACTCGCGGTACCTGCACGGCCGCCAGGCGTTCCAGGACACCGGCCGCACCGTCCTGGTCCGGATGGGCATGCTCGACCGGGCGGTGGCGGCATGAGGGCCAAACTGCGCGACGACCTGATGTACGTGCCCACCGAGGACGGCGTCTACCTGGAGACCGGCACCACCAGCACCGAGATCAGCGGCGGATCCGCGTACGGCCTGATCCGCCGGATCGCCCCGCACCTGGACGGCACCCGCACCGTCGCGGACCTGACCGCCGGCCTGCCCGCCCCGCAACAGCGACTGGTCACCGACCTGGTCACCATGCTCGTCGACCGGGGCATCGCCCGCGACCTGGACCGGGACCCGCCACACGGGCTCCAGGACTGGGAGCTGGACCGGTATCGCCAGGCCATCTCCTTCGCGGAGCACGCCGCCGACGCCCCGCCGCACCGCTTCGAGTCCTTCCGCAACAGTCGCGTCCTGCTGATCGGCGCCGGTCCGGGCCTGGCCGCACTGGTCCAGACCCTGTTCGACCTCGGACTCCGGCGGGCCACCCTGGTCCCGACCGCCGAATCGCCGACCGACCCGGCGGCCTGTCGGCGGATCCTCGACCGCCACCGCGCCGACGACCCCACCGTCGAGCTGGACCTGCGGCCGGACCTCGCCGTCGCGCTCACCGACGACGCTGCGCTCGCCGCCCTGATCGGTACGCACGACGCCGTCCTGCACTGCACCGACCGGCTGATGGCCGGCCGGGCGCTGACGCTGAACCGGGTGGCCCGCGCACACGGCGTCGCCGCCCTGCACGCGCTGGCCACCGGCGGCAGCGCGTGGGTCGGCCCCACCGGCGGCGGGGCCGCCGGCGGCTGCTGGGAATGCGTGGTCTGGAGCCTGCACGGCACCAGCCGCTCCGGCGACGCCCCGTGGCAGGACGACCAGCCAGACCATGTCCCGGAGTACCTGACCGCCCCGGTCGGTGCCCTCGTCGGCACGGCCCTCGGCTTCGGCTACTTCCGGCACGCCGTCGGCGCCGAGACCGTCACCACCAACCGCATGACCCACATCGACCTGGCATCGGCCGTCACCAGCGAACACCTGCTCACCGTCCACCCCCGCTGCCGACCCTGCCGCAGCGACCGATCGGCCGGCGACCTCGCCGAGCGGATCGTCACGGTGACCCGACGTCCGGCGGTCGACGCCGAGACGTTCGCCACCCGGGTGGCCACCCTGATCGACCCGCGACTGGGTCCGGTGCTCGACATCGGCACCGGCCGGCAGTCGCAGACATCGGTGAGCTGCATCGAGGCGACCGTCGCCGACGTGGCCGGCACCGGGACCGGACCGACGACCGTGACCGCCATCGGCGACGACCGCCGCCAGGCGCTCAGCCGCGCCGCGGTGGCCGCCGTGGAGTCGCTCGCCGGGCAGGCGGCCACGGTCGCCGACACCACCCCGACCCGCTGGTGGGACCCGGTCGCCGGGGAGGTCGTCCCGGCAGAGTCCACCGCCGCGCTGCTGGCCGCCGGTCTCAGCTGGACCGAGGCGGTGGGCCGGGCGCTGCTCAGGCTGCGTCGCACGACCGCGACGGCACCGGACGCCGGTCACCTGGCCGACGCACCCTCCGACGCGACACACCCGGCCGGTTCCGCACTGGACCCCGCCGACTGGCCGGAACCGGTCCGAACCAGGGCAGCGGACATGAGCGTCCTCGGGCACGACCTCACCGCCTGGTGTGACACCTCCAGCACGCCGACCGTCTTCGTCGGCACCACCGACGGCTGGCTCGCCCACAGCACCGCCCCGGACACCGCGACCGCCCTCGAACAGGCCATGCAGACGGCGGTCGCCGCCCTCACCGGACGCGAACCGGCCGGTGCGGATGTCGGCCCGGACCTCGGAGCCGGAGAGTGGGACGCCTGGCTCCCGCCACTGCTCAAGGAGGTGGACGCCGCCGGGCAGCGACTTCTCCTGCGGCCGGTCGACCACCTGCCCGACACCCGGGACGTGCTCCCGTTCCTCGTCGAAGCCATGCTCACGCCACGACCCGGAGGCGCTGGATGACCGACACGACCACGCTGACGCACGCCGTTCGCGTCCACGGCGACGGCGCCCTGTTCCAGGCCGTCGCGGACGCGACGGCACCGATCCGGACCGACCGCCCGGTGGACCTGTTCGTCGTCGACGATCAGACCGACCGGGTGCAGGACGCGGCCCGCCGCGCCCACCAGGAGGGACGGGACTTCCTCCCGGTCTACCCGACGCCGCGCGGTGTCCGGGTCGGCCCGTACGTCACGGCCGGGCGACCCGGCTGCCACCACTGCGTACGCGTCCGCGAACGTCGGGCCCGCGTCACCGGGACACCCCAGCGCTCGGCGCTCTGGCGTGCCCTGTACGAGGGATCCGTCACCGCGCCGACCCCCGTCCTCGGGCCACCGGTGCGCACCACCGTGGCCGCGCTGGTCACCGACGAACTCGCGGGGGTGGCACGCGGTGCCACCCCCCGGTGCGCCGGCGCGGTGCTGGAGGTCGGCACCGCCACCCTGACGGTCAGCCGACACCGGTTCATCGCCGACCCCGAGTGCCTGTCATGTGCGACCCTGCCCGACGACGCTCCCGAGGCGGGCACCTTCACGTTGGTGTCCCGGCCCAAGTCGGCGCCGGACAACTACCGCGCCCGCAGCCTCCCCGCCGAGCACGAGCGGCTGCTGGAGACCATGGTCGACGTCGAGACCGGCCTGATCTCGTCGATGACGCTCCACCACAACCACCCGATGATCCTGGCCGCCGCCATCGGCGGCCCGGCCTGCTGCACCGAACTGTCCGGATACGGGCGCACCTTCAGCTTCCCCGCCAGCGTGTCGGTCGCCATCGCCGAGGCACTGGAACGGCTGGGCGGCACCCTGCCCCGGGCCCGCCGGACCCGGGTCCGCGCCTCGTTCCGCGAACTCGGCCCGGACCGCGCCGTCGCACCCCCGGCGCTGGGCCTGCCCGACTCGCCGCCGCACCCCAACGCCGTGCGATACCACCCGGACCTGCCGGTGGAGTGGGTGTACGCGTACTCCTTCCGCCGCGACGGCCCGGTCCTGGTCCCGGAGAGCACCGCCTACTACGGCTCACACGCCACGGCCTTCGGCCTGGAGAGCTCCAACGGCTGCGCGCTCGGCGGCAACCTGGAGGAGGCAATCCTGCACGGCATCTTCGAGGTGGCCGAGCGCGACGCGTTCCTGGCCACCTGGTTCGCGCGGCTGCCGGTGCCCCGGATCGACCCGCTCACCTCGGCGGACCCGGCGACCCGGCTGCTGGTGCGCTGGCTGGAACGCACCACCGGCAGCCGACTGCACGTCTTCGACATCACCATGCCGGAGGGGATCCCCGCGCTCTGGCTGATGCTGGTGGACGAGGACGACCGGGCCGGCGAACCCAAGGCGTTCTGCGGCGCGGGCGCCCACCTCGACCCCGAGCGGGCGCTCTGGTCCGGGCTGGTCGAACTGGCCAGCGTCGCCGACGCCACGAAGGAGATGGTGGCCGCCGACACCACGGCGCCCGACCTGGTCGCCGACTCCGACCTGGTCCGGTCGATGGAGGACCACGCGCTGGTCGCCGCCGCCCCGCAGAGCTGGGACCGTTTCGCCTTCCTCTACCAGCGCGACGAGATCCTCTCGATGGAGACCGCGTTCCCGCACGCGAAGCGGTACCGACCCGCCACCGACCTGCTCGACGATCTGCGCTGGGTCGTCGACCGGTACCTCGACAGCGACCTGGACGTGGTCGTCGTCGAACAGACGGCCCGGGAACAGGCCACCGTCGACCTCACCTGCGTCAAGGTCATCATCCCGGGCACGCTGCCGATGGTCTTCGGGCACCAGAACCGCCGGGTCGACCTGCCCCGGCTCAGGGAACTCCCGGTCCGGCTAGGCTACCGGTCCACGCCGCTTCCGCCCGAGGAGATCAACCCCTACCCGCACCCGTTCCCCTGACCCGCACCGCGACGGTCGGCGGTGACGGCTGATCCCGGCGGGCAACAGGTCACTCCGACGCCTTCGCGGCCCAGTAGTACTGCTTGTGCCCCCTGGCCTTGATCACTGCCACGAGATCCTCGGCGTCCGCGCGGGACTCCGTGCGCGCCACCTCGTACCGGTTGCCGTTGTCGTCCTGTCGCCACACGATCCACCGCGCCGACCGGTCGGCGTCGGCGGTGGCCTCCGGCGGCAGGTCGACCTTCAGCATCGCCGCGCCGACCCCGGTGGGTGCGGCCGGATCGGCGACCACCTCCGGGTCGAGGAAGCTGTCGTGCTCACCGTACTCCGGCGGGTCCGGGTCGGTGGGACGCGCCGATCCGTACGATCGGGTACGTCTGCGCACGGGACACGGCGTCGTGATCGGTGACCGCGCCGACGCGGTCGGTGCGCCGCTCGACCCACACCACGGTGGACGGCTGGGCCTCGTCGCTGCGCATGGGCATCATTGTGTTGCGGCACTGTGGCGGCTGTCATCTAGGCACGCGGCGACACTCGGCCCGATCAGCCGCTGCGGCCGATTGCGCCGCAAATGCGGCGACGACCGTCAGCGACTCCGGTGGCGGACACTTTTTCGTCTTCGCTCCGCCGGCACCGATGGGGAGATCGGTGACCGGACGTCGATGCGATTCATGCACCACCGGTCAGATTCGTGCACGACCGGTAAAAGGCCCGTCACGGTGCGCGTGACCCCGGCGGGCAGAGGCTTCACGGCACCGGAACGAGCGTTTCGTCGAGCCGCGCCAGATGAGCCGTGCGGCCGGTCAGCGACCGGCTTTCGCGTGGTACTCGTCCACGATCTCCTGCGGAATCCGGCCCCGGTCGGAGATGTCCTTACCGGCCTTCTTGGCCCACTCCCGGATCGCCTTGTTCTGCTCCCGGTCGGTGCTGGCGGAACCCTGACCACGGGCAGCCCGGCCGCCCACGACCACGCCGCCGCGACCCACCTTCGTGCCGTGGGCGACGTAGGAGGCGAACGCGTCCCGCAACTTCGCGGCATTGCTGCTGGACAGGTCGATCTCGTACTGCACGCCGTCGAGAGAGAACTTCACGGTCTCGTCGGCGTCGCCGCCGTCCAGGTCGTCGACCAGCTTATGAATGATCTGCTTAGCCACGTCTGAGCACATTCCCTTCCAGTGAGGACAGTTCCGCGAACGTGGTAGTCACAATAGCGCCTGCGTTACTTGCCGCGTCAACGGGATCCGCATAACGGTCCAGGCATTGACCGATCCGATCGTCCGGGCGGATCTGCCCGTCCCGAGAGCGCCGAAAATGTTCGGTGCGGTAAGTGGATGGCGACTATGTGTCGCGGCGAAGAGGTGACCAGTCGCCCGTCGCCGTCGCGCGAATCGGGCTCCGGCCGAGCCGGGTGGTGTTCGCCCGGCTCGGTCCCGGATCGTCGCGAGCGATTCCGGTCGGGCGGGTGCGGTCCTAGCCGTGCGGGGCGCCCGACGCGGCCGACGGCGGTGCTCGGGGCCGGTGCGGTTCCGGGCCGCCGGGTCGCTGCCGCCGCGCGATCGGCAGGCATTCGACCCCGATCTCGCGGAGGGCGACCGGAGAACTGTTCGCGGAGCGGCCGGTCGAGTCGGCGGGGCGAATTCGTGAGAACGCCATTCTCGACTGCGCTCGACGCCGGACGCACCGCTGCTCCGGTCCGGAAGAGGTTCGGACCGGAGCAGCGGCGTAAATGCCGACCTCGCGGATCAGACGATGTTGATGTCGCTGCACCACATGTAGGTCTGGTCCATGTGCGACGCCTTCCAGATCACGAAGAGGACGTGCTGTCCGCTACGGCCGGAGGTCGAGACGTTGAACGAGATGTTCTGCGTCGGCGCGTACCGCCCGGTCGTCTGGATCAGGTCGATGTTTCCCCATCCGACCTGCTGGGTCGCCGGGTTGAACCCCTGCCGGGTCAGGTAGACCCGGAAGTAGTCGGCGCCGTGGCTGGCCTGGTCGTAGAACTGGAGCGTGAAGCTGCGGCTGACGGTGGTCGCCTTCCAGGCGCCCGGCTGGTTCAGGGCGTTGTTCCGGGAGAGGGCGTTGCTGCACAGCTGACCGTCAGGCGTACGAGCCTGGAACTGCCCGCCCAGGCCGTCGCGCAACTGGCTCATCCAGTTCCACATGGTGTCGGGGTTGGCCTGGAAGGCCCGGTAGCACATCGGGTCCTGCGTCTGCATGGCCGGATCCATGTGCCGGTGGCCCCAGTTCTGCCAACACTGGTAGGCGCGGGTCGCCGGGTTGATCACGGTGCCGTGGGCCTGGGCGGCGCCGGCCCAGGGCAGCATCGCGACGACCATGGTGAGCGCCAGGGCGAGTGCCTGGAGAGGTCGGCGGACGACCGACCGGGATTGAGGGGGGTGGTGTGAACGCACGGTGCATCCTCCGTTCCGAGCGCTCCGGGACGGTGTGGGAGCGCTTCCAACGAGTGTTGCATCGAGGGTACCCTATATCAATGATCGTCTATTGAAGTCGATGTTCTGGAGCCGCGACATTCACCCCGGCACTGCGAATTCGTCGATTCGTGTCGCCACTCGTCGCAGGTCGTACGGGGAATCGGATCTTCCCATCGTCCGCGTCGGTCCCGGGACAACTTCCGCAGTCGGGGCGACGGTCCGGCGGACCACCGCCCCGACTCCGGTCAGTTCAGGGAGCCGCTGTCGATCGGGGGATCGCTCGGCGCGCCCGGTCCCACCGGATCGAGGCCGGGTAGACCGGGGGTTTTCGAGGAGCGGCTACGTGCCGTCTTCGCCGCTTGCGTCGCGATCGACCTTCCACTGCGCCGCCGGTGCCTCCGGTACCGAGGCGGCAGCAGGGCCACGACCGGTGAGCGGACGCGTCGTCCCGTAGGTTGATAGCGCACGAACGGGATCGACGGCGAGGGGCGGACCACACATCATGACGGCGGTATCGGGCGGGCGGCCTGCTGCTGCGGGTCCGGCAGTGACCACGCCCGCGGCAGAGGACGACCTGCGTACGTTGTTCGGCCAGTCCATCGCCGTGTTCGCCTCGCTCACCGGGCCGACGCATCTGCTGGAGGCGGCGAACCCGGCCTTCTTCACCACGATCGGCCAGGAACGCGCACGCACCGGGGTCCCGCTGGCGGACCTGATGCCCGAACTCGCCGGTCAGGGCTTCATCGACCTGCTGGATCAGGTCTACCGCGCGGGGGAGTCCTACACCGGACGGGACGTCCGGGTCGTGCTGGGCACCGGCCCGCAGGCTCGGGAGACCTTCTTCGACTTCACCTACGAACCACGCCGCGACACCGACGGTACGGTGATCGGCATCCGGGTGATCGGTGTGGAGACCACCCAGGTCAAGCACGCCCAGTGGCTGATGGCCGAACACCGCGCACTGCTGGAGCAGATCGCCCGTCAGGCACCGCTGACCGAGGTGCTCGACGGGATGGCCCGCTGCATCGAGAACCTCGCTCCGCAGGAGGTGTTCGTCTCGGTCCTGTTGGCCGACCCCGACGGCCGGCACCTGCGCCACGGTGCCGCGCCCAGCCTGCCGGACTTCTACAACGAGGCCATCGACGGCATCGCCACCGGTGAAGGCGTCGGTTCCTGCGGCACCGCAGCCCATCGGCGGCTGCCGGTCGTCGTCACCGACATCGCCACCGACCCGTTCTGGAGCGACTTCCGTCCGTTGGCCGACCGGGCTGGGCTGGCCGCCTGCTGGTCCACGCCGATCCTGGCCCGCGACGGTGGGCTGCTGGGCACCTTCGCGATGTACCACCGCACCCCACGCGTCCCGCAGGACACCGACCTCGCCATCGCCCGGCTGTTCGCGGGCACCGCGGCGCTGGCCATCGAACGCCACCACATCGAGCAGGCGCAGAAGGCCGCCGAGGAACGCGCCGCGGCAGCGCACGACGAACTGGCCAAGGCGATCCGCGCCGAGCGCGAACTCCGCGCCGAGGCCGAGCAACGCGCCGCCGCCGCCGCGGAACTCAACGCCCGGATGCGGTCGGCCGCCGCCGCGCAGGTCGCGGTGCCGCACCCCGATCACTGCCAACTCGGCGGTACGGCCGGATGCACCGCACCGGCCGAGATCAAGATCGCCGACTCCTGGGGCGACGCCGCGTGGGGCTGCCCCACCCACGTCGAGGAAGCCATCATCAACGTCCGTTCGGTCTTCATCGCCAACGAGGAGCTCGGCGGCCTGGCCGCCTACCTGCACCGCTGAACCCGCCGGGCCGGACGGGAACGACCCGGGTGGCGACGACGACGCGCAGCCTGCCGTGTTGGATGGGGTGATGGCAACCATCGCGCGCCTGGCCGCAGGCTCCCGGATCGGGCTCGGACTGGCGGCCGTCGGCCGTCCGGGCTACATCAATCTCGGACGCGCCGCGGACCTGCCGGCCGATCGGACCGTCGAGGCGTTGCGCGCGCGTGCGGCCGAACTCCTCGATCAGGCGTACGCCGCCGGGGTCCGCTACGTCGACGTCGCCCGCTCCTACGGCCGGGCCGAGGAGTTCCTCGCGCACTGGCTGCGGAGCCGGCCGGACGTCGACGACGTGGTCGTCGGGAGCAAGTGGGGCTACACCTACACCGCCGGCTGGCGCGTCGAGGCCGAGACGCACGAGGTCAAGGACCATCGCCTCGCGACCTTCGAGCGGCAGTACGCGCAGACCCAGGAGTTGCTCGGCGACCGCCTCGACCTCTACCAGATCCACTCGGTCACCCCGGACAGTCCCGCGCTGCACGACGTGGCCCTGCACCGTCGACTCGCCGGCCTCGGCCGGCAGGGCGTGCTGGTGGGACTGTCAACCAGCGGGCCGAGGCAGGCCGAGGTCATCCGCGACGCGCTCGGCGTACGCGTCGATGGCGAGCCGCTGTTCCGCAGTATGCAGGCCACCTGGAACCTGCTGGAGCCCAGCGCGGGCCCGGCCCTGGCCGAGGCGCACGACGCGGGATGCGTGGTCATCGTCAAGGAGGCCCTCGCCAACGGCCGCCTCGCCGCACGCGAGGACGTCGGCGACGCGACCGCGCTCGCGGCGGCGCTGCACCAGCCGTGGGCGACGATCGTCCTGTCCGGAGCCGCCACCGGCGACCAACTGGCCTCGAACCTGCGGGCGCAGACGCTCACCGTCGACCCGGCCCAGTGGGCGGAACTGGAGATGCCGGCTGACCGCTACTGGCAGGAGCGCGCCGCGCTGCCCTGGACCTGAGGCCGTCGAACGCGTCGACGGTCCCGTCGAGGTGATCCGGCTGGCGGCACCGTGACGTCAGCTCATGTCGACCGCGTACGCCTCCTCTCGGACGTCGGCGTCCGCGTGCCGGCGCAGCCGCAGTAGCAGGTCCCGCCACGGGGTCTTCCAGCCGAAGCTGCTTCCATGCCGCACCAGGGCCACCGCGAACAGGCCACCAGCCAGGTCGTTTCGCGCCGTCAGCCGCGTGACGGTGTCGGCGAGAGTCGCCGCATCCGGCCACTGGCGCAGACTGTGCAGCCGGGTGCCGACGCGGTCGGCGATGTGCGTCGCGAGGACGGGGCGACCCGCGCACAGACCGGCGACGTCGTCGAGGTTGTCCAGTCGGCCGAGGTCGACCAGCAGGCGGGCGCCGGTGGCGGTGAAGGCGGGCTGGGCAGCGAGCCACCGTGCCGAGCCGACGAGGACGCTCCGGTCGGCGCTGACCGGCCGGGAGTCGGAACGAACCGCCGCACCTCGCGCGAGCAGGTCGATGCGGCGTCGCGCCGGACGGTCGCTGGTCGTGTCGCCCGACCGCTCGTCGACGCTGTCGAGGTCCACCAGCCGGGCCAGGGCGATTCCGAGAACGTCATCCCCACCGGCCTTGAGCAGGGCGGCGACCTCGATCGGCGCCGTCGTCTCGTCGAGGTCGGTGAGCCGGTCCACGACCAGGTCGGTGACTCCGGTCAACCATGGTGACCAGGTCCCGAGCTGCTGGAACGCGCTGCGCCGGACCTCCCGGTCGGCGGAGCGGCAGGCGGCGACGACGAGCGCGCCGTAGCGGGTCCGATGCCGATGCGCGATCACGTACGGGTACTCGTCCAGGACCGCTCGGCGTTCCTCCCGAGCGCCGTCGACCGCCGCCCGCAGGATCGTCCAGCTCGCCTCGGCGTGCAGCCGCTGACGCGCGGCGGAGACGATCGCCGCGCGGACGTCGCGGTGCGCGTCCGTACGGGCATGGGCATCTGCCAGGATCGTCATCACCGGCGCCGGTCCGTAGCGGGCCAGCAACCGCGCCGCCTCCTTGCGGCTGGTGACCTTCCCCGGACCAGCGAGCACCTCGGTGAGCGCCGGGACGACCAGCGACGGCGCGACGTGCCGGGCGGCCCGCCCGGCCGCGTACAGCGCGACCCGGGCCCGGTCGCTGTCGGCGTACCGCAGCAACAGCGGCAGTGCCTCGTCGGGCCGGTCGGTCCAGACCAGCGCGCCCAGCGCGGCCTCGGCGATCACCACCTGCGGCGAGTCGAGGTGCCGCCGCACCACCTCCCGTCCCCGCACCGGCACCTCGGCGACGGCGCGGATCGCCGAGGCGCGCCGCCACACCTCCTGGTCACCGTCGGAGATGATCCGCTCCTGAAGCTCCACGAAGCGGGCCTGCTGGCGGGGCAGCCACCGCTGGACGTGACTCGCCCACGTCGGCACCCACCTCTTCCCCGCCTCCACGAACCGTCCGCGCGGGTCGCGATCGAGCACCAGGTCGAGCAGGTCGGTGCGGGACGCACAGAGGATCGTCCATGCCTCGGGGAGCGTCGCGGCCGTGGCATCGACGGCCAGAACCTCGGCGACCCGCTGATCACGCGCGCGCGGATCGTCGAGCCACATCCCGATCGCGGTACGGGCCACCGACGGCAGGGTCTGCGGGCCGATCGCCTGACGCAGCAGTTCCTGCAACTGCGGCACCCGCCACGCCCGCCGGCCGAGCGCACGGGTGAGGGCGAACAACGGGCCGTACCGGCTGCGGGCCATGCCGGCCTCGACCCAGTCGCGAAGCCGCGCGAAGACCAGCGTCTCCTGTCCGCGCCGCAGCACGTCGTCGAAACGCCGCAGCACCGGCACGCTGGCGCCGCTGCTCACCAGGTCGATGGTGAGCAGCGCCCACTCCCGCAACTGCGGCACGTCGACGTGGTGTCGGAGGACGTCGGCGGCGAGCCTGCTCAGCCCCGAGGTGGTGGCGGCGGAAGCGTCCCGGGCCTCGACCGCGTCGGTGGTCACCTGCGTGAGCCCGTCGGCCGTGTCCGGGGTGAGCAGGGGCGCCACCGTGGCGAGCGCGCTCAGCGCGGCGGCGCGTACCGGATCCTGCTCGTTGCGCAGCCGCCCCAACCGCATCACCACCTCGGCCACCGCGATCCGGTCGCGGGACCGGCGCGCGGCCTGCACCGTCAGCGTGTACGCGTGCGCCCGCGTGTCGGCGTCGCCCGACCGCGTCGCGTCCTCCAGGGCCATGGACGCCTCGGGCCAGGCCAGGTACGCACTCCACGTGCGCACGTCGACCTCCCGTTCACGGATGCGTGCCAGGCCGAGCACCCGCCTCGCCTCGCGGACCCGGACCGCAGCCGGCAACACCTCCATCACCTCGGCCGCCGGCACGAGCGCCGCCGTGTCCACCTCGGCCAGGGCCCGGTCGTACAGCTCAGCGCGGTGCGCCGGTGCGACGGCGTTGAGCAGCGCGGCCAGCGCCCTGCTGTCCTCCCGCAGCGCCTGCGCCAGCGGTCCCAGCGCGTCGGTGGGCAGCCCCCGCAGCCGTCGCAGCAGAGCCGGCGGCAGGACGCTCCGTCGCAGCCAGGCGAGGCGGGTCGGCGTGGTGAGCAGACGCAGCACCCGCCCGGCGTCGTACGCCGCCAGCACCCCGTACGCGTCGAGCGAGCCGGGCAGCGACTCCTCGGGTGCGTACCGTTCGAGCAGGTCGAGCGCCTGGCCCGGGTCGCACCGCAGCACCGAGGTCGCGACCTCGTACCAGATCCGGTCACGTGACTCGGGCGAAGCCGGTGCCAGCCGCTCACGCACCCGGTCCAGCAGCGCACCCGGGTGCCGCCGGACCAGCGGCTCCAGACGCAGAGTGTGCTCCAGGTCGGGCAGCAGCGCCCGTACCGTCGCGTCGCCGCACCCGGGCAGCAGCGCGGCGGCCTCCTCGTCGCCGAACTGGGCGTGAACCTCGCCGACCAGCGCGTCTGCCACGTCCGGCAGGTGACGACGGCGCAGGGTCCGGTAGACCCGCCGCCGCTCCGCCGCCGACCGCTGCGTGACCGGCCCGACCGCGACACCCGCACGGAGCGCCGCACTCAGCGCGGCCGCCCTGATCGACGGCGCAGGGTCGCGGAGGGCCGCCGCTATTCCGGCACCATCCCGCACCACCATCGACGCGATCAGGGCGAGGTGTCGCTCGTAGGGACCGCGCTCGCGTAGGTCGGCACAGACCTGCTCCCGGTCGGGGGCAGTACGCGCCCACTCCGTGAGCAGGGTCATCCGTCGGTGGTACGGCAGCACGTCGAGCGACGACAGTAGGCTGCGGGTGGCGGTCAGCACGGCGCTCATTGTGCCCGCGCCCGCGTCACGACGGGACCGAGTATCACCCGCCATCGACTGGCATGAACGCCACCGCGATCGACCGACCCGAGATGAAGGTGATGGCCGTCACACTAAACCGGGACCCGATCCCGGTCCGCCCGTCGTCTTACCCGGTGTGAGTACCGGCATGGACGCAGCCGACGAGGGCGAACTCGTGCGGCGCGTCGCCCGTGGTGATCGACGGGCCTTCGACGAGCTGTATCGGCGTACCTCGCCGTGGCTGGAGGTGCGCCTGCGTCGCCGGTGCGCGGACCCCGACATCGTCGCCGAGGTCCTCCAGGACACCTACCTGACCGTCTGGCGGGCCTCGGGCACCTTCGCCGGTGTGCGGCGCGGAAGCGGCGGCGCGGCGCGGGGTACCGCGGTGGGCTGGCTGTGGACCATCGCCGCCCACCGTCTGGTCGACGCGTTCCGTCGCCGGGCCCGCACGGCGCAACTGCCGCAGGTGCCACTGACGCCGACCACGGCACCCGCCGCCGAGGACGAGGTGATGGCGGCCCGGATCGGGCAGGAACTCGAACAGGCGCTGCTCACCCTGCCGCCCGAGGTCCGTGCCGCCCTGCGCGCCACCGTCCTGGACGGGCTCTCGCCCCGCGAGGCGTCCGTGCTGCTGGGCGTGCCCGAGAACACCGTCAAGTCCCGTGTCCGCCGAGCCCGGATCGCGCTACGGGAGGCCCTGTCATGACTTCCCACCCGACCCTCACCCAGATCGAGCGGTACGCCACCGCCGACCCCCGCCTCGACGAACCCAGCGTCTGGGCCGTCGAGGTGCACCTGGAGGACTGCGCCGACTGCCGGGCCCGGCTGGCAGGCAGCACCACCGTCGACACGCGTACCGTCCTCGCCCAGGTCGCCGCCACCCTGGACCGGGAGATCGCCGCGTCCCCGGCCCCGGCCGCCCGCAGCCGGTCCTGGACGGTGCTGCGCCGCCGCTGGCTGGCCGGCACGCTCGTCCCCTGGCTGGCCATGACCGCCGCGGTACTCGCCTGCGCCGTCGTGCTCAGCGAGTTGTGGACCGAGTTGCCGTCGCTGGTGCTGCTGCTCGCGCCGCTGGCCCCGTTGCCCGGCGTCGCGGTCGCCTGGCACCGCCGGGCCGATCCCGCCTGGGAACTGATCGCCACCACGCCCGGCGCCGGCTTGACCACCCTGCTGCGACGCACCGCGACGGTGCTGGTGGTCGTCATCCCACCCCTCGCCCTCGCCGGCTACGGCACCGGCGTGCCACCGGCGCTGACGCTGTTGCCCTGCCTGACGTTCACCGCCGCCACGCTGGCGCTGGGCAGCCTCGTCGGCGTACGTCGGGCCGCGATCGCACTGGTCGCGGTCTGGACGCTCGCGGTGATCACACCCAGCCTCGCCGCCGCCCGAACGCCACTGGTGCTGACCGAGGAGAGCACCGGCATCTGGGCACTGACCACGGTCGCCCTGACCCTCACCGCGCTGCTGCGGGCCGACGGGCTCCGACGACTCGCCCAGCAGTAACACCGTTCCGCCCACCGGACGCGCGACGCCGCGTCCCGCTCCACCGACCCCGAACGAAGGAGGATGCCGATGCGTGCCCTGAGCGCTGCCGAAACGGCCGTCACCACCAATCCCTGGGCTGTCCACGCCGAGGGCCTGCGGGTCCGCGCCGGACGGCGCCTGGCCGTCGACGGCCTCGACCTGGCTCTGAACATCGGGGTCCACGGACTGCTCGGCCCCAACGGCGCCGGGAAGACCACGCTGATGCGGTCCCTGGCCACCGTCCTCGCGCCGGCCGCCGGGCGCCTGACGCTGCTCGGACACCCGGTCGACGGCCGCGCCGACCTGCGGGCGGTCCGCCGTGGCCTGGGCTACCTGCCGCAGCACTTCGGCTTCTACCCGCGCTTCACCGTGCGGGAGTTCGTCGGATACATGGCCTGGCTCAAGGAGATGCCCAAGGCCGCGATCCCCGCGGCGGTCCAGCGGGCCGTCGACCGGGTCGGCCTGACCGACCGGGCCGACGCCCGGCTGAAGACCCTCTCCGGCGGCATGCTGCGCCGCGCCGGCATCGCCCAGGCCATCGTCAACGACCCGCAACTCCTGCTGCTCGACGAACCCACCGTCGGCCTCGACCCGGAACAACGACTCGACTTCCGCGAACTGCTGCGGGACCTCGGCACCGACAGCTGCGTCCTGGTCTCCACCCACATGGTCGAGGACGTGGCGGCGGCCTGCACCGACGTGGTCATGGTCAACGAGGGGCGTCTGGTCTGGCAGGGCACCGCCGAGGCGCTCAGCGCCCAGGGCGACCAGAGCCACCCGGGCGACAGCCCGACCGAACGGGGCTACTCCGCCGTCCTGCGCCGGCACCGGGCGGAGGCCGCCCGATGAGCATCCTGGGAGTCGAACTACGCCGCTCCGCCGCGCTCGGTGCCGCGCTGATCACCGTGCTCGCCGGAATCGGCGCACTCTATGTCGCCCCGGCCCGTTGGTCCGGCGGCTGGATGTCGCTGGCTCTCGTCACCCGCGAGTACCTGCTGCTGATGTGGCCGTTGGCGCTGGCCGCAGGCGCCTGGCAGGGCCGTCGGGAACACCGGTCGAACGTCGGTGAACTCTTCGGCACCACCGCCCGGCCCCGGGTCCAGCGGATGGTGCCGGTGCTCGGCGCGATGGCCCTCACCCTCGGCGTCGCCTACCTGCTGGTGAGCGCGGCGGGTGCCGCCCGGATCGCCACCAGCGCCGGCTACCTGCCCCTGCTCGGCTTCGCCGTCGTCACCGGCGTCGGCGTGCTGTCTCTGATCGCCGCAGCCTGGCTCGGTCTGGGGATCGGGCGTCTGCTACCCGTTCCCGCGACCGCGCCCGCGTTGGGCGTGGCCGGCGTCCTGATCGTCTCGGTCAGCATGTTCATCCGTCCGGACTGGCTGGCCGCGGCGGTGTCCCCGATCTACGGCACGAGCCAGTTCCACGCGTACCAGACGATCGACAACCGGGTCAGCGGTGCGCTGGCGATCTGGCTCGCCCTGCTCGCCGTCGCCGGCCTGGTGCTGTTCGTCGCCGGTGGCCGGCGGACCCGTACGGCGGCGCTGGTCCCGGTGCTGCTCGGGCTCGCCGCGGCAGTGGCGGTCGTGCCCCGGGACCCGGCGGTGCTCGACGCGCCGGTGGACCCGATCGCCCGGGAACTGGTGTGCACCGACGATGCCCCGACGGTGTGCGTGAGCCGGGTCAACACCAAGGTCCTCGACGACCTGACCCCGTTGGCCCGCGAAGGTCTGGCGGCGTTGGCGAAACTCCCGGACGCTCCGACCGCCGTGCACGAGGACACCTCCACGTACGGGCGCGGCGGGGTGACGTCGTCCCGCGACGACGTCGTCGAGGTGCCGGTCCGGATCGACAGGTCCGGCGGACTCGCGCACCCGGGCGTCGTGGCCGTCGAGGTCGTCCGAGGGCTGGGCGTCCCCATCGACGTCGAATGCCGGCAACACCACGAGGCGGTCGAACGGGCGGCGGCGTACTGGCTGCTGGGCCGCGAGCCGCAGTCCGACGTCGGGCTCATCCCCGGAATGATCCAGGAGGACCCCGAACTCAACCCTGAGGCGCTCGCCCTGTGGCAGGGGCTGCGCGAGGTCTCCGCCGAGGAGGCGCTGGCCCGGGTGACGGCGGTCCGTGACGCCAAACGGGCCTGCGAGGACACGAGCGAACTGCTGTCCCGGAGCACTCGGTGACCTGGACGCTGCTGTACCTGCGCTCCCGGCGCGTACCCCTGGCCCTGGCCGTGGCCCTCGGCGGCGCGGCGGTGATCTGGACGCTGTGGCTGACCATCGCCGACGAACGCGACGTCGCCCCGACGACGGTCGTCCTGACGGTCCTGCTGATGGTCGCGGTGCTCTCGGCCACCCTGGCCGCACCCGACGAGAACCTGGACCGGACCGCTTCGTTGCGATGGCCGCCCCGGCGCGCGGCACACCTGCTGGCCGGCCTGCTGGTCGTCCTGCTGGCCCTGGTCGCCACGCGGTACACCGGGGCCCGCTTCGGGCCGGCCACGCTGGTGTTCCGCGACGCCGCGGGCCTGCTCGGACTGACGGCGCTGTGCGCGACGGTGGTGGGCGCCGGTCGATCGTGGTTCCTGCCGCTGGGCTGGACCAGCGTCGCGGTCATGTATCCCCAGACGGGCACCGGGGGAGCCGTCCTGACCTGGCAGGGCCAGCCGACCGACAACACTGCGGCGACGGTGACGGCGGCGGTGTTCGCCCTCGGCGGGCTGATCGCCTACTCGCTGGCCGGCCCGGCCCGCAGGGAAGCCACCGAGTCGATCCCCTGAGGCGTCACCGGCTATTGATACCCTTCGAGGAAATCGAGTTCGTGCTGCTCGTAATGGAGGTCATCATGCGCCTGCGCCGCACGGTCGTGTCACTCGCCCTCCTGGCCGTCGCCGGGGTGGTCGCCGCCCTCGGTCTCGACCAGGCCCCAGAGATCTCGCACCTGGCCGGATTCACCTGGTCCAACTAGCCCGACGACACCTGCTCGCGATCGTGGACCGCGGACGGTCGCGAGCAGGTCGGGGCGCTACTGCATCGCCCGGACCTCGATGCGCGACCCCAGGGCCCCGGAGCACTGTTCGGCCCAGGCCAGGGCGGCCTCCTCGTCGGCGGCCTCGATGATCCAGAACCCGCCGACGTACTCGGTCGCCACCACGAAAGGCCCCGGCACGCGGGTGACCTCGGAGCCCGTCGCGTCGACGGTGATCGCGGTCGACGGCGGGTGCAGGCCACCGGCGTGGACGAAGGCACCCGCCTCCGTGAGCGCCGCGTTGAAACGCTCGACGGCGGCCATCATGGCCTCCAACTCGGCCGGGTCCATCTCCTGCATCGACGCCATCGTCGGCTCCTCGGCCGTGTCGTGCGGGACGGTCAGGAAATACTGCGTCATGATGCGTCCTGTTCTGTCGTGATCGCGTGGATCGGTACGGGCTTCAGCTTCGGGGACCGGACGCCGGGCGGACTACGCTTTCGACGTGGATCGAAAGGTGGAGTTCCGGCTCGGTTCGAGCGACATCTCGGCCGTGCGGTTCGGGATCTCACCCGGGCACGAACTGGTTCACGCGGTACGCGTGATGCTCCGTCCCCAGACGGCCCCGCTGCACTGGGGTTGCGGTTCGACCTGCAGAAGATGGTGATCCGCTCCGAGGGCGCCCGACAGCAGGAGATCCGGGAGCTGATCGCCGACCCGGCACGTGCCCGGACGGCTGTGGTCGCCGCCTGGCAGGAGGTGTGGCGACAACTCCTGGCTCCGGTGTGGCCGCAGATGCTGCGCCTGCTGCGCGCCGACATCGCGGTGCGGGCGCGGCGCAGCAGCGACGTCGGGCTCGCGACGATGGCGGCCACTCTGCACTCGACCGTCACCTGGCACGACGAGGTCGTCCACGTACGGTTGCGGCACCACTCGGAGGCGGTCGACTGCGGCGGGACCGGGCTGGTGCTGGTCCCGTCGGTGATGATGGCCGCCCGAGGCTGCGCCGTCCTGACCGAGCCACCCGCCCAACCGACGATCTTCTACCCGGCGCACGGGGTCTCCGAGACGTGGCACCGCCCCACGTCGGACGTGCTCGCCGCGCTGACCGCCCTGCTGGGCGCCGCCCGGGCCCAGCTGGTCCTGGAACTCCAGCAGCCACTGTCGACCTCCGAATGCGCCGAGCTGACCGGAGTGGCGGTGTCCACCGCGTCGTACCACCTCACCGTGCTGCGGGACGCCGGGCTGGTGGACAGGCGGCGGGCCGGCCCCCGGACCCTGCACACCCGTACACCCCTGGGTGAGGCTCTGGCGGGCGGGCATTGACCCGGTCGCCCTTGCACCTCACGTGACGTCATGCCGCATCGTCGACGAGGTGACCGAGCACCTGACCGTGGGACGTGTGGCGAGGATGGCCGGCGTGAGCGTCCGGACGCTGCACCACTACGACGAGATCGGCCTGCTGCGACCGGTCGCCCGGACCAGCGCCGGCCACCGGGCCTACTCCGCGAGCGACGTGGAACGACTGCGGGAGGTGCTCGCCTACCGGCGGCTGGGCTTCGGTCTGCGGGAGATCGCCGCGCTGGTCGACGACCCGACCAGCGACGCGGTCGCCCATCTGCATCGGCTGCGGGGCCTGCTGCTGGCACAACGGGACCGGGCCACCGCCACGATCGCCGCCATCGACAGGGAACTCCAGGCGCGGGCGATGGGCATCAGCATGACGCCGGAGCAGCATCTTCGGGTCAGCGGCGCGCAGTTGTACGAGTCCATCGGGTCCGCGTATCCGGCGACGCGACGCACTGAGCCACGCATCGCCGCGCGGGTCTGGGAAGCGCTCGGTGACGCCCGTACGGTGCTCAACGTCGGGGCGGGCACCGGTTCGTACGAGCCGGTCGACCGTGCGGTCACCGCGGTCGAACCGTCGGCGACCATGCGTGCACAGCGTCCCGTGGGCGCGGCGCCGTGCGTGGCCGCCAGTGCCGAGACCCTGCCCTTCGCGGACGACTCTTTCGACGCCGCGCTGGCCTTCAGCACCGTCCACCACTGGCACGACCCGATCGCCGGGCTGCGCGAGATGCGGCGGGTGGCCCGTCGCGTCGTGGTGTTCACGCACGACGCCAGCGACACCGGCTGGCGTCAACGGTTCTGGCTCAGCCGGGACTACCTGCCCGAGGTCGCCGGCCTGGTGGTCGGCCGACCCTCGGTGGACGAGTTGGCCCGCGTGATCGGGGCCCGCATGGAGCCGGTGCTCGTCCCGTGGGACTGCGCCGACGGTTTCTTCGAGGCGTACTGGCGTCGGCCCGAGGCGTACCTGGAGGAGCAGGTACGTCGGGCGGTGTCGGTGTGGACCCGGGTCGGGCCGGCGGCCGAGCAGCGGGCCGTACGCGCCCTTCGGCAGGACCTGTCCTCGGGCCGGTGGGTCGACCGCAACCGCGAGCTCGTCGACCTCGACGCGGCCGAGCTGGGCCTGCGACTTCTCGTGGCCTGAGGCTCACCACCCGGAGTGTGGATCGGCTCAGGTCGCGGTGAAGACAACCGCGCGTCCGGCGGCGCTGACGTAGACGACGTAGTACAGGTCGTGCAGGTGCCGCCCGCCGAGCACCGTGTGGGACAACGGGTACGTGCCGGCGTCCGGGTCGAGGGTGCCGTCGGTCAGGCAGCGGTGGACGCACGGGGGGTCCGCGTAGCGGTGGTCGTAAGTGTAACTTGTGGGTTACGCTTTAGTCGTGGACGAGGTGGTGGCGGCGATCGCCGATCCGGTGCGCCGGGAGATCCTGCTGATGCTGCGCGACGAGTCGCTCTCGGCGGGGCAGATCGCCGACCGGTTCGTGATCAGCCGACCGGCCGTCAGCCGTCACCTGCGCGTGCTGCGGGAGGCCGGTCTGGTGCGCGACACGGCCGACGGACGTCGGCGGGTCTACACCCTGACCGCCGCGCCCCTCGACGAGCTGGTCGGGTGGTTGGGGCGGCTGATGCGCCCGTCCCGATGGCAGCAGCACCTCGACGCGTTGGAGACCGAGGTCTTCCGCACCCGCCGCGAGCGGCGCACCACCTCGACCGCGCAGCACCCATCGACGAAGGAGACAGCGTGACACCGACCCCGACCGGCCGACTGTTCGACCGCGACCTCGTGCTCACCCGCACGTTCCGCGCACCCATAGCCGACGTCTGGGCGAGCCTCACCGAGTCGTCACGGACGGCGCGCTGGTTCGGCCCGTGGCGGGGCGACGCGGGGCCCGGCCGCACGATCGAGGTGCAGATGGCGTACGAGGAGGACGCACCCTGGATGGACATGACCATCGAGGCGTGCGAACCGCCGAGCCGGCTCACGGTCTCCGCGGTGGACGAGGACGGCAGCTGGCATCTGGACATGGCGCTGTCCGAGAACGCGGGCGTGACCGAGCTGCGGTTCACCCACCACCTGACCGCCACCGACCACGTCGGCGAGTCCGGGTCGGGATGGGAGTACTACCTCGACGCGTTGGTGGCCGCGCACACCGGTCAGCCGAGGCCGAACTTCGACGACTACTACCCGGCGATGAAGGAGTACTTCGAGGCGCAGCGGTAGGCATACCCGGGGCGGGGGACCTCGCTCTGCCAGGACACGTTTTCCCGAGATGTCGCGACATCGCCGGATGCGCCGACCCGTGGCGACAGCGGAAGAGGTCGACAATCATCTATGGGTTGGGCGATCGCGTCCGCCTGGGGGAGGGGTGCGGGGATGAGTGGACCGGCTGGGCAGGCGCAGGCGGCTCTGGCCCGGTTCGTCGACGACCTCAGGCGCCTGCGGCAACACTGCGGGTCCCCGTCGCTGAACACCCTGGTGGCCGTGTCGACGGCGCTGGGGTCACCGCTTGCCCGCTCCACCCTCAGCGACAAGCTCAACGCGAAGTCGTTGCCCGAGTGGCCGTTCGTCGTCTCCTACGTCACCGCCTGCCTGGCCCACGCCGAGCGGTCCGGCGTCCCGGTGCCGACCGAGATGGCCGAGCTGAGCCGCTGGGACGCGGCGCACTGGCGACTGTTGCGTGCCGTCGACGCCGGTCGCGCGGAGGACCGGCTCCGGGCCGCCGCCCACGCGCAGCTCGCCCGGCGTGCCGAGGACACCGCCCCGCACGTGACGCCGCCGGTGACACCCCGGCAGCTTCCGGCGGCCGTGCCCGTGTTCGTGGGCCGGCGCACGGTGCTCGCCGGGCTGGCGGCGCTGTTGGCACGCCGACCCGGCGAGCCGGGCACCGTGCCGGTCGCGCTGATCAGTGGTACGGCCGGCGTCGGCAAGACCGCGCTGGCACTGCACTGGGCACACCGGGTCGCCGACCGCTTCCCCGACGGGCAGCTCTACGTCGATCTGCGCGGGTTCGACCCGGACGGGCCGGTACCGGAACCGGCGGAGGTGCTGCGGGAGTTCCTGGAGGCGTTCGGGGTGTCCGCGCCGCGTGTCCCGGCGGGACTGTCCGGTCGCTCCGGGCTGTTCCGCAGCCTGCTGGCCGACCGACAGGTTCTCGTGCTGCTCGACAACGCCCGTGACGCCGCGCAGGTGCGTCCGCTGCTGCCCAACTCACCCGGGTGTCTGGTGCTGGTGACCAGCCGCAACCACCTGCCGGGACTGGTCGGCATCGAGGCCGCCCAACCGTTCGTCCTCGCACCGCTGTCGCCGCCGGAGGCGTACGAGTTGCTCGCGGCCCGGCTCGGTCCGGACCGGACGGCCGGCGAGCCGCACGCGGCGGCGCGGATCGTCGCCGCAGCGACCGGACTGCCGCTCGCGTTGGCCATCGTGGCGGGACGGGCCGCCACCCGGGCCGGACTCAGCCTCGGCCGCCTCGCCGACGAGCTGGCCGAGCCGGGGCGCCTCGACGGGTTCACCGGCGGCGACCGGACCCTCGACATCCGCGCGGTCTTCTCCTGGTCGTACCGGAGTCTCGACGCGACCGCGGCGTGGGCGTTCCGCCTGCTGGGGCTGCACCCCGGGCCGGAGGCCACCGTCGCGGCACTGGCCAGTCTCACCGGCGTGCCCGCCGGGCAGGCGGGACGGACGCTGACGGCGCTGGCCGACGCGAACCTGGTCTCCGAGCCACGGCCCGGCCGGTACGCCCTGCACGACCTGTTGCGCGTCTATGCGGCCGAGCAGGCGGCCACACACGACCCCGATCCGGTACGCCGGGAGGCCCTCGGCCGTCTCCTCGACCACTACCTGCACACCGCGTACGCCGCCGCGCTGCTCCTGTACGACCACCGCGACCCGATCGACCTCGTCCCGGCGCGCGTCGGGGCGGTGGTCGATCCGCCGGCCGACCGTGCCGAGGCATGGCACTGGCTCGTCCGGGAACATCGGGTGCTGCTCGCGCTCGTCGCTCTCGCCGCCCAGACCCGCTTCGACACGCATGCCTGGCAGCTCGCCTGGACCCTGAACACCTATCTCGACCGCATCGGCGCCTGGCCGGAGCAGTTGGTCGTGCAGGAGTTGGCGTTGGTCGCCGCAGCACGGGTGGACGACCGGGACGGCCAGGCCCGCGCCCACCGGAACCGGGCCGTGGCCTGCCTACGGCGTGAGGACCACGAGCAGGCCCGGTCCCATCTGGACGCCTCGCTGGCGCTCTACGCCGGGCTCGGTGACGCCGTCGGCAGCGCCCGGGTCCATTTGAACCTCGGCATCCTCGCCGAACGGCAGGGGCGGCTGCGGGATGCCCTCGACCAGGCCCGGCAGGCGCTGGACCTGTTCACCGAGGCGGGGAACGTCGGTGGCCGGGCCAACGCGCTGAACAACATCGGCTGGTACCACAGCCAGCTCGGCGAATACCCGCAGGCGTTGGCGCACTGTCAGCAGGCGTTGGCGCTGCAACAGCAGGTCGGCAACCGGTACTGGCAGGCGCACACCTGGGACAGCCTCGGTTACGTGCACTACCGGCTGGACCGGCAGCCGCAGGCGATCCGGTGCTATCACCAGGCCCTGGCACTGTGGCGGGAGGCGGCGGAACGCTATTTCGAGGCGACCACCCTGACCCACCTGGGCGACAGCCACCGCGCGGCCGGCGATCCGGAGTCGGCCCGTACCGCCTGGTGTCGGGCGCTGGAGATCCTGGAGCAACTCGACCACGCGGACGCCGCGCAGGTCCGGGCGCGGTTGACCGCCGCGCCGGCCCGGTCGGCCTGACCGGGCCGGCGCGAACGTGGATCGGCCGTGGGCGGCGGTCACCGCCACTGCGCGAGGTTGGCCACGGCCTGCTGGGTGAGCCGGGTGGCGACGCTGTAGACCACGCCGGGCCCGACCCCGTCCGGGCCGCTGGTCAGGATTCCGACGGCGGTACGGGTGAGCGGGCAGGGGCAGGGAGGCTTCGGCCACGGGAACTCCAGGCGCGGTCCCAACGGGCACCAGTCGTCCGGATCGGGGGTGTAGGCGACGGGGCTGCCGTCCTGCCCGCCGCTGAAACTGTGTGACGTGTAGAGCTGCGTCGAGCTCTCGTAGCGGATGCGGTCGACGCTGGTCCACTGCCCGGACCGGTCCGCCGGATACCCGTGCGTCGTGGTGCACGAGCCGTACAGGGGCTGGGTGGTGTACCCGAGGTCGTACCAGCCGGTGATGTTGCCGATGCCGCAGTTGAGCTGCACCGCACCGTAGTTGTAGGCCGGGTCGCGGCTGCCGGGGTGGGTGAACGAGCCGGTCCAGGTCACCGGCGCGTAGAGCTGGGTCGCCGCGCAGGAACCGAAGGGCGCGGTCGTCCCGTTGTGCCCCGGGTACGCGACGATGTTCGTCCGCCAGCCACCGCCGGAACCTCCGGTGTGCACGCAGTGCGCGGCGGTCGCCACCGTGCGGGGGCTGATCATGAAGCCGCTGCACCGGCCGCCGGAGAACGTCAGCAGCACGGTGGCGCTGGCGGGATACGTCGTGGTCGACGTGACCGGCACCCGGTTGTCCGGTCCGGAGCTCGTCGCGGCCGCCGCCGGTGCCGCCGCGAGGGCGGTGGACGCGAGCGCCACGGCGGCCAGGGCGACGAGCGCCCCACTTCTTCTCGGCATCGATTCTCCTTCGTCGGGGGTGGTGGCCCGGGTGGGTACGCCCACGGTGGCCCGACCGTCTGCTGTCCGGCCGGTTCCCGGACACCGGTGTCGGTCGGACGGCGTCACCCGCCTGCGCGGCAGAGTCGACCGGATCGTGCGCCACCGGCCGGACCGGTCACAGCGGCGGCGTCGCCGGCACGGGTGTGCGACGTCGCCGGTGCGCGAAATCGAACAGGGCGATCGCCAGCAGCACCAGGTTGGCGCAGACCACCGCGAGCAGTGGGGTGAGCGCCAGCGCGACCGGGGCGAGCGCGCCGAGGAGCGCGACGCCGGCCAGCAGTGGCCAGGCGACCCGACCGAAGACCTCGTACTCGAAGCGGGTCCGACCGATGAGGAAGATCGCCGGTCCGCCGACGACGACGGCGAGCAGCTCCGGCTCGACCGTGCCGGTCGGCTCGGCGATGATCAGCTTCGCGCTGGCGGCGGCCGTCACCACCCCGGCGATCATCAGCAGGTGGGTGTACGGCGCGGACCGCGCGAACCGGCCCGGCTGCCGGGCCTTCTCGATGGCCTGGGTCAACTGCGCGGCGGCGCGGTGTACGTAGATCCGGAACAGCAGCGTCGCGCTGGCGAACGCCACCACGATCGCCGCGGTGCGCTCGGCGGTGACCGGGTGTGCGCTGTACGTCAGGCCGGCGACCAGGATGATGTCGCCCAGGGCGATGATGAAGAACTGGTGGTACCGCTCGGCCATGTGTTCGGCGATGGGGTTGAACTGGGCCGCGCCGATCCGCCGCCGGCCGGGGAACGGGTAGCCGAACGCGAAGGCCAGATAGTCGACGGCCGCCGCGCCGCCCCACCACCACAGGCGCGTCGTGCTGTCGGCGAAGGCGCCGGCGATCCACCCGACGGCCGAGACTCCGAACCACGCCCAGATCCGTACCGCCCGTCGGCGCGGGACCGGCTCGTGCAACGTCAGGAAGAAGAGGAACCCTCGACCGAGGTGACTGGCCACGTAGGCCCCGGCGAAGATGGCCGCCCGGTCGGCGAACGCGGACGGCAGCGCGGCGGCCATCATCAACGCGCCGAACATGACGCCGACCGTCACCACCTGGATGACCCAACTGTCCGGGTTGTAGAGGTCGGTGACCAGAGTGGTCAGCACCCACACCCACCAGACGGCGAGCAGGACGACCACGGCCTCGGCGACGCCGCGCCAGGTCAGCTCGGTCACCAGACTCTCGGACAGCAATGCGAGCGCGACGACGAAGACGAGGTCGAAGAAGAGTTCCAGGAAGGTGGCCCGGCGTGGGGTGGCGGCGCTGCGGAGCAGGCTGTTGGCAGAGGTCATCGCGGCACCCGGCCGCCCGCCGGCACCGTCGCTGCGGCTGGCCCACGAAAACTCATACGGGACATATAGTATAAAACATCCTGGTTTGGGGGCGGCGACTCCGCCGGCTCTCCGGCAGAACCGGCGGTGAAGGCGCCCCGGTCGGCCACCCGGCGATTCACGCAAAGTTCACGGTGACGCCCCTTCGATCGCCCGTTCTCCACGCCGCCGGCATCTACCGTCCGTGCAGTCCACTTCAGACGGACTGCGGGGAGGCGTGGCGCGGTGGCGACGAGACCGACGCGGACGAGGAGATCGACCGGTACCAGCCGTCGCCTGGTCGGCGCGGCGACACTGGCGACGGCGGCACTGGTCACCATGACCGCCTCGATCGCACCCCGCCCGGCCGACGCCGTGCAGCCGTTGGCCGGCACCCGGGTCTCCGACGCCGACGTCCGGCTGCTGACCGAGGCGGCCACGGCCTGCCCCACGCTGACCCCACCCCGGCTCGCCGGCCAGGTGATGGCCGCCTCCCGCTTCACCGCCACGCCCGTCGAGGCGGTGCAGGCCGTCGGCGCACAGGGCACCGCCGGTCTGGTGCCGAGCGTGTGGCAGAAGTGGGCACCCTGGGACGGCGCCCGCCCGGCCGACCGCACGGCAAGCGTCACGGCGCTCGCTCACCACATGTGCCAACTGGTCGGTCAACTCCGGGTGCTCGACCTCGACGGCGACCGGTGGCGCCTGGCTCTCGCGGCGCACCGCGTCGGTGTCGAGGCGATCGTCGCGACCGGCGACGTGCCGGCCGGCGCGGTGGACTACGTCGACACCGTCGAACGGTACGCCACCTGGTACGCCATGCAGCCGGCCTTCGGTGGCAGCGACGCGGCCGCGCCCCCGGTCACCCCGGCGGCGATCCCGGAACGCGTCACCGAGGTCGCGCCGCTGCCGGTGCCCGACGCGTACCTGGAGTCGATCCTGGCCGCCGGAGACGTCTGCGCCCCGATGCCACCGGCCCGCGTCGCCGCGCAGCTCATGGCCACCTCCGCCTTCGACCCGCAGCGGCTCGGCCCCACCGGCGAGCAGGGCATCGCCCAGTTCCTGCCGCAGGTGTGGGTGGCCTACGTACGACCGTCACCGACGGACTCGCCGTGGACCCCCGACTCGGCGGTGCCGGCCCTCGGCGAGACCATGTGCGCGCTGCTGGAGGCGATTCCCGGCACCGACGACTACCCCCTCGCGCTGGCCGCGTTCCTGCGCGGCGACCCGACGGTCCGGTCCCTGGCCGACGTGCCCGGCGGCGACCGGATCACCATCCTCGCGGCGCAGGTGGAGCATTTCACCACCGAGTACGCCAAGGACCCGCGCCTCAACCCGCCCGCCGACCCGTCGGCCACCCCGGACCGCACCCCCGGTGCGCCCGGCCGGACGCCCACGGCAGACCCGGCCGCCTCACCCACACCGAGGGCCACGCCGTCGGACACCGCCGCGACGCCGGACCAGGTCCGCTCCGACCAGCCGCCCGTCAAAGCCGGGGGCGCCGGCGCCACCGGCCGCCCGTACGGGCCGTACCTCCTCCGCAACCTCGGCACGACACTCTGCGTGGACATCCCCGGAACCGGTCCGGGGCCCCGCGACGGACCGGTCAACCAGAGCCACTGCCGTCCGCACACGTCGGACAACCAGGAGTTCGCCTTCGTCCCCCGTCGGGCCGACAGCGCCGGCAACCAGCTCTACTGGATCCGCAACGTCACCAGTCAGTACTGCCTCGACCTGCCCGGACTCGGCACGGTCGCCCCGGCGACGCCGCTCAACGAGACCGGCTGCTTCGACGACGAGAACCAGTACTGGCGGCTGCAACCCACCGCGCGCTCCGGCGGCATCGCGTACCACCGGATCGTCAACACCGCGTCGAACCTCTGCCTGGACGTGCCCGGCCTGGCGACCGGCGGACCCGACCTGCGCCTGGAGGTGTTCGGCTGCCGGGCCGACGACGACCACGACTGGGCGCTGATCCGCAGGGCGGACTGGTGACCGGGCGGGCGGCCCTGGCCGGGCTCGCCGTGCTCACGGCGCTGGCCCCGGCGGCCACCGCCGTGGTCACCGACCCCGCGCCGGCACTGGCCGCACCGGCCGACCCGCAGGTGCAGCCCTACGTCCTCTCCTACACCGTGACCGCCTCCCACCAGGGTCGGCCGGAGACCCTCTGGACGATCGCCGCCCGGTTCCTCGGCGACGCCGAGCGGGCCGGCGAGATCCTCGAACTGAACACCGGACGGCGGCAACCCGACGGCGGACGGCTGACCGACCCCGGGCGGCTGCACGCCGGCTGGCACCTCGTCCTGCCCTGGGACGCGATCGGCACCGGTCTGCGCCACGGCGTCCTGCCGACCGCCCCGACCACCGCCCGGTCCGCCCCCGCCCCGGCGACGACCGCCCCGGCCGTACCCGCCGCCCGGACGCTGCCGCCCGTCGCACCCGGCACCGTCCGCACGGCCGGCTCCCCGGCCGCCGACCGGTCCGGCTGCCGGCCCCGCGTCGTCGCCGAGCCACCGGCCGCCTCGACCTGGGGACAGCGGCTGATGGCCCCGCACGAGGTCTGGCGGATCACCAGCGGCAGTGGGGTCCGGGTGGCCGTGGTCGACTCCGGGGTGGCCGCCGGCCGCCCGGAACTCGGCGACCGGCTCGGCCGGGGCGCCGACATCGTCTCCGGCAACGGGTCGGGCGACATCGACTGCGTCGGCACGGGCACCGCGCTGGCCGGCATCGTCGCCGCCGACGACGGTGCGGACGGCCGACGGGTCGGCGTCGCGCCGAAGGCGGTGATCGTCCCGGTGCGGCTGGTGGACCGGGGGGTCCCGGCGAGCCCTCCCGCCTCCGTGACCGCCGTGCAGGTCGCGGTCGCCACCGGGGCGAAGGTGATTCTGCTCGGCCCGGCCGTGGACGCCACCGACCCGACCGTCCGCTCCGCGATCGACGAGGCGATCGGCCACGGCGTACTCGTGGTGGTGCCGGCCCCCACCGGCGGCACGCCGGTGGCCCCGGCAGACGGTCTGCTCCGCGTCGGCGGTCTCCGGTCCGCGCAGCACGCCACCGTCGACCACCCGGCCGGTTCGGTGGACCTGCTCGCCCCGGCGACCAGCGTCCGCAGCATCGGCGCGGCCGGCTCCGGCGCCTTCGTGGGCAACGGCACCGCCTACGCCGCCGCCTTCGTCGCGGGTACGGCGGCACTGGTGCGATCCGCCCACCCCGGACTGACCGCCGGACAACTCGGCCGGCAACTCGTCAGCACCGTCGCCCCGGTCGAACACGGACCGGCCGGCGTCGGTCGGCTCGACCCGCACCGGGCGGTCACCGGACCGCTGGTCGACGGCGGGCTGCCCGGTACGGCCGAGGCGAGCGCCGCCCGTACCGCGCGGACCGTACCGGTCTCCTGGCCGGTCGTGCTGACCGTCCTCACCACACCCGGCGTGCTGCTGGTCGGCGGCCGGTTGTGGAGTCGGTACCGGGCGGCCCGCCGACGCCGCCGATGGGACGCCGAGCAGGCCGACGACCCGTTCCGCAGCCACGTCGACGGCGCGGACCTGGTGCGCAGCGGCAAGCCGTGAGCATCCGAACCAGCGGTGTCCGGCGGGAGTGAACGATGGGCGTACGGATACTCAGGACCCGCCGGCCCGGTGCCGCCCCGGAGGGCATCCGGGTGGCACCGGGCGAACGCGGCGCCGCACCGACCATCACCGCCGCCCTCCGCGCCGCCGCCGAGGGGCAGACCGTCCTGGTGGCACCCGGCCGGTACGCCGAGGACCTGCTGATCGACAGGCCGGCACGGCTGCGTGCCGAGCGCGGTCCCGGCACCGTGACGCTGGTGGCGCGTACGCCGCTGCGGATCGCCGCCTCGGCGACACTGGTCGACCTGACCGTGCTCGGCACCGACCCAGGCGAGCCACTGCTGCGCGTCGAGGACGGTGACGTCGAACTGCGCGGCTGCGGTCTGCACGGCGGCCGGGTCGAGGTGAGCGGGCAGGCCCGCCCGGTGCTGCGCGACTGCCGGCTGACCGGGGCCCGGCTGGCCGGCCTGTACGCCGTCGGCGACAGCGTCGTGGAACTCGACCGTTGCGTCGTCGCCGACGTCGACGGCATCGGCGTGGTGGCCGGCGAGTCGGCCCACGGCACGCTCCGCGACACCTGGATCGGCCCGGTCACCGGCTCCGGGGTCCGGGCCCGGGGCACCGCCCGCGTCGAGCTGGTCGGCGGGGCGGTCGTCACACCCGGACGCAACGGGGTACGCGCCGAGGAGAACGCCGCGGTGACCGCACGCGACGTCGCGGTGACCCGCAGCGGGGCCGAGGCGATCTCCGCCGTCGGCAGCGCCCGGGTCGAGCTGACCGGCTGCCGGCTGAGCGACCCGGCCGCCGCCGGTGTGGTCGCCGCCGACCAGACGCAGGTCGTGCTGACCGGCTGCGCCCTGGACCGCGCGGGCGCGACCGCCGTGGTGTGCCGCGACGACGCCGACGTCAGCCTCACCGCGACATCGGTGCGCACCTGCGCGGGCAACGGTGTCTACGTCACCGACCGCGGCACGGTGACACTCACCGACACCGAGGTCGGTCCCACCACCTACAGCGTCCTGCACGTCGGCGGGCACGGCCGGCTGACCGCCGTCGACACCTGGCTGGGACCGTCGGCGGAGCACGGGCTGCACGTGGTCGGGACGGGCCGCGCCGACCTGACCGGCGGCCGGGTCCACGACTGCGGACTCGCCGGCCTGAGCAGCGAGGGACACGCCCAGGTGACCGCCACCGCGACCGTGCTCGCCGCCACCCGCAACGGGGTGGTGGCCGGGTCGGACCAGCCGGTCCGGCTGACCGGGTGCGTCATCGACGCCAGCGACCGGGCCGGGGTGCAGGTGGGTGTCGGCGCCACCGTGGAGCTGACCGACTGCCGCATCCACGGCCCCGGCACCGCCGGGATCGTCTTCGAACAGGACAGCGGCGGCACCGTGGACCGGTGCGCGGTGCACGACGCGGCGGGCTCCGGCATCGTGGTGTGGACCGGCGCGGCACCCCGGGTGACGTCCACGTCGTGCACGTCCGGCGCGAAGAACGCGCTCTTCGTCGCCGAGGGCGCCGCCGGCGAGTACGTCGACTGCGTCCTCACCGCCAGCGGATACCCGGCGATCCACGTCGGTGCCGGGGCGACTCCCACCGTCGTGCGCGCCCGGATCCGGGACAGCGATCTCGACGTCGACGTGGACCCGCAGGCCCGGCCGGTCTTCGAGGAGGTCCGGCTGACCGGGGTGACCCGCTCCCTGCTGCCGCCGTCCGGGCTCGCCGCCGACGCCGCCGCCCCGGCGGTGCCGGCGGTGGCCGGCGGCGAGGCGGCCGGCACCGCACCGACCCCGGTGCCCGAGCCACCCACCGAGGCCGACCTGCCGGAACTGCTCGCCGAACTGGACGCGCTGGTCGGCTTGGACCGGGTCAAGCAGGACGTGCAGGCCCAGATCAAACTCATGCAGACGGTCCGCCGCCGCCAGCAGGCCGGATTGGCGGCACCGCCGCTGAGCCGGCACCTCGTCTTCGCCGGCAACCCGGGCACCGGCAAGACCACCGTCGCCCGCCTCTACGGCCGACTGCTCGCCGCACTCGGCATGCTGGAACGCGGCCACCTGGTCGAGGCCGACCGGACCACGATGGTCGGCGAGTACGTCGGCCACACCGGACCCCGTACCCAGGCCGTCTTCCGGCGGGCACTGGGCGGCGTCCTCTTCATCGACGAGGCGTACTCGCTGGTCCCGCCCGGGCACACCAACGACTTCGGCCAGGAGGCCATCGCCACGCTGGTCAAGTTGATGGAGGACCACCGCGACGACGTGGTGGTGATCGTGGCCGGATACCCGCTGGAGATGAACCGCTTCGTCGCCTCCAACCCGGGCCTGGCGTCCCGTTTCTCCCGCACCCTGACCTTCGAGGACTACGGGCCGGACGAGCTGACCGCGATCGTCGAGTCCCAGTGCCGGCAACACGAGTACCACCTCGCCGACGAGGCCCGCAGCGCCCTGCACACCCTGTTCGCCGGCATGGACCACGGTCCCGGTTTCGGCAACGGCCGCGCCGCCCGGCAGCTCTTCCAGCGGATGACCGAACACCAGGCGCAGCGGGTGGCCGACCTGGCCGAACCGTCGACCGAGGACCTGTTGCGGCTGACCGCCTCCGACGTACCCACCGCCGGTTCGATCGCCTGACCGGCTCGTCCGGCCAGAGAAGAGGTATCCGATGACGACGACCGTCGAGTGCGACGCCCCGCCGAGCCAGGCCGACCTGGCCGACTGGTACGAGCGGGTGCTGGTGCCCGAGAGCACACCCGCGCTGCGCCGGTACGCCCGTCGGCTGGTCCCCGGTGACCCGCACCGGGCTGAGGACCTGGTCCAGGAGACGCTGCTGCGGGCCTGGCGTCATCTGCCCACGGTGGCCAACGCCCGGAATCCGCAGGCGTGGTTGTCCCGGGTCGCCCACAACCTCTGTGTCGACCAGGCCCGACGGGTGACGGCCCGCCCCACCGAGGTGGCCGAGGACGTCACCACCACCGTCTGGGAACCGGCGGAGAGCCTCTACGACGCCGCCCTGGACCGGGCGATGCTGATGCCGGCTCTGCGGAGCCTTTCGGCGGTGCACCAGGAGGCACTGATCCTGGTGTACTACCAGGACCGTACGCACAGCGAGGTGGCCGGAGCCCTGGGCGTGCCACCGGGCACGGTCAAGTCGCGCACCCACCACGCCACCCGGGAGCTCCAACGGGCGCTGAGCCGGCACGGGGTGACCCGGGCGACGGGCTGACCCGGCCGGTCGCCCTGGTCAGCGGGCTGATCCGCCCTGGCACCCCGGTCAGGGGGCGGCTCGGGCCGCCAGGTCGGCGAGCATGGTCTCGCGGTCGGCGGTCAGGCCCTCGGCGATGATCGTGGCCACCGTCGGGTCGGTGCCGTCGGCCCGCAGCCGCTGCGCCTGGACCTCCACCCACCGCGCCCGCAGGTCGTCCGTCGGCGGTGCCGGGGCGGTGCCGTCGGTCGGGCCGGTCCGGGTGGCCGGCGCAGGGGCGGCGTGCTTGTACGGGCGCGCCTCGACGATCTCACCGAGCTGTGCGGTGAGTCGGGCGGCGACGTCGTCGAGCCACCGCTGCACGTCGGCGGGATCGAGCCCGGGGCGGATCTTCTCGCTCATGTAGCGGCCGGACTTGTCGTCGACGCCCCACCGGCCGGTGTCCGGATCGCGGTGCAGCTCCCCGCTGATGCGTCCCCGGCCGACGAGGGCGCGCCCCTCGCCGTCGAAGCGTACGCCGATGGTGGGGTGACCCTGCTGGTTGATGCTGTTCCTGAGCTGGTCGAGCGTGAGGCCGGGGTCGGTCGCACGCATCGCGGCGTGCAGGTCGGCAAGTTGCCGGGCGGAGACCACGGTCAGGATCTCCTCGCTGCCGATCATGATCTCACCGGCCTCGGTGACCACGTAGTGCCAGCGGGCGTCCGGCCGGCCGGCGTGGATCTCGGGGGTGAAGTCGGACAGCGGCATCCAGGCCGGATTGACCCGCATCTGCTGGGTGCGCAGCGCGTCCCCGGTGATCGTCTTCCCGTCGGCGGAGCCGGGCGGGTCGACCTCGAAGGGCTTGGCGCCCTTCGGGTGGACGGCGGGGCCACTGGTCCGGTCCAGATCGGCGGGGAACGGGGCGGCCGGGGGAGTCGACTCCACCGGCTCCGGCTCCGGCTCCGGCTGCGGCTGCGGGCCGACCATCGCCTGGTAGTGGTCGCTGCGCCGGAACACGTCGAGCAACGGCGCGCCGTCCGGGCCGATCGTCTCCGTGTGTTCGGGCGTGTGGATGCGTACCTGGGCGTCCAGGGCGGATGCCACCAGAGCCGGGTACGCCTCGCCGACGTCGTCCCGCCAGTGGTCCTCCCAGTGCCGCACGGCCCGTGTGAGCGTGGTGAACTCGGCCGCGTCGACCGGTCTCAGTGGATCGAGCAGGTACGTCGCGAGCTGGTCCCGCAGGATCGCGTCGGACAGCGTCCGCAGCTCGACGTGGGTGCCACGGGCCCTGAGGTAGTCGAACATGGTCCGCATCGAGAGCGAATCGTCGGCCAGGTCGCGGGGCGGCGAGCCGTCCTTCGTGGGTTTGAGCGGCACCTTCTGCTCGGCGTACGCGCGGGCCGCTCCGGGCTCCCAGCCCTGCGTCACCAGGTCGGCGGTACGTAGCTCAACGAAGAGGTCGCGCAGGTGTGTCGCCGGTAGCAGGCCGGGGTCCTGCAGGGTGGTGATGCCCAGCTGCGCGAGCCGGTCGAGCAGGGCCTCGCGGCTCATCGCCTGCACCATCTCCTGCATCTGCACAGCGCCGCTGAGCCGGTACCCCTGCATGGCGGCGACCGGCACACCGTCCGGACCCAGCGTGTGCAGGTGCCGATCGACGAGCTGCCGCAGCAGCTCCGCCGCCTGGCCGAGTTCGGTGTCCAGCGGCACCAGTCCGGCCGAGTTGCGCAGTGGGCTCGTGGTGGCAGCGGTGACCTGGGAACGGACGGCTTCGGGATCGCCGAGCCAGGCGTGCAGGGCGGGCGAGCCGAGGCCCGCCTCGGCCAGCTTCGCGCTGACCAGCTCCGGAGCGCTACCGATCGTCGCGTACAACTGGCAGCGTCCGTCACCCGGCGTGGGCAGCACCTGCGGGGCGGCGGTGCCGACCTCGGTCGTCTCGACCTGCGTCCCCTCCGGTCCGGGCACCTCCGTGGACGTCGTCGGCTCGGGTTCCTCCATCGTGGCTGGCGCGGTCTCGTCCTTGGTGGCAGGAGGTTGGCCCTTGGTGCCGGTCGTGCCGTTGCTCTGCTGTGCGATGTGTTCAGCGAGTCGGGCGGGCTTCGTCCCCGCCGGGTTCTCGGTGATTCCGAGGTACGAGTGTCGGAAGTCGTCGAGCAGGAGATGGTGCCGTTGCAGCAGCTCCCACCACGCCTGACCGGCCCGATCCCGCTGCTCGTGCAGTCCGGGCAGGGTGGCTTCCAGGGCGGCACGCTCGGCACTGCCCTCCGCCGCCGCGTACGCGTCGTAGCGGGCCTGGTCGAGCCTGTCGGTGGCGGAGACGAAGCTCTCGGCCGCCGTGGCCAGCTTCGCCTCGTGGTCGACGATCTCGTCGAACGCGGCGACCCGGCCGGGGGAGTCCGTCGCGATCGTCGTGGCGTCGGTCGGGATGTGCAGCGCCGTCCGCGCGTCGTGCAGGCCCATCCGCAACGACACGTTCACCAGCTCCGCCGGCTTGCTCGCGCTCGTCACCGTTCTGGCGGGTCGCATCGAGTACGCCAGCGAGACAGTCACCTCGACCCGGCTGAGGTAGTCGACGAGGGTCGAGCGACTTTCCGGCTTGACGTTGCCCAGACTGCCGGTGGCGTTGCTGCCGCTCTCGGCGGCGGCCTGGGTGTCACCAGCGGCGACGCCCGGCCCACCGGCCTCCAACGCCTGGTACGGGTCGTCGGCGAAACCCCGCCCGATCAGCGGGATCCGCGGGATCCGCAGGTGCTGGGTCAGCACGCTGGTGCCGGTGCTGTAGCCACCGCTCTGTTGGGGTGCGTGCTCCCGGAAGACTCCGGAGCTGACCCCGCCGAGCGATGCGCCCTCGGGCACCAGTTTGAGGTTGATCGTGGCCTGTTGGCCGAAGATCTGGGCGCTGACGGCGGGTGGCAGGTCGAAGCCCTCGCCGGTCATCATCTTCGGCACGCCGGGCAGGAGGATCTCCGGCGTGAGGCTCTGGTGGATCTGGTGTGCCCCGGCGTACCCGTCGGTGCGGAGCCGTTTGGCGGCGTCGGTGAGCAGACCCTCGACGAGGCGCTGTACCTGGGCGAGCCGGTTCAGGTCCTCGGCGCTGAACCGTGGCGGCATCGGCATGCCGTTGACCGTCCGCCACCCCGGCGGCAGGGTCTCCGGTGCGGCGATCCGGTAGGTGGCAGGTGCCTTCGCCGGCTCGACGCGTGGCGGTCGCAGGTCGTCGGCCCACCGGTCCTGGGTCACCGTGTCGTACACGACCAGCAGGTCGCCGTCGACCCGCTTGCCGTCGTCGAAGACGGCCAGGGTGTACTTCACCCGGGTCTCGAGTCTCGCCTTGACGCCGCGCCCGGAGCTGAGGTTGGTGTCCGTCGTGGTGGTGCCGCTGTTCTGGGCGTTCGACACCTGCGAGACGCGACCGACGGTGTCGCCCATGCCGGCCGCGAGGTTCTCGCCGTGGTGGTTGGAGACCCCGGTGCCGGCGACCCCGGCGAGGAGGGTCTGACCGTGCATCCGTTGCCGGGTGACACCGTGGTCACTGGTGTGGGTGGTCTTGATGTCGACGTCGTCGTGGTCGGCCACGAAGCCCCGCACCTTCGGCTCGCCGATCGGCTCGGCGATCAGGCGTACGTCCCGGGAGTGCTGCGTCATCCGCCCCGGCTTCGTGTGCAGCACCGACACCCCGCCGTCCACCATGGATGACCAGTGTTGTGCGCCGCCGGCCGGGGTGAACAGGTAGAGCAACCGGCGGCGGTTCAGCATCGGGTCGTCGAGCCCGGAACCGGAGAGGGAGTCGGAGATCTTGGCGATCGACCTGTTCACGATCTGGCCCTGAATCGTGTCGAGGAGCTTCCTGACCATCCCTCGGTCGGGGCCGAGCTTGGCGGCCTCGGCCCGCAGTGCGGTGATCATCGGCTCGGTCAGGGTCGGGGTCCGGTCGAACGTGTAGAGACCGAGTCCGGGGCTGTGCCCGGGTGGCAGCCGCAGCGACGGCATCGGACCCGGCAGCCACAGGTCGCCGATCATGCCGGGGTCACCGGCCAACCTCGGCAGCAGACCGAGTTGGACCACGGTCCGGGCCGGCAGCCGCAGGAAGAGCGCGTTGGTGACGGTGCCGTGCCGTGTCACCGACTTGTGGTGGTGCAGCCAGTCGCCGGTACGCAGGGACTGGGGGACGAGGGCGTAACGGTCCGGTGAGGTGGTGATCTCGGCGGCCACCGAGGCCCGCATGTCGAAGACGACCAGGAAGGAGCGCTGCTTGCCCTTCCGGTTGTTGGCGTTGCGCTCGATCGCGCCGCCGATGCTCTCGCTGTGGCGAGTGGAACCGGCGTAGAGCAGCTTCTCGTAGCCGCCGGTGAACAACGCGCCACCGCCGTGGGTGTTGTCGCTGCTGGTGCCGGTTCGTCGGACGTTGCCCGAGAAGGTGCCCCGCAACGCCAGCTGGTTCTCCTTGGTCCTGGCGGCATTGACCTCCACCGACCCGGTCGACGCGAACTCGTTGGTGATGGTGGCGTACGTGGGCACCAGCCTCGGGTTCGTCAGGGCGGTGGAGACGGCGAGGTCGGTCGCGGCGCCGTCCTCCCCGGAGGTGATGCGGTCCACGTGCCACGTGCCGTCGACCATCGCGGGCAGGCCGTGGATCTGGCGCGACTCACCGAAACGGTCGATCAGCCCGGCCCAGACCGGCATACCCTCGGCCAACCCGTCGGTGCCACGCAGGTCCCCCAACTTGGTGCGCGAGACATCGTCGGTGTACTGCTGGGACGCGCGGATCGCGTCCTTGGCCAGGACGAGGACGAAGGCGCTGCCGGGGAAGTCCTCGACCGACAACCATCGGTCGACCCGCGACGTCGGACCCTGGTCGACCCACTCGCGCAGCGTGGTCAGCTCAAGCTTGGTCTGGCGGTCGACCCCGAGCGGATCGGGCCGGGGCGCGAACGTGGTCGGCAGGCTGAGCGGCTGGTGCAGCACGGACGCCTGGTCGAACTGCACGGTGACCGGGTGGGTCTGCGTCAGGCGGAACCGGCTGAACTGCTTCCCGCCGACCCGTACGCTCGGCTCCTGCTTTGGTGCCACCACCCGCCGTGGACCGGCCGTGTCGGTGGCCGGCCGAGGGAACCGCTGACGCATCACCCGCCCGAGGCCGATCCGGCCCTTCGGGTCCCGGCCGAGGCGCTTCGTGTACGCGTAGAGCTGGACGGTGACCTGCAGGTCGTTGCCGAACGCCTGGGAGTCCGGGGTGCCGCCGTTGAGCCGGGTCTCCTGACCGGAGAGCTGTGACCCGCTCTGCCGGTCCAGCCGGCCCCGGAACTCGATCGCCCCGGCGGGTACGAGCGCGCCGGCCGGACTCCCGGTCAGCCGGGAGATCACGCCGCCTTCGGCCGCCGCCGCTCCCCGCCACTGGCCGCCGGCGCTGATCTTCTCCTGGAAGACGTCGGTGTGGCTGGTCCGGACCGCGTCGCCCTTGCTGGTGCCCAGGTGCTGGAAGGCCTTGGTGTAACTGGCCGTGACGTGCACGATCACGTGCCGGCTGCCGAACTTCTTGGTCCGGCTCAGCTCGGCGATCACGCCGTTCTTGAACAGGTTGCCCTTGCCCTGTCGCAGGCCGGGCACCGTGAGTACCCGGTCCAACTCGTCCTGGTTGGCCTGCCGTTCGATCGCGGCCCGGCTGGTCCGCATCCGGCGTGTCGTGCCGGAATCGCCGAACCGGGGCAGGAACCCACCCTCGATGGTCCGGATCAGTCCGGCCACGTCCAGATAGAGCTGCTGGAAGGCGCTCAGGCCGTACGTGACCGAGCGGCCGCCGGTGTACGCGTACGGCGGCACGTACCACGTCGTCGGCGACGGGATGATCGTGCTGTCGCCGCTGAGCAGTTCGGCGGCCCGCGCGGCCGGCAACCGACCGAGCACCACCAGGTCCACGACGATCGGCCGGACCGTCCCGTCGCCGGCCAACCGGGACCCGGGCGCCTCCCGCAACCCGGCGCTGATGTCGAGCCGGAAACGCGCCTCCACCAGGACGTTGGGGATGTCCTTGAACTCGGTGCCGAGCTTGGAGCTGCCGCCGTGGCCGGCGGAGGCGGTCATCGAGCGCAGGTAGCCCCAGGAGAACCGGGCCTGCACGTACCCGGTGCCGAACGCCCAGCGGATCGGGACGAGGGAGAGCCCGAGTCCGACCCGGCTCGAATGGGACAGTTTCGTCCCCTCGCTCTGGCCCGGTTGCCAGCGGAACGAGGACTTGGCGATGTCCGCGAGCACCGACAGCGCGGGCATGTTCGCCGTGAACTCCAGGGACACCGCGTGGGCGCCGTGCTTGCTGGTGATCGTCGGCGGATGCACCACCGTGTCCATGGCGGGCATCAGGTTGCCGATCATGGCGGACTCTTTGAACAGGTCCCGGGCCTGGCGCGCCCCGAGCGTGCCCGGCCCGACGGCCTTGGTGGGGTGGAGCCGGACCAGGATGTCCTCGACCACGTCGTTCCAGGTGTCGACCGGCCGGGTGCCGTCGGGCAGGTCGATGCCGGCGCGCAGGATGCGGACCGGCGTGAAGTTCTCGACCAGCATCGACGTGTGCCGGCTCGGGTCGACCTCCAGCCAGCCCGTCTGGCGGGGAGCGGCCTTCGCGATGTCGTCGGAGGAGCGGAACGTCACGTCGGCCCGGACCGCCTCGCCCACCGTCCGCTTGCCCGTCTTCGGCCCGCTGAACTGCGTTTTCGGCCCGGTCTCGGTGGGCTTCGGGCCGGTGTCCGTGGTGCTCGGCCCGCTGTCCGTGGTCTTCGGCGCGGTCACCGGGGAGGTGCGGCTGGTGAGCGGTGCCTCCGGATCGGTGACGGTGACCGTGAAGGCGGCCGGCGTGGACACCAGGTGCGAGCCGGACCCGCTGCGCACGTTGTGCGAGTCGGTCAGCTTCGCGCCGTCCTCGAACGACTCCAGGGGACGGGACAACGCGACGTCCAGCGCACCGCCCGCGCCGTACCCGACCCGCTGCGGGAACATCGTGCCGACGCCGAGGGCGCCGGAACCGCCGGTGGTGGCGGAGTGCTTGACGCCGTCGGCCTGGTCGCTGCGGGTGTCGAACTTCGCCCGGTCCACCGACTGGTCGACCACCTGCGCGTCCTTCGGCGACCACTCCGGTGCGATGGTGACCCGGTGCCAGCCGTGCAGGCCGTCGCGGACGTCGAAGCTGCGCCCGCCGCTGCCGAAGAAGGTGTCCGGCTCGTCGCGCAGCGCCTGCCCGATCTCGGCGGTCTGCACCGAGAGTTTCGACAGCCCCGGTACGAGCGGCAGCTTCTCGGACACCCGGGTACGCACCGCGTCGGTGACGCTCTCCTCGACGCCTCGGACCAGTTCGTCGACATCGTCGATGGCATCGAGGTCGTTGAGCAGCTCGGGCCGTTCCCGATAGAGGCCGGGTAGCGAGTTGGCGGTCTGCGGCGTGGTGGAGACGACCGTCAGGGGGATCTCCTCGACCGTGGCCGGAACGGCGATCGGTGGTGCGGAGTTCACCACGATCGGTGCGATCGGCGCGGCAGTGCTCTGGGCGGGGGTCGACACGGTGTCGGTCGGCGCGGATTCCGTGGCCTCCGCGCTGGTGAGCCGGGGCGGGAGGTCCACCCCGGAGGCCCAGAACTCCTCGGCGAGATCACCGACGACCGCGCCCGGCGGCGGACGCAGCGCGGACGAGTCGGAGACATGAGGTGCCAGCACGTCGGCGATCTGACCGAGCGCACCCGGGGTCAGGACGAACTCGTCGACGTCGTGCCGGTGGCCGCCCATCAGGTCGCCGTAGGTCTGCGGTGATGCGCCGTGCAGCAACGCGCCCGGCGGCGCGATGGTGTCCTTCACGCCGAGCTGGTGCACGATCTCGTGCGCGTACGCGGCCGGCGGCGCGCCCACCGGCCAGGACTGCTGGGACATCGGCGATCCGGCGGGCCCGACCGACACCGAGCCGTGTGCCTCCGCGCGATCGTCGACGAACTGCACCGTGACCTTCATCGGCACGTCCCACCCGGGCAGGTGGTGCCGGGGCGCGTTGACGTACCGCTCGATCCCCTCGACGGTGCGGGCCTTCACCTCGGCGAGTTCCCGCGCCGCCACGCTGGGCGCGGCGTCGAGGTGCACCTTGACCGTGAAGTGCATGTCCTGCGCGGCGACGGTGACCTGGTAGCCGACATTGACCCGCTCGCCGCTGGCCGGCGGCCGGACGACCTTCGGCGGCTGCCCGGGGCCGGCGGGCTCGAAGCGGAAGGCGTCCTTGAGCGGGGTCCACCGCTCGGAGTTCACCTCGACCGTACGGCCCCCTCCGGTCGGGCGGCCGTCGCCGAGCAGGTCCCGTGGCGGCGCATCCACCCGGTCCCCGGGTGGCGCGGTGAGCGCGTCGTCGGAGAGGCGCGGCGGCGCGGGGAGCTCGGCGAGTGCCTCGCCGGGCGTCGGCGCCGGCCGCGACGGCGCCTCGGGTGTCCTCGGCGGCGGCTCCTTGAGCCCGGGCGCAGGCGAGGTCCGCGCCCCGGCGGGCTCCACCCGCCCAGGCACGGACGGCTCGGTCCGGGGCGCCGTGGGCAGCTCGGCTCGGGGTGACGCGGGCAGGTCGGTCCGGCTGGGAGCCGGCACGCCGTCCGTGCCACGGAGCTGGGCCAACCGGTCACCGAGCGTGGTGAACCGCGTCGCGGTCGAGTCCCGCAGGCTCTGGGACAGCCCGCCCAGCGCCTGGTCCAGCCGGGAGTCGAGCCCCCGGAGATGGTCGGGTGCACTGAGCGCGGCGTGGATCTGGTGAGCGTCGTCCAGGCGGTGCTGGTCGAGGCGGAGGTCGTACCGGGACAGCACGCGGTCGATGCCGGCCGGGTCGTCGCCGACCCGGGACAACGCCTCCTGCCAGGACCGGTACTCGTCGGCGGACAGTGGACCGGTGCCGCCGCGCACCTCGGCGAGGCGTACCTCACGGGTCAGTTCGGCGAGGCGCAGCTCGTGGCGGGCCAGCACGTCGGCGTGGGCGGCCTCGTCGGTGGCCTGGGCGAACCGGGAGTCCCACTCGGCACGCTCGGCCGGCGGCATGCCGATCGACTCGTCCGCGCGGGCGCGCAGGGTCGCGAGCCGGTCGGCCAGGTCGGCGTCGACGTCGCGGCCCCCGGGTGCCCGCGTCGGCACGTCGGGAAGCTCCGGCAGCGGGGCACCGGCGTCGTCGGTGCCCCGCAGGGCGGCGAGGCGTGCCTCCAGTTCGAGGTCGGCGAGTCGCGGGTCGGGTGTGTGGTCCCCTCGGAGTGCGTCGAGCCGGGCGGTCAGGTCGTCCAGGTCGCCGGGGGATCCGGCCTCGTCGTCGGCCCGGCCGGGGGCGCCATCGGGCCGATCCGCCAGCTTCTGCTGCCCCAGCCGGTCGGCCAGGGTGTTCTCGTAGGCGTTGAGCAGCCGGTGCAGGTCGTCGGTCCGCCCGGCAGCGGCGGCGCGCTCGATGTCCACCGCGTGCTGCAACCAGGTGCCCTTGTCCATGCCGAGCTGGGCGGCGCGCCGGTGCCCGGCGTCGACGTGCTCCCGGTACGAGTCGAGTCGCTGGAACAGGGCGTGCCGGTCGATCCGGTCGTGCAGCGCGGTGATCCCATGCGCGGCGTCACCGTGCCGCCCTGTGTCCAGTGCCGCGCGGACGTCGGTGGTGAGGGCGCTGACCTCCCGCTCGGTCAGCCCGGTCCGGCGCGCGTCGTCGGTGAGTTCTGCCAACCGGCGGCCGAGTTCGTCGGGGCCGGGACCGACGACCGGGTCGGTCCGGGGCACGGCGGGCAGATCCGGCAGCTCGTCGGCGGCTCGCGCGCCCGCATCCACCGGCCGACCGGGAGTGCCCACCTGGTCGGCGTTCACGGTGCGACCCGGACCGTGGACCTCCGGCGTCACCGGTGCAGCGGCGTCCCGCGTCGCTCGCGTCGGGTCGGCGGTCGACGGGCTCCCCTCGGCCCGAACGGCGGCCAACTCGACCTCCAGGTCGGCGAGGCGCTCGACGGCGGTGGCGCGGGCGGTGGCCTCGGCCGGGGAGATCGTCGGTGGGGCCGGGAACATCGCCGGGTCGACCGGCCCGGCCTGACCTGTCGAGCCGGGCCGGAGCCGGGCGAAGCGGTGTTCCAGCTCCAGGTGGCGGGCGCTGGGGGAGGGCACGTCGGTGCCGCGCAGAGCGGCCAGCCGGCTCTCCAACTCCGCCACGCCGGTGCCGGGCTGATGGGTGGGCACCGAGGGCAGGTCCAGCAGGTCGGTGGTGGACACCGGCGCGAACCGGTGCGTCACGTCCAGCCCGGACAGGTCGACGGCGTCGCCGCCGCGCAGGCGGTCCAGCCGAGCCTGCAGCGCCCGCGTCGCCTCGTCCACCGTCACGGAGGCCCTGGCGGCGGCGAGATCGGGAGCCGTCGTCGGCGGGGTGGCCGCGAGGTCGGGCGCGGCCGTCTCGACCGCCCGGGCCGGTGGTGCGTCGAGGAGGACACCCGGACCGTCGATCCGGAGGCTGTCCGAGGTACGCCGGACCAGTGCCTCGGCGACCCGGACGTCCTTCTCGGCGCGGGCGACGGCCAGCGCGTCCCCGGAGGCGTCGGTCAGCGCCCGCTGGGCCTGCTTGAGCTGGTCGAGGGCGTGCAGGTGACTCACCTGCGCGGTGGGCGGCGTGTGCGGGACCGCGACGCTGGTGGGGGTGACCACGGTGGTGTCGCCGAACGCCTTCTCCGGGGCGCCGAGGTTGAACGCCACCGCGGTCTCCGAGGTCCGCACCGCGCTGACGTCGCCGGTGTGCAGGTGGCGTAGTTCGGCACGTCCGAAGGTCTCCAGCCCCTCCAGCCCGCCGGCCCGGTTCAGCGCGCCGAGGTTGCCCATCCGTACGTCCGGCAGGTGCACCGCGCCGACCGCGCCCGGGGTGGGGACGTCGACGTGGCTCGGGATCGTCGCCCCGGTGACCGTCGGCGGGTCGAACCGGGGGAGCGCGCCGAGGTCGACCCCGCCGGCCATCGCGGGCATCCGGGGTGGGCTGACGGCGGCGAGATCGTGCGCGCCGAGCGGCCCACGCATGGCGGACAGGTCCACGCTGCGGGCGGAGAACGCGAGGTGGGGCGTCGACGGTGCACCGATCAGCGGCTTCTCGATCAGGTCGGGCAGGTGCAGGCCGCTCGGGCTGACGTGGAGCCCACCGGCGGGCGGGGCGTCACCGGGCTTGACGACGTGCACGGTGGTGAGCCCGTTGGCGAGCCGTACGCCGCCGCCCAGCCCGGCGAGCGAGTCGAACCGGCTCATCCCGAGTCCGCGACCGAGGATCCCGAGCTTGGCGGCCCCGGACAGGCCGACCGCGCCGATCTCGTGCCCGGCCAGCGGCAGGAAGATCCGCAGCCATTTCCAGCCGCCGAACTCGCGCACCATGAGGTTGCCGAACCGGACGGCGTTGACGGCGACGAACCGGCCGCCGTCGGCCGCCAGGCCACCGAGCCTGACCAGGCCCCGGTATCCCAGGTTGCCCAGCGTGATGGCCGTTGCCGGGACGGTGACCAGGGTGAACTTCTCCAGGGTCACGAACCCGCGCACGGCCAGGCCGTCGAGTGGACCGACGATCCTGGGGATCAGCAGCGCGCCGTTCTTCACCGAGTTGGCCACGGTGATCCCGAGGTCGCCGATGCCGCGTACCGCCGCGCTGATGCTCAGCGTGGACACCGTCCGCCAGAAGTCGTCGATGCCGGCCCGGGCCAGGGTGAAGCTGTTCCGGCTGAACTGGGTGATGTTCCGCCAGGCGGTGGTGGCGAGCTTGGTCAGGTCACCGAGGGCGATCAACGGTCGGGTGCTGGGCCCGAGGATCGCCAGCAGCCCGAGCGCCAACCCCAGCGCGTTCGTCTTGCCCGTCGCGAAGTCCAGCGCCGCCTTCATCGCCAACGCGGCGTTCATCGCGAAGGCCAGCAGACCGAGCGGCCCTCCGACGAAGATGGCCACCACCGTCACGATGATGGCCAGCCAGTTGAAGATCTCCCAGAACACCTCGCACGCCGACTTGGGCGTCACCGGCGAGGTGATGTGGTCGGTGGCGTCGAGGATGGCCTGCCGGGCCGTACCCGCCGCGCTCCGGACGTCCGCCGCCGCGCTCTCGGCGTCCGCCTTCAGGGTGCGGATCCGTTCCTCGTCGTCGCCGGCCGCGCTCGCCTCGCGCAGCGCCTGGTCCGCCTTGGCCTGGGCCTCGCGCAACGCCTGCGCGTACGCGCGAATCGCCGGCCCGGCGGCGGTGAAGGCGGTACGCACACCGGCGACGAAGCCGCGCAACTCCTTGCTGACCTGCTCGCGCAGCCAGTCGGCGGTCTTGCCGACGAACGCGCCCTCACCGCTCTGCCGCAGCACCGCACCGAGCCCGTCGTCCGCGGTCTGGGCGTGCCGCGCCATCACGTCCATGTAGTCGGCGACCCGCACCAGCACGTCCGGATCGCCGGGCGTGGGGTCCCCGGACAGCGTCAGCGGCGACCAGTCACCGGGCCGTACGCCCACCGCACCCCTCCCGCAGCCCCCGACGCTCCTCGTCCTGCTCGACGCGGCGTACCCGCGCGGAGGTTCACGGTGAACCTCCGGCCGCCCCGGCCGCGTCGAACCCGACAGACGGCGAGGAGCGACGACCGGAGGAGAGGGCGGGGATGGCCGACCTGGTGCTCGACTACGCGCTGCTGCACCGGCTGGCGGGCAGCATGCGGGAGCTGAAGAGCCGGATCCAGTTCGACGTGGACACCGGCTCACGGCGATCGGTGGTCACCTCCGACGGGTCCGTGGTCGACTCGTCCCAGGTGGGCAACTCGTCGCTGTACGCCTCGCTGAGCGCCTTCTTCTACGCCTGCCACACCCCGTTCAAGGACTCGATGGACCTGCTCGACGAACTGGCCGGCACCTTCGACGGCATCGCCCAGGCGTACTTCGAGCTGGACGCCGACATCGCCGGCAAGGTCAACCTGGACCGGCTGCGGGCCGACATCGCCGGCTGGCAGTCCGACACCGCCGCGTACGAGCGCTACCTCGACCTCAAGGACCGCCAGATCACCTTCCAGTACTACGACGAGCACGGGAACCTGGTCGACGGTTCGGTGCCGGTGTGGACCGGGGATCCGGTGCCCGAGCCGGGGGAGGTGCCCACCTCCAAGGCCGGCACCTCGCCGGTGGGCAGCAACGACGTCGTAGCGGTCGTGGACGACCAGGGCCGGATCGTCTCCGAGACCACCACCGTGGACTCCGGCGACGGGCTCACCTACACCGAGACGACCCGGTTCACCTACCACGACACCGACGGTGACGGTGAGCCCGACGTCGTGGACTTCACCTCGACCATCCAGCACTCCGACGGCACCGAGGAGACGATCGAAAAGAAGACCAACCCCGACGGCTCGTACGTGGTGACCTCCACGACCGACGAGGGCACCACCACCAGCACGATCACCTCGACCGACGACGGCGGGTCACATCAGGTCACCGTCGATCACGAGGGGGAGACCACCACGACCGACATCGTGGTGACCGGACCGGACACCGGCACCAAGACGGTGGTGGGTCCGGACCGCACCGAGGTCTATCACGGCAACCCGAACACGGGGGAGTGGACGCTCGTCTCCGAGGAGTCACCCGAGGACGACTACGTCCCCTACACCACCGTCACCATCTGACTTCTGGAGTGAGGCCATGGCCAACATCACCGTCGACTTCGAGCGGGTCAAGACCGTCAACGACCAGCTCAACCTGGCCGTCACGCAGACCGTGCCCCGGTTGGAGGACCTGCGCAACGCGGTGTCCCAGTTGCTCACCAGCGACGGTGGTCTCTGGCTGCAACGGTCCAGCCCGACCCTCAGCGGGCAGTACCAGACCTTCAACACCGAGTTGACCAGCGCGATCGAGAACATCCGCTCGTTCGCGCAGCAGTTCCATAACATCACCGTCCAGCTCCGCACCATGGACGACCAGATCTCCACGTCGTCCAGCGGCGGCTGAGCGCCCGAGGACCGGAAGGCAGACCATGGCAGAGGTAGACGTCGACTACGACCGGGTCCACACGGTCTCCGGGCGGCTCACCACCGAGGGCGCGGACATCGCCCAGGTGCTCAAGACCCTCAACGGCAGCGTCACCGAGCTGCTGACCAGCCAGGGTGGACTCTGGATGCAGCAGGCCAGCCCGGTGATGAACAGCCAGTACAACGAGTTCACCGCCTCGCTGACCAAGGCGGTCAGCAACCTGGAGAGCTTCGCCAAGAGTTTCGCGGCGATCGTGAAGAACCTGACCGACATGGACCAGACGCTGTCCAAGCCGCCGGCCAAGGACTGACCGGTCCCGCCCCGGGTGCCGACCACGGCGCCCGGGGCTCGGCCGTTCTGTGTCGGGCCTAACGGACCACGGTGTGCGGGATCGCCACCGTGCTCAGGGCGCCGGTCGCCGGGTCCGGCACGTACCCGCGACCCGGGCGGCTGCCCGACCGCAGTGCCGCCGGTGGCACCCGGGAGCCCACCAGGTCCCCCTCGATGGCCGACTGCGGTGCCAGCAGCACCCCCTGCCGGGACCGGCGGGCCTCGGCGATCCAGCCCCCCAACGACTGGACGAGCGTCTCGGCGGTGCCCGCGTAGGCCAGTCCGATGCCCCGGTCGCGGCCGGTGGCCACCACCTCCCGCAGCACCCCGTCCACCGGGTTGGCGAAGCCGAACAGGTCGACGTCGTCGACCAGCACCACCGACGGGCCGCCCAACTCCGCCAGCGCGGCGTTCACCTGCGCCGGGTCCGGACTCGTACCGGAAAGGACACGCACCCGGGCGTGGACCGCCAACCGGCGCAGCACCGACTCCCGGGGTGTCAGGACCACCAACGCGGTGCCGCCGGCCAGCAGCGACACCGCCAGCGTGGCGAGGGTGTTGCTGCGTCCTGATCCGGGTGGCCCGGCGACCAGGAAGGTCGCCTGCTGGCCGGCGAAGTCCACACCGACCGGTGCGGCGGCGTCGCCGCCGAGCCCGAGCAGACCGTGCAACGGCCGCCGTTGCGCGTCGGGGAACAGCGCGAACGCCTCGGCGAAGGTGACCGCACCGGGTAGCCCGGCCACCGGGAACGGTCGGCGCTGCGCGGGCACGCCGCTGTCCCGGGCGGTGGCCCGGGCCGCGATCCGGCGCATCGCCTCGACCTGCGCCGGACCGGACGGGTCCCGGTCCAGCAGGGCGATCTGCAGCTCGCCCCGGTCCACCGAACTCCAGGCGCGGCCCGGTGGGATCACCTCGGGCACCCGCCGGTGGTTGACGCCGATCGCCGAGTAGTCGGTGCGGTCGGTCATCCGCAGCATGATCCGGTGGTCGTTGAGGGTGGCCACCCGCCCGGACAGCAACCCCCGTTCGGAGGTCATCATCAGGTGCAGCCCGGCCGCCGGCCCCTCCCGCAGCAGACCCAGGAACTGGTCGAGCAGCCGCCCGCCGTCGTGGTCGCCGAGCACCGCGGCCAGCGAGTCCCAGCCGTCCACCAGCAGCACCAGGTGTGCCGGACGTTCGGCCGGCGACAGCGCCGCGCGCAACTCGTCCAGCCCGGCGCAGGAGTGGCGGGCCAGCAGGTCGTGCCGCCGGGCCAGTTCACCGCGCAGCCGACCGAGCAGCCGCTCCAGGCGTTCCAGGTCGGCGCGGGGGACCACCGCTCCGCAGTGCGGGAACTCCGCCAGCGCCGCCATCGACCCGCCGGCCGCGTCGATGGCGTAGAAGTGCACGTCGGCGCTGGACAGCGACCGGGCCAGTGACGCGGCCAGGGTGCGCAGCAACTGCGACCGGCCGGAGCGGGCGGCGCCGAGCACGTAGAGGTGTCCCAGGCGGGACAGGTCGGCGGTCAGCACCGGCTGGGTCTGCTGCTCCGGCAGGTCGGCCCGCGCGTACGGCACCGGCGGCAACCCGGGACCGGCCGGGGACGCGGGCGCGGCCAGATCCTCCAGGAGCACGACCGGGGGCAGTGGCGGCAGCCACGGGCTCGGTTGCCGCTCACACGCCACCTCCCGGGCGGCCGCGTCGATCGCGTCCACCAACACGTCCAGGTCGGTGGCGGCCAACTCGTCCGGCGCGACACCGTTCGGCGTCACCTCCACCGGTGGCGGCAACGACCGGCCCAACCGGGACCAGGGCAACTCCGTGCCCCGCACCGGCACCACCGGCGCGGGCTCGGGCGTGTCCGGCTCGGCGCCCTGGTGCACCGCGCCCACGTACCCGGTCTGGAAGGGCAGCGTGGAGCGGTGCGCGAGCCGGGCCAACGCCCGACCGGGCGTGGCCGCCGGGATCATCGCGGCGTCGGGTACGTCGATGACGTCGGCACTCTCCGTCGGGTCGGTGACCCGCAGCGCGATGCGCAGGTTGGTGTTGGCCCGGATGTCGGTGGTGACCACCCCGCCCGGCCGTTGGGTGGCCAGGATCAGGTGGATGCCGAGCGACCGTCCCCGCTGGGCGATGCTGACCAGGCCGGGGATGAAGTCCGGCACCTCCCGGACCAGGGTGGCGAACTCGTCGATCACCAGCACCAGCCGTGGCACAGCCGGCAGCGCCGGGTCACGACCGCGCATCGTGCGGTACTGGACGAGGTCCTTGGCGGCCACCCCGGCCAGGATCTCCTCGCGTCGGCGCAGCTCCGCGCCGAGCGACTCCAGCGCCCGCACCACCAGCGCGCCGTCCAGGTCGGTCACCATGCCGAGGGTGTGCGGCAGGCGGACGCAACTGTGGAAGGCGCTGCCGCCCTTGTAGTCGACCAGCACGAAGGTCAACTCGTCGGGTCGGTTCACCGCCGCCAGCGACACCACGATGGACTGCAACAACTCGGACTTGCCGGCACCGGTGGTGCCCGCGATCAACGCGTGCGGCCCGTCCCGGACCAGGTCGAGGCTGACCGGCCCGTCGAACCCGCTGCCGATCACGAACGTCGTCGACGCGGGCTGCCGCGACCAGCGCGCGGCCACCTCGGCAACCTCCGGCGGGTCTGCGTCCAGCAGCTCCAGCAGACGACTGCGGTCGGGCAGCCCCGCGCTCTCGTCCGGCGTGACGTCCCGCAGCGGGGCCATCGCCCGGGACACCCGGTCGCACCACTGCGGCGTGACCAGGTCCGGACGTACGCCGGTGGCCTCCGGCACGCCGGTCTGGCGGACGGTCAGCCCCTCCGCGTCGGCCCGCAGGACCGCGGTGCACTCCTCCGGCAGCAGCCGCTCCTCGGCGTCGACGCAGATCGCGAAGACCCGCACCGGCGGACCCTCGGTCAGCACCTGCACCATGCCGGGTACGTCCCGCAGCCGCCGGGCGCCGTCGACCACCAGCACCACGTCGGGTTCGGTGAAGAGGACCTGACCGAGCTGCGTGCCCCGGGCCTTGGTCCGCGCGGTTACCATCGCCACCAACTCGCCGACCCGGTTCGCCACGGTCTCCGGGTCGTTGCCGAGCAGCGTGTACGGCCGTCCGGTCCCGTCCTCGGGCGGCCGGGTGTGCGGCAACCAGCGCACCCAGCTCCACCGCTCCTCCCCGGCCGGCTCGGTCAGCACGTGGATTCGCAGGTCACGCGGGCTGTGCAGGGCGGCGGCCTGGGCGAGGAGCCACCGCGCCGTCGCGTAAGTGGTCTCCGCCGCGCCGGCCAGACCGACCACACCGCGCTCGACCAGGTCCACGGTGACCGGTACGTCCGGCACGGTCCACCGGAACTGCCGGTCCCCGTCGACGCGGGCCGGGTCCTCCACCTCGATCAGCGAGGGCTGGTCCATGGTGCCCACCCGCAGCACGAGGTGGTCGGGGTCGCGCCGCCGCCGCTCCCACAGCCGGCGGCCCGGACCGACGGCGGTGAACAGCAGGGTCGCCGGGTCGGGCGACGCCTCGCACCGGGCCAGCCGTTCCCCGGCGACGTCGGCCGCCAGCTCCCGCACCACCCGGGCGCGTTTGCGGATGTACTCGGCGAGCTCCCGGCGGTAGCGCTTACGACCGCTGCGCCGGTCGGTGTACCAGTTCGCCATCGCCAGCACCGGACTGAGCAGCATGATCAGCAGGAAGAAGTACGAGCCGAAGAGGAACACGAAGGCCAGACCCAGCACCATCGGGGCGAGGATCATCAGCAGCGGGATGGGCCGGCGGGTGGGCTTGCTCGGCGGGGTGGGCAGCCGTCGCCGGGCGAAGAGCAGCGGCGGCACGATCCGGGGCGGCCGGTTGAAGTCCAGCATCGGGACGTCCACGGCGGGCGTCACCGCTGCGTCCGGGGCCGGCCGCCGGACCAGCCGCAGCAGACTGTCACCGACCGCCAGGTCCACCCCGAGCGGCCAGCGTCGGGCACCAGCCGACCGCGCTGCCTCGGGCCGTCCGCTCGCGGGTTCGTCGTCGCGTCGCGGCCGGTCCGAGTCCGTGGCGGGAACCACCGGTTCGGTCTCCGGCGGCGCCTGCGGAAGCGCCAGCCGTACCCCGTCGCCCAGGGTCACCCAGGCCCGGCCCTGCGCGTCGACCGCGAGTCTGGCGGCGTGCGCGGGTACGCCGGCACCGGCCGGGCCGATCGCCGACCCGGGCGCCGCGCCGATGTCGTGACAGCCCAGGCCGACCGGCCAGACCCGTCCCGCGTCCGGGCCGCCGACCCCGTGCACCTCCAACCAGTGCGTACCGGGGTCGCCCGGCAGGTCCCGTACGCCCCCGGCCGTCGTCGGCGTGCCCGCACCCACGCGGACCCCGGCGACGATCCCGGCCGTGCCGACCGTCTGCGTCGGATCCAGCCGGTCTCCGTCGAGGTACCAGCCGTCGGGCCGGTCGTCCCTGTCGGTGAGCGCCCCCACCGGCGTGTCCACCTGGACGTCCACCGCGACGTCCCGCTCGGCCTCGGCCGCACTGACGGTCAGCAGCAGTCGCATCATCGGTCTCCGGGTCGGCCGGCGGGCTCGGCGCTGGAGTGCGCCATCGGCCGGTGCGTCTCCGGCGTCCGCTCGATCAGGTCGTCGTTGCCGGTCGGCGTCGGCGTCGGCGTCGGTGGTGGCGGTGGCGGTGGCGTGTCCACATCCGCCGTCGGTGCGGCCGGTGCGGAGGAGACCGCGCTGACGGGCGTGGCGGCCGGTGAGTCCTCCTCGGCCCAGGCCGGTGACGTCGTGGGCACCGTCGGCCGTCGACGCGACCTGGCGATCCGCACGAGCGGCGCGGACTCCGCGTCGAGCGCCAGTTCCGGCGCGCTGACCCGTCCGTCCGTGTCGGCCCGCAGCCGCCAGCGGGACCCGGGCAGGTAACCGGCAACCAGCACCAGCAGGGTCGGATCGTCGGCGACCAGCGAGGCGAGCCGTGCAGCCGTCGCGGCGTCGGGCCGTCGGCAGACCAGGACGCGCCGCCCGACGGCGGCGGCCTGATCTGTGGCGAGCAGCGTCAACGCCTCGGGTAACCCCTGCCGCTCCAGGTCGGCCGTGGCGAGATCGTCGTCCGGCGGCACCGCGACGATCAGGCGGTCCACGCCGTGCCCACCGATCATCGCGGCCAACTGGACGGTCATCGCGGAGACCAGTCGGTCCACCGCCCCCGGTGCGCCGTGCACCGACACGACGCCTGGGCAACGACCGAGGTCCAGCAGGACCAGGTCCCTGGCCCGTACGCCCACCGCGACCGGCAGCGGCGCCGTGGAGACGGCACCGGACATCGGGGGCAGCGGTCGCCGCGTACGCCACAGGTGTCCGCTGACCTGCCACCCGGACTCCGCCAACGGCCGCAGGGCGGTGGACCCGGGCCCGGCGACCCGGACGCCGACCTCCTGGTCACCCAGCAGCACCAGGTACGGCCACCACTCGTCCTGCCCGCCGAGCGCCGCGCCCGCCGACATGATCCCGGCTCGCGCCGTAGGCACCGGACCGGGACCGGCGAACCGTGCCGCGACCACCCGCATGCCACGCCGGGCCCGCAGGCGACCGACGATCGGCGCCACCAGGCCCCGGGCCGTGTCGGTGATGCCGCGCCGGAGACGTCGCCCGAGGTGACGCAGGCCGTACCGACGGTTGACCCGCCGCAGCAGCAGGACCAGCAGGATCGCCAGCTCCACGACGGTCAGGACGGTCAGCAGCGTCTGCCGGTGGGTGTCCAGGAAGCCGCCGAGCTCGCTCAGGGACGGCGTGTCCAACCGTGCTCCTCCTCGCGCGGTAGCGGCCTGCGCACGGCGCAGCCGCCGTCGAATGCTAGCCGTGGACGGACCCTCGCTCCCGGCCCGGCGATTCCCTGCGGAGCCGGTAAAGTCCCAGCTCAGAACGCGTGGAGAAGCGTCCAGCGGGCTGGTCGGCCGGCGGATGAACTCTTGGTGACGAACAGTCTGCGTCCCGTCGTCGGGCTGGTCTCTCCGGCAGCGCGGGCGCACCGGCCGGCGGGCGGCGTCCGAGGCGCGGTTGACCTTGCCCAAAGGGCCGGGCCGATGATGAGTCGGTCCACAAGCGCCAGGCCCGAGGAGGACCATGAACGACGACCTCACCGCCGGTGAGTTCCAGGTGATGACCGGCTTGTCGGCCAAGGCGTTGCGCCTGTACGCGGAGCGCGGCATCCTGACCCCGGCGTCGGTCGACCCGCGCTCCGGGTACCGGCAGTACGCGCGCTCGCAGGTGCGACACGGGATCATGGCCGATCTCCTGCGTCGTGCCCAGGTGCCCCTGTCCGAGTTGGGGGAGGCCGTCGACTTCCCGTTCGCGCAGTGGCGCGACAAGGTCATGATGCGGCGCAGCTTCGAGGACTTCTTCCTGGCCGTCGCCGAGCACATCGCCGAGTTCGACCCGGCGGACCTGACCGCCCACCGTCAGGCCGCACCGAGCCTGGAGTGGGTGGGAGTGATCCTGGATCTCGACATCCCCGACGACGTGGAGGGCACGGTCGGGCGGATGTCCGAGATGGCCGCCGTCACGCCCGAGGTCGACCAGGCGTTCGGCGAGGCCCTCGCCGACCTGGCGGTGCCCCCGGCCGGCCTCTGCTGGGCCGCCGCTGGGCAGTCGGTCGGGGCCGGCGCGGCCTCCCGGATGCTGCTGGCCCGTCCCGGACCCGCCGGTCTCGACGAGGCCGCCCGCGACCTGATCGAGGAGCGGGTGCGCTCCCGGACCGGAGAGTCCGTCCGCGCGGTGACCGGGACGCTGCCGGCCCGGCTGGAGATCACCTTCACCGCCGGCGCAGACGGCGACCTGTCGCCGGTCGAGGAGGCGGCGGCCGGATACCTGTACGTGCTCGCCTTCGGCGAGTACACCGCTCGGCACGGCCTGACCGCGTTGTCTTCGATGCCCCGGGAGGTCAGCCACGGCCCGTCGCTGTTCTCCGACGAGCCCGCACACCGCTCGGTCAGCGTCTTCGACGCCCGCGCCTGACGCCCGCCACCCGGTCGGGTCCGACCACGGGTCAGCGCAGGCATCCACCGTCTGCTATATATGGGAACGCTTCCACAGGCGGTCGACGGATTCTGGTCCCGCCTGGGCACCCGTGACGCACCGACGGTCGGACGCCGGGTGCCCGGCGGCGGACCGCCGCCGTGGCGACCATCGGAGGACAGGCATGCGCACACTTCTCGCCGCGGTGACCGCCGCGTTGACGCTCGCCGTCACGGCCGGCAGCGTCCCGTCCGACGCCGCGAACGCCTCGCACCGCGGCTCCTGCACCCGGCACATGCTGTTCTGCGAGGACTTCGAACGCCTGCCGCGCGGCGGTGCCAGCAGCCTGAACTGGGGCATCGACACCCGCAACGGCACGCTCACCGTGGAGCACACCCACCGGGGCAACCAGGTGCTGCACGTCCACACCGTCGACAACGGACGCGCCTTCCTTCGCGTCGACGACTTCGCCGCGCCGGGCAACCGCTTCTACGGCCGGATGCGGCTGCGCGTGGACGCCTTCCCGACCGCCCCCGACTGGGCGCACTTCACCCTCGTCGAGGCCACCGGCAGCGGCAGCGCCGAGGTCGTCCGACCGGTCGGCGGCCAGTACGCCCCCACCGTCCCCGGCATCTTCTGGGGGATCGGCGCCGACGGTGGGCCGACCGGCGACTGGACCAACTGGCGCGAGTCCGCCCCGGTGGTCGAGGACACCTGGCAGTGCTTCGAGTGGAAGCTCGACCCGACCGACAACCGAGTCACGGTCTGGATCGACGGAGTCGCCAACCCGGAGCTGACCGCCTCCACCACCGAGCACGGCGGCAACGACGTGCCGTTCGTCCTGCCGAACGTCAACACCGTGAAGATCGGCTGGCAGCTCTATCAGGGCGGCACCACCCCGGACGCGTTCGACCTCTGGATCGACGACATCGCCCTGGCCAGCCGACGCCTCGGCTGCTGACCCGCTGGCGTCCCGTGCAGGTCCGGCGGGAGTCCGGGTACCCTCGGGCGGGTGCGGATCATCGCGTTCCTGGCTGTCCTCCTCGTCGTGCTGGCCGCCGTTGCGCTCATCGGAGCGGTGCTGACGGCCGGTAACCGACGCCGCCGTCACGCTGCGCAGGTGTCGGCGCGGTGGACGGTGCGCCACTACGCCATCCCCGGTCGAGGGCACACCGTGGTCGGTGTCAGCCTCACCGACGCCGACGGCCGGATCCACGGTGAGAACGTGGTCGCCCGCATCCCGGACGGCGCTCCCGACTGGCAACGCGACTTCGTGGCGGCGCGGCAGGAGGCCGAGGAACGCGCGTTCCACCTCAACAGCGACCGCCCGCCGATGCTCGGGAGCTGACGCCGCCGGGTCCTGCGGGTGCGGCACCGGCGACTGGGCTAGCCTGCCTGCTCATGGAGGCCACCGACGACCGTCTCGAACTGGTCGTCGACCCGGCCCGGCCCACCGGGCGCACGCTCCTGGCGGGTGGCGTCGAGCAGTCGTACGTGGACCTCGCCGACCCCACCTACCTGCACTTCGAGTACGTGCGCCGGATGGCCGCCGTGGCCGATCTCGCCGCACCGGCCGGTGATCCGCTCGACGTGCTGCACCTGGGCGGCGGCGCGCTGACCCTGCCGCGCTACGTCGCGACGACCCGGCCCGGCTCGGCCCAGGTGGTCGTCGAGCGGGACCCGGCCGTGGTCGACCTGGTGACCCGGGACCTGCCGCTTCGGCAGCCCGGCATCGAGGTCCGGGTGGCCGACGCGCGGCAGGCGGTCAGCGAGGCACCCGCCGACGCGTACGACCTGGTGTTCGCCGACATCTACCGGGCGGCCCGGATGCCGCCGCACGTGGCCACCGTGGCGTTCGCCGCCGAGGTCGCCCGGGTGCTGCGCCCGGACGGCGTCTACCTGGTCAACGTCACCGACCTGCCGCCGCTGGTCCTCGCCCGGGTGCAGGCGGCCACCCTGCGCGCGGTCTTCGCCGACGTCTGCGTCGTCGCCGACCGGCGGATGCTGCGCGGCCGGCGGTACGGCAACCTGGTGCTCGCGGCGGCCAATCGCCCGGGTCGGCTGCCGGTGCCGCGCCTGGTGACGCGGGTGCAGCGGGACCCGTTGCCCGGTGCGGTATTGCACGGGCCGACGCTCGACACCTTCGTCGGCGGTGCCCGCCCCCGCACCGACGACCGGTCACGTCCTTGACTTCGAGTGAGGTTGAGGTTCGAGACTGGGTCCGGTGGCCACGATCACGGGGAGGCGTACGGATGCAGGCAGCGGTGTTCCGGCAGGTCGGCGGGCCGGAAGTGCTCACGTGGGGGAGGATCGAGACCCCAGAGGCGGGACCCGGCGAGGTCCGGGTACGTGTGCGGGCCGCCGGCGTGCAGCCCATCGACTGCGCCGTACGGGCCGGGGTGATGCCCGCCGGGGCGACACCGACGCTGCCGACGCTGCCGGCGGTGCCGGGCAACGAGTTCGCCGGGACGGTCGATCAGGTCGGCGCCGGGGTCACCGGGATCGCCGTCGGCGACGAGGTGTTGGGCTTCGGGTTCATGAACGCGGCGGCCGAGTACGTCGCGGTGCCCGCCGAGCAGGTGACCGCCAAACCGGCCGCGATGCCCTGGGAGGTCGCCGGCGGTTTCAGCGGTGCCGCCCAGACCGCGCACATCGCCCTCGACCAGATCCGACCCGGGCCGGGGGAGACGCTGCTCGTGCACGGAGCGGCCGGTGCCGTCGGTGCGGTCGCCGTGCAACTCGCCCTCCGGGCGGGAGCCCGCGTCGTCGGCACGGCCAGCGTCGCCAACCAGGAGTACCTGCGGTCGCTGGGCGCCGTACCGGTCGTCTACGGCGGGCACCTGGCCGACCACCTCCGTACGCTGCTGCCCGAGGGCGTCGACGCCGTGCTCGATGGGGCCGGCGGGGAGGCACTCACCCTGTCGCTCGCGCTCTGCCCCGACCGGTCCCGGATCCTCACCCTGACCGCGCACGCCCGAGCCGTCGACCTCGGTATCCGGACCACACCGAACCTGCGTTCCGCCGCCCGTCTCGCCGCGCTCGCCGATCTCTACGCCGCCGGCGACCTGCGCTTCCCGATCCGCCGCACCTATCCGATGGCCCGGGCCGCCGACGCCCACCGAGAGGTGGAGACCGGACACGGCCGGGGCAAGGTCGTCCTCGTCGCCTGACCGGCCACCACGCCGGCACGTCTCGACCCGCCGCCGACCTCTGTCCACGAGGGACGTGCTGCTTCGTAGGGGCTTGCGGCGGCCCCGCCGCCGAGTAGGTTCGTCGACGTGGACCTGGAGGACATCGCCGCCCGGCTCGGCGTACCCGTCGAGGACGTCGCGCGCGTCGGGCAGCTCGCCGGTGACCGGCCGTCGGCCCCGTTGCCCGCGAAGGCCGACGCGCCCGCGCTCCTGGACCGGCTCGCCGTACGCCCTGACGACGCCGCCGAGATCATGGCCGGCTGGCCCGATCCCGACTCGGCGCTGTGGACCCCGGAGCTGCGCTGGCTGCTCGACCGCTCGATCGCGCTGGTCCGCGCCGACCTCGGCGGCCACGAATGGCTGCCGCCCGGCCCGGAGCTGCCCCGCGATCGCGGACCGGCCTGGCGGCACCTGTACGTGTACGCGTACCTTGCCCTGCTCGACGTGGTGCGGGCCTTCCACCGTGACCACGGCGTCCCCGACGCGGTGTCCTGGGCGACCCTGGCGGACCTGGGCCGCAACCTCGCGATCGACCGGCGGATGCACCGCGAGGGCTGGCCGGTCATGCAGAGCTGGTTGACCCTGCACCCCCGGGGCAGTCTCTACGAGCTGGGCCGGTTGCAGCACCAACGCGGCGACACGATCGGCCTGCACATCCCCGAGGCGGGGCCGTTGACGCCGCAGGCGGTCACCGACTCGCTCGACGCGGCCCGCGCCTTCTTCCCGCGTCACTTCCCCGACGAGCAGCACACGGCGTTCTCCTGCGGTTCGTGGCTGCTCGACCCGCAACTGCGCGAGTACCTGCCGGAGGACTCCCACATCGTCGGGTTCCAGCGCCGGTTCACCCTGGAGCCCTACGAGGAACCGGAGGGCATCGACGCCGACGTCGAGGTGCTGCGGTTCGTGTTCCGCAGCCTGAGCACGCCGCTGGACGAGCTGCCGCGACGCACCGTGCTGCAACGCGCGGTCGTCGACCACCTGCGCGCTGGTCGCCATTGGCACTGGCGTCGGGGGCACTTCCCGATCTAGCCATCCGCGCCGGGTGCCGGAGTCAGCCGGTCGGCTGCTCCGGCGCACCGTGCCGCGCCGCCTCGGGGCCCGGCACGGCCGCCCGCTGCCCGGGTACCTCGTCCGGGGCGTCCGCCGACCCGTCCCCGGCTGCGGCCGTGACCGCCGGAGGCTCGGTCTGCGCGGTGGCCTCCCGCAGCGCGGTACGCGCCACCACCTGCTGCAACGTCACGGTCCGCTCGGAGCGACCGCGCCCGATGAAGCTGACGAACCAGTGCAGTACGGCGGTGACCCGGTTCTTGAAGCCGACCAGGTACAGCAGGTGCACGGCGAGCCAGAGCAGCCACCCGGTCAGTCCGGCCAACCGCAGCCGGCCGACGGTGGCCACCGCCGAGAAGCGCGAGATGGTCGCCATGCTGCCCTTGTCGCGGTAGCGGAACGGCTGTCCCACCGGCTGGCCCCGGAGCCGCCGGAGGATCTGCCGGGCCGCGTGCCGCCCGCCTTGGATGGCCACCTGCGCCACGCCCGGCAGGCGGTCCAGAGCCATCAGGTCGCCGACCACGAACACCTCGGGATGTCCGGGCAGGGTCAGGTCCGGCTCGACCTTGACCCGACCGGCCCGATCGGTCTCGGCACCGGCCCGGGCGGCCAGGTGCGCGCCCAGCGGCGAGCCCGACACCCCGGCCGCCCAGATCTTCGTCTTGCACTCGATGCGCCGCCGCCGGCCGTCGCGGTCGGCCACCTCGATGCCGTCGTCGTCCACGCCGACCACCATGGCGCCCAGCTCCACGTCGACACCGAGGCGGTGCAACTGCCGCAACGCCTTGCCGGAGAGCCGGTCGCCGAACGTGCCGAGGACCGAGTCACCGGCGTCTAGCAGGACGATTGTGGCCTTGCGCGGGTCGATGCGGCGGAACTCGCCCGGCAGGGTCCGGTGCGCCAGCTCGGCGATCTGCCCGGCCATCTCCACGCCGGTCGGTCCGGCGCCGACCACCACGAACGTCATCCACCGCGCGATCGCCGCCGGGTCGGTCTCCAACTCGGCCAGCTCGAACGCCCCGAAGATCCGTCCGCGTAGTTCGAGCGCGTCGTCGATGCTCTTCATGCCGGGCGCGTGTTCGGCGAACTCGTCGTGGCCGAAGTACGACTGTGCCGCCCCGGCGGCGACGATGAGGCTGTCGTACTCGACGCGGAACGTGGTCAGCGGCGCGTTCGCGGTGACCGTCCGGGTCTCCAGGTCGATGTCGGTCACCTCGCCGAGCAGGACCTCGGCGTTGCGCTGGCGGCGCAGGATCTCGCGGGTGGCGGGCGCCACCTCGCCGGGGGAGAGGATGCCGGTGGCGACCTGATAGAGCAGCGGCTGGAACAGGTGATGGGTGGTCCGCGCGACCATGGTCACGTCCACCGGCGCGCGGCGGAGCGCCTTGGCCGCGAACAGCCCGCCGAAGCCGGATCCGACGATCACCACCCGGTGTCGCCGGTCACCGGTACCTGTGCTCTCGGTGGTCCTGTCTCGGTTCATCTGCGCCCTCCGTCCCGGTGTGAGCCACGCCCTCGGGCGTCTGCACGTCATCCTCAAGCGCGCTCCCGGCCGGACGGAACCGGCGGCTCGATCAATCTGTTCTGATTTCCGGTACGTCGGCGGCGAAACCCGCACCACGGCGGGCTCCGGGTGTTGCGGGACCTGGGCACCGTGTCCGGCACCGCGCGCCGGACGTTGCCTCTGTGACGGTGCTCACCGGCGTCGCCCGTCGGCAGGTCGGTGCCGGTACATGGACGGACCGTGACACGAACGTGCGGAGCGTCAGCAAACTTGATTGATTCCAAAAGAGTGGAGTAGGTTGGCCGGCATGACGTCCGACTTCGAGGCCCAGCTCCGCGCGGTCTCGTTGCGCGTGACCCGGCCCCGACTGGCGGTGCTCGCGGCGCTGCGGGACCACCCGCACGTCGACACCGACGCGGTGACCCGGCTGGTCCGGGCCGACCATCCCAGCGTGTCCCACCAGGCCATCTACGACGTGCTGCGAGCGCTGACCGACGCCGGTCTGGTGCGGCGCATCCAGCCCGCCGGAGCCGTCGCCCGGTACGAGTCCCGGGTGGGGGACAACCACCACCATGTCGTCTGCCGCTCCTGCGGCGCGATCGCCGACGTGGACTGCGCCGTCGGCGACGCACCCTGTCTCACCGCCTCCGACGACCACGGTTTCGTGGTCGACGAGGCGGAGGTCGTCTACTGGGGCACCTGCCCCGACTGCGACCGCACGCACCACCAGTGACACGCACCACCAGTGATCCGCCAGGTCGGAAGGAAGCAGCACATTGAGTAACCCACAGCACGACGGTCCGACGAGCGCCCAGGGCGTGGACAAGAAGGCCGAGTCCGGCTGCCCGGTCGCGCACGACTCGGTGACCGCGCACGGCAGCGAGAGCGAGAACCCGGCGATCGACTCGCCCACCCCGAAGACCGGCGGTCGCCCGCGTACCAACCGGGACTGGTGGCCCAACCAGCTCGACCTCTCGGTGCTGCACGCCCACTCGTCCAAGGGCAACCCGCTCGGCGCCGACTTCAGCTACGCCGCGGAGTTCGCCAAGCTCGACGTCGAGGCGCTCAAGCGGGACATCACCGAGGTCCTCACCACCTCGCAGGACTGGTGGCCGGCCGACTTCGGCCACTACGGCGGTCTGATGATCCGGATGAGCTGGCACGCCGCCGGCACGTACCGCATCGAGGACGGTCGCGGCGGCGCCGGCGACGGCGGGCAGCGCTTCGCCCCGCTGAACAGCTGGCCGGACAACGCCAACCTGGACAAGGCCCGTCGCCTGCTGTGGCCGGTCAAGCAGAAGTACGGCCAGCAGATCTCCTGGTCCGACCTGCTCGTGCTCGCCGGCAACGTGGCCCTGGAGTCGATGGGGTTCAAGACCTTCGGCTTCGGCTTCGGCCGCCCCGACGTGTGGGAGCCCGAGGAGATCTTCTGGGGCCCGGAGGACACCTGGCTCGGCGACGAGCGCTACGTCTCCGAGCAGGAGATGGCCAAGGGCGTCGGCGCGACCGAGATGGGCCTGATCTACGTCAACCCCGAGGGCCCCCGCGGCAACGCCGACCCCCTCGCGGCGGCGCACTTCATCCGGGAGACCTTCGCCCGGATGGCGATGAACGACGAGGAGACCGTCGCGCTCATCGCCGGTGGCCACACCTTCGGCAAGACCCACGGTGCCGGCATCGCCGACGACCACGTGGGCCCCGAGCCCGAGGGCGCCCCGCTGGAGACCCAGGGCCTGGGCTGGCTGAGCACCCACGGCAGCGGCAAGGGCGCCGACACGATCACCAGCGGCCTCGAGGTCACCTGGACCGACCGGCCGACAGAGTGGAGCAACCGCTTCTTCGAGATCCTCTTCGGCTACGAGTGGGAGCTGACCACCAGCCCGGGTGGCGCCAAGCAGTGGGTCGCCAAGGACGCCGAGGCGATCATCCCGGACGCCCACGACCCGTCGAAGAAGCACAAGCCGACCATGCTCACGACGGACCTGTCGCTGCGCGTGGATCCGGCGTACGAGCGGATCTCCCGCCGGTTCCTGGAGAACCCCGACGAGTTCGCGCTCGCCTTCGCCAAGGCGTGGTACAAGCTGCTGCACCGCGACATGGGCCCGGTCAGCCGCTTCCTCGGCCCGTGGGTCCCCGAGGCCCAGCTCTGGCAGGACCCGGTGCCGGCCGTCGACCACGAGCTGGTCGGTGACGCCGACGTCGCCGCCCTCAAGAGCAAGGTCCTGGAGTCCGGGCTGAGCACCGCCCAGCTCGTCTCCACCGCTTGGGCCTCGGCCGCCAGCTTCCGCTACACCGACAAGCGGGGCGGTGCCAACGGTGCCCGGATCCGCCTCGAGCCGCAGCGTAGCTGGGAGGTCAACCAGCCGGAGCAGCTCGCCGCGGTGCTCAAGACCCTGGAGGACATCCAGCGGGAGTTCAACGCCGCCGGTGGCGCGAAGATCTCCCTGGCGGACCTGATCGTGCTGGCCGGCTCCGCCGCCGTGGAGAAGGCGGCGCGTGACGCCGGGGTCGAGATCACCGTGCCGTTCCACCCGGGTCGCACCGACGCCAGCCAGGAGCAGACCGACGTCGAGTCGTTCCGGGTCATGGAGCCGCGTGCCGACGGGTTCCGCAACTACCTGCGCCCGGGTGAGAAGACCCAGCCGGAGGTCCTGCTCGTCGACCGGGCCTACATGCTCAACCTGACCGCGCCCGAGATGACCGCCCTGATCGGCGGCCTGCGCTCCCTCGGTGCCAACGTCGGCGAGAGCCGCCACGGTGTCCTCACCGACCGGCCCGGCGTACTCACCAACGACTTCTTCGCCAACCTGCTCTCCCCGGGCACCCGGTGGAAGGCGTCGGAGTCCGAGGAGCACGTGTACGAGATCCGCGACCTGGCGACCGACCAGGTGAAGTGGACCGCCACCGCGGTCGACCTCATCTTCGGCTCCAACTCGCAGCTCCGGGCGCTCGCCGAGGTCTACGCCAGCGACGACGCCCGCGGCAAGTTCGTGGCCGACTTCGTCGCCGCCTGGACCAAGGTGATGGAACTCGACCGGTTCGACCTGGCCTGATCCGGGTCCCACCGAGAGGGCCCCGGTCGATCGTCGACGATTGACCGGGGCCCCTCCCGTTCCGCGAGGCCGCGCGGCAAACTTCCCTGCCGGGAAGCCGCGCGGTCGCCCTATCGGACGCGGCGGGCGACCAGGAGACCCGCCCCTGCGGCGACGGCGACGAACACGACGACCACGGTCAGCGCCTGGCCCAGCGTCGCGCCCCCGCCCTCCGGCGAGGCCCCGCCACCCGAGGCGGCACGCGGCGCCACCATCGCCTCCGGCGGGTTCTCCAACACCGCGTTGGTCGCGATCAACCTCGGTGCCGGGTAGTCGCTGTCGGCGGTGCGGTCGATCCAGTCGAGCGAGTTGCCGTCGGCACACCGTTGCAGCACCGGGAAGTGCAGCGTGTCGCCCGCCTGGGCGGCGATCCGGGCGGTCACGCCCACCTCGGCGGTCTCCAGCCCCGGCCCGGTGAAGGTGACACGGTCCCCGGAGAGGGCGGCGGACCAGCCCTCCGGTTCCACGGTGCCGGTCGCGGTCACCCCCTCGGGCAGGGCGACGACCAGTTCCGTGGTGGGGGAGTCGTCGCAACTGTGGTCGTAGGCGAACGTCAGGGTCGTGCTGCCGTCGCCGTTCGGCTGCGCCCCCGCGACCTCGACGTGCGCCGAGGCCGGTGCCGCCCCCAACGCCAGGTACGCGACCACGCCGCCGGCCACGGCAGCGGTCCGGATCCACCGTCGCGACGTCATCCGACGTCCACCGTGACCCGGGCGACCGGACTCTCGTACTTCGAGGTCCGCACGCTGACCTGGACCACCCACGAGCCGGCGAGCGGCAGGTCGACGACCGCCTCGTACCGGCCGGGGCCGGTCGACGACAGCGTCCGCTCCAGCGGGCCGACGTCCATCGCGGGCAACTGGACCGTCAACCTCGGGTCGTCGACCGGCTCGACGGGTTGCCCCGCCGCGTCGAGGAGATTCAGTTCCATCGAGTTCACTCCCACCACCCCGGGGGTCAGCCGGACTACGGCCCGCCCTGACCCCAGCGGCGCCTCCACCAGGATCGGACGCTCCCCGGCGTCGGCCGTCGGACGCGTACCCGTCTCGGTGACCGGGCTCTGCGTGACCAGGAACCCGGTGGCGGCGACGACACCGACCAGCAGCGCCGCCTCCCACCGGACCGACCGGCGCAGCAGCCGCCACGCCGCCGCAGATCCCTCGTCGCGATCGGCGGCCACGACGCGGGGCACCAGACGGAGACGGTTGTGTGCGGCCACCGCCAGCACCACGACGGTCAGCCCGACCTTCGTCAGCAGGGCCAGACCGTAGGCCGTGCCCCACAGCGCCGCCCAGGACCCCAGGATGCGCCAGCCGAGCAGCACCCCGGCGACACCGAGCAGACCGACGAGGACGGCGGCGGTGCGCGAGAACGCGGACACCGTACGCGCCGCCGCGCCGGGCGGCAGGTCGGCCGACCGGGTCAGCGTCCACGCCAGGGCCACCAGTCCGCCCAGCCACACACCGGCGGTGACCACGTGCAGCACGTCGGCCGGGACGACCAGCCAGGCCGGACCGTAGGTCCGGGTGTGCCCGACCAGGGCGACCGCTCCCCAGGCGAGGACCACGCCGGCGAACGCCACCGCGGTCAGCGCCGCCCGTCGACCGGTCGCCCCGCCGGACGGCGGAGACCCGGCCGTCGTGGTGGCCCACCAGGCGGCACCCAGACCCAGCACCACCAGCAGGCTGCTCAGAGACTCCTCCGCACCGAGGCCGGCGGTCCACAGCGCGGGGTCGACCAGTCCGTCCAGGTCCCGGCCGTCCTGCCAGGCGGGGACGGCCGGCACCAGGACCAGCCGCGCCACCACGGTCAGCCCCACCGACCAGGCGGTCAGCCGCAGCAGCCGCCGCCGCAACACCGGCGCGTCGGCGCGCAGCAGCACCAGCAGGAAGACCAGGACGCCCGCACCGACCAGCAGACCGAGGTACGCGAGCGCCTCGGTGACCTGACGCAGCACGTCCAGCCCGCGTCCCGGACTGCTCTCCGGCACGGCCACGGCGGAGCTGCTCGGTGCCCCCACCGCGAAGCTGAACCCGCCCGAGACGGGATGGCTGTCAGCGGAGATCACCCGGAACGTCACGATGTAGGTGCCGCCGGGCAACTCCGGCGGCACGGTCAGCACCACCGTCGTGTCCACCGACCGGCTGTCGGCGGACACCTCCTCGCCGGCCGCGTCGAGCAGCCGGACGCCGCCCGGGCGTACCGCCACCGGCTCGTTGAAGGTCAACGTGATCTGGGCCGGCGTGGTCGCCAGCACGGCACCGTCGGCCGGGTCGGTGCCCAGCAGGACGGCGTGGGCGGAGGCCGGCGCTGCCGGCAGGACGGCCGCCAGCAGACCGAGCAGGCCGGCGAGCACGATGGACCATGTCCACCGTGCCCGCCCGCCTGCCACCGTCCGCCGTGCCGCGAGGCCGCTACGGGACGTCACCTGCGTCCCCGCCCGTCAGGCCGTCCTGCGGGTACGCACCAGCGCCAGCCCGCCGGCCAGCAGACCCAGCGCGCCGAGCACCAGGCCGATCCACCCCACCGCGCCGCTGCCGCCATCGGACTCCGTGCTGGTCTGGGCCACCGGCTGCACGGCGGCGTCGTCGGCGTCGCCGTCGGCCGCGGCGGTCAGCACGAACTTCGGCGCCGGATACTCCAGCTCGTCGGCGTTCTGACCGTCGGCGGGCATCTGCACCCAGGGCGTCTCACCCTGCTCGCAGGTCTGCACCGAGGGGAACGCCAGCGTCTCGCCGGCGGCGTCGGGCAACTTCACCGACAGCTCGAAGGTGTCCCGCAGGTCGTCCGGCAACGGCGTCCGGGCGGTGTAGACCACCTCGGCGACCCGCTGGGTGACCTCGTTGCCGTGACTGTCCTTGATCGGCGGGTTCAGGTCCGCCATCACCTTCTCCACCGTCCAGTTCGGGTTCACCGTCGGCGTGACGGTGACGATCTGCTCGGGGATCTGGATGGACACCTTGGTGGTGGCGGAACCGTCGCAGCCGTGCGGCACACCCATCGTCAGCACGGCGTACGAGCCGGCGGTCGTCACCGACGGGCTGATCGTGACGTGCGCGGCGGCCGGTGAGCCGGTGAGCGCCACCGTCGCGGTGGTGAAGAGCCCGAGAGCGCCGAGCTGCGCGACCCGACGACGTGTGAAGAACATGTCTGGACAACCTTCCGGGAGGGGTGCGGCGACCGGTGCGTACGCACCTCGCTTACCTGGTCGGGCGCACCCCGCCCGGAGTTCCCGGCATCGCCGGGGATTTCTGCCCCGGTCAGGAATCCTCGCGGGTGCCGAGGGCGAACCGGATGGTGGTGGTCAGCCGGAGGCTCCCGCCGTCGGGGGACAGCACGTCTGCCACGTCGGCGAGGGCGGCGGGCAGCCGTTCCGGCGGGATGCTCTCCAGGATCGTGCGGGCCCCGTGCGACCAGACCCAGGCGACGAAGTGGTCGCTGTCGCGGAACCGGCTCTCGAACGGCACGTCGTGCACGGTGACCTGGTGGTAGCCGGCACGGCGCAGCAGGTCGCCGGTCGACTCGCGGGTGGCGAAGTCGTCCTCCCGGCCGGTGGCCGGCGGTTGGCGGCGCTCCGGCGGCAGGTGTCGGGCCAGCGTGCCGAGCGCCGCGGTGAAGCGCGGGTCGTAGGCGGCGAAGGTGGTGACGCCGAGCCGCCCGCCGGGACGCAGGAGCCGCCGGTAGGCGCGCAGTGCGGGCAGCGGTGCCGGTAGCAGGAACACGACGAGTCCGGCGAGCACCGCGTCGAAGTTCGCCTCGGGTAGGGCCGGGTCCTCGGCGTCGCCGACCTCCACCCGGACGTGCGGGAGGTGGGCGGTGTCGGCGCGGGTCAGGTCGACCATCGTCGGAGCCAGGTCGATGCCGACGACACCGCCGGTGGGCCCCACGGCCTGTGCCGCGGGCACCAGGACGGCGCCTCGTCCGCACCCGACGTCGAGGACCTGTTGTCCGGGGCGCAACCCGGCCCGGCGTACCAGTTCCCGCCCCATCGGGCCGAAGAACTCCACACCGACGCGGTCGTAGGTGGCGGCGCTGCGTTCGAACACCGCCGCCGTGTCGTGGCTGGCGCGGCTCGCACTGATTCGGTTACTCACGGGCTTCCCCCTGGGTCTCTGGTGGTGCCGTCGAACCATCGATCGTCGTACCTCTATACCCAGCTCGTCTCGACCTTAACGACCACGGTATTCGTTCCAGACCGAAACTCGGCCACTATCAACTATCTTGAGGTTCTGCCGTTGCAGAGTTAAGAAATTCAAGCTACAAATAGTTCCAGGTGCGTCGTCGACGGCAGGGGGCCGCAGGTGGACTGGCAGGAACTGACGGATCTGACCCGTGGGCAACCGTTCGTGGTCGAACGGGTGCGCCTCACCGACAGCGGCATCGCGGTCGAAGGACAGTTCGAGCCGCCGCAACTGGCCCAACTCGGCGTCGACGACCAGGTGTTCGTGGCCGCGTTCGTGCGGTCGCACGGGTCGATCAAGGAGATGGAACGGATCTTCGGGGTGAGCTACCCGACGATCAAGTCCCGACTCAACCGGATCGCCGCGCAGCTCGACTTCGTGGACACCGACCCGGCGCCCACCGGTGCCGACGTCGTCGACCGGCTGCGACGAGGAGAGATCGACGTCGCGCAGGCACTGGCGGAGCTGGAGCGGTCGCGATGATTCCGCAGCTGGTGACGATCCGCCACCGCCGCACCGACGGCCGCTGGCGGAGGCGGTTCGTGCCGGTCCTGCCGGTCCTGCTGCTGATCAGCCCACTGTTGCTGCTCGCGTTGCCGGTCGCACTGGTCGCCTGCCTCGTCGTCCGGGTGAACCCGGTGGCCGCGCTGCGGGATGTGGGGCGGGTGCTGGGGGCCCTGCCCGGCACCCGGATCGAGGTCGCGCAGGGCGGCAAGACCCTGCTGGTAAGCGTCAGATGAGCCGAGGAAGAGGGACGACATGAACGAACAGCGCCGCCAGATCCTGCAGATGCTGGCCGACGGAAAGATCACCGCCGACGAGGCGGAACAGCTCATCGGCGCGCTGGAGCGCGAGCAGCCGGAGTCGTCGTCGGCCGTTCTGACCCGCCCGAAGGCCCGACCGAAGTACCTGCGCGTGATGGTGACCACGCAGGACGAGGACGGTCCGGGCCGGGTCAACATCCGGGTCCCGCTGCAACTGCTGCGCGCCGGGGTACGCCTCACCAGCCTGGTCCCGCCGCAGGCGCTCAGCAAGGTCAACGTCGAGCTGGCCAAGTCGGGCGTGCCGATCGACCTGACCCAGCTCAAGCCGCAGCACATCGAGGACCTCGTCGAGCAGCTCGACGACATGACCATCGACGTGGACCAGTCCGAGGCCAAGGTGCAGGTCTTCTGCGAGTGACCCCGACCGACGCACCGGGGCCGGCCTGCGGGGGGGGGGGGGGGGGGGGGGGGGGGGGGCGGGCCCCCCCCCCCCCCCCCCCCCCCCCCCCCCGACGCGCTACCTGTCGGACAACAGTGACGCGACCGCCTCGGCGGTGCTCGGGTGCGCCTCCACCAGGACCGCCGCACCGCTGCGGGGAGCACGCCAGTCGCCCCGGACACCGAACAGCTCGGCGACCGCGTCCACCGGCTCCGGATGACCGGCCAGCAGGGCGTGCACCGGCCCGGCGACCCCACCGGAAGCGCGCGACGCGACGGTCGGTGCGGCGGGCACGCCCAGCCAGGGCGGCACCCAGGAGTCCAGTGCGGACAGGCTGCCCGGGAACGTACGCCCCGCCTCGCGGACCAGCAGCGGCACCGACTCGGCGCCGTGCTCCCGCAGCGTGGTGACCAGGTTGGGCAGCCAGGGAAGCAGGACCGGGTCGGGAAGCCGGGCGAACGCCGTCGACATCGTCTCCACCACGAACGGCGTGAGCCCCGGCACCGGTTCCAGCGCGTGCACGAACCCGGACAGGTACTGCGGGAAGGCCGGCACCACCAGCGGGTTGGCCAACAGCTCCTGGCACTGGGCCCGCAGCTCGGTCAGGGGCAGCAGCCCGAGCTGGTGACGGGCCGCCCAGAGCAGGGCCACCTTGGCCGGCGCCTGCGGATGGGACTGACCGACCGCGAGTTCGAGCTGGGACCGGTCGCAGCCCAGCGAGAGCGCCAGGCTCTCCAGGCTGAACAGGAAGCCGAGCATCGCCCCGACCTGGCGTACGCCGGTCTCCTGCTCGACGAACGCGGTCGGCAGCAACGTGCAGTAGTGCGCGTACCCGGTGGTCACGAACGCCGCGCACCAGGCCGGCAGCGTCGGCGCGGTGGCCTGGTGGTGGGCGAGCAACCGGCGGATCCGGCGCAGTACGCGCGGTGCGTCGTCGACGGTGCGTTCGGCGGCGAGCAGCTCCACCGCCCGGGTGCCGAGTTCGTCGACCAGCCGAGGGCTGTCCAACAACCGGATGGCGTCCTCCACGGCGGCGAGAGCACCGGCGGCGGTGGCGTCCGGGCCGTGTGCCGCGCGACGCAGACGCTGTTCCAGCACCTGCTCGACGGTCACCCCCTCGTATCCGAGTTCGATGAGCGCGCGTTGGTGACGACCCAGCGCCAGATCCCAGCTCTCCTGGATGGACCGGTGGCCGAGCCGACGCTCACCCATGATCGGCCGGACCGCACCCGGCGGCAGCACGTGCCGCAGCATCCAGAGCAGGTCCGAGCAACCGGCCAGCTCCGGGTTGCCGTGCAGATCCAACAACGCCCGCTGCACGGTCCGCTTCTCCAGGTCCAGCCCGAGCGGCTGGAGCCGGTCCAGCACGTCGCGGGCCAACGGCGGCAGGGCGTCGTAGCCGACCTGGCCGATCCGGTCCCCGCCGAGCAGGATCTCGCAGAGCCGCCGCACGTCGCGCCGACCCGGCACCACGTCCTTCTCGATGCAGGTCACCGCCGCGTCGGCGAAATCGTACGGAGTGGGCCGGGCCCGGTTGCGCAACCCGGCCAACAGGATCGAGGTCTCGAACACCGCGATCGCGTCGGCCGTGCTGGCCAGGTAGCCGTTGCGTCGGGCCAGCCGGACGATGTCCACGCACCACCGGCGCAGCTCCGCCTCGTCGAGCCCGTCGAGAGCGGGCGGCGCGGCGAGGAACCCGGAGAGCCGGTCGCTGACCGCCTCGTCGGGTGCCGGATCCGGCTCACCGCGTCCCCGCCGGCCCCGGGACGTGCCGCCCCGCTGACCGTCCAGCCGGTACGGCTTCAGACCCGACCCGCTCACCGCCTTGGTCCAACTCGCCGCCGCGATCGACACCGAGCCGGGCGCGAGCCGGAACTGCGCCTCGATCGCCGAGTGGCTGGACGGGATCAGTCCGTACCGCCACCGGGTCGCGGTACGCGGGGAGATGTCGAAGTCCGGTGCGGTCGAGTCCAGACCGAACTGCTCGACCCGGCTGGCGGCGTGGAAGGCGCCGCAGACATAGAGACAGTCCTCGGGTGCGGCACCGGAGGCCGCCAGGTGCTGTCGGATCCGGGTCCACATGTAGCGTTCCCGGTCCTCGTCGCGGTCGGTACGGTCCGACCCGGCGGGACGCAACCGCCGGAACAGGCTGCCGATCAGCACCATCACCTGCCGGTAGGTGTCGTGGTCGGCGACGGCGAGCGGCCGTTCGACGTACTGGTCCCACCACTCCGACCAGTGCCGCACCTTGCCGTGGTGCAGCAGGTGCTCCTCCAGCTCGGCGAACCGGGGACGCAGGTCGCCGATCTCCACACCCACCGCGTCGCCGTGCAGGGCGACCTGCTCACCCGCCCCGGCACCGCCCTCCGCGCCGGCCGCCTCGTCCTGGGGTGGGGTCTCGCCCCGGGGCGACCACTGGAAGACGTGATCGGTGGAGCGGTCGACCAGCACCAGTTCCACCCCGGGCGTCTCCAACGCGTACGCGATCGCCTGGTATTCGGCGGACGCCTCGGTGACCGGCGCGATCACGCTGAGCGGACCCCACGCGGCGGGGAAACCGTCGAGTTCGGAGGCGAACGCCTGCACCGCCACCGGCAGCCGACAGTTGCGCAGTTCCCCCAGCAACGGTCGCAGGTCCTCGCAGAGCTCCAGATAGATCACCCGAGGCTGCTTGCTCCGCAACCGGCGCACCATGGCCAGCGCGGAGGCCGGCGAATGGTGGCAGACCGGGAAGATCTCCAGCCGCTCGCCCAGCGCCCGGTCCACGTCGTCGACCATCCCGGCGAGGATGTCGGCCAGCGCGTCCGGACCGCCCGCGAACGCGGCGGCCGCCTCGGTGAGCTGGTCACGCAGGGCGCCGAACGCGCCGACGGTCGCCGGGGCCCTCATGACAGGGCGGCGATCGCCTGACGGCCACCGTCGAGGAAGCCGCGCCACTCACCGCCGCCCTCGGTGGCCCGGGGCTCCACCACCGCGTGCAGGTACTTGTTGAGGATCGCCAGGTCCTCCGGGCTGCGTCGGGCCAGCGACCCCATCAGCGAACCGGCGAGCGTCTCGGCCCGCAGGGTCCGGTCGCCGAAGAACTGGCTGTGCAGGATCGCGTCCTCCAGCACCCCGATCTGCTCGGCGGTGGACAGCGCCGACTCCAGCTTCTCGTCGTCGCTGGTCGCCGACGCGGCGGCGGCCCGCAGGTCGGCGAAGCTCTGCAACAGGATGTCCAGCAGCGTGGGCGGCACGTCCAACTCCACGTGGTGGCGGCGCAGCAACTCCTCGGTCCGGAACCGGACGATCTCCGCCTCGCTGCGCTTGTTGGTGACCACCGGGATCCGGACGAAGTTGAACCGTCGTTTCAGCGCCGACGACAGGTCGTTGACGCCCCGGTCCCGGCTGTTCGCGGTCGCGATGATGGAGAAACCGGGCTGGGCGAAGACGATGTTGTCGTCGTTCAGCTCGGGGATGGAGACGTACTTCTCGGACAGGATGGAGATCAGTGCGTCCTGCACGTCGCTGGTGGAACGGGTCAGCTCCTCGAAACGGCCCACCACACCCTGCTCCATCGCCGTCATGATCGGCGACGGGATCATCGACTCGCGCGACTGCCCCTTGGCGATCACCATCGACACGTTCCAGGAGTACTTGATGTGGTCCTCGGTGGTGCCGGCGGTGCCCTGCACCACGAGCGTGGAGTTGCGGCAGATCGCGGCCGACAGCAGCTCGGCGAGCCAACTCTTGCCGGTGCCCGGGTCACCGATGAGCAGCAGGCCCCGGTCCGACGCCAGCGTCACGATGCTGCGTTCGACGAAACTGCGGTCGCCGAACCACTTCTGCGGGATCTCCCGCTCCAGACCGTCGGCGCGTTCCGAACCGAGCACGAACAGCCGGACCATGCGCGGGCTCAGCCGCCACGAGTACGGCTTCGGACCGGTGTCCACCGACTCCAGGAAGTCGAGTTCGTCGGCGTACTTGACCTCGGCGGGGGCACGCAGCATCTCGGACATCAGGGGTGTCTCTCCTAGGTGAGGAAGCTCTTGAGTTCGAAGACGAGTTTGCGGATGTGGCCGGAGACGACCGGGGTACCGAGGTCCTTGAGGCGCTGCCGGAACCACGGATTGACGCTCTGCTGACCGGAACTGCTGACCGAACCGACCGGGATGAACCGCACGCCCGATCGGTGCACCGCCTCGATGCCGTCGAACAGGGGCTGGGACCGGCTGAACTCGTAGAAGTCCGAGATCCAGACCAGCACCGTGTTCCGCGGCTCGACGATCTTCGGGCGGGCCATCGCCATCGCCACCGGCCCGTCGTTGCCGCCGCCGAGGTTGGTGCGGAGCAGGACCTCGAACGGGTCGTGCACCCACGGGGTCAGGTCCAACGCCCGCGTGTCGTACGCGATCAGGTGCACGTCGACCTTGGGCAGCCCGGCGAAGATCGACGCCAGGATGGTGCAGTTGACCATCGAGTCGACCATCGACCCGGACTGGTCCACCACCACGATCAACCGCGACGGCGTGGTCTTGCGCGCCGTCTGCCGGTAGTAGAGCCGGTCGACGTAGAGACGCTCGTCCTCCGGGCTCCAGTTGGTCAGGTTCTGCCAGATGGTGCGGTCCAGGTCGAGGTTGCGATAGACCCGCTTCGGCGGCACCGACCGGTCGATGCTGCCCACACTGGTCTGCTCCACCTGGGTCCGCAACACCTCGGCGACCTCGTCGACGAAGCGGCGGATCAGCGCCTTGGCGTTGGCCAACGCGACGCCGGACAGGTTGGACTTGTCCCGCAGCAGTTGCTCGATCAGCGACATGCTGGGCGTGAGCTGCCGGGCCAGCGCCGGATCCGCCAGCACCTCCCGCAGGTGCATCCGCCGGACCAGGTCACCCTCGATACCGGCGAGGGTGGCACCGAGCCCGGTGCCCTGCCGACGCAGCTCGCCGGGCGCGGTGCCGAGCGCCTGCTCGAACCAGCCGGCGTCGGCCTGCCAACGGGCCAGCTGGCCGGCGCTGACCGACCCGGCACCCGTGGCGAAGACGTTGAGCAGCACCTTCGACACCAGCGCGGCCCGACGGACCTCCGCCTCACCGGGCTGATGCGGCCCGTCGGCCGACGCCACCTCGGCGTCGGTCTCCGCGAGCAGACCCCGCAGTTCGTCGGCCACCTCGGGGAAGCGCTGCACCACGGTGTCCACCGACACCGACGGGTCCAGCAGGGCGGCCGGCAGGCCCAGGTCCTCGACCACGGCCATGCTCGCCGACTCCAGCGTGGGCTGCTCGTCCGGGTCGAAGATCCGGCCCAGCAGCCGCCAGTAGAGCACCTGCCGCCGGTTCGCGGCGGCCTGTTCGGGGGAGTCGGTCATCGGCGCAGCAACCGTCCCGCGCGCTCGCGCAGCACGGCCACGGCGTCGCCCGCCCTGGCCTCGGCCTTGGCCACCTTCGGGTCGGTGACACCCTCGGCCCAGTCACCGTTGTGCGCCTCGACGGGCGCGCGTTTCACGGTGGCCTGCACCGCCAGGGGCTGCACCCACCACCGTCCGTCGTCCCACCGCGCCAGGCCGAGGCAGGAGGTCGAGGCGGCGACCAGCGCGGGGGTGAGCGGACCGGCCGCAGGCAGCCGCTCGACCGTGACGCCGATCGACTCTCCGTCGCGTTCGAGGGTGAGGCCGTCGCCGTCCTTGCGCACCCGGTAGCCCTCCATCAGCACCGGTTCGGCGATCACGGCCGGATGCCGGTCCAGCGGGGCGGTGGCCGCCGCCGTCGCCTCGGCGAGCAACACCCGGCCGGTGGCGAAGGGGTCGGCCGGTTCGCCCGGGCGTACCTGTGACTCGCACCAGGACAGGTCACCGCCGCGCACCGGCAGGTCGGTGACGCTCACCGTCCGCCGCTGCGCCACCGCCGCCAGCAGCACGGGGTACGCCGCCAGGAGCCGCCACACCGCCGGGCCGGTGATCGTCTCGACCTTCCCGGCCGCCACCGTCGTCCGCACCAGTCGGGCCGGTCCGCCGTCGGACGGTTCGAGTACGGCGTGCACCTGCACCTGCACCGCCGTGGCGTGCTCGTGCACGTCCACCCCGAGCGGGAGCAGCCGCCCGGAGACCCGCTCGACGTCGTCCGTCGGGCCGGACCGGTCCTGCGCGAGCAGCACGGCGCGGGTCCACAGGTCGGCCCAGCGGCGGGCCGGCACCTGCGGCATCGTGGCCACCGGCAGGCTCGCCCGCACCTCGGCGGCGAGCCCGTCGAGCAGCACCGCCAGTCGGCGCAGCCGTGGCTCGGCCAGGGCGGCCTCGACCGGCGAGCCGACCGCGGAGAGCAACTCGTGGTCGACGCCGCGCCAACCGGCCACGGCCACCTCGTGCAGCCAGGCGGCGGCCGCGCCACTCGCGGCGGAGGTCTCCGCCGGTGCGCCGGACGGTGCCGTCCACCGCGCCCGGTCCCGCCCGACGGCGGTGTCGAACCGGTCGAGCAGTGCGTCGTGCGCCGCGCCGAGCAACGCCGACCGGGCGCCCGCCAGGACAGCCAGGTCGTCGGGACCGAACCCGCCGGACGTCACCCTGCCGACCGCGTCGGCCACCGGGACGCCCAGGGGAGTGCCCGCCACCGCGTCGGCCAACGCCGCCAGTGCTGCCGCCGCCTCGTCGCCGACCCGCGCGAAACCGTTCACCATCGCTTCGTCGAAGCCGGCCACCACCGTGTCGGCGTCGGCCAGGCCGGCCGGAGGGTCCTGCTGCAACTGCGCCACCTGTGTGCCGAGCATCAGCGACCCGCCCCGGTGGCCGGGAACCAGTGCAACTCGGGCAGCGCGGTGGTGCTGTCCGGCAGTTCGAGATAGGCCAGGTGGCGCAGGAACCGGCTGAACACCACGGCGGCCGGGGTCGGTTCGTGCCGGGTGTCCATCCGGGTCAGCAGATCCGCGCCGCTGCGCACCCCGTCACCGGCGTCGACCCGCAGATACCGGGCGACCCGCTCGACGCCGTACTGCAGGACGGCCTCCTCGGCCAGGGCCTGGAGGTGCTTGCAGGGCGCGCCGCGCAGTCCGCCGCAGGGCCGGTTGTTGTTGGTGCTGCAGTGATAGGCGTGGGTGCCGGCGGCCACCGACGAGACGTAGACCCGCTCGATGTCCGAGCCGCTGGAGACGACTCCCTGCAATCGGCCGTCGGCCAGTTCGACGAAGGGCACCTTCGCCAGCTTGCGCGGGCGGGCCGGCGGCACCACCGCCAGCACGCTCCGCCGCCGCCTGGCGGCCCCGTCAGCGTCCGTCACCGCAATCCTCCCGCCCGCCGCAGACTCGGCGTCCGCCCTGGTGATGCCACGCCGGCCGGTTCCGGCGCCGCCGTGCAGACAAGATCATGGCCCACGGGTACGACATCCGCCCGCGCTCAGGCCGTCCCACGATCCGCCACCCCATCAGGCCATCCTCCTAGGACGCTCTAGGGGGAGTGGGCGCGCTCATCCGTGTCCGGCAGGAGCGGCGACGAAATCGGCGTCGGCGTTAACCTCGCGGCCCGCCCAGCGCGTTCCTGCACCGGGAGGTACAGATGCGACGACACGGGGAAGCAGGGCCGCCGGACGGTCTCGTCGAGTTCGTCCGGGTCCGGTCCGACGGCCTGCTGCGGTCCGCCTGGTTGCTGACGGGGGACGCGAAACGGGCCGAGGATCTGGTGCAGACGGTGCTGGCCGACGCCTGGCCCCGTTGGCCCAGGATCGCCGACGGTGGACAGCCGGAGGCGTACCTGCGCAGGGCCTTGTTCACCACGTACGTCTCACGGTGGCAATGGCGGTGGCGTGGGCAGATCCCGAGGCCACCCACGGAGGACCCGGGGTACGGGGACATGGCCGTCGGCTCCGCGGACCGGGACGCGGTGTGTCGGGCACTGGCCCGGCTGACCCGGCGGCAGCGGGCGATCGTGGTACTGCGCTGTGTCGAGGACCTGTCGGTGGCGCGGACGGCGGAGATTCTCGGCTGCCCGGCCAGCACGGTCGAGGCGCAGCAGCAGAAGGCGCTACGGACGGTGCAGGCGGATCCACATCTCGAACTCTTCGCGGTCTGGAGGTAGGGCGTGACCTACGACGACGACCACATTCGAATCCTGCTGACCCAGGCGGTGCCGGTACTGCGGCCCCCACAGGACCGACTCGACGCGGTGGAGCATCGTGTACGCCGCCGCCGACGGTGGATTGCCGCCGGCGGCGCGCTGGCGGTGCTGCTGGCGGCCGGGCTGGCCGTCGGCGGCATCGGTGCCGCCGGTTAGGCCGAGCGTCACCGGCGTGGACGCCGTCTGCCGCGCAGACCTGTCAGCGGGATACCGGCTGATCCGGCTGTCCGGCGTCCACGAGACGGCCCGGCGCGGCAGCGACCGACGGGCGGTGGGGGCCGGTCACCTCGCGCGTGATCGACGCGGTCGGTCCCGCGAGGTGCTCCGGCGCCCGCAACACGTGCTCCGCGCCGCTGAGCGCGATCACCCTCGCCGTGCCGCTGGTGGCGGTGACGGTGATCCGCTGTCCTCGTGCGGCGGCGGTCTCCCTGATCACGAGCAGCGCGGAGAGAGCGGCGCAGTCGAGGTACCGCAGCGGAGTCAGGTCGAGGACCAGGTGGGTGATCCACTCCGGGGTCAGGAGCTGCCCGAGGTGGTGCTGGATGCGCGTGGCGGTCGCCAGATCGGCCTCACCGGACAGGGTCACGTGCCGGGTGCTCGGTCTGGCGTCATAGTGATGGAATTGCAGAAGGTCCTGGTCAGTGACGACATTCATGCGAATGCTCAGTCCCTGCCCTGGCGAAGGGCACTGGCGCGGCCGGATGAGGTTGCCACCATCGATCCGGCGCCGGGGAGGACAGCGTTCAGGTGCCGACCTCGACGTGGCGCGTAGGACGCCTTCCCTCGACCGTACCCGCCACCGGCGACCGATGCCATCCCCGCCGGTGCCGCGAACCGGTGCCGGAGTGGACGACCGAGGGCCGGGACCGCCGTCCGCCGCCCCCTGCTCTGCCGCAGGTCACCCGCCGGAGACCGGGGTGACCGGATCGAGCTGCCGGACCGCGTCGACGATGTCGGGAAAGGCGTCGACGAAAGCGTCGACGTAGCGGGGGTCGAAGTCCGCCGGTGTCCGGATCCGGCTCTGCAGGCAGCCGATGAAGTGCAGGCCCGCACCCCCGGCGGCCAGGGCGTCACCGGGGGAGTCCCCCACATAGACGCACTGGGTCGGCGGGAGTCCGGTCGAGGTGAGGAGTTCGTCGAAGGCCCGGGGGTCCGGCTTGCGGAAACGCGTGTTCCCGGCGTGGTAGACGCCGCTGACCCGGGTGGCCAGAACGTGGTCCGGTGCCAGCATGTGCCGGACCTCGTCCTCGGTGCGCGACGTCAACAGGAACACCGCTCGGCCGGAGAGCACGAACTCGTCCAGCGCCCGCAGGTTCTCCGGTGGGATCACGTCCAGTCGGCCGTCGGCGACGTGCCGCTCCAGCGCCCGCTGGTGCAGCGCGGTGAACCGGACCAGGTCGAGCCCGGGCGACCGGATGGGCATGGCGTCCAGCAGTGGCGCGCCCCACGTCGACAGGTGGACGTGCGGGGGTATCGGAGGTCGGCCCATCTCCGCGAGCACCTCGTTCTCCAGCGCGAGCGCGGCGGCCTGGGTGAGGCACAGGGTGTCGTCGACGTCCACGATCACGGCCCGGATCACCGGCCCAGCCTAGCTCTCGGCCCGCTCGTCGCAGGCGGCGGCGGGCCCCGGCGGTGTCGGTGGCAGTCCGCGAACAGCCATGGTGGCGCCACCACACCGAGTCGTGGGGGGGGGGGGGGCCCCCCCCCCGCCCCCCCCCCCCCGGGGGCGGGGGGGGCCCCCCCCCCCGGGGGGGGGGGCCGCCCCCCCCCCCCCCCCCCCCCCCGGGGGGCCCCCCCCCG